>CANRPU010000008.1 GCA_947632555.1 uncultured Lachnospiraceae bacterium
CTTATCGTAAAAACCTGCTACCCTGAATTCATACTGCTTGCTCTCATATTTTTCATCGAGCAGAATGGTATCTCCGATAGAAACGCCGTATTTATCCCGGAAAGAGCCGGAAATGTAAACCTCATTTTCCTGCAATGAGGACAGTCCGCTGATTGACACATAGTTGCTGCCTTCCTCAATTCCGTATACGGAAACATCTTCATTAATTGCATCGCTCTTTCGTATCAGAGAAGTCAGAGCGAATCTCTCAGCGCTGTCATTTGAAGTTACGATCACATTTCCGTCTTCATCTTCACAGGATTTCAAAATGTACTGATAATCCGCGAACATCATATCGCTTGCGTTTTCCTTGTAATAGTCAAGCGTATTCGGCATTCCCACCGCCATCGCCAGCAGAACCTGGACAAAAAGCACACCAAAGAACAGGATCAGATAATTCGGAACATTCTGGAAGATGATGCGCATACGGAAACGGGTGAAAAATTTCCATTTCGGCAGGCGGATCGCTTTTTTGCGCCCTCCTTTTTTGAGATCCTGCCGTAAGAATGCAAGCGGCGTATGTCTCATTTTCCGGGCAATGATGAAGAAATTGACGATAAACATCAATATAAGCGGGATCAGCGTTGTTTTCACAAAGGCGGAAGCATTCCACACTGTCTCATAGGCAGGCAGGCTGTAGCTGTTATAGTACATAGAAACCACTACATTTTTGAATACCGTATAGCCCAGCAGATTACCCAGCGCCTCCGAGATCAGCGTGACGATCACCGGCATGGCAAGATAATGCCGGAGCAGTTCGCCCCTTGTATATCCGGAAGCGCGCAGTGTGCCGATGATTCGTGATTCTTTCGCGATCGTATTGCTGATCGTAATGGCAAAGATAAAGGCGATAATCACAATGAGAATATCAAGCAGCACGCCGCCCATTGCCATATCTCCACCCATGTCATCGAAGGCAAAATTGACAGCCGGGTTGGCGTAGGCGGGAAGATAATCGATAAGCTCATTTTCCGCGGTAACAGTTTGGGTAAGTACAGCCTTCAGAAGATCGTCCGCAAGCTTCTTCTCTTCCGTTTCATCCTCCGGGGAATTTATATACTGCCACGCATAAGCATAATGGATCGGGTTTGAAAGACTGTCAAAGCCTTCCTTTGTAGTCATCGCCACATTGAATTTCAGTGCGTCAAACATCATATCTGTGCTTTTTTCGTGAAGCGTGGAATAGTTGACATAGGCGAGAAGACCCACGACCTTCCATTCCTTTTTGCCGACTGTAATGGTATCTCCTACCTTCAAGCCCACATTGTCGGCGTGCATACGGTCTATGGCAATCTCGCCGTCGCTTTGGGGGAAACGGCCATCCATCAGGCAAGCTAAATTCACATCGTCCGTTTTAACGTATACGCGAACAGAGCCGTCGGTCACGCCGTCATTGTTATGATCCTCCTCTTCATCACGATAGAAGTTCTCATAGAGCCTGACGGGAACAGGGCGGAAATCTGCGTCGTTCAGCTCGTATTTTTCCTCTGCATCGGCATATTTTTCATCAATCTCAGTAAGGATCTTGCTCCATGCTTCGTCGTAAGCTTTTGGGTAGGCTTCATCATAGGCGGATGTAAATGCATCGCTGTATGCGGCATCAAAAGCGGTCTTATATGCGCCGCTTTCCTTTGCCTGAGCGATCGCAGACGGCAGAGCGGCGCTCACAGATGCGTCATCCAACCCTTGTAAGATCAAGGATTCTTTGATCTGCGCTTCAAAGGACTCTTCAAAGCTTTTCGTAAATTCTGCGTCAAATTCTTCCGTAAATTCAGCTTGGAATTCTCCCTCAAAGGCGTTGTCAAGCTCTGATTTTGCCGTTTTCAGATAGTAACCCTTGACGTCCGCTTTTTCTCCCGATGCAATCGCACCGAGAAGCTCCGGATCCGCTTTTTCATCAAGCTCAAAATGCCCATCTTCCAATTTGTATTTCTCCGCGCCGCTATTTGCCGCTGACAGCATACTTTCGTTCGCAACATACATCCCCGATACGAATCCGATCGTAAGGATCAGAAAAAGGCTGACCACCAGATACCTCCGCCAATCTCCGATAAGCTCTCTCGGAATACGTTTCGTAAGCGGATTTTTTGTTTTTCCTTTCATACCGCCACACTCCTCACCATTCAAGCTTATCGGCAGAAATCTTGTGGGTGTTTATTTCGTTCAGGCGCACCCTGCCGTCACGCAGCCTGATCACATGATCCGCCATATTTTTGATCGCCTCATTGTGCGTAACCATAATAACGGTGTTTTTGTATTTCCGATTGATCTCTTCGATCAGCTTCAAAATTTCCTTTGAGGTTGTATAATCCAGCGCTCCTGTGGGTTCGTCGCACAGCAGGATATCCGGATTTTTCACAATGGCTCTGCCGATGGACACGCGCTGCTGCTGACCGCCGGAAAGCTGATTCGGCAGCTTATGGCGATGCTCGTAAAGCCCCAGCGTATGAAGCAGCTCGTCTGTATCCAGCGACGCATCGGAAAGGTACGCTCCCACCTCGATGTTTTCCCTGACATTCAGATTTGAAATAAGATTATACTGCTGAAAGACATAGCCGAGATGACGGCGGCGGTACTGCGTCAGGCGTTTTTCTCCCAGTTCCTTCAATTTATCGCCGCCGATAGAGATATAGCCGGAATCGGCGCTGTCTATCCCTCCGATGATGTTCAGCAGTGTGGATTTACCCGAACCGGAAGGACCGAGAAGCACGCAGAATTCTCCCTTTGCCACAGAGAAGCTGAGCCCCCGAAGCACCTCCTGTTTGGTATCTCCACTGCCGAAGGATTTTGTGAGGTCAACGATTTCCAAAAAATTTTTTTCTTGCTCCGACATATGTAAAACCACTCCTTTCTTATCTGTGAAACAGCGAAAAGCCCTTTTTCTCGTAAGGCTCCTTGGACAACGCCTTGACCTCATAGCCCGTGGCACCGATAGCTGAGCGCAGAGCGCCCTCGTCAATGTCATTTTCCGTGAGAATAATGGTCTGCCCTTTGCTGTGAGAGGAAGTGACCTTCTTCACCTGAAATGTTTTGCGAACGACATCGTTCACATGGCTTTCGCACATCCCGCACATCATTCCGTCTACTTGCAAAGTGATTTTTAACATAGTGACACTCCTTTTACATTTATTTTTATCGGATGAGCAGTCCAATCCCGGCGCAAATCAGGCTTATTAGAGCACAAGCGATTGGCCCCTTGACCCAATGATCGAAGATACCAAACTTTTTCATCCATGGCCCGGTTTTCCACATCTCGTTATCTTCTGTCCCCGGCACCATGAGCCGGTCGGTGTATTTTTCGCGCAGCCACCACTCCATTGAGCGCAATGCAAATGATGATCCCATCCAGGATTGTTCGTAGCCAGTTCATTGTTTTGTCCTCCTCAAAAAATCAAGATAACAAGCCCCGCCACAACTGACGCAATCACGACCCAGACCAGTATCACAATACTGAAACCGGGCAAAAACAGCTTCCGTTTCCTGACCACCGTTTCCGTATCGATCAAGCCAAAAGCAATGCCCGCTCCTGTACGGGCTTTGGATAGAAATACAGCCCATTGAGCGCCTTGATTTGCTCTGCCGACAGCTCGGAGGGCCACATGACATCGTACTCCGGGTAGAGCGGCAGCACCGGGCCGCCGATATTTTCCACCGGGACTTTTTCAAAACCATCCGGCAGACCTGGTTCATTCCAATACGCCAGTTTGAGAACTGTCATGCCACGTTTTACATACTGCTCCGCAACCAGCTTTGTGAGATTGTAAATTCCATCGCTGCCGCTGAACATGATGACGGCTTTACCGAGGTATTCATCGAAATCACACATGAGTTAAACCAGGCAGACCTTTCCTCTCATATTCTTCAGTACTCACTTCCAGTACATGGCAGCCGGGCGGTTCCATAGCCGTGCGAAACTGTTCCTCCGAAATATTCTCTTCTGTCAGAATTGCCGCTTCGCCCTTCTATTCAGCCTCTGACCTTTAGTTAGTTAAGACTAACTAAAGGGTAACATATTGGGGATTTCATGTCAATGACTATTTTAAAATTTCTAACTGGTTTGGAGAAAAAGAGAATATAAACAAGCATCGCTTGCTGTACAAAACGCAAACGATGCTGTAAGAATGTATCAAAAGCAGGATTTGTTCAGTTCAAAAAGAAATACCTATCTTCTTATTCTGCGTGGGATGCGAACTCCCGTAAAAACAGCATATTTTCTATGGTGATGATGGTCTTGCACCAGTTTTCAGCCACATACCACTCCTTGTGGTCATTTCCCCACGTCCACGGAACACAAAAAGAGCCGTCGGGAAGCTGCGTGTTTTTGATATATTCGCACTCGGCACGACAGAGCTCCTCAAGCTCTTCGCTGTAAAACCTGCTGCCGCGCGAGGTCAGAAACGTCGACGGTCTGGGAATATACGCGTCCCAGTGCGAAACGTCGCGGCAGATAGACCTGTCCACAATCTCCTTCAGCTTTTCCAGCAGCGCTTCGCCGTTGAAAGGCATCACGCCGGCCTCCACGCAATATTCATACAGCGAGATAAAACAGCCCGCTATGTGCCGCTCCACCGGAGCATCTTTTAGAAACCATTCCGCCGCCGCTTTCGCGATCCGGATGCCTTTTTCCCGCGGAGCGCTATCCGGCGCGGCGTACCGGATCAAAAACCCCGCCAGCGCGGCTGTGGGATTGTATTCAAAAAGACTGCCCGTTTCCGGATATTTCCACCAGACCGCGCAGGGGTGGTCATTGTTCGACGCAACCGTGTTCTTCCACTGGTCCTGCGCCGCATCAAAGCCGTCACCGCTTTCCAGATACCGCAGGATGCCCTGGATCATCGGGTGTTCCGGTTTAATCCCGCCGATCTTCTGGAGATACTCCGTCGCTTTCCAGACACCCATGGGCAGGGAATTTGGATTAAAATTATCGGCTTCCACTCCCCAGCCGAAACCTCCGTCAGGATTTTGATAGGCTGACAGAGCGGTTATCACTTCTTCGCGGGAACCGTTTTCAAAGTGATACCGGAACATTGCCAGATCCAGAGGGCGGGCATTGCGGAGGATAAATCCGCGGGCCTTTTCAAAAGTGTTCTCAAAAGTGTTCATGTCAGAATTTCCTTTGCGTAAGATTTGTACTTCTCTCACTCTATAAAATTTTTCTCCGCCCGTCTTGTAAAAATCCGACATATCTCCGCGCGTACAATCGGGAAATTCCGCATTATAAAGTTCCGAACCGGGCGTTTTGAAGCGCCTGCGCCGGCGTCATGCCGTGACGGAACCGAAAATCGTTCAAAAGATGTGCCTGGTCCGTGTAACCGTATTTTTCCACCATGTCCAGAAGATCCGCGCCGCCGCGGGCAACCTCCTGCCATACTAACTGATAGCGGATCAGATTGGAAAGCGTCTTGGGGCCAACGCCGATGCGCTCTGAAAAGATCCGCTCCATATTCCGCTCCGACAGGGCGTTTCTTCTGGCAATTTCAGAAATTTTCATCCGTCCCCCATATCGGATCATATCGCTGACAGCATTCATCAGGTCACCGTTCAGACGGTTTGGATTCAGTCTGCGAAGAAGAATCTTCTCCGCCGCCCCCGCCCTTTCGGGCAATGTATGAAACCGACCGACGATTTCGGTCAGTTCCCCAGTGATACCCCTGAAAAATTCATCCGGATCAAAAGCCCGGTTTTTCGTGCGCCGGAAGCTCTCTGTGCTGAACAGCACCGCGCTCCAGCAGAAAAAACGGATGCCAAAGGTTGAGAGGCCAGCACCGCTTTCCTCCCCGCCCGACTGATAAGTATGTTCGTCCATCGCGCAGAAACCGGCCGTAACCGTGTGGTCAGAAGGCTTAATCCTGACGATGATATCCATGCAGGTATCGGGGATCACAAGACGCCCCGCCGTATCGGATGAAGTCCGCGGGCGGGGAGTTCCCCAAAAGCAGCGAATATATGGTTTTAACACGTCACATGGCGGTATCTCCTGATAATCGCCGCTTCTCTCAAAAGGCGCGGCGGTTATGGGACGGTATAATACAGAAAGGGGGACCGATCTCATTTTTTGCTCCGTCTATCTGGCTCAAAACAGGTCATGTATCCTCATAAGACTAACGCCGATCTGCCGGACAGCCGCCTGCCCGGTATTTGACATTATACCACTCAAACGGGAAGAAATCTACTGTTCCTTTAAAGCGGTTCATCCAATTTCCTTCTGCCGCGTCCGCTCAGTCACAAAACGAATCCTGTATGCTTTCCGATCAATTCAATCCCCGCAGTTTTTTCAATAAGCGCGCTTTATATGCCCTAACTTTGGATATATAACGACTGGCGTATAAAAGTCCTGTCAGCAATGTACCAAGGATAAATCCCAGCACGGCCTCCATGATGCCGACATAGGGTTGTGTTCTTTCCAAATTCAAACTGTGTATTATCGCTACAGCAGCCATTCCCAAAATCGCGATCAAAAACATGACGCACATTCTTTTTGAAAAAAATTCTCTTCAGATACCCCCAGCATTTCACCAAGTTCTGCCTGCGTAAGTTTTTGGGCATTGTGTAACTCCTTTAAGAATTGTCCTGTCTTCTTCCGGTCCACGCGTTTTTACCTCCTTTCGCGTTTTAGAGTAGCATTTGCCTCCAAGAAAGTACAGGACAGAAATACAGATCAATCATATTAAATAACAACGCAGCATAAAACATGATAAAAGCATAAGCAGTGCGGGGTAATCAAAAATCCAAATCAGATCTAAGAATCCATTTCTGATAGTTGGAACATATCATCCGTATCGGAATGAGCATTTAGTTTTGAAAGGTTTTAGATGGATATTTGAACTGATGATTGTTCTTAATAATGAGATATATAAAATAACCAATAGTTGAAGTAAAAATGAACAGAGCAGTATCTCTTAATTTCGGTACTGCTCTTTGCTTTTTATACAGAAATTTAAAGAACATCGTCTTGCTTGACAATTTTAGAAAAGATGTTATTTTCAAAAACTATCGCTATTCCATGTTCAATATCAAACTTATAATTACAAAGTAAAATAATACGCTTGTTTTGTTCAGATCGGGGTATTAAAATAGAAATTGGAGTTACATATTTGAATATATTATTTATATAATTTCCAATTTCTTTACTATTATTTTTTATGCAATAATCATAAATAGCTGTTTTGTCACTTAACAGATAAGTGTTATTTATAAATTCCTCTAATCTTTGCTTCTGTTCGTCAGTAGCTGTTTCATTATCGTAAAGGTCATAGTCTATATGAATGTTAATCTTTCTATCCCATATTATAACCTCTTTATTCATCAAATCCACCTCCAAGTTCTGCAATAACTTCAAATCGTTTACATTCAGCTACGCCACCGTAATGCTTGCATTCATCGTGTATCTCTCTTGGCACTAAATCCATTGTTTGCATATCAATGCGCTCATGCCAAGAACACATGTTTTCTGTTCGCCATTCTTTGACTTCTTTCGCCATCCAATCTGTTCGGTTATCTTTGGCCTCAGTATTCCATTTTTCAGCACAAGCTTTGTCGGCTTGCCTGAAATTACTTGCCCTATCAGATGACATATTTTCTATTTCAACTATTGCCTCAGAGCAGTTTGAAAAATCAGGATTCCCTTCTTTATAATCTATGCACTCTTGTCCATATTTACTAAGTCTTTCTTTAGCTTCAGGTAAATCAGGGGTAAAAGACGAATTGCCGGGTTCTCCAGACCATTCGCCTTTACTATGGCTGGCGAAATCAACTCTTTCGTTCAAGGTTGTTCCGATGTTCTCTGTTACAGTCACTCTTTTATCTACATCGTATCTCGAACTTTCTTCCATATTATGCTTTTGATTGACATCAATTCTTTTATCAGGGTCAAAGTATTTATTTTCAGGAACAGAAGCTTTACTGATTTCGCTTGGAGATATTGCTTTAATGACCATTATCGTAAACCTCCATTATCGGCCCATTTTTTCATATCAGCCTGATTGCCGAGTTCAATATAAATATAATCAGTAATAATCGCCTGAATAATATCTCTGCGTGTTCTGTCGCTGATTTCATTCAACAGATTATTTAAAAGCGCTTCTTCTGCACGGGCTGTCCAGTCAGAAGCATCGCGATTATCGTTGTATGCAGAAATAACAGCAGATTTTACCTTTGGAAACAATGTAGACATAATCGGTGCAAGTTTTGTCATACGAGGCTCCTTAGGTGGATTTTCAAGTTGTTTTGCAACTGAGATCTGCACCGAAGCTTTAATATCATTTTCTTTGAGTATTGGAAAAACATCTGTAAGAACAGCTTCACGGCTCATCTTTGTACCGTTACTTAAAAGCTCTGCAATCTTCACCATATCGTCAGTTTTAGTATCAGTTTTTGCATTCTTTTCACGCTGATATTTGTATTGAGTATCGGGCATATCAAATTTTGAAATTTTACAAAGGACCGGCTGTATCCATTCATTCTGATAAACAGCAGCCACACCACAAGGAAGTTTTGCGAGCTCAATAATCTGATTATCATCGAGATTTGCTGCTTTGCCCACAAGCTCTCTATCAATAATATCGGGAAGCCGCATAATAATTTTTGTGTTAGTGTTTCTGATAGCTGCCATATCCAAAAGTGCTGGTGACTGATCTGCAATGATAAAGCCTTCACCATAAGTGCGCATTTCAGCTATTGCATTTGAAATCATTTCAACACTCTTGCCAAGAAGATTAGTCGATTCAGAAACCTGTTCAGTAGAAGTGCGTTTTAAAAGATTATGCGCTTCTTCAAGAACAGTAATATGCTTCAAGGGAGCGTTCATATTTCCTTGAAGCATACGGTACTCCTGCAATTTCAATACAAGCATACCCATAATCAACGACTTTGTTTCACTTGACCCTACACGGCTTAAATCTACAATTACATTCTCATCGAAAAGAGTTTCCATAGAAAGTTCGTCGGTTGTAAAGACAAGACCATTTATGCCATTTGTAAGAGAATTAAGTCTTGTGAGAAGCGATCCCTTGTATGCGCCCTTATTCTCCATGTCGTATTCACTGCTGTCAATAATTACCTTGATATTTTGTACAACATCGGAAAACTGTGGATAAAGATTATCACCATAGTCGTTCGTGGACTCTGCTAAATTCCAACCACAATCTTCATAGGATTTTTCAATTGCATTCTTGAGTACAGCAGGCATAGCCGCGTACATCGGCCAGCATATATTGAAGATTTCAACAAGCCTATCCAGATGCTCAAGAACGTGTATTCCTTTTGGGAATGAGAATGGATTTACTCTGAGAAGCGGTGAAATTTCAGCATTTGTACTATAAACGGATACATCTTTGCAATTGCCAAAAATATGCTTATATTCTCCTTTTGCAGGCTCAATAACAAGAAATTTTATTCCATCTTTTCTTACTTTGTCAAGTATCGTGTATACTGTATTTGATTTTCCTGACCCAGTCGAACCGGTAACAAAGGTGTGCGAAGCAAGAGAATTCTTTTCAAGAGCAACTGTACTATTTTCCTCATGGTGCATATGAAATATTGAGCCCAGTTCAATTTTCTTTTTTTCGCTTGTTGTATCATCATATGTAACAACATTGCGGCCGAATTCTGCACATTCAAATACGGGAAGCCCTGCAACTGATCTTTGAGGAAAGTTGAGCGAATATGCAAGCTCCTTACCCGAAAGACTTGTTGTTGCATTTACAATAGACGGATATACATTATATGCTCTGTCCTCTTTAATAAACTCAGCATTGAGAGCAAAAACGGGATGACGAAGTTGGCGGATATATCCGACGATTTCCTTTGCAATATCCCGTTCTTCTTCAACATTGCCCTTCCATACATTAATAGCAGATTTTGACATATAGGACTCATCACCAAGCGTCAATGCAAGATAAGAATGTGCAACGTTATTCGCAATATCATAATCTTCACTGAGTACATAAGCCGCAAAATCCCACATTCCAAGAGCTGTACTCTGCTCTAGACGTTTCATCTGATTTTCAAGAAGCTCTAAAGCGTGCTTTATATTGAAATTGGTGAAAGTCTGCGTAATACCTTCATTTTTACCTATCATTGCGGTAACTGTTGAAGAGCGAGCAAAATTTGCCCCAAAATTTGCTCCGAAATTAACCGCTTTTGATATACCTTTTGTGGTTGCCATTGCCTTAGTAACAGCCTTACCAAGCGTATTTGCGACAGCAGTTCCTGTAGTCTGAGCAACAGTTTTGGATAAAGTGTTTGTTATTCCTTTGGTTAAAGTATCAGAAGCAGTTTCTCCAAGAGTTTCGGATATGCCTTTCGTAAGTGCGTCAGATGCAGAAGTACCCGCAGCGTCCGATGTCCCTTGATTCCAAGTGTGACTATAACTTGCGAATAAACTTGCACCTGCGTTATCACTGCTACTGGAATTGTCTGTATGCGTATTGTTTATCCCATCAGTGTGAGTAGAGCTTTCATTTGTGGTGCTGCTGTTGTTAGTTCCATCTGTATGAGCATTACTCTCGGAATTTGCAACTGCTTCACTTCTCGATAAAGAATCAGAATGTGACTCTGTTTCGGTAATTGATTCATTCGCGGTATCTGCGGTAGAATCTGTAATAGAACTGTTCTGTCCATTCTGAACACCGGCACTTGCTCCTATATTTACACCTACTGTCGCAGATGAACCGTGAGCCATATTTTCAGTATATGTAAAATTTGTCTGCCAAGAAGCATACGGAGCCATGCCCGAATAAAGTTCACAAAGTTTCAGTTTGCGTTCTTCCACATCTTGAATTGGTGTTGCAAGAAGAATAATAGTATATTCATTTTTCTTTTCTGTAGGTATAATACCGTCAAGAAGCTTTTCTATAGTCTGGCTTATGAATTTTTCAGATTTTTCAGTTGGAATATTGGATGCTGTTGCAACAGAATATGCTCTGTCATTATCCATACAAGGAATAATGCCCATGCCTTCATTGTTCCATTCAACACCGGGAAAATTTCCTCGTATAGCCTCTATCAGCCTGTTTTTATATGAATTGGTATTTACATTATTGTCTGCATTATCAGTATTCACCACAGCAAGATACACATTTGTGCCTTTCTGCGTTCTGTTGAATACCAATGCTATGTTACAGTTTTCATTTGAAAGAACAGCGTAGACATTAACGAGCTTTTCAAGTGAGTTTTCCTTTTTGTCCTGCACCCATTTTGTAATATTAAAGTAGCGAATATTGTGGTCCGGATTGAATTTTTCCGGATATTCGGCAGCTTCCTGAACAGGAAGGTAAAGTTCCTTGATTTGCGGCAGATAGGCATTGAAAATTTCAACGCTACATGCTGCCATCATTCTCCAAGTCGTATCTATAGCAAGCTCATCATCAAGATTAGGCTTTTCAAGGAGGTATTCCTCACGCTTAAACTGTACTTCTGCAACCTGTCCCGGACTTAAAGCAGAAAACTTTGCTACTTTATCTCCGGCTTGGTTGCCTATTCGTTTAACAATATTTTTTATTCCCATAAATATCTCCTTTTAGTCAAGAGTTCTCCAAGACATCAACTCTTCGATAGCGTTTAATGAGTGCTGAATTGTAGACTGATTATCTTCAAGTTCAGCTATTTTTTCGGTTTCCTCCTTTATCATATAAGACATATCTCTGAGCTGTGGATTATATTCTGTGATATTTTCCTCAATAACAGCAGAAAGATTCTCTTTCCAGACACGAAAACTGTTGTAACAGCTTGCATTCATTTCGATTGAAATTTCTGAAATAGTCTTTGCAATTTTATCGTTGTAACTGCGAGCAAGTTTTCTGACGTTAAGTTTTTCATCATCTAACAAATGGAAACCAAAAATATTGCCCCTTAAGAATCTCGCTTTTATAAAAATGCTATCAGCATCGTCATTAAATGATAAAGACTTATAACTCATAATAATATTTGATAATTCCTCCTGTTGTGTAGAAGCAAGTGCATCTGAGCCGGTAATAATTTCTATCAGAATATTTCTAAGCGACTGCGCATTTTGTAACCAATGTTCTTTTATAGAATTATTGAGAATTTCCTGTGCAAGAAGAACATTATTTTTGTACTGCTCAATAACAATTTTTAAAAGTTCATCAGATGTTTCCCTGTCGATTGCCTTTTCAGCAAGAGTTTTTTTACATTCGCTTTCCTTTAATACGGCATGATCATGAACGAAATCATCTTTCATTTTTACAAGTTTATCCAAAAATTTCCCTTCGCCTTTAAATATTTCCTTAATATTTTTCTTGGCGTTAGAAGAAATTTTGCTTCTTGACTCTTCATATCCTTGTTCCTGAATAGAAAAGTGGCATTCTTCAACATTCTGTTTATGTAAGGTTTCCGTTATATTTTCCAGTGCTTCTACTTCGTAACGATAGTTAAGATTAGCGGAAACAAAAGATTTTACAAATGTTTTGGATACCTTGTCAAATTCATATTCAGAGTCAGCCGCTGTTTTGTTCAGCCTGTCAATCAAAAAAGCTTTTGCACTTTCAAGTTCTTTGCGTCTTGCTTCACGAGTATGCTTCAATGACTCTGTTCTTGATACAATTCTTCTGTCAGTTTCCTCTATGACATCCTTTAAAAACATATACACCATCTGACACTTATTATATGCAGCGTGTTTACTTGCGAAATTTTCCATTTCTTTTTCTACACAATACAAGCCACTGTTTGCATAAATAAGATTAAGACAATCAGCCGAATATTTTTCTACACTTTTCTTTATCTGATACGGCATAATGTTATAAATATAAAGTTTAGCATAGTCTTCATCTTCAGGGTTGCTATACATTTCCTGCTGAGAACGATATATTTTTCGGTAGTGCTTATCAACAAGTATACCGTCATTCTTTGCGCCAAGCCCCATGATTGATGATACAAAATAGATTCCGCTTGCATACATTTTTTCAACAGAATTGTATTCCAGAATTTCTTGTTTCTTCTTTGCCGAAAAACCGCCTTCGTCTAAATCAGAACCGTCAGCCTTGTTCAAAATAATCATCGTAAAACGCTTATCCAGAGCCTTTATGTCAAGAATTTTTTCGCAAAGACTTGCGTTATCAGTGCTGTCAATAGATTCATATGTTGAAATCCACACAGGAATGCCATTTGAGAATCCTTCAAGCGCTTCTTCAAGAACTTTCGAGTGTTCAATATTAGATTCTGAGTTAGAACCGGGGGTGTCAAAAATAACGAAATTGTTATACGATTGTCCAAAGATACCGCTTTTCGAGAAGGGTATTTCAAGTTCAATAACATTGCTGGTGACAATATCGTCCTTATCCTCTTTCTCATATCCATTGATAAGTTCAAGAGCAATGCTGACAAAAGCGTTCATATCAGTTGCCTTGCTCCCTTTTATTGCATTGAAAATATCCTGTATAAGTTCATTTTCAACATTTCCTTTCAACAAGTGATAATCTGTTCCTTCAAAAAGAATTTCAAATTCTTCATTCTTGTATGAAAATCTAACTTTTGCGTTATCAGAATATTTTGAGCGTTCAATTTTATACACTTTTGCAGTAACAGGATCACCACCGCTAGGCAAAACTTCTGCGCCAATAAGAGCGTTAATGAACGTAGATTTGCCGGCGCTGTAATTTCCAAATACACATATCGGGATAATATCATTGAGAGCATCGGAAACTTTGTTCAGGTCCTTACAAACATTCTTATCATCCTTTACAATTTTCTCAATTACCGGTTGAACTTTTGAAAAGATTTCTTTTATCGGCTTGAAAATAGTTCGTGCATTCTCCAAGATAGTATGTGTTCGGGAAAGTATAATTTTATCCTTAACATCATCCTCCTTACAAACATTTTCAACCTCAGTATATTCGTCCTGTGTTCCCTCAAATTGGATGTGTATTTTTTCGCCATCTGTTATGTAATATTCTGCAATGATTGTGTCGATAATTTCCTTAATGCGGAACGGCAAAAAATTCCGTCCCGACTCATCCTCTCTCAGTCGGCTGTTTACATTTCCTTCTTTTATATCTTCCCACTGCTGTGATGGTTCTTTATATGTAAGAAATCTGATTTCTCTTGTATAAGGATTACTAATTATTTTTATCGTCATAGATATCAAGCCTCTCCGCATAGTACCAAGTGACAAATATTTCATTTAATTATATTACATTTTTCGCCCAAATGCAACAAATACGGTCGATAGGGCATGCTAATGTTTGTAAGATTACAATACATATGTTACAACTGAATATTTAAAAAACGAAGATACCCTTTCAAAACCAACTCAGAAAAAGGTATCTCCGCATGACTAGTATAACACCGGATATGAAGTTTCGTCTATTCCTTATCAAGTATGCTCAAAACTCTTTGCTGCCTTTGTGGTTGTCCCGCTTGCCGAAAAATAAGCTACCAATGTTTTACTCATGTCTGTTTCCTCCTGTTTCCATTTCATTTTTTAACTCTATGCGCCAAATATTTCACTGCACTGTTTCAGATAATCTGTAATCTTCAGATGCTGCGGACAGGCACGTTCGCATTGTTTACATCCGATGCAGTCCGTGGCACGGTGTCCCTCCGATATGCTGGCGTAACGCTCTTTCGCCTGCGTTGCCTGCCTGTTTCCAATCTGCAGATTTGCCGCTGCAAAAATATCGGGGATCTGGATCTGTTTCGGGCATCCGTCCGTGCAGTAGTGACACGCCGTACATGGGATTTCCGCCGGGCTGCCGAGAATCTTCTGCGCCTGCCGGATGATCTTCTGTTCTTCTTCATTCAACGGTTGAAAATTCTTCATATAGGAAAGGTTATCTTCCATCTGCTCCACGCTGGACATTCCCGAAAGCACGGTAATAATCCCGTCCAGACTTGCCACAAACCGGATCGCCCACGAAGCCGGTGACATGTCGGGAGCGTACTCCTGAAACAGCTTTTTGACTGCCGCCGGAGGATTCGCAAGTTTGCCGCCTTTCACCGGTTCCATAACGGTAATGGATTTTCCGTGTTTCCTCGCGACCTCATAGTTTGCGCGGGACGATACATTCGGATCGTTCCAGTCGGCATAGTTGATCTGCAGTTGAACAAAGTCAACCTCCGGGTGTTCGGTAAGCAGGCGGTCGAGAAGCTGCGGACCGGCGTAGTAGTCCCACACCCATTCGCTGACGTTGCCGTGCATATTGTAAAGCCCCCACGCATTGGGAGAAAAGCTGTCCACGGCAACCGTTGTCTGCCGGTACTCTCCGGGTTTCGTTGAGAGATTTTCCTGTGAAAAATAGTTGTCCTCAATCTCGTATGGATAATGGCCGTAGTAATTGGACTCTTCCGGACTAATGGAAGTTTCCGTGTTAAAGGGCGTCATCGTTCCGGCGCGGCAGGCGTATTCCCATTCTGCCTCAGTGGGCAGCCGGCAGCCGTCCGCGCTCCTGTCCCATGTGACAGTTCCATCGTCAACGGTATAAGCGGAGTGAGATTTTCTCTCTCACCGAGAGCATTGCAGAACGCTATGGCATCCAGCCATGACACATTCTCCACCGGCAGATTGTCCCCGCTGAAATTGGAAGGGTTTTCTCCCATGATCTGCGCATATTCACTCTGCCTGACTTCATAAGGGCTGATATAAAAATCGCTGACCGTTACGGTATGCTGTGTTTCATCTGCCGAGCGCCACGGTTCATCCTCCGGACTTCCCATTGTAAAACTGCCGCCGTGGACCAGCACAAAGCCATCTTCTACGGTAACTGTCTGCTGACTGGAACCGCCATCAGGCATCTGTTCCTTTTCCTCTGTATTGTCATCCGGCGCCTGTTGAAAAGAGTCTGTTGTATTTTCCTCTGTGTTCATACTACCTTCTGCTGAAGACGCTGCCTGGTTTCCCTGCCACGTCCCACCTTGGGAGGGCAGATTTAGACTTGCCGCAACAAGGATGCAGACAAATACCGGAACAAGTATCGCTATGGCTTTTAAACAACGACCGGTTGCCTGTTTCTTTCCAGATTTTTTCCAATCCCGCAAAACAGCTTATTTATGTAATAGGCCACTGCCGCGAACAGGCTCATCTCAGCAACAGTTTCCGCAAAATAGACCGCTGCCGCTTTTGTTTCGTCGAACATCACAAAATGCGTCTGCAGGAACAGATAATCCGTCATGTGCTGCACAATGAAAGCATAAATTCCATATATGGCCAGAACAGCGGCAGCAAAGCGAAGAAAACACGTCCTCGCCGCGCTTTTTTCTGTCAGATGAAACAGCTTTCTGCCCATTCCCATAAGAGTTCCATGTGCATCCCAAGATGCGCTGACATAAGGATCAGTCCCCAATGGGAGGCAAACAGGTGAAGCTGCCTTGCCAAGATCATCCCGCCTTTTATACGCAGAAAACGGAAAACAAATCCCGACATCATGATACCGCTGACACATAATGCGATCATATCAAGCAGGAGCAGCAGATCAAGCGTTGTGCTAAAGGCGCGGGACGGTGTGTATTTCCCTTTGAGGAAACTTTTCCACCAGCCCAGATTCAGAAAATGATGCGCAAGGAACAACACCAGTATACCTGTGCCAAGCCACTCATGGATTTCCTGTCCGATGAGTATCTCTGCCATCAGAAGCGGCAGAAGAACGATCATGGCAAAGTCAATGATCCGCTTCAAAATCTGTTTTGACTGCTTCATAATATTGCTCCTTATTTGATCCCAAGCCCGTCTGACCATTCCATAACATCTTCGGCAGACGCACCGGCAGAAAAGCGCTGTCCGTCAAGCCATACAGCATTGTCCGCAGCCTCCCGAAGCGCCGAATCGCTGCTGCCAAACCCGCTGCTTGCGGAAGTGCAGAACGCCGCCAGCGTCTTGCCGGAGAAATCGTAGCTTTCCATAAAGGTACTCATGATCCGCGGCGCTTCGCCCCACCAGATGGGATAACCAATGAGCACAACATCGTACTGCTCCATATTTTCCACGGAACCGGAAATTGCAGGCCGGGAACTGGGATCGTTCATCTCCACAGACGAACGACTTTCGGAATTGCCGTAGTCCAGATCCTCGTCCGTATAAGGCTGCTCCGGTACAATCTCATAGATGTCAGCGCCAAGTCCGTCAGCGAGCTTCTGCGCCACGCCCTCAGTGTTGTTGGTGGCGGAGAAATAAGCTACCAGGATCTTACTGCCCTCCGGCTCGCTGGCTGGTTCAGAAACGGAGCTGTTCGAATCGGATTCCTGCGTCATACCTGATTCAGAAGTCTGCTCCTGCGTCTGAGATTCTTCCGGCATCTGCACATTTTCCGTGCCGCTCTGCTGCGGTTCGATATCTCCGCTATTTCCGACCGATTCCCCGCCCCCGGCACAGGCGGCAAGGGACAGTGTCATCAAAGCTGCGAGTATAATTGCTGTGATCTTTTTCATACTATTTCAAGCCCCCATATTGTTTTTCATCCACCGGCTCCAGCCATTCATTGGAGCCGTTTTCCCCCGGCACTTCAATCGCCAGATGGGAAAACCAGCTGTCCGGCGCCGCGCCGTGCCAGTGCTTGACGCCCGCGGGAATATTGATACAGTCACCCGGATTCATTTCCACGGCCTCTTTTCCCCACTCCTGATAGTACCCGCGCCCGCCGACGCAGATCAGGATCTGTCCGCCGCCCTTGTCAGCATGGTGAACGTGCCAGTTATTCCGGCATCCCGGCTCAAAGGTCACATTGAAAATGCCCACCTGCTCTTTTGATACGGGCGCGAGATAGCTCTGTCCGGAAAAATACTGTGCGAAACCGTCATTTGGCGCGCCGATGGGAAACAGGATCGTGTTCTGATATTTGTCTTTTTCTGTCAGTTCCGCCTCCTTCCAGACATCCTTTGCCAGACGGAATACCGCCCATGCCTTGGGCCAGCCCACATAAAAGCCAACGTGAGTGACAATGGCCGCGATCTCCGCGCGGGTTATACCGTGAGCCTTGGCGTTTTCCAGATGGTAAGTCAGCGAGGAGTCCGTGATCCCGGAGCTCATCAGCGCCACTACGGTGATCATGCACCGGGTCTTTACATCAATGTCCTGATTGTTCCAGTTCTCTCCAAAGAGAACATCGTCATTATAGTGGGCGAAATCCGGTGCGAAACCGCCTAACTGATCTCTGCCCGCAGTCTGTGTGATCTTTTCCATTTTGTTTTCCTCCTGTTATTGAATATATTCCTGTTATCTATTTTCTGTCGAATGTTCCGACAGCCTGTTCCTGTATGATCTCCCAAACTAAAAATATCCTAAACTACATTTCCGGCTTTCTGCTTCCCGTTCTGTGCCATGACGCCTACCAGCGCATGCGGTATATATAATTCTTCCAGATAGTCGATCTCGTCCCGGGTCAGTTCCAGATCGACCGCCTTTGCCGCGCCCTCCACATGGGAGAACTTCGTCGCGCCTACCACCGGGGCGGTCACCTTGGTCAGCAGCCACGCCAGAGAGATCTCCGTCATGGAAACGTCCCTCTTGTCAGCCAGCTCCGCCACACGGGCGATGACCTGTCCGTCCGCCTCCGCCGTGGCGTCGTATTTAAACTTCGCGTAGGCGTCCTGCTCCAGCCGCTTCGACGTTTCACCGGGATGTTTGGAGAGCCGCCCGCCGGCCAGGGCGCTGTAGGGCGTCATGGCAATATTCTGATCGGCGCAGAAGGGCGCCATTTCCCGTTCCTCCTCCCGGGCGATCAGGTTGTAGTGCCCCTGCACGGACACAAACTCCGTAAGTCCCTGTTCCCTCGCGTAAAAGTTGGCCTTGGCAAGCTGCCACGCGAAGCAGTTGGAAATGCCGATGTACCGGGCTTTTCCCTCTTTCACCACGTTGTGCAGCCCTTCCATGATCTCCTCCATGGGCGTGTGGTAATCCCACATATGGTAGATGTAGAGGTCTACATGGTCCATGCCGAGATTTATAAGGCTCTGGTTCAGGTAATTCTCGATGTGCTTCTGTCCGCTGACGCCCGCGTCGATCTCCTCCTGGGTCCGGGGCGTGAACTTGGTGGCGATCACAACATCGTCCCGCTTCGCGAAATCTTTAAGCGCGCGTCCGACGTACTGCTCGCTGGTGCCGTTCTGATAGGCGATGGCGGTGTCGTAGAAATTGATGCCTAGGTCAAGACCATGTTTGATGATCTCGCGACTCTGCGCCTCGTCCAGCGTCCAGCTATGCTGCCCAGCAGCCGCGTCACCGAAACCCATACAGCCCATGCAGATCCGCGAAACCTTTAGTTCTGATTTTCCTAAATTTGTGTATTGCATTGTAAGCCCTCCTTCTCCTAATCTTGCAGCAGACCTTTCACACAGTTGTATGTGATCTCATAAATCGTCATAAACACATAGTTCACGCCCGCCTGCTCCATAGCCGTCCGCTGCTTCTCATTGACCACCGTATAGGGATAGATCCCAAACATGAACGGAAAAAAGGTGTACAAAAAGCGCCGTTTCTCTGCTATCGGCATCTTTGGAAAATACTGTTCCAGACAGCGCATTACCGCCCTCAGGGAACCTCCGTATGCCACCTTAAACTCCGTGAGCCGTTCAAGCCGGCTGCTGCTTTCCAGATCATAATGATTCATCGACATGATCTTGAGAAGCTGCTCCCGTTTCTCCAGAGAACGAGCCAGCTTATCGGCAAACTCATCCCTGGTAAGCGTTTTATGTTCCTCCATCATCCGGTTCAGGTCGACGATCCAAAGCTCATTTTCCCTCTGCAGTAAAGCGAGGAATATTTCTTCTTTCGTCTGAAAGTAATTATAGATTGAAGTTCTGGTAAAGCTGGTCGCGTTCCCGATGTCTTTTAAAGTGATCTCTTTAAAGCTTTTTGTTTGATATAGTTTCTCGCAAGCGTTGATGATCTCTTCCTTTCTTGCATTGGTAAGTTCCGGTGATCCCTTTGGCATTTCGTTTCCTCCCTCGTTTTTGTTCTGCGGCTATCCTATGATGTTTATATGAATTTTTTGTTTCATTCTTCCCTTCTCTCCTTTGACTGCTTTTCCTTCAGGGAAAGACACTTGCAGATCACATCCCCGGTTCTTAAGTAATGATAAGTCGGAAACTCGAACAGCACCGGCTTTAGGGTGTTATAGTTGATCTTACTCTCCCCATCCAGATGTTCTTCCGCCACATAAGTATTCTCGATCGCGCAGATAAAACTTTCAAAATTCGGCGTTTCATAGATATCCACCACGCTGCACTCCAATGTCAGCGGCGCATCCCGAATGACCGGCGCTCCCGCTTCTCCCTGCTCATAGGCAAACACTTCCGATTTATCCGCCTTGCTGCCGCTGACAGAGCCCACGTAATCTGCCTGCGGCAGCATAGGTTCATCCACAAGGTTGATGGAAAGCTTCTTCGTTTCCCTGATCTTACCGTTAATAAAATGAGGCGCGGCAAGGCTTACCATCACACGGTCATGCCCGATGATCCCCAAATGCCCTGCCAACGTCCATGTGGGTTTATCACCGTTCATCGCGCCGATCACCGTGATCGGCATAGGATAAAGCGCCAGTTTGGAACCAATATTTTTCTTCATGACGTGTTACCTCCGATTTTTATTCTGACATCATGTCAATATGAAGTATAGCACTATTCTGACACTGTGTCAATATTGTTTTAAAAAGATGGAACGGTTCACTTTCAAGGACGGAACGGGAATAAGGGCATAAAGGGAAAAAACTCCCCACTTCCACGGCGGAGGTGAGGAGTTTTTGCTATTCTTTTCCCATTTGTTTCCATAGCGGCACAAACAGGAGAATGCCAACCAGCATAGCACCGCAGTCCGCGATAGGAGTTGCCCACACGATGGCGTTAGCACCGGTCAGCAAATCCGTAAGAAACATAAACGGCACGTCCGGTCCACCTTTTCTTAGCATGGACAACACCGGCATTTTCCCTTTTTGTCCCACAGACTGAAAGAAGAAAATCGCTTTACATGTTTAATTTTTCCACAAAATCAGCCATAGCCTCAGATATCTTGATCTGCTGCGGACAGACAGCCTCACAGCTCCTGCATCCTATACAGGCGCTTGGCAGCTTGTCGTTCGGATACGAGGACAGGGCCATCGGCGCGATAAATCCGCCGTTGGTGAAGCAGTGCTCATTATAGAAAGCCAGCAAAGTCGGAATATCCAGTCCCCGCGGACAGTGGCTCACACAGTAATGACAGGCGGTACATGGCAGGACGATCTTTCGTACCATTTCATCCGCCATAGCCAGCAGACTTTTCATTTCTTCTTCGGAAAGGGGTTTTTCTTCCTGGAAGGTCTGGATATTTTCTTTCATCTGCTCCATGTTGGACATGCCGGACAGTACGACAGTCACCTCAGGGATGGACTGCAGGAAGCGGAACGCCCAGGCAGGGATTTTCTCATTGGGACGCATGGCCTTTAATCTGGCTTCTTCCTCATCAGTCAGATTTGCCAGACGGCCGCCCCGCAGCGGCTCCATCACCCACACCGGAATTTGGTATTTTTTCAGAAGCTCCATCTTTGCTTTGGCATCCTGGAAACTCCAGTCCAGGTAATTCAGCTGGATCTGACAAAATTCCATGCTCTTTCCGTATTTCTCCAGGAAGCGTTCCATCACGTCATAGTTTCCATGAGAGGAAAATCCGAGATGACGAATCCTCCCGTTTGCTTTCTGTTTCATCAAGTAGTCATAAAGCCCGTACTTTTCATCCAGATATGCGTCAACGTTCATCTCACAGACATTGTGGAACAAATAGAAGTCAAAGTATTCCACCTGGCATTTTTCCAGCTGCTTCTCAAAAATTTCTTCTACTTTTGTCATGTTGGAAAGATCATATCCCGGAAATTTGGTAGCCAGGTAGAAACGGTCCCTCGGATATTCTTTTAAGGCCCTTCCCATCACCAACTCGGAATTGCCGTCATGGTAGCCCCAGGCGGTGTCGTAATAATTCACGCCCTGTTCCATGGCGTAAGCGACCATTTCTTTCGCGGCCGCTTCGTCGATCCTGGAATCATCTCCGTCCAATACCGGCAGGCGCATGGCGCCCATGCCCAGGGCCGATAATTTCAAATCCTGAAAATCTCTGTAAATCATAGTTTTTCCTCCTCAAATCGGCAACTATCAATTAAAATATTTATACACGGTCAAACTGTGCCGCCTTTGACCGGCTCCATCACCACGATGGATTTTCATCCAGAATATCGTTCCACGGTATCCTCATGCTTACTGTAATGCTTTTATTGCCCATGCAGCTACCGTGCTTTCAGACCTTGCAGCATCCGCGCCGTGAACGGCAAGCCCCTTTCCAAAGGATGCGCCCTTGCAGATTTTCTTCAGGTCACGTTCACAGGAGCCGAGGCCGCTGCCCTCGTGGGTCATGACGGCCATTACTTTTTTGCCGGTGAAATCCAGCCTTTCAAGCTGGGTGAACACCGCCATCGGGAAAGTTCCCCACCAGCACGGCCCACAGACGAAGATGTTGTCATAGTCCTCAATGTTATCCAGATACTTTTTCAGTTCCGGCCTTGCGCCGGCGCGAAGTTCCCACTGGGCCTCCTGAGTGCAGGTGGTGTAGTCCGTGGAATAGGGCTTCACCGTATCCACCTCAAACAGATCGCCGCCCACAGCCTTCTGAATGAACTCTGCCACGATCTCCGTATTGCCCTTGGCAATATTTTTGATACTGCCGTTCCAGTAATTTTCTCCTTTGCGGGAGTAGTAGATGATCAGATTCTTAGCCGTGATAAATTCCTCCATTCGCATTTAATCCATATAGGTCTGATAGTTATTTGTTGCATGGTATGTGGCGGCCTCTCGCATTGCAGCCGTGACATCAAACGCCCCGCCGATCTTCTCGGTCTGCGCCGTGTAATCCCCTGTCTCAAAGGCCCGGTCATAGGCGCTGCGGAAACTCTTATAGTAGTTCAGTTCCGCGCAGAAGGTAGGATCGGGCTGGATCAACATACTGTTGTAGGCCCGGATGATGCCGGACACAGGCACGCCGTAAGCATTATCATCCAGGACGGACCAGTCACTGCAGCGGTACTTCCATGTTTCCTGATATTTTCCTTTCATTTCAGCCAGAGCCTGCTTTTCCCTGCCAGTGAGAGGCTTGAAGTCCTGCATATAACCGGTGTTGTCTTTCACCTGAGCGAGATTGCTCATGCCGGAGAGGACAGCCAGCACACCTTCCTGCGAGGCGGCAAACCGGATCGCAAAGCTGGCCGGGGAAGCATTGGGATCAATATCCTGAAGGATGTGTTCCGCGCCCGCGGGGACTTTGGCCAGCATACCGCCCTTTACCGGCTCCATGACGATGACCTGCTTGCCGTGCCTGCGGATGACCTCATAACACTTCTTCGACTGGATGAGCGGCTCCTCCCAGTCATAGTAGTTCAGAACGATCTGAACGGCGTCAACCTCCGGGTGCTCGGTCAATATCTGATCCAGATGGGCGGCGTCATCATGGTAAGAGAACGCGATGTGGCGGATCTTACCCTGTTCCTTCCAATGCTTCATGTGGTCAAACAGATGGGCGCCCTGGACTTCCGTGGCATAGATATAGCGGTTCAGATTGTGGAGCAGGTAGTAATCAAAGTATTTCACCCCGCATTTGTCCAGCTGCTCCTGGAAAATGGTTTCCACCTTGTCTGCGGCAGGCATCTGGAAGGTAGGAAATTTCGACACCAGCAGGAAGCTCTCCCGCGGATGGCGTTTGACAAGGGCCTCCCGGATCGCGGTTTCAGAAGTACCGTCATGATACACATAGGAAGTATCAAAGTAGGTAAATCCCCGCTCCAGGAAAAGGTCTACCATCTGTTTGAACTGTTCCATGTCGATGTCTGTTGCATTGTCGCTTTTCTGGGGAAGACGCATCAGCCCAAATCCCAATTTCTTGATCTCACTCATTGTCGGTTCCTCCTGTTTTTATTTTTCGCTGTTGTTTGCATTTTCATGATTGCTCCCATCTGATATAGGGCTGTATCATGGCCGGTAAAAACAGTCTGCAAAATTCTTTTGTGCGTTCCTCAAAGCTGTATGTACCGCCGGACATATCCCAGCAAAGCATTTCACCGTAGATCACATCTACCAGAGCGCCCGCGAGCGCGTCTACAGGCGTGCTTTTTCTCAGTTCACCACGCTCAATTCCCTTTTCGATCATACCCTTCATGGAATCAATATCCACACGGAGTTTGTCCTTGTTGTACGGGGCCTCCACAAGATCGGGGTCTACGGTGTTCCGCACCCATTCCTGGCAGAGCTTCAGCCCGTCCCGTTCAATGTGGCCGGAGAAATTCACCATGTAAAATACCAGCCGTTCCATAAAGGGGCCTTCATGGGCCTGCGCTTCCTCATAAATTCCCTGATACATTTCCTGGCTTAACGCAAAAACTACATCTTCCTTGCGTTTGAAATAGGTATAGAACGTGCCGTTTGATACGCCGCAGGCTTTTGTAATTTCTTCGATAGATGTATTGACCAGACCTTTTTCACATACCAGCTTTTTTGCCGCCTTCAGCAGTTTGCGCCTGGTTTCCAGTGCGGCAAGCTGGCGATTTGTCATTTTCTTAGCCACGCCATTACCTCCCTTTACGCAGTTTCATTATATCTTATTCACTGAATTTAAGTCAATGACTTTTGATCGACTATTTCTAAGATGTAAGTTGTATGTAGAAGTGTTCAGATCTTAAGAAGATATCAAACAATCATTTCATAATGGATTCTCCGTCCCGCGACTTCGGAACAGATCGTTTCCTCGCTCTTTCCTACAAATTGAAAACCCACGCTTTCGTAGGTGTGTTGAGCGGGCACTAAACGCTCATTTGTCCAGACGATTATCTTTTTCGCGCCTTGTTCTTTAATACGCCGAACCGCTTCTCTCATCTGCTTCTTTCCATAGCCCATTCCCTTGTATTTCGTTTTCATACAATTATGTCCCACTTCCGTAAATTCAGGCAAATGCGTCGGATTCCATGAAACAAAACCAATGGGCTCACCGCCCAGGACAGTCATAAAGCCGCTGAAATCAGCGATATGGGGATTATCATAGAAAAAATCATCAAACTCGTTCCATTGGTTTTGCCAATATATTTCAAATCTCGGTTCAAAGGAATAACCATCTTTCAAAAGAGCCGCAAGCGTCCCACGTGGAAATTCCGTAATTTTTCTATACTCAATATCCATTGTTACTCCTCCGCTAAATCCCATTTTTCTTTTCATATAGTAACCTATTTCACTGCGGCAAAAGTCCCCGGTCCTTTCGGCAGCGTTAACACTCCGTCTTCCATGTGGTCTGTCAGTATTTTTTAACTTTCTCACGGGATAGATGTTGAGATCAAATGTCTTATTTCAGCGCTTCACTTAAACTTTCCGGGATCCCTCTCGGCCCTCTCACCGCGTTGACCCCATACCTTTCGCTCAGCACATCAAAAGTAAACTGCTCCGGCTTATAGCGCTTCAGCAATTTGATCTTCATCAGACTTGTCATATGGACATCTCCGTTATCAAACCGGAACGGGATATCCGTTTTTGTCACTCTGCACTTATAAAGGATCGCGGACACCGGAGCGGCCACATACAGAAACACGGTATCTCCCGTTTTGATTCCCTTTCCCTGCTTCCAGTCAATCTCGTTCTCTTTGGAGAAGGCCGCCTCCACATCATAATACTTCGGATTGGCCGGAATGATCCACTCTTTCGCCGGTCTGCGGGCCTGCTTTGTTTTCGCGGACGCCGTTGTCACATAACTTTCTTCCAGCCACCTGCTGATCACGTCAAATTCTACTTCACCGCGCAATGAAATGGAAATCCAATTTCCCTTACGGATATGATAGCCCCGGAAAAACCCTTCCTGCCGCGCCAGAATATCAGCGAGAAAGGGATCCGCGATCTTCACGTTCACAATATCCACAAGTTCTTCCGTTTCCAGTCCCAGCTTGTTCCCCGGGACATCCATGACAAGCGCGAACCACTTCTGATTATCCCCATGCCGGTAAACCGCGTAGCCGGGGAACCGCCCCCACAGGTATTCCGGAGAGGCCTTATATTTTTCTTTTATATAAGCAGACAGTTGTTCCCTGAAAGATTGCATGTATATTTCCTCACCCGCTCCGTTGTTTTGATAATAGCATCGCATATGCCGCGGCGAATGTCAATAATCCGGTCCCGAAAACCATACCTATTTCAACAGTTCTTCCGACAGCCGCATAATTTCCGGCGCAAGTTTCGCTCTCTTGCGTTTCACCATATGAGTATAAATCGGGTAAGCGGCAGCCACACCGATGATGCCTGCGACGCCGATCACAATGCCGGGGATCAAATAGGTTTCCCATCCGGGAACCAATGCGCAGCACATCCCTACACCAAATAGCAGAGAGCTGACAATTCCAACTAGTAACGATACCACCGTTGCAGCTCTTGTCGTACCGGCATCCAGCAGACGAAGCTGTTCCATAGAAATTTCCTCTTTTGTTGGCGCCGCATATTTATCCCGGATTTTTTTGATTTCTTCCTGTTCCTTTGCGGAATAGGTGTAGGAAAACGTTTCGTTTTTCTCTTCCATGATGGATCACTCCTTTTTCAGTTCTTTATTTGCTCTGCAGATCATAAAAACAGCCATACCGATAACGATCGTACAGACGCAGCCGCCTACAGCGCCGGTCATGGCTTTGCGAAATGCCGGATCATCGCTGCCGCCAAACTGTGCCAGCATCGCGGTTGTCAGCGACAGAATGGAAACCAGCGCGGCAACAAGATTGACAGCCTTCGCCGCAGACAGGATGGGACTGTTATGACGGCGTGTCCGGACAACGTTGACCGCAGCGGTGATCACTGCATAAAAGGCATAAAGCGCCATGGCATAGATCAGCATGCCCGGATACTGAAAACCTCTGTTTTGATGCACGATAAATATGACTATGCCTGCAAGTGCCTGATTCATAATCAGTAAAAAAATCGCGCACAGACGGTAACGGCGAAACGCCGCGGTCCTGCCTTTCTCCGGCTTATACCGGATCAGAAACAGGCGCATGGCAGCCAGCAGGACATAGTAAAACGCAAGCGCCATAAACCACGGGGATCTGTAATAGATGCCTGCGGACAGCTTCATGATAATATAGGCCAGATTGATCGTCAGTCCTGTGGAAAGTGAGATTGTGTTACGGAAGTGGATATCCGTCAGATATTTCTCCCCAACCGCGGTGGAACGGAATTTCCGCATCGGGAAACTTTCTTCAACTCCTCGTTTTACCTTTTTGAAACCGCGGAACAAATGCGGCAGTCCGGTACACGTAATGACCAGCGCATAGGCGGACGCCAAATAAGAGGCGTACCGCAAAAAGGGATTCTGCACATCATGCGCAAATACAAATATTACAAAGCCATATCCAAAAAGCGAAAGCAAAACCGTCATAATCGGCAGTGGACAGAATACCGCTTTCAGCACAGCCCTCATCCTATCCATCTGTCATCCTCCTGATCTTCACAATAAACTTGCTGCCCTTTCCCACTTTGCTTTCCACCGAAATATCACCACCAATAATGTCCACCACCCGTCTGACCAGCGCAAGTCCCAGTCCGTTGCCCTGTGTGGCATGGGATGTGTCACCCTGATAAAATTTCTCAAAAATATGCCTGCCGACTTCAGGACTGATCCCGCAGCCGGTATCGGAAACCTGAACTACAGCAAGATTCCCTTCTGAAGTAAGCGAAAGGGAAACTGTACCGCCGGCCTCCGTAAATTTTAACGCGTTGGAAAAAAGATTGTTCCAGACGATATCCAAAAGTTCCTTATCTGATTCCACAAATACCGCCTCCTCTATGCGCGTATCAATATCAATCTTCTTTTCCTCCCATATTCCTTCAAACCGCAAAAGACATTCCGCGAGCTGCTCTCCAAGATCATATTTTTGTGCCGCGGGATAGATCTTCTGGTTTTCCAGCCGGTTCAGTTTCAGGATATTCGTGACAAGGTCGGCAAGGCGGTGGGACTGTTCCGTGATTGCCTTTGCGTACTCCAGCCGCCGCGCATCGGACAATTTCGGACTTTGGAGCATGGTTCCATAATTCTGAATAACAGAAAGCGGCGTTTTTAATTCATGGGACACATTGGCGATAAAATCCGTCCGCAGGGTTTCCACGCCGGAAAGTTCCTCCGCCATCCGGTTAAAACAGTCGATGATCGTGTCAAATCCCAACTCGCTGTGGATACTGCGAAACGGCTTAATGCGTGCGGCAAAATCGCCTTTCATCAGTTTTTCCGCCCCTTCCACAATACGCCGCACCGGACGGTCCACCATAAGCCTGCGGCGGACGGTATCAATTACTGTACAGAGGAAGCTTAAAAAAATCACATTTGCAAAAGTAAGTGCGGCTGCTGCCCGGATATTTTCTTCCGTATAGCTGATTCCCAGTGTCTGCTGCAAAGTCCGCAGAAAAAGATGCATGCAGCAGGTAATGATAAAAGCGATCAGCAGGAAAAAAGCGATATAACTCCGCAGGGAGAACAGGATCCGTTTCCATTTTACATTTTCCCTCATTGGATCACCGCCTTATAGCCAAGACCATGAACCGTCCTGATCTCAAACTCACTGCAGCTTTCAAACTTTCCCCGCAGCTTTGTCATATAAACATCCACAGCTCTCGGCGCGGTATTCGTATCGGCGTCCCAGAACTCATCCATAAGCTGGGTACGGGTAAATGTCTTGCCCGGATAGGACAGGAGCTTGTAAAGAATATTAAACTCCCTGGCTGTCAAAGAAATCCCCTTGCCACCATAGACCGCTGTACGCTCGTCCATGTCCAGCGTCAGTTTCCCTACCTCCAGTTTGTGGGAGCTTGCGATCTTTGCCCGCCGAAGCAGCGCCCCGATCCGCAGGAAAAGTTCGTCCAAGTCAACAGGCTTGACCATGTAATCGTCAATCCCGATCCTGTACCCCTTTTGTTTGGAAGCAAGATCGTCCCTTGCTGTCATAAACAGGATTGGGATATCCTCATTCAATGAGCGGACTGCTTTCGCAAACTCAAATCCATCTACTTCAGGCATCATAATATCGGAAACGATCAGGTCAAATGTATTTCCATACATAGTATCATAGGCTTCATTCGCATTCAGGCAGCCAACCGCTTCATAACCACTCTGATTCAAAAAAGAACAGACTGTGCGGTTCAAATCTCTGTCATCCTCTAAGACCAGTATCTTAAACATAGGGCAGACCTCCATCTGTTTTATTACAGCTTATCTCTGAGGCTATTATAACATCCAAATGTTAAAGTTTTGTTTGCGTTTTGCCCTTTCACAGATTTTTTATAAAATTTCGATCCGCACCAGCCTTTCACTCACGCGGATCGCTCTGTCGATGATTTACGATATTCTGACTTGCCTCACGCTGAACCTGTTCCTCGTGAATACGCCTTTTAGCGTCCTCTACGTTTTCTCCTTCATGGGTAAGGAATTTATCCACGAAGCCGTCTTCGACTTTTCTGTATGCGCCTACAACGCCGTTCTCGATCTTCTTGTACCCGTCCACAACAGCAGTGGCGATTCTTTCGTTTGCCTGTATGAGTTTCGATTTTGCCATGATAAAATCCTCCTGTCAGTTTAATATTGGTTTTCCCGCTTCTTTATTTCAGTCCCTTGATGACAGGGATCAGGCAAAGCAGCAGGACGATGCCGACAATACCCACAATGATGCCGGGAACCATCATATTCCAGATCATCGTCATACACATACCCACACCAAATACAATCGCGCCAAGGATACCAAATAATGTTGTACCGATTGCCCTTCCGTTAAAAACGATCGCAGGTTTTCCGTCCATCTTCCGGCGGACAAGCACCATAGCCAGCAATACTGCCGCGCCCATCACACCGATCACAATGCCCTGTGTCATAGCGCCCCATTCCGGGAGCAGCGCCATACACATGCCCAGGGCAAATAGAATACCGCCCACCGTACTCATGATCAGAGTTACAAAATCCTTTTTCTTCATAGCATATTACCTCCGTATCTGTTCTCCAAGTGATCTTCACTTGTCGCTTGCAGTATCAGTGTAAGACGGAAATGTTTACGAAATATTTGCGTTTTGTTTGAATGATATTAAAATCGCGGGATCTATATGAAAAAGCGGCACATCCTATCCAGGATATGCCGCTCCCGCTTTGATATCTTCCGCTATACAGGCCCTGAGCGCCTCCGTATCTTCAAATTTACGCTCCGGCCGTCTGAACTGATAGAGCAGTACCTCCATCTCTCTGCCGTAAGCATCTCCGTTAAAGTCGTAAAGATAAGTTTCCACGCCCATGACCTTTTCTTTTTCCGCTATGGTAGGTCTGTAACCGATGTTGCTGATCCCCCTGTAAAGTCTGCCGTCCAGATACGCGCCGGCGTAATATACGCCGCATGGCGGCAGTAATTTTTCTTCCGGCGGGATCAGATTCGCGGTGGGCATACCCCAGGCATGTCCCAGGCTGTTGCCGTGGAGCACCCTGCCGCCCACACTGTAGGGTCCGCCCAGAAGACTTTCCGCCAGCTTCATATCGCCCTGCTCCACCGCTTCCTTCACGTAAGTGGAGCTGATCTCCCGGCCTTCCCACAGCAGTTTTTCGATGATGCGCACCTCATATCCGCACGCCGGCGCCAGCAGATGCAGCAGAGCCGCGTTTCCGGCCCCTCCGCTGCCAAAAGAAATATCCGTGCCGGCCGCGATCAGTCCTGCCTGCATTCTGCCGCAGAGGATTTCCTTCACAAAATCCTGGGGAAGGATAGCGGCCGTTTCCCGGTTAAAGGGAAATTCGATCAGGATATCGACCCCCAGCAGTTCAAAGATCCTGCGCTTTTCTTCTTTGGTGGTGAGTTCCCTGCCGTCACCCTTGCCCAGCAGGCGGGCCGGCGGCATATCAAACGTAAAAACGCAGGCCTTCCTTCCGTTCGCCTTTTCCGCCAGGATCTCCTCCAGCAGGCGCCTGTGTCCGAGATGGACGCCGTCAAATTTTCCGATCGCCACCGCGGTTTCTTCCCTTAAGTAAAAATCCGTGGTGCCGGTGATGATCTCCACTTCCGCGTCCCTCCCTTCCCTGCTTTTTCACGCTTTTTACGATAAGAACATTTTTTCCGGCACGAAACTTCCCTGGTCCCGGGAAAAGGCGTAAATACCGTAAAAACGCCCCCTGCCGTCGTATACCCGCACTTTTTCCCCTTCGTCAAAAAGCCTCCGTTCCCGTATCCTCTGAGAAGCAAAGGCGTTTCCGTTTTCCACCAGCTTTACGGCGCCGTCATCCACGTGTACCTGCGCCAGTTCCGCGAACATTTCATCTATGGGGATCAGGATATCCCGGATCCTGCCCTTTCGCTGCATTGCCTCCACTTCTTCCAGCCTGTGGGCGCTGTCCGCCTGAAAACTCCCCGTCCTGGTCCTCTCCAGGCTGCTCATGACCGCTCCGCATCCCAGCTTCTCGCCGATATCATGGCAGAGCGCGCGGATGTAGGTGCCCTTGGAGCATCTTATGCGGAGAGAGATCTCCGGCAGCGCCATGGAAAGGATCTCTATTTCGTGGATAATGATATCCCGCGGCCTGCGCTCCACCTCTTTTCCTTCCCTGGCCAGCTCATACAGTCGTTTTCCGTTCACCTTGAGGGCAGAGTACATGGGCGGGATCTGCGCGTACCCGCCGTCAAAAGAAAGGACTGCCTCTCTGACCTGCTCCTCCGTTACCTTCACCGGCCTTTTCTCCAGCACTTTTCCCCATATGTCCTGCGTATCCGTGACCGTTCCCAGCCGCAGACAGGCAGCGTATTCCTTATCCCACTCCGTGATCATGCCGCAGAGCTTGGTGGCGCTGCCGATACAGACCGGCAGCACCCCGGTGGCGTCCGGATCCAGCGTACCTGTGTGCCCGATCCTTCTCTGCCTTAAAATGCCACGCAGCTTCGCCACCACATCGTGGGAGGTATATCCTTTTTCCTTGTATATATTGAGAACACCGTCCAGCATACTTCTTTAAACCTCCAGCTGCAGTGCTATCCTGTCGGAAAGATTGTTGATGACATCGTGCACGCTGCCCCGCATGGTACAGCCGGCCGCGCGCGCGTGCCCGCCGCCTCCAAAATAGGACGCCACCACGGAAACATCCACTTTCTCATTGGAACGAAGGCTGACCTTATATTCCAGCACACCGGTCTGGTACAGAAAGATAGCGCAGTCCGCTCCTCTGGTATTGCGGAGCTGATTGACGATCCCGTCCAGATCCCCCGGCTGTACCTGGTAAAAATCCATCATTTTTTTGTTGACGCAGCTGAAAATACATCTGCCGTCCATGATCCGGATACTCTCGATCAGCGCCCTGCCCAGGATCTGATTCTGCAGATAGCTCCTCTGATAAAAACTTTCCTCGATGATCCTGGAAAAATCAAATCCGAAGCGGATCAGCTTCGCGGCGATCTCCAGGGTGCGGGGCCGGGTATTGGAATACTGAAAGATACCGGTATCATGCGCTATGCCGGTATACAGCGCCACGGCGATATCCTCGTCCAGCTTTTCTTCTTCCATGAGCTCATAGAGGATTTCCGCGGTGGAACCCGTTTCGGGCCGGATATCGTTAATATCTCCGCTTCCGTTCTGATTGCTGATATGGTGGTCGATATTGATCTTCTTTTTCGCCCCTTCAAAATACTTTACCGCGTCCCCCATTCTGTCCGCCACGGTATCCAGAGCGAAAAACACATCGAACGTCCCGTGAAAGTCATACAGGGAATCTATTTCATCCAGATATCTTAAATGCCGGAAACTCTCCGGCGGCTTTTCCAGAAACAGCCTGATCTCCGCTTCGGGAAGCTGCTTCTTCAAATACAGATACAACGCCATGGTGGAGCCTACGGCATCCCCGTCCGGGTGGGTATGCGAACTGATCCCGATGCGCGCGGCCCCCTGGCATTCCGCCAATAAATTCATATTTCCTCCGTATCCCTGCGGGCATTCTGATCGCTGCTTATCACCTCGTCGATCTTTTTGGACATATTGACGCCATACTCGATGGACTGGTCCATGATAAAGGTGATATCAGGCGTATTGCGCAGATTGACGATACGGGCCAGCTGGTTTTTGATAAACCCCTCCGCGCTCTTTAAGCCCTTGTAGGTATCCTCCCTGGCCCTGTCATCTCCCAGCACGCTGATCCACGCCTTGCAGGTCTTTAAATCCGGCGCCACTTCCACCGCTACCACACTGGTAAACGGGCTGATGCGGGGATCCTTGATCCCTCCCCGCAGTATCTCCGCCAGCGCCCGCTGTACTTCCCCGTTGACACGGGTACTCTTTACACTGTTTTTTCTCATCTGGGCACCTCTGTCATGACATATGCCTCTACGATATCCAGTTCCTGCATCTGGTCATAGCCTTCAAATACCAGTCCGCACTCAAAACCGGCCTTGACCTCTTTCACATCGTCCTTAAAACGCTTCAGAGAAGCCAGCGCGCCTTCGTAGATCTGCTCGCCCTCTCTGGTAATACGTATCTTGCAGCCTCTCTGGAACACGCCGTCCAGCACATAGGAACCGGCGATATTTCCCACCGCGGAAGCCTTGAATATCTGGCGTACCTCCGCGTGTCCGATGATCTTTTCCTCAAATACCGGATCCAGCATTCCCTTCATGGCGGCCTCAATGTCCTCGATGGCCTGGTAAATGACCTTATAAAGCCTTACGTCCACGCCTTCCCTTTCCGCCGTGGCCTTGGCGGTAGCGTCAGGCCGCACGTTGAAGCCGATGATGATGGCGGAAGAAGCGCTGGCCAGCATAACGTCGGATTCGTTGATGGCGCCCACGCCGCCGTGAATGCACTTGACTACCACTTCTTCGTTGGACAGCTTCAGCAGGCTCTGTTTTACGGCCTCCACGCTGCCCTGCACATCCGCTTTTACGATCAGGTTCAGCTCTTTCAGATTGCCCTCCTGGATCTGGGAGAACAGATCGTCCAAAGACATTTTGCTCTTGGTTTCCTCCAGCATCTTTTCCTTGTTCTGCGCCAGATAGGTTTCCGCGAAGGATTTGGCCGTCTTGTCGTTTTCATGGGCTAAGAACACCTCTCCCGCGCTGGGCACGTCATTTAAGCCCAGGATCTCCACAGGCGTGGAAGGACCGGCTTCCTTTACCCTTCTTCCCTTGTCATCTATCATGGCCCGCACCTTGCCGTGGCTTGCCCCCGCGGAGATAAAGTCACCTACATGCAGGGTACCTTTCTGTACCAGCACGGTGGCTACGGGTCCTCTGCCCTTATCCAGTTCCGCCTCAATGACCAAGCCCCTCGCCCGTCTGTTGGGATTGGCCTTTAACTCCAGAATATCCGCGGTGAGCAGAATGGTTTCCAGCAAAGACTCGATGCCCTCGCCGGATTTGGCGGATACCGGTACAAATTCCGTGCTTCCGCCCCAGTCCACAGGGATCAGCTCGTATTCCGTCAGCTCCTGCTTTACCCTGTCCACATTGGCGCCGGGTTTGTCGATCTTATTTACCGCTACCACGATTTCAATCCCCGCGGCTTTGGCATGGTTGATGGCCTCCACGGTCTGGGGCATGACGCCGTCATCCGCCGCCACCACCAGTACCGCGATATCGGTGGCGTTGGCGCCCCGCATACGCATGGCGGTAAACGCCTCGTGTCCGGGCGTATCCAGGAACGTGATCTTCCGGTCGTTGATGGAAACGGTATACGCGCCGATGTGCTGGGTAATACCGCCCGCCTCTTTATCCGTAACATTGGTCTTCCTGATGGCATCCAAAAGGGAGGTCTTACCATGATCCACATGTCCCATTACGCAGATAACGGGGGAACGGGAAAGCAGTTCTTCTTCCTGTTCCTCGTCTTCCTTTAACAGTTCTTCGATCACGTCTACCTTGACTTCTTTTTCGCAGAGGATCTCATATTCCATGGCGATATTCTCCGCCTCTTCATAAGAGATCTCCTGATTCAGGGTAACCGCCTTGCCCTCCAGAAAGAGTTTCTTGATGATGGCGGAGGACTGGATCTTCATTTTGTCCGCCAGATCCTTTATGGTAATGGTTTCCGGAAGCACAATGACCTTGATGACTTCTTCCGCCGCTTCTTCTTTCTTTTTCTCAGGCTTGATAAAGCGTCCGGGCCTGTTCTTTACGGCCTCTTCCTCTTCATAGATAAAGTCCTTTCTGGAGCGTTTATCCTTTTCCTGGCCGATACGGCGCTTTTCCTCATCTCTGTGCTTTTCCGCATCTTTGATCGGAGTTTCCGGGGCAAATCCTTTACCCTGGCCAGGCTTTCGGAATCCATCTCTCTGCCCGCCATTGCCTCTGTTATCGCGCCCGCTATTGTTATAAGGTCTTTCAGCACCCGCGCCAGCGCCAGAAGAACGGAAACCGCCCTGACCATTGTACGTGCCCGTACGGCCGCCGTTTTCCATTTTTCTATCTGTTCTCTGCCCCTGCTGCCTTTCGCCTCTTCCATCTCTGCCGCCATACGCGGGCCTCTCGCCTCCTGTTCTGTTCGCGCCGCCCGCGGGACGCTCCTGTCTGGGCGGTCTGTTTTCCGTTCTGGCAGCGGCATTGTCCTGTCCCTGCGCCGCCGGTTTCTCCGTATGAGCGGTGCCCTGCGGTTTGGAAGAAGGCACCATCTGCACGCTGGGCGTGGGGGACGGCGGCGTCAGAGGTTTGATCGGTCTGACGGGAGCCTGTGACGGCCTGTTTCCCTGTCCTCCTCTTCCTGAAAAGCCCTGTCCGGGCCTGCCTCCCGCTCCGCCGCGGAAGCCGCCCTGCTGCCCTCCCGAAGCGCGGGAATTCTGCGGGTTGCTCACAAAGATGATGTTCTTTTTCTTTTTCGGCGTATTCCTGGCGCCTTCCCCCGGGATATCCCTGGGAGATGTTTCCGGCTCCGCGGGCGCTTCCTTTTGCGCTTCCTTAGCCGCTTCTTTTCGCGGTTCCTTAGCCGCCGGTTTTTCTTCCACGGCCTCCGCCGCCTTATCCCCTTCGGTTTCTTTCGGTTCCGCTTTGCCGCCAAAACGCGCTTTTACCAAAGCGGCGGCGTCCTCATCCACGGAACTCTGCGCCACTTTGGCCTCTATGCCTTTCTCCTGCAAAAAAGCCAGTACCTCCTTGCTGGACACTCCTGTTTCTTTTGCAAGCTCATGTATTTTTATTTTCGCCATGCTTCCTGCTACCTCCTAATCTTGTAATTCATCCAGATATCTCGTTATCGTACGCGCGAGCCCCTCATCCAGGAGCGCGATGGCGGCACGCTCCTGCAGTCCAACGGCGTGCCCCAGTTCTTCTTTAGTCCCATATGTAAGAACGGGTGTCCCATAATAAGAACATTTGTCTTCAAACTTTTTTCCCGTATTGCCGGAAGCATCCCGCGCCACGATCACCAGCGCGGCTCTGCCTTCCTTTACCGCCTTTTCCACGGCGTACTCTCCGCTTACAAGGTTGCGGCCTTTCGCGGCAAGTCCCAGCAATCCGTATATCTTATTCTGCTTCAAGCGCGCAAAACTCCTTTTCCAGTTCTTCATAGACCGTATCCGGGATACTGATCTTCAGAGAACGCTCCAGCCCTTTGTTCTTCCTTGCCTTTTTCAGGCAGTCCCCGTTTTTGCAAAGGTACGCGCCCCTCCCGTTCTGTTTCCCGGTGGTATCCAGAACAATGGGGCCTTCCGGCGTTTTCAGCACCCGCATCATCTCTTTTTTGCTTTTCATTTCTCCGCAGCCCACGCATTGTCTGAAAGGAACCTTTTTACTCATTCTCGGTATCCGCGTCCTCTCCGTAAAGCTCTGTATCTTCTTCGTAGCCTTCTTCGTACTCCTCTTCGTAGTCATCCTCGTAATCGTCCACGTAATCCTCATAACGGAATCCGGGAGCGTCCTTGGCCTGAGTTTCCGATTTGATATCAATCTTATAGCCGGTCAGTCTGGCCGCCAGTCTGGCGTTCTGCCCCTCCTTGCCGATAGCCAGTGAAAGCTGGTAATCGGGCACGACCACCTTGGCCGTCTTCTCATCGGGATCCGCGAACACCGCTACGATCTTGGCAGGAGAAAGCGCGTTCTGGATCAGATTGCCGGGATTCTCGTCCCAGTTCACAATGTCGATCTTTTCTCCCCGCAGTTCCTCCACGATGGCGTTTACCCTGGCGCTGTTCATGCCCACGCAGGCACCCACCGCGTCCACATTGGGATTGTTGCTCCATACCGCGATCTTGGTACGGCTGCCGGCTTCCCTGGCAATGCTCTTGATCTCCACCGTTCCGTCCTTGATCTCGGTCACCTCGGATTCAAAGAGCCTTTTCACCAGCTCCGGATGGGTACGGCTGACATTGATGCGGGGTCCCTTGGGCGTATTTTTCACTTCCAGGATATATACCTTGATACGCTCGGTCGGTCTGAAGACCTCGCCTTTCACCTGCTCGCTTTCGCTCAGCATGGCGTCCGCCTTGCCCAGGTTGATGCTGATGCTGCGGCCCACATAGCGCTGTACCACGCCTGTCACCACATCTTTTTCCTTCTCGTAATACTGATTGTAGATAACGCTTCTTTCCTCTTCCCGGATCTTCTGCAGGATCACGTTCTTGGCGTTCATGGTAGCGATACGCCCGAACTCCTTGGATTTGATCTCTACCCGGAGAAGCTCTCCCACCTCCGCCTTTTCGGACAGCTTTCTGGCGTCCTCAAGGGCTATCTGCAGGCACGGATCCTCCACGTCTTCCGGCGCGGGTACCACTTCCTTTTCCGCGTAGCAGATAAAATCGCAGGTATCGCGGTCGATCTCCACCTTTACGTTGTCCGCTTTGCCGAAATGGTTCCTGCAGGCGGTCAGCAGGGAATTTTCGATCGCCTCAAACAGCGTTTCCTTGCTGATCTCCTTCTCCTTTTCCAGAATATCCAGCGCCTCCATCAATTCCTTATTCATTTTCCGTTCTCCTCCTGTTATTGTACTTTTAAAAATCAAGGGCCAGTCTGATCAAAGCCACGTCGCTTCTTTGAAATACCGTTTCCTCTTCTCCGTTCGCGATGGTCACGGTATTGCCGTCATAGGCTTTTAACACGCCCGAAAATTCCTTGTTTCCCGAAATGGGTTTGTAGGTCTTTAACTCTACTTCCTCGCCCAGGCTCTTTTCCAGATGTCTGTCTTTTTTCAGCGCCCTGCCTAAGCCCGGACTGGAAACCTCCAGAATATAGGCCTCCTCAATAAAATCCTCTTCATCCAGCTTATCGGAAAGCGCTCTGCTCACGGCCTCGCAGTCCTGGATATCCACGCCTCCCGGCTTGTCGATATAGGCCCGCAGATACCAGTCGGCGCCTTCCTTGACGTATTCCACATCGTAGATCTCCACGCCCTTCTCCCGCGCTATGGGGACCAGCAGTTCCTCCGTTCTGGCTTCGTATTCCTTTCTGGCCATTCGCATCCTCCCTTTTACATAAGAAAGAGTGGCGCTCAGTCCACTCTTATCTCATACTGTCAGTATTCAACTATAAACAGTGTATACCTAAACAGCGCCGCTGTCAACCGGTAATTTTACCTCGAGAGCCGTTCCTTATACATACCGGCGCGCTCAGCGTATTTCCTTTACGGTATAATCTTTCGCTTCCACCGCCTGTTTTAATACCTCGTCGGCTACCTCCTTGGTCAAAGTCACCCTGGCCGTTCCCTTTTCGTGGCTGACGGCCGCTTCGCTGACGCCGGGGATCTCCTCCAGCGCTTTTTTCACCGTTGCCTCGCAGTGTCCGCACATCATACCTTCGATTACCATTGTCTTTTCCATACTTTTTTTCTCCTTTTCTTTTTCTTTATGATCTGTGATCGTATTGCCTGTTTTGCTCCCGTAAATCCTGCACCAGTTCAGACGAAGCGCGTTCGTCACCACGCAGAAGCTGGAAAGGCTCATGGCCGCCGCCCCGAACATGGGGTTCAGCTTCCAGCCCCAGAGGGGATACCAAAGCCCCGCCGCCAGCGGGATCCCGATGACGTTGTACAGAAAGGCCCAGAACAGATTTTCATGGATATTGCGAAGCGTGGCCCGGCTTAAGCGGACGGCCGCCGGCACGTCCCGCAGACGGCTTTTCATCAGTACCACGTCCGCGGCGTCAATGGCGATATCCGTTCCGGCTCCGATGGCGATCCCCACGTCCGCCGCGGTCAGCGCCGGCGCGTCGTTGATCCCATCTCCCACCATAGCCGTCTTCCCCTGTTTCTGCAGGGAACGTATGACCGCTTCCTTGCCGTCCGGCAGCACGCCCGCTATCACCTCGTCCACACCGGCCTGACTGCCCACGGCTCTCGCGGTCACTTCGTTGTCACCGGTCAGCATCACCACCCGGATCCCCATATCCCGCAGTTCCCGTACCGCCTGGACGGCGTCTTCTTTGATCACGTCCGCCGCCGCGGCCATACCCAGCAGTTTCCCTTCCTTTACGAAAAACAGCGGGGTCTGCCCCTGCCCGGAGATCTTATCCGCCAGCCGGCGGACTTCTTCTCCGATCTCCGTATACCGCCCGATAAAGGAAAGATTTCCGCCAAGCAGCTCCTCTCCTTCACAGACACCCCGCAGGCCGCTGCCTGACAGCGCCTGAAAATCCTGCAGAGGCAGAGGACTGATCCCCTCTTCCTCGGCCTTTTTTAAAACAGCCTTCGCCAGAGGATGTTCGCTCTTCTGCTCCAGCGTGCAGGCCAGCCGCAGAAATTCTTCTTCCTGTACGTCCCCGGCCGGATACAGACCGGTCACCACCGGTTCTCCCCTGGTAATGGTTCCGGTCTTATCCAGGGCGGCGATCCGGATCTTGCCGGTTTCTTCCAAGGAGGCCGCCGTTTTGAAAAGTATCCCGCTGCCGGCTCCCACGCCGTTCCCTACCATGACCGCCACCGGGGTGGCCAGTCCCAGCGCGCAGGGGCAGCTGATGACCAGAACGGAGATTCCCCTTGCCAGGGCGAATCCCGCGCTCTCTCCCGCCAGCAGCCAGGCCAGGATCGAAACGGCCGCGATGCCGATCACGGCGGGCACAAAAACGCCGGACACTTTATCCGCGGTTTTCGCGATGGGAGCTTTGGTGGCCGCCGCGTCACCCACCATCCTGATGATCTGGGAAAGGGTGGTATCCTCCCCTACCCTCGAAGCCCTGCAGGTCAGGAAGCCGGACTGATTCAAGGTCGCGGCGGACACCTGATCCCCCGCTTCCTTATCCACCGGGATACTCTCCCCTGTCAGCGCCGCTTCGTTCACCGCGCTGCTGCCCTCCGTCACTACGCCGTCCACCGGGATCTGCTCTCCGGGGCGCACCACAAAAAGCTCTCCCACCCGGACTTCTGCCACGGGGATCTCCGTTTCCTTCCCTTCCCGCAGGACCACCGCCGTTTTGGGCGTCAGCCTCATCAGCCCTTTCAGCGCGTTGGTGGTCTTGCCCTTGGACCTGGCCTCCAGCATTTTCCCCAGAGTGATCAGGGTCAGGATCGTACCCGCGGATTCAAAATAAAATTCATCCATATAGGCCATGGCGGCTTCCATGTCCCGGGCTCCCGTCATGGCGAAAAGGGCATACGTGCTGTATCCGAAGGCCGCTCCCGCGCCCAAAGCCACCAGCGTGTCCATATTGGGAGCCCTGTGCCACAGAGCCTTCACGCCGCTTATAAAGAAACGCTGGTTGATCACCATGATGCTTCCCGTCAGCAGCAGCTGCGTAAGCCCCAGCGCCGCGGGGTTTCCTTCCAGAAAAGCGGGAAGGGGAAATCCCCACATCATATGTCCCATGGAAAAGTACATCAGCACCGCCAGGAAACACAGGGAAACGATCAGCCGCCTTTTCAGCGCCGGCGTTTCTCTGTCCTCCAGGAGCTCTTCTCCGGCTTTCTCCACGCTCTCCCGTCCGGCGGCCGCTTTCAGGCGCGCCCCGTAGCCCGCGGCTTCCACAGCCGCTATGACAGCCTGGGGCGAAGCGCTGCCTTCCACTCCCATGCTGTTTGTCAGCAGGCTGACGGAACAGGAGGTAACTCCCGGTACCTTGTTCACCGCCTTTTCCACTCTGGCGCTGCAGGCGGCACAGCTCATACCCGTTACCGCGTATTGTTCCATATACATCCACTCCTTCTCTCACTTCATCAGCTTCTGCAGGGTTTCCACCAGTTCGTCCACGGTTTCCTCCCTGCCGCTGCGGATATCGTCGGCCACGCAGCCCCGTATATGGCTGCTCAGAAGCACTTTGTTAAAACTGTTCAGTGCGGCGGTGGCCGCGGCTACCTGCACCAGGATATCGGTACAGTAACAGTTCTGCTCCACCATGCCCCGTATCCCCCTGATCTGGCCCTCGATACGGTTCAGCCTGTGTATCAGATCTTTGTACTCCGCTTCGCCCCGTTCTTTGGTCTTATGATGACAGCAATCTTTTTCCATTTTCCTTTTCTCCGCCTTGTCGTTTTCTTTTCACAAAAATACCCCAGGGGGGTACTTATTCAGTATATACCCCCCCAAGGGTATTTTGCAAGCCCTATCCGACAGATTTTTCCGTTTCGGTTTCCAGCATTTCCTCAATGAAAATACCGTAGCCGCTGGTGGAATCGTTCACCAGCACATGGGTGACCGCTCCCACAAGTTTGCCGTTCTGGATAATGGGAGCGCCGCTCATGCCCTGAATGATGCCGCCCGTCAGCGCGATCAGCTCCGGGTCCGTCACCTGCAGCTCGATGCCACGGTTGACGTTGCCGTGGTCCAAATGGCATTCTTTGATCACAATATCATAATACCTGGGCTCGCCGTCCACCGCGCAGAGTATCTGGGCCGGCCCTGTTTCCACTTCCTGCTTTAATCCTATGGGGATGGGTTCTCCCGTGATCCGGGAAAAAAAGGCTTCATCGCAGGTTCCGAAAACGCCCTGGGCGGTGTTATCGTCGATCACGCCCAGGATATTGGAATCTTCATACTCGATCATGCCCGTCATCTCTCCCGGTTCTCCTCTTCTGCCTTTTTTAATGGCGATAATGTCCGTGCCGTAAAGCGTCCCTCCTTTTACTTCCATCACGATGCTGGTGTCCACGTCGTTGATACCGTGTCCAAGGGCGCCGAAATTTCCTTCGCTGTCCACAAAGGTCAGGGTACCCACTCCCTGCGCGTTATCCCGCACCCAGATCCCTACCTTGTAGCTGCCGCTCTGGTTCTGCACCGGCTGCACTTCCACGGTGAACTCTTCCCCGTCCCTGCGTATGGAAAGCACCACGGGATATCCCCCGCTTTCTTCTATCATACGTGTGAATCCGGCCTTGTCCTCCACGGCTTTTCCGTCCACGGAAAGAATATAGTCCCCGCTTTTCAGCAGATATTTGGCGGGAGATACCTCTCTTCCGCTCAGGGAGATAAAATCTCCCACACCTACCACCAGGATACCGTCGGTTTTCAGATAGATCCCCACCGGCACTCCCACAGGCGTTACCAGTTTCTCCCTGATAACTTCAATGTCCACCTGCTTAAAAGGGATGATGCCAAAGAGCTTTAGATCCATGCGGTAACTGCTCAACGCGTCCGCCCGCATGGTTACGGTGTCGCTCAGGTCAATATGAATGGAACCCGCCGGAATATTGGAAGGATCCTGCTCTCCGGCAGCCACCGCTTCTTCCCCGGTTTCTATCTTCCGGATTTCCCCTTCCACCGGCAGCCCCATCCGCAACACCTGCTCCTCGCCCACCTTCAGTTTGATACTGCGGGGGATCCGCTCATAAACGGACCATATTCCCAGCCCGGCCAGGGTCATACAGGAGATCAAGAGAGCCATGCGCAGACTCTTCCGGTACGCCCGCCATCTGTCTTGTTTCCCTTTTTTCAAGCTCTTCACATCCTTTTCTCCGCTGTTTTGCTTCCAGGCCTTTTTGGAAATTTCCACCAAAAAAGGAGCATCCCATATGGGATACTCCTTTTAGTGTAATCACTTTTTTCACATCTAAACCTGCATCCGGGAGATTTCGTTCTGTTTGATTCTGGAAGCCTGCTGCAGCAGTTCCTCCGCATTGGAAACCGCCGCCTCGGAAAGGCTGTCCGTTCCCAGAAGCCTGGCCAGTTCTTCCCTGATCTCCTGTCTGGAAAGTCTGCGGATATTGGTGGAAGTACTGCTGCCGTCATTTTCTTTTTCGATCAGAAAATGACTGTCCGCCATGGCCGCGATCTGGGGCAGATGGGTGATCAGGATCACCTGATGCGCTCCGGAAAGTTCTCCCAGTTTTTCGGAAACCTTCCAGGCCGTGCGCCCGCTGATGCCGGCATCGATCTCGTCGAAGATCAAAGTATCCACTTCATCCTTATCCGCCAATACGGTCTTTACTCCCAGCATGATACGGGACAGTTCGCCCCCGCTGGATACCATGGCCAGAGGCTTCAGGGCTTCTCCCACATTGGTGGAGATCAAAAATTCCACTTCATCCATGCCGTCGGACGCGATTTCTTTTTCTTCTATGGAAACCGCTAGATCCACATTGGCGAAATTCAATTCCGCCAGCGCCTTTTTTAAGGTAGCCGCCAGTCCTTTGGACGCCTGTCTGCGCGTTTGGGAAAGCGCCCGCGCCGTCTGCGCCAGCTCGTTTTCCGCCGCTTCGTATTCCGCGTTCAGCCGCCGCATATCGTTTTCGTAATCTTCCAGCTTTTCTATTTTGCCCCGGATTTCTCTGCCGTATTCCAGAACAGCCGGAATATCCCTTCCATATTTTTCCTTTAAATGATTGATCTGATTTAAACGTTCCTCCACCGCGTTAAAATCCGCTTCGTCAAACTCCATCTCTTCCATGTAGTCCGCCAGTTCCCGGTTGAAATCGTTTAACAGTCCTTCCGTTTCCGTCAGCTGCGCCAAAAGGTCCTCCAGGGCTCCGTCGCAGGCAGCGACGCTGCTCAGTTCACGCACCGCCCTGCCAAGCAGCTCGGCCGCTCCTTCCTCTCCGCTGCCCGTAAACCGGTAAACGCTTCCCACCGCCTCTCCGATCCGGCGGCTGTTGGTCATGCGTCTGTATTTTTTCTCCAGCTCCTCGTCCTCGCCTTCCCGCAGCATGGCCTCTTCGATCTCCCGCAGCTCAAAGGCGAGCAGTTCCAATTCCCTTTTCCGGGTGCCCTCGTCCATGCGGCGCCCATTTAACTCCTCCCGCAGAAGATTCCTTTCCCGATACAGGCGTCCGGTCTTCTCCAGCAGAACGGCCGCCTCTTCTCCCGCGTAAGCGTCCAGGATCTCCCTGTGCCTGCGTTTCTTCAGCAGGGACTGATGCTCATGCTGCCCGTGAATGTCCAGTAAAAGCTCCGCCAGTTCCTTCACCTGCCTGGCGGACACGTTCTCCCCGTTGATGCGGCTGACGCTCCTGGTATCGGAGATCCGGCGGCTGATGGTGACACAGTTTTCCTCCGCGGGCAGTTCCATCTCCTCCAGCCTGCGCAGGACCTTTTCGGGAGCGTCAAATGTCAGCTCCACCTGGGCGTAATCCGCGCCTTTCCGTATCATCTCCTTGTCCGCCTTGGCGCCCAGCGCCAGATTGACGGAACCCAGCAGTATGGATTTTCCCGCGCCGGTTTCCCCGGTCAGCACATTCAGCCCGGAAGTAAATTCCACTTCCGCTTCCTCTATCAGGGCCATGTTCTTCACATGTACACTCAGTAACATACCTGCCTCACTTTAACTTTCAGACTTTAACATATTGCGGATCTTATCCATCAACACCCTGGTTTCTTCCACGGTGCGCACCGCCATCATGATGGTATCGTCCCCCGCTATGGAACCTACGATCTCCTTCAGTTTCATGGCATCCACAGCGGCCGCTACCGCCATGGCCATACCGGATACGGTCTTGATCACCAGGATATTCTGCGCCATGTCCATGGAAACGAAACCCTCCCGCAGTACCCGGATATACTTATCTCCCGCCGGCGCGTCCTCCTGCTTGACAAAAACATATTTCTGCCGTCCGCTGCCAGCCGGCAGCTTGGAGAGCCGAAGCTCCCTGATATCCCTGGAAACCGTTGCCTGCGTTACCTGGTATCCCGCCTGCTTTAAATATTCCGCCAGTTCTTCCTGGGTTTCTATATCATAGGTTTCCACCAGTTCGATCATTTTTTTCTGCCTGAGTTTTTTCATGTTCTTCTCCTCAGTTATCGCTCATCTTCTTGCGCAGGACCTCCAGGAACCCGGCCTTGCTGAGCTTGACAAAATCCGTGGTCTTCTCGGATTTCACAACCCGGATGGCGTCCCCGGTCTGCATGGGTACCGCGCAGCCGTCAAAGCTGGCCGCCGCGCGCTGTATCTGCCCTTCCCTGCCTAACGGGATTTCAATAATGATCTCATCCTCCGGAGAAAGTATGATGCTCCTCTGATTGATGGTATGGGGACAGATGGGCGTCAGTATGAGAAGCCTTGCTCCGGGCTCCGCGATGGGGCCGCCGGCGGAAAGGTTGTAGCCGGTAGAGCCTGTGGGAGTGGTCACTATCATGCCGTCCGCCAGGTATCTGTTCAGCACCCTGCCGTTGACGGCCACGGTAAACTGCAGTACCTGCTGGGCATCCGATTTGCTGATCACGATATCGTTCAGCGCCCAGCCCTCGTCCCTGCGGACGCCTTCCCGGGTGATGATGCCGTTTAGCATCATGCGGCTTTCCAGTTCATAGTCCCCCTCCAGCAACTGAAGCAGCGCGCTTTCCGTTCCCTCCGGCTCCACTTCCGTCAGATACCCCAGAGTGCCCATATTGATCCCCAGAAGAGCCACGCCCCTGCGTTCCATCACGTCCCTGGCAGCCTGCAGGATCGTGCCGTCCCCGCCCAGCACCAGGATACAGTCCACATCCTGCGGGATCTCTTCTTCCGGCCGGCTTTTTATCGTACACCGCTGTCCGTGCAGGACCAGAAAATCCCGCAGCTTCTTAGTCACCTGTAAATCTCTGTCCTTATGCGCGTTGGCATAAATGCAAAAATGTTTCATATTGTCCGCTCCAATTCCCCGTGCGCTTCCTCTACCGTCCGCGCGATCTTTTCTTTCCAGCCTTCCTCCCGGGAAAGGCCGTTCCCCTCTTTTTGTATCCCGCGCAGAGCATCCTCCGCTTCCTTTTCCGTAAATCCTTCGCTCTCCGGCCTGCTCCCCTTTTGCAGGCGCAGATGGAGCAGATACTCGATATTTCCCTCCGGCCCCTTAATGGGAGAATAGTCCAGCGCCCGCGCCTCAAATCCCAGTATATTGGCATAGTCCAGCACTTTACCGATCACTTCCCTGTGTACCAGCGGTTCCCTGACCACGCCCTTTTTCCCCACTTTGTCCCGGCCTGCCTCAAACTGGGGTTTGATCAGACAGACCATCTCTCCGCCGTCCTTCAGCACTGCCCTGGCCGGCAGCAGGATCTTGGTCAGGGAAATAAAAGAAACGTCTACAGACGCGAAATCCGGCTCCAGCGGAATATCTTCTTTCCGGATATGGCGGAAATTGGTGCGCTCCATGCAGACCACCCTCTCATCCTCCCGCAGCTTCCAGGCCAGCTGTCCGTGCCCGACGTCAATGGCATAGACGCGCGCCGCGCCGTTTTGCAGCATACAGTCCGTGAACCCGCCGGTAGAGGCGCCGATATCCATGCAGATCCTGTCCGAAAGCTCTATGGGAAACACCGAGAGGGCCTTTTCCAGTTTCAGGCCGCCCCTGCTCACGTACCGTAAGCCCGTATCCCGTACCTCCAGGCGGATCTTGTCCGCGTCAAAGGTACTTCCCGCCTTGTCCTCCCGCTGTCCGTCCACGAACACGCAGCCGGCCATGATGACGGCTTTCGCCTTTTCCCTGGATTGGGCATAGCCGCGGGAAACCAATATAACATCCAGCCTTTCTTTCATTCGCGCTCCCCTTACTCAGCTTTCTTCCAGTTTCTTTCGGATGCGCCTGAAAATGCTCTCTTCATCCATTTCCAGTTCCTTTTTCAGAAGTTCCACATTGCCGTGTTCCACATAGGCATCGGGAATGGTGACGGAAAGGATCCCGTTTTCCAGACCCATCTCGTCCATGCTCCGCCTGACGCTCTCGCCGAATCCGCCGCTCGCCACGTTTTCTTCCAGGGTGACAAAGAGCCCGTGCTCCTTCGCGGCTTCCTTTAAGAGCGCCGTATCCACCGGCTTTACGAAACGGGCATTGACCAGGCTGCAGGCATGTCCTTCCTCCCTGAGCCGTTCCCTGACTTTTTCCGCCGTCTTTACCATGCTGCCCACGGCCAGCAGCAGGATCTCCTTTTCCCTGTAGATCCATTCTCCCTTTCCCAGCTCTATGGGCGCGCGGAACTCCTTCAGCCCCGCGTAGGCCTCTCCTCTGGGATAGCGTATGGCCACGGGACCGTCAAAGGCCACCGCGAATTTCAGCATATCGGAAAGCTCCCATTTGTTTTTGGGCGCCATTACATGCATATTGGGAATGCAGGAAAGGTAGGACAGATCGAAAATACCCTGATGGGTTTCCCCGTCGCTGCCCACCAGCCCGGCCCTGTCAATGGCGAAGACCACGGGCAGATTCTGGATACAGACGTCGTGGAGTATCTGGTCATAGGCCCGCTGCAGAAATGAGGAATACACAGCCACTACGGGCTTCAGCCCTCCGGCGGCCAGTCCGGCCGCGAACGTAACGGCATGTTCCTCCGCGATGCCCACATCAAAAAACCGATCGGGATACATGTTGCGGAAACGCTTCAGCCCCGTGCCGTCAGGCATGGCCGCGGTGATGGCCACCACATTTTCCTCCCTCTGTCCCAGTTTGCACATGACAGTGGAAAAGATATCCGTATAATTGGGCGTATTACGGGGCACCTTGGGCAGTCCGGTTTCGATCTCAAACGGCTCCGCGCCGTGAAATCTGGCAGGATGCCGCTCCGCCGGCCCGTATCCCTTTCCCTTTTCGGTGATCACATGTACCAGCACGGCCCCCTTTACCCGCTTCGCCTCTTTGATGACGCGGATGAGCCCGTTGATATCGTGTCCGTTGACCGGGCCCAGATAAGTGATCCCCATATCTTCAAAAAACATGCCGGGAATGACTAACTGCTTGACGCTGCTCTTCAGACGCCGTATCTTGGTGATGGCGCTGTCCCCTTTCACGCTGCGGAGCGCGTTGTAAACTCCTTCCTTTAAGTCCAGATAGCTGTCCGCTGTCCGCATCTTGTTCAGATATCGGGAAATGCCTCCCACATTTTCCGATATGGACATTTTGTTGTCATTTAAGATAATGATAAAATTGGTTTCCAGCTGGGACGCGTTGTTCAGAGCCTCGTAGGCCATGCCTCCCGTCAGGGAGCCGTCCCCGATCACGGAGATCACGGTGTTCTTTTCTCCTTTGATGTCCCGCGCCTTCACCAGACCCAGGCCGGCGGAAATGGAAGTGGAACTGTGCCCAGTATCAAAGCAGTCGCAGTCGCTTTCCTTCCGCTTGGGAAACCCGCTCATCCCGTGGAATTTGCGGAGATTTTCAAAGCCGTCCCTCCTGCCCGTCAGCAGCTTATGGGTATAGGACTGATGTCCCACATCCCATATCAGCTTGTCCTCCGGAAAATTCAGGGACAGATGCAGCGCCATGGTCAGCTCCACGGCACCCAGATTGGATCCTAAATGCCCGCCCGTCACGCTGATCTTTTCTATCAGGAACTGACGGATCTCCTCCGCCAGCAGGCCGTAGTCCGCCTTGTCTATCTGCTTGATATCATTCGCTTTTTCTATCTGTTCCAACAGCATACAGCCACCTCTGTTCCTTCAACGCCTTCCTCACTTGTTTCTGTGGATCAGGTATTCCGTCAGCTTCTGTAAAAAAGAGGAATCTCCCGGCAGGCCTTTCAAAATGTCCAGGGCCCTCTGGGAGCGCTCTTCTACTTCCTGTACGGCCTTTTCCAGACCGCTCAGCGTCACATAGGTCTGCTTGTGGTTCCTGGCGTCGCTGCCCACCGGTTTCCCCAGGGCCGCCTCGTCCCCCGATACATCCAGGATATCGTCCTGTATCTGGAAGGCAATGCCGATATGGGAAGCGCATTCCTCCAGCGCCTCTACGGTCTTCTCGTCCGCGCCGGCCAGTACCGCGCCTATCATCATGGAGGCTTCTATCAGAGCCGCCGTTTTGTGCTCATGAATAAAAAGAAGCCGGGAAAGACTGACCTCTTCCGCCTTTTCCGCTTCCAGGTCCGCATCCTGACCGCCTATCATGCCGTAAATACCCGCTTTGCGCGCGAGAATGGAAAGCGCCCTGATCCCGACGCGATAGCGCTCTGTCAAGGGGATCCCGTCCACCTCACAGTTGTCAAAAACCTTCAGCGCCGTTTCAAAAGCGTAATTCAGCAGGGCATCGCCGGCCAGTACGGCCGTGCCCTCCCCGTATACCACGTGCGTGGTCTTTCTCCCTCTGCGATATTCATCATTGTCCATGGCCGGCAGATCGTCGTGTACCAGGGAGTACGTATGGATCATCTCTATCGCCGCCATAAAGGGCATGACGCTTTCTCCCGTCCCTCCGCAGAGCCGGTAGGTTTCCCGCATCAGCATGGGGCGCAGCCTCTTGCCGCCGGCGAGGATACTGTAGCGCATGGCCTCCGGCACCCTGCCCGGGCAGTCTTCTTCGGGCAGATACCGCCGCAGCGCTTCTTCGATCTCCAGCGCTTTTTGTTCTATTTCTTTTTCCAGAGCCTGTCTTTCCTGTTCGTCCACCTGTTTCTGTATCCTCCTACGCGAAAGGTTCCAGCGTTCCGTCTTCCCCTACGGCCAGCACCTGCTTTTCCACTCTGTCGATCTCTTCGTTACACTGCTTTAACAGTTCCATGCCCTCTTTGTATATCTGAAAGGACTCCTCCAAGGAGATATCCTCCTCTTCCAGCTTCTTTACCGCCTCTTCCAGTTTAACAAATTTCTCTTCCAACAGCATTTTCTCTCTCCTTCTGGCGCTTGTCCCGGACCTTTACGTAGATCTGCCCGTCGGTTACGTTGACAGTCAGCTCATCGCCCCGGTGCACCTGCGACACCCGCCTGATCGCGCGGCCTTCCTTATCCTCCACAAAGGAATATCCCTGGCTTAACTTCGCCAGGGGAGAAAGCCCTCTGAACTGCTCCGCCAGCAGCGCCAGCTTATGGCGGCTGTCCTCCAGCTTCCTTTTGACTTCTCTCTGCAGGCTCTCCTCCAGCTTCAGCGCGCGCATCCGCTGTTCCCGGATCCTGCTTTCCGGCCTGGCATGGTCCAGCCGCAGTCCCAGTTTCTCCGCCCTGTCCCTGCTTTCCCTGAGCTTTCCGCGCAGAGGCCGCCTTAAGGCCTCCCCGTACCCATCCAGAAGTTCCTGCGCCTGCCGGTAATCATAGACCGCCAGCTCCGCGGCCGCGGAAGGCGTAGGCGCCCGCAGGTCCGCCACATAATCCACAATGGTCGTGTCCGTTTCATGCCCTACCGCGGAGATCACCGGGATCCCGCAGTCAAAAACGGCCTGCGCCACCATTTCCTCGTTAAACGCCCAAAGATCCTCCAGGGAACCGCCGCCCCGTCCTACGATGATGACGTCCACATGCTGCTCTTCCAGAGCCCTGATGCCGCTGCAGATACTCTCGGCCGCCATATCCCCCTGCACGATGGCGGGGTAAAGCAGGATCCTGATATAGGGGTTGCGCCTCTTCGCCACATTGATGATGTCCCGTACCGCCGCCCCCGCAGGTGCCGTCACCACTCCCAGCGTGCGGATATACTTCGGAATGGGACGTTTATATTCCGGGGCGAACATGCCCCTTTCTTCCAGTTCCCGCTTCAGGGCCTCGAATTTTTCATAGAGCAGCCCCACGCCATCTCTGACGATCTGTCTGGCATAGAGCTGATATTTCCCGTCCCGCTCGTATACGTCCACGCTGCCGCCGGCCACCACCTGCTGCCCGTCCTGCAGGGTGAAGCGCAGCCCGTCCCTGCTGCTTTTCCACATCACGCAGGGAAGCGTTCCTTTTTCGTCCTTTAAAGTAAAATAAATATGTCCAGAAGAATGATACTTACAGTTGCTGACTTCTCCCCTGATGAAAACCGACTGTAACATAAAATCCTGCGTGAACATATTTTTGATGTATGTATTCACTTGCCCTACTGTATAAATATTCTGTATGATCATCACCGGCCTTACGCGAATTTGGCCAAGACCGCGTTGACAAACGCCCCCGCGTTTTCCTGTCCGAACTTCTTGGCCAGTTCCACAGCTTCATTGATGGCTACTCCCACCGGAACCTCTTCGTCATAGCGCATCTCGTACAGCGCCAGCCGCAGCAGCGTCAGCTCCACCTTTCCCATACGGCTCACGTCCCAGTTTTCGGCTTTCTCCCCGATCTGCGCGTCTATTTCGGACAGCTTCTCCATAATCCTGCCATATTTGTCTGTAATGTAGGCCGCGTCCGCTTCGCTCCTGACAGTTTCCCCGTCCTCCAGAAACAGCCGCATCTGCTCAGGCATATCCGCAGGTTCATTAAATTCCACTCTGAAAAGCAGAAGAAAGATCTGCTCTCTCAGCTCACGTCTGCTCATATCCGTTTAACCCGTCCGCAATCTATTTTGTCTTCGGCATATTGACTCCGGCGATCCGTATATTGACATCCGTTACCTGAAGCCCGGTCATATTCTCAATGGCGCTCTTCACTTTTCCCTGTATCTTCTGGCTGACCGCCGGGATATTGTAGCCGTATTCCACCGTCACATACAGATTGACCTTTACGTTTTGGTTCAGGATCTCAGCTTTCACGCCTTTGATGGAATTTTTCCTGCCCACCATGCTGATGATCTCTCCGGCCGAATTGCTTCCCAAAGCCGCCACGCCTTCCACTTCCTTGGCCGCCAGCGCCGCTATCATGGTCACTACGTCATCCGCTATCTGCACCGCGCCGATACTGCCGTTATCCTGTAAAACATGGGTATTTTTGTCTTCCATCACTCAAATCCTCCAAAAAAATCATACTGCTTCGATTCGGCCGTTTTCCGCCCTGAATAAGGTCATTATAACACACCCGCTATTGTTCCACAAGCCAAAAAGTCATGGAAAGCTGTAAGGGATCCTCCGTATAGGCCACGGAACCGCCGTTGGCGTTCAGGTAGTCGAAGATCTCCTGCTCGTCTACCAGATGCGCGTTAAAATCCGCGTATACCTCCTCGTCCGCGCATTTTAACGTCAGCTCCGTCCGGCCCGCGTCAATGCCCCTTTCAAAGAAATCCTCCACCGCGGTTTCCTCATATTCCGTAAAATAGGCCCCTTCCCTGATATAGTAGTTGGCCGCCATGGCGGCGCACTCAGGCAGGGGGACCACATTGTCGATCACGTGCGTTCTGGAGAGCTGCTCGGTCGTGACGCAGAAGTAATCGTAATTGACCGCGGGCTGATACGAAACGGCCCCTTCTCCTCCCTCCTCCGTCCGGTAGGAAGCATCCCCCCAGGTGGGATCCATATAGTAACTTTCCCCGTCCACCCATACCAGGTTCCAGGCATGGCCTTCGCCTCCGTTGACGGTGCCCTTGACCAGGGTGGAATCCACTCCCAGCCGTTCCAAAAGATACTGGGCCGCTTTGGCGTAGCCCTGGCAGACCGATTCGTGGTTGACCAAAACGGAATAGATATTCTGGCTTTCTTCCGCGTCCTTGCGGTACTCCGTTTCCATCACGATGGTATCGTATACATATTTGACCTTGTCGTAATCGGAAGCATCGGAGGCGATCCCTTTCAGGTACGTTTCCGCCTGCGCCTCTATCAGCTTCTGCTTCTCTTCCCTCTCCTCCGGGCTCATGGTATAAAGGCCGGCGAAGCCCAGCCCGGCGATTTCTCCCGCGTAAGTATAGCGGGTATAGGTGTATCCTCTTACAAAGAACAGTTCGGGATGGTCGTTCATCACGCACTGAAACACCTTGTCCAGCCGCGCTTCCTCCACCTGCTCCCCCCAGTCCACGGACAGTTCCCCTTCTTCCAGCATCCTGTTCAGGATATCGTACATTTCCACGTACCAGCACTTTTCCTCTTCCGTCAGGCATTCATAGCAGTAAAGCCCCCAGTGGGCCTCGCCCTGTGTGATCAGTTCCGGTACTTCCCGCTCCGCCGGCGCCGTAAAAGCCGTTTCTTCCGCCGCCTGTCCCGCAGACAAAGACGGCGCCCTCGCTATCCGTTTTTCCTGACTGACAACGCAGAATCCCGTCAGAAGGACCAGTATTCCGGCGGCCAGAAGTTTCCCCGCGTTGCGTTTTCTGTTCTTTTTTTCGTATTCCGATCGATGTGACAAAGTAAATCCTTTCCGCTCCTGTCCCCCAGGCGCAGGCCGTCAGTTCCGTCCAAACTCCGAAAGCACCAGTCCCTCGTTCCGCTCCAGCGTCATTCCCACGCTCCACGCGTTGACAAAGAGCAGCAGAGGGTTTCCCTTCAGATCCTGAACCTTTTTCATATCAGAGGTACCGGTCAGCTTCCCGATATCCAGATCCTTGTTCTCGATCCAGCGGATATGCTCATAGGGAAGAGGCTCCAGACGTATCTCCACATTGTATTCGTTTTCCAGGCGGTATTTCAACACGTCAAACTGCAGAACGCCCACCACGCCCACTATGATCTCTTCCATACCGGTATTGTATTCCTGGAAGATCTGAATGGCGCCCTCCTGCGCGATCTGGCTTATTCCCTTGATAAACTGTTTCCGTTTCATGGTATCCATCTGGCGCACCCGGGCAAAATGCTCCGGCGCGAAAGTGGGGATCCCTTCATACCGGAATTTCTCCCTGGGCATGCACAGCGTATCCCCGATGGAAAAGATACCGGGGTCGAATACGCCGATGATATCTCCCGCGTAAGCCTCCGAAAGGATCTTTCTCTCATCCGCCATAAGCTGCTGCGGCTGGGAAAGGCGCATCACCTTGTCCCCCTGGACATGGCGCACTTCCATGCCGGCGTCAAACCGGCCGGAGCAGATGCGCATAAACGCGATCCTGTCCCTGTGGGCTTTGTTCATATTGGCCTGGATCTTGAACACAAAAGCGGAAAACTCGCTTTCCACCGGATCGATAAGCCCGATGTCCGCCTTTCTGGCAAGAGGCGTAGTGGTCATTTCCAGAAAATATTTCAGGAACATCTCCACACCGAAATTCGTCAGGGCCGAGCCGAAAAATACCGGCGTCAGTTCTCCCGCCCTGACTCTCTCAAGATCAAATTCCGCGCTGGCGCCGTCCAGCAGTTCGATCTCCCCGGTCAGCTTGTCCGCCGCCTCTCCGCCTACAGCGGCAATAAGCCTTTCCCGTTCTTTCACCGGCACTTCGGTGGTTTCCCCTTCTTTGGTCCCCTTCTGGGTGTCTGAGTAGAGGAATACCGCCTGCCTGCCGCGGTCGTAAACGCCCCTGAAGCCTTTTCCTGAGCCGATGGGCCAGTTTACCGGGCAGGTGTCGATCCCAAGCTCCTTTTCGATCTCATCCAGCAGTTCAAAGGTATCCCCCGCATCCCGGTCCATCTTGTTGATAAAAGTAAAGATCGGGATCCTGCGCATGACGCAGACCTTGAAAAGTTTCCTGGTCTGGGCCTCCACTCCTTTGGAGGCGTCGATCACCATGACCGCGGAATCCGCCGCCATCAGCGTGCGGTAGGTATCCTCCGAGAAATCCTGGTGTCCCGGCGTATCCAGTATATTGATGCAGAATCCGCCGTACTCAAACTGCAGAACGGAAGAGGTAACTGAAATACCTCTTTCCTTTTCGATCTCCATCCAGTCCGATACCGCGTGTCTGGCGGTGGCCTTTCCCTTGACGCTGCCCGCCAGATTGATGGCGCCGCCATACAGCAGGAACTTTTCCGTCAGCGTGGTCTTCCCGGCGTCGGGATGGGATATGATAGCAAATGTCCTTCTTCTGTTTATTTCTTTTGCGTAGTTTTCCGCCACGATCTTTTCCTCCAATATCCTGTACACTGCCTAAAGCATGCTTTCCGCCGCGAAAGCCGGCCGGATCCCGAAATATTCCAATACGGTGGCGCCTATGTCGGCAAAACTGCCGCGGGTACCGCGGTTTCCGGCGCGCACTCCGTTTCCGTACATCAGGAAAGGCGTGTATTCCCTTGTGTGGTCAGTGGTAGCCAGATAACCCGGATCACAGCCATGGTCGGCCGTTATCATCAGGATATCTTCTTTCCCAAGCCGGTTCAAAAACGCCGGCAGCCTCCGGTCAAACGCGTCCAAAGCCTTCGCGTAGCCGTCTATATCCCGCCGGTGCCCGTACAGCATGTCGAAATCCACCAGATTTACAAAGCACAGTCCCTGAAAATCCCGTTCCATATACTCTTCCAGCCTGTCCATGCCTTCTTCGTTCCCCGCTGTACGGACATATTCCGTGATCCCGGCTCCCGCGAAGATATCGTAGATCTTGCCCACGGCGATCACGTCCCGGCCGGCCGCCTTTAACTGATCCAGCATGGTAACGGCGGGAGGCTTCAAGGAATAATCATGCCTGCCCGCGGTGCGCGTAAAGCTGCCCGGTCTTCCGGTAAACGGCCGGGCGATCACCCTGCCTACGCCGTGGGGTCCCGTCAGGATTTCCCTGGCGATCTCGCAGTCCTTGTAGAGTTCCTCCAGAGGAACTGTTTCTTCATGGGCGGCGATCTGGAACACACTGTCCGCGGAAGTATAGACGATCAGTTTCCCCGTCCGCATATGTTCCCTGCCGTAAGCCTCTATGACCTGAGTACCGGAATAGGGCGCGTTGCAGAGCACGCCCCGCCCCGTTCTCTCCCGGAAAGGAGCCAGCACCTCTTCGGGAAAGCCCTGCGGATACACCGGCAGCGGCTGTTTGGAGCAAATACCCGCTATTTCCCAATGCCCTATGGTAGTATCCTTCCCCATGGAGGCCTCCCTCATACGGGCATACGCGCCTATGGGTTCTTCTGTTCCCGCGGACTCGGCCCGCGCGCCGTCTATTCTGAAAAGTCCCAGTTTCGCCAGAGCGGGCAGACAGGGCCTGCCGGAAAAGAACGGACTTTTCACCACCGTGCCAAGCGTATCCGCTCCCGTATCCCCGAAGGCTTCGGCATCCGGCATGGCGCCCACTCCGAAACTGTCCAACACGATCAAAAACACTCGTTTCATTTATGTATCCTCTTGTATTTTCCCTATCTACCAGTGTGAGTATACCATAATCCTTCTCAGTGCACAACCGTGCTGATGATGATATTTTCCGCCGGCTGAGCGGTCTTTCTTTTCACGATATCCTCGATCTGGGCTCTTTCGGCTTCCGTCAGTTCCGCCGCGTTCACCACCACGTCCACGCTGCCGTCACCGATGCTGACCACCACGTCGGTAAAGCCCTTCGCTTCCAGAAGGATTTCCGCTTCCATCTCCTGCTCCGCGATGGTAGTCATGGCCACCATGGTATCCACCGCGCTCTGCTTCTGCTCGTCACTCAGGGTCGTGCTGTTGATGATCTCCAGCAGAGTTTCTTTATTCTTTGCCCGTACCTGCTCTTTCATCATCTTCGCTTCCGCAAGGGTGGCTACGGACGCAGCGCCGGTAAAGACGGCCTCACCGGGTATTTCGCCTTCCGCGGGCGTTTCCCCCTCTCCGGACGCTATCACCACATCGTCGGGCAGGTAATTTTCCGTAATTTCCTCCACATCAGAATCCAGGCTTTCGATCTCCGTCAGGGAAACCTCCTGCAGATCCTCCTCCGACAGATCCAGCAGACCGTCCACGTCCAGATCATAGTCCTCTCCGGAATTGTCCGCGTACAGCTCTTCCCCTCCCGGCTGGGTAATGGTCTGTACATCGCCGGAGGCCGGTACGTATTCTTCTTCGTCAAGGCTGCCTGACGTGAACTGTAAATATCCCGCGACCGCAATCATAATTGCCAGTGCAGTAATCATAAGTTGGTTCTTCTTTAAAATGTTTTTCACCTTATTCTCCCCTTTGCTGGCTGCCCGCCAGTTCTTTTTGCTATTTCATTATATTAGCCTGTTCATTTCCCTATGCATAATTTGTACCACGCAATTTCCGTCAGTTTCCCCCCTGCAGTTTCATGACTTTAACGCGGTTCGCTTCTATCCCGAAGATCACTCTGACCGCGTCCAGCAGTTCCATGCTGACATTCCCTTCTCCGGCGCCTTCCGCCAGCACGATGACACCCTCCACTTTTGGAGGAAGCGTTTTTACCACATAGGGAAACGACTGCCCGCTTTCGGACAGAAACACCGTATTTTCCGCCGTGTCCTCCGTCTTTATATCCCTTTTTCCGCCTTCCCCGTCCTCCTCACCGGTTTCCGAAAGGGAGCGGGTCACGTCCTTTTCCAGTACGGTTTCTTCGGAATCGCTCAGAGTGATCATCACCTTCACCTCTCCCGCTCCCTCCAGCCGGCTCAGGGTTTCCTCCAAGCGCCTTTCCATTGCCCGCGCGTAATCTTCCTCACTGCCGGAAAGGATCACCGCCGCTTCCTCTTTGGCCCCGTCCGCGCCGTTTTGCCCGTCTTCCTCCTTTTTGACGGGCAGGGCAATGACCATCAGGAGGATCCCGGCCAATACCACCACCACCAGGTTGGTCTTATTTTGAAAAAACGATGTCAGCTTTTCAATCATGAAGGTCCACCTCTATCCTCTCCACCAGCCTTTCCTCTTCCGGCGTATCCTCGCTGTCCTCTGACGTTTCCCTGCCGTCCTCCGGCGTTTCTCTGCCGTCCTCCGGCGTTTCTCTGCCGTCCTCCGGCGTTTCCGCTTCCTGCATTTTATTAAGTTGTGATTTAACTTCTTCCAGCGTCATCTTTTCCAGCAGGGACCGCGCCTCGGCACCCGTCTTTTCCGCCTCTTCCATTTCCCGCTCCAGCGCCTCATCATAAAATAACACTCGATTTTCAAGAGGCTCCGCCGTCCCCTTTCCAAAGATCTGCGCAATGGGACCGATCAGCAGCGCCAGTACCATCATACTCATCAAAAGACGTATATATTTCCCGTATACCTCTGAAGGCCTGAAATGCAGCAGCATCTGCGCGCATACTATGAAAATGCCTGTCTGTCTGATCATCTGCAGCAGAGATTCTCCCATGTTTCCTCCTGCCTTTCCGCCGGCGGCCGTATACCGGCCGATCCGGTCTAAAATCCCCGGTTAGTGGTGTAAGCGAACGCGGACAGCGCTTCCCGGCAGCGTCCGCCTAAAATCCCCGGTTAGTGGTGTAGGCCGCTACGGAAATGGTAACGGCAAACAGCAAAAACGCCGTTCCCGCCGTCTGAAACAGCAGGCGGCTTCCGTTTCCCACTCTGTCCGCGCAGGCCGTGATCCTTTTATCGCTGACCACCCCCAGCAGTCCGGCCGCCGCCTTTAAGAGGAACGCGGTGAGCAGGATCCGCAAAAGCGGTACGGCGGCCATGGCCGCCAGCAGCAAAAGCAGCAGGATACCCAGGCTGTTCTTGATGATCACCGCGGAACCGATGACGGTTTCTATCACGCCGTCCGCCGCGTCCCCGATTCCCGGTATGGCGCCGATGACCTTTTGCAGAGTTCCCGTTTTTACGGAATCTATAGCAGGTGTTATCATTGACTGCAGGGCACTTACGCCCACCACCGTGCCCAGCAGGAGTTTCAGGAGGAAGCCGATCCCCTTTTCCATTCCCTCCGCCAGCAGCGTCAGCCTCTCCTCTGTCCACAGCCCGTTTATCACGGAAAGGAGTACGTAGGCGTATATCAGCGGCAGGATCAGTTTCACCAGTATATTTTCCACGATATAGATGGTCAGGATCAGCACCTGATATCCGGCGGCGGCGGTCAGTTCGCCCTGGGCCACTCCCACAGACAGGAAATAGGCCGGAATAAATATCCGGATAAATTCCAAAATACGCTCCATAGCCGCTCCCGCCGTCCGCGAGGCCTCCAGAAAGCATTTCATCAGGATCACCCCCATCAGCAGATAGGTAAAGTAAAAGCCGATATCCGCGATCTGGTGATTCTCAAAGAGCGTCATAAAATGCGAAAGCAGCGCCGCCAGGATCCCCAGTACCAGGATCCAGATAAATATCTGTTTCAGCGCCGCCAGATCTCCGGTCAGCCCGTCCACCGCCATGTGAAAGGCCTCCCGAATACAGCCCCATATATCTCCCCGCAGAAGCCTGGCGAACAAACCTTTCAGATCCGGCGAAGAAGGAAATAACTCCCGCAGCTTCTGTTCCAGAGCGCCCAGTTCATAATCTTCCCACACCTTGTCCAGCTGTATTGTCATCCCATACCACGCCTTTCCCTTTTCCCGTCTTTATAAAAATCCCTGTATCTGTTCTATCACCGCCAGCAGAATGGGCAGTCCCGCGAACATCACGCTCAGTTTTCCCAGCACTTCGATCTGTCCGGCTACGGAGGAGAATCCGGCATCCCTGCAGATCCCGGCGCTGAATTCACAGATGTAGGTAATGCCCACGACCTTCAGCAGCGTTCCCAGATAGCCTTCGCCGCCCGCCAGATATTTCCGCAGGCTCTCCAGCCTCTCCATCACGGAGAACAGGCTCCTCGCCACATACCAGAAAATGAGCAGCGCCGCTCCAAAGCCTATATAGTGCATGTATTCCTGCTTTTCCCCTTTAAAGAGAAGCGCGAACAGCACCCCCGTGATCCCCAGCATCCCGATCTTGACCACTTCACTCATCTTCTCGCCCCCTATAAGGAAAACAGCGCCTGGATCGTTGTAAACAGCTCATATATATAAGGCACGATCCATGTCAGCACCAGGATCAGCCCCGCCAGGCTGAGCAGAAAAGCCTGCTCTTCCCGTCCGCTGTGCCGCAGGACTTGATTGAGGATGGTCACCAGGATCCCAACCGCCGCAATTTTAAATATCAGACTGACCTCCATGTTTCCTCCTTGGAAGTTACATTTTGATTTAACATAATACGATCACCAAAAACAGACCGCTGACAATCCCAAGACCCGCCGCCAGCTTTCCCTGCCTTTCCGCCTCCGCTTCCCTTTGGGCAATGGCGGCGCTCAGCCTGTCCCTGTACTGCTCAATGGCGCGTATCTGCATACGGTTTTCTTCCAATCCGCAGCAGTCCGCGAATCCCAGAAAATTTTCCTTTTCTCTTTCAGCCACCGGCAGCCTCCGCAGGGCTTCCGACATACTCTCCCTGAAGCATTCCCGAAATCCTCTTTCCCGCTTTTCCATATCCTCATAAACCTTTTGCAGGGCGCTTCTATAGGGTTCTTCCACTCTTTCGCCCACCCTCTTGCAGCACTCCGGCAGGGCTGCCTTTCCGTAGCTGATCTCACTGATGAACAGTTCCAGTATCTGCCGCATGGAATAGAGATGCTCCGGTATCTGGTAAAGCCTCCTTCTGTACCAGAACCCCAGCCCGCCGCAGCCCGCCAGGATCAGTCCGGCGCCTATCCACCGCAGCATGGTTTCATCTCCTCATCGTAGATGCCCGCCACTTCCGGACAACCGTCCTTCTTGCGCAGCACTATGTACCTGGAAAACATTCCTTCCCGTAAAAGTTCCCGCATAAACGCCTTCTTCCCCACATCCTCCATATCCGTTCCGTGTACGGTGGCCAGGATCTTACAGCCGCAGGAGGCCACTCTGCGCAAAGCCTCCGCGTCCTCCTTCCCGTCCAGTTCGTCAATGGCCACTACCTGCGGCGCCATGGAACGGATCAGCATCATCATTCCATACACCTTGGGACAGGCATCCAGCACGTCCGTGCGCATCCCGACATCATTCTGCGCCACTCCCATATAGCACCCCGCGATTTCCGAACGTTCATCCACCACGCCCACCGTCAGGCCCTCTCCCTGGGGTCCGCCGTCGGATACCTGCCTGACAATATCCCGCAGGAACGTGGTTTTTCCACAGCCCGGCGGAGAAACCAGCAGAGTGCTGCACAGCCTGCCTTTCTCGTAAAGACTGGGCAGCAGCCGGTCCGCGGCCCCTTTTTTCTCATGGGCAACCCGGATGTTCAGGCTGGCAATGTGCTTCATGGTCCGTACCCGTCCGTCCCCTTCCAGCACGGCCTGGCCCGCCACTCCTACTCTGTGTCCGCCTGCCGCCGTCAGAAACCCCTGACGGATCTCGTCTTCATAGGCGTAAGGAGAATCCCGGCAGATCTGATTCCAGATATCTTTCAGCTCCTCCCCGCTCACCCCGCGGGCCCTGCCCGTTTCCCTTGTCAGATTTCCCTGCCCGTCCAAAAAATACTCGCCCGCGCGCAGTCTTACAATGATCTGCCGCCCTGTCCGCAGGCGGATCTCCTCCAGTCCGCGGTATTCTTTCAGAGCCTGTCCCCAAAGCGGCCGCAGGTACGGCGGAAACAGGCACAGGATGCTGTCCGGATTTTCCACGTTCTCCCTCCTTCTGCCTAACACTAATATATGGCGTTCTGAAAGAAAAAGAACCAAAAAAGGGTACCGCGCTTTCACGCGATACCCCGCACTGCCGTTTATGTATGAAAAACAGCCTGTTTTTTATTCCCAGGCCTGATAATCGGCCCACGCCTCGTCATAGGTCACATGGTAGATCGCCAGACCGATCACCTCGTCCATCTCGTCCAGATTTACGGACAAGAACACGATCTCGTCAAAATCGTCGTAATCCGCGTCGCAAAACCAGGTATCCCTGACTTCCACGTCGGTCATGGCCCTCCATTTGCCGCCTTCCTTGCACCAGCCCAGATCCAGCCACACGTTGTTGGCCTCATCGTACATCTCGCCCGCGCTCTGGTTGCTGTATGCGTCGAAACTGGTATATTCGTTGTTGTCACCGGAGAACAGCTCCCATACGGCATATCCGTTCTTCACGCCGTAAAGCTTTTTATAATCCTCCAGCTGACCCCCAAGCTCCAGTCCCCTGGAAGTCGCGTAATCGCCCTCATACTCCTCATAATCGTCATCCACAAGGCCCATAAAATAAGCCGTGTCCTCATACGCGATCACCGCGTAATCCTTGTCTACCACAATATCCTCGGGCCCCTTCAATACCAGGTCATCCTCGGAAAAACCGGTACCGGAACCACAGGCCGTCAGATTGATGGCCGCAGCCATGATAAGCAGTGCCGCTAAAATCTTTTTTCTCATATTTCTCTCCTTTTTCCGCCGTATCGGCATATTTTCTGTTTTGGGGCATCCGGCCCCTTAAATCCGCGCTCTTACTGCTGGGCTACATCTTTCATGGAAAAACTGATCCTTCCCATCTTATCTTTGCCCAGGCAGACAACGGTCACTACATCGCCCAGCGTCAGCACGTCTTCCACATGAGCGATCCTCTCTCTGGCGATCTTGGAGATATGGACCATGCCCTCCTTGCCGGGCGCGAACTCCAAGAACGCGCCAAACTCCTTGATGCTGACTACCTTTCCTTTGAATATCTGTCCTTCCTCAAAGTCCGTAACGATGATCTTTATCATCTCCACGGCCTTATCCATCATAGCCTGATCCGTACCGCATACCGATACTTTACCGTCATCCGTAATGTCTATCTTTACTCCCGTCCGCGCGATGATCTCATTGATGGTCTTGCCTCTCTGTCCCACTACATCGCCAATCTTTTCCGGATCGATCTGAATGGAAACGATCTTGGGCGCGTAAGGGCCGACCTCCGGTCTGGGCTCGGAAATAGCGGGTTTCATACAGGTATCCATGATAAACAGCCTTGCGTCGCGGCATCTCGCGATAGCTCCCTCCACAATGGGACGGGTGAGGCCGTGTATCTTAATATCCATCTGGATCGCCGTTATCCCCTGGGTGGTACCCGTTACTTTAAAGTCCATATCGCCGAAGAAATCCTCCAGCCCCTGGATATCGGTGAGCAGTACAAAATCATCGTCCGTATCTCCCGTTACCAGTCCGCAGGAAATACCCGCCACCATCTTCTTGATCGGAACACCGGCAGCCATCAGCGCCATACAGGAAGAACAGGTGGACGCCATGGAGGTGGAGCCGTTGGATTCAAAGGTTTCGGATACGCTCCGGATAGCGTAAGGGAATTCTTCCTCAGAAGGCAGTACCGGGATCAGTGCCCTTTCCGCCAGCGCGCCATGACCGATCTCCCTTCTTCCGGGTCCTCTGGAAACCTTGGTTTCGCCTACGGAATAGGAAGGGAAATTGTACTGATGCATATATCTCTTGGAAGTTTCGTTTTCATCCAGTCCGTCGATCTTCTGCGATTCCGACAGAGGAGCCAGAGTGACCACATTACAGATCTGTGTCTGTCCTCTGGTGAACATGGCGGAACCATGTACCCGGGGAATGATGTCCACTTCCGCGGATAAGGGACGGATCTGGGTGATCTCACGTCCGTCGGGACGCTTGTGATCCTTCAGGATCATCTTGCGCACGGTCTTCTTCTCGTACTGGTAAACAGCCTCTCCCAGCAGAGCCAGCCATTCTTCTTTGTCCGCGAAAGCCTCTTCCAGCTTTTCGGTGATCTCTTTGATATTGCCCTCTCTGGTCTGCTTGTCATCGGTAAATACGGCAACTTCCATCTCTTCGGGCGGGATGATCTCCCTGATGGCCGCGAACATCTCTTCCGGGATGGCGCAGCTTGTGTACTCGTGCTTCGGCTTTCCTACTTCGGCCACGATCCCGTCAATAAAGGCGATGATGGTCTGATTGATCTCATGCGCCTTGTAGATCGCCTCGATCATCTTTTCCTCCGGCACTTCATTGGCGCCGGCCTCGATCATGATGACCTTTTCCCTGGTGGAAGCCACGGTCAGGTTCAGATCGCCCTTCTTCCACTGTTCCTGGGAAGGATTGACCAGCAGTTCCCCGTCGACCATACCGATCTGCGTCATAGCGCAGGGGCCGTCAAAGGGAATGTCGGAAATACAGGTCGCGATAGCTGCTCCCAGCATGGCCACCAGTTCGGGGCGGCATTCGGGATCCACGCTCATGACCATATTGTTTAACGTAACGTCGTTGCGATAGTCCTTCGGGAACAGCGGGCGCATGGGCCTGTCGATCACGCGGCTGGTCAGGATGGCGTTTTCGCTGGGCTTGCCTTCCCTCTTATTGAAGCCGCCAGGGATCTTTCCCACCGCGTACAGCTTTTCCTCATATTCCACACTTAAGGGAAAGAAATCGATCCCATCTCTGGGTTTGTCCGATGCCGTGGCGCAGGAAAGCACCGTGGTGTCCCCATAGTGCATAAACGCGCAGCCATTGGCCTGTTTGCCTACTCTGCCGATATCCACGCTTAAGGTGCGTCCGGCAAGTTCCATTGAATAAGTCTTATACATGCTTATCTCCTCTTTCGCTCCGCTATGCGGAGGTGTCTTCAGGTAAACCACCGAAACCACTGAAAAAAACACCTGTTATAGAAGATGCGCTTTTCAGCAATCCCGGTTTTTTGCTTACCTGAAGAGTTGACGGGTAACATCTGAAAGGCGGAGAGGCCGACATCTCGACACACTCCGCCTTTGCAATTACTTTCTGATTCCCAGTCTGCTGATAATGGAACGATATCTCTCGATATCCTTCTTCTTCAGATAATCCAGCAGACCGCGCCTCTGTCCGACCATTTTCAACAGTCCTCTGTTGGAATGATGGTCCTTAGGGTTCTGCTTCATATGCTCGGTAAGCTCTTTGATCCTCTCCGTCAGTACGGCGATCTGCACCTCAGGCGAACCGGTATCTCCGGGCTTGGTGGCGTACTCGCTGATGATAGCGTTTTTCTTTTCTTTGGAAATCATGTTAAAATCCTCCTTTTCTGTAACCGCCGGATACCATGATGCGGTCGGAGTGTCCGTCACCAGCGTATCGGCTAAACCATACTTATTGAGAATACCATAAATGCGGAAATTTGTAAACCATTATTTTTCCGCGTCCCGCGCGCCGGCGGCGTAGCGTCTGGCCTGTTCGGCTATCAGCGCCGCATCGTCAAAATAATTGACGCGCATGGCCGCCTTGACCTGGGCCATAGTGGAAGCCGCTTCCTGCCTGGCTGTGTCGCAACCCTTTTTCAGTATCTCATAAATATCGGGGATCTGCTTTTCCAGTTCTTTCCTGCGGGCGCGGATGGGTTCCAGTTCCTCCTGCATAATGGCGTTCAGGAACTTCTTGACCTTTACATCTCCCAGTCCGCCCTTCTGATAGTGGCCTTTCAGTTCATCCAGGTCGGCGTATTCCGGAAGATATCGTTCAAAATGCTCCTTCCTGCAGAAAGCGTCCAGATACGTGAAGACCGTATTGCCTTCCAGAGAACCGGGATCCGTGATCTTTAAATGATTGGGGTCCGTAAACATGCTCATGATCTTGGTCCGCACTTCGTCCGCGGAATCCGAGAGATAGATACAGTTGCCCAGGGATTTGCTCATCTTGGCCTTCCCGTCCGTACCCGGCAGTCTGCTGCAGGCCTCGTTTCCGGGCAGCAGGGCTTCCGGTTCCACCAGCGTTTCCCCATAGACCGCGTTGAATTTTCTTACGATTTCCCGGCACTGCTCTATCATGGGCAGCTGGTCATCGCCCACGGGCACCGTGGTCGCTTTAAAGGCCGTAATATCGGATGCCTGGCTGATGGGATACGTAAAAAATCCCACCGGGATACTGGCTTCAAAATTCCGCTGCTGGATCTCGGCCTTTACCGTAGGGTTCCGCTGCAGTCTGGATACCGTCACCAGATTCATGTAATAGAAGGAAAGCTCTGCCAGCTCCTGTATCTGCGACTGAATAAAAAGAGTGGATCTTGCCGGATCCAGGCCGCAGGAAAGATAATCCAGCGCCACCTCGATAATATTCTGGCGCACCTTCTCCGGATTGTCCGCGTTGTCCGTCAGAGCCTGCGCGTCCGCTATCATAATAAAGATCTTATCGTACTCCCCGGAATCCTGCAGCTCCACTCTCCGCCTTAAAGAGCCCACGTAATGGCCCACATGGAGCCTTCCCGTAGGACGGTCCCCCGTCAAAATGATCTTACTCATGTCAGTCCTTCTCCTGTCGCGTTTTTGGAATTTTCAAATATCTCAGTAATTTTCGGCTTTCACCTGGAAATAACTCTGGGGATGGCTGCATACCGGGCATACTTCGGGCGCTTTTTTGCCCACACAGATATGTCCGCAGTTGGCGCACTGCCAGATGACATCTCCCTCTTTGGAGAATACCAGATCTCCCTCTATGTTCGCAAGCAGTTTCCTGTATCTTTCCTCATGCTCCTTTTCAATCTCGGCCACTCCCTCAAACAGACGGGCGATCTCCTCAAAGCCTTCTTCTCTCGCTTCCCTGGCGAAGGCAGGATACATCTCGCTCCATTCATAGTGCTCTCCGCCGGCCGCCTCTTTCAAATTCTCCGCGGTGCCGCTTACAGAACCGCCGTTTAACAGCTTATACCACAGCTTCGCGTGCTCCTTTTCATTGTTCGCGGTTTCCTCAAAAATAGCGGCTATCTGCACATAACCGTCCTTCTTCGCCTTGCTCGCGAAATAGGTATACTTGTTCCTTGCCTGGGATTCTCCCGCGAATGCCGCCTGCAGATTGGCTTCCGTCCTGGTTCCTTTTAACTCTTTCATACTCCTGCTCTCCTTTGATAATCAGTAATGATTCCTATTTTTAATAAGATAGCATTATCCTCCGCCTTTGTCAACCGCATTCCGCAATTTCCGGTTCCGCTCCCGCAGCATTTCCCCATCCATTTTGAGCACCTCCCGGTCATAGGTGAGCAGGCCGTTGATCTCTTCTTCCACGTCGGAAAGCTGGGTGTACACGGTGGCGCTTAAACCTTTTCGCGCCGCCGGCTCCACCACCTGTTCCATCAGCTCTCCATAGGCTTTCTCCAGTTCGGACCGGTCCCTGCAGATCCGGTACCCGTAGGTCCGCTTCCTGCACACATGCCCTTCCACCCGCTCCGTATAGCCGCCAAATTCCGTCAGCGCCAGCGCGCGCCGGGCCTCCGGCCTGCAGCGCAGCCGGAAGAAATAGTAGTGCAGGCTCCGGATATCCCCGCCGCCCATATCAAACCAGCCGCTGGCCTGGTCTACCAGCACACTGCCGTGCAGTTCTTTTATAACACCTGTTATTCTGTTGGTGTCAAACTGTCCCCAGCCTTCGTTGAACGGCACGATGCAGCAGACACTCGGGTGCGCCCGCATCCTGCTCACAAGCTCCCGCAGTTCTTCCTCGTATTCTTCCCTGCCGGCGCCGTCCTGCCGGGAAAGCAGAAAAGGATGCCTGTCCGAAGGCCGGATCCCCAGCATTTGAAAGAGAGTGGCCAGATACGTCACATAGAAACTTTTGTTCTTCCTTCCCCCGTTGACCATGTCCTGCCAGACCAGCATGCCCAGTCTGTCGCACTGATAATACCAGCGCTCCGGCTCCACTTTCACATGTTTGCGCAGCATATTGAACCCCAGCGCTTTCATGGTTTCTATGTCGTAAAGCACAGCCTCCTCGCAGGGCGGCGTATACAGGCTTTCCGGCCAGTAACCCTGATCCAGCACACCGGCCTGCATATAGGGGCTGCCGTTTAAAAACAGGCGGCGGATGCCTTCCCCGTCGGTTTCCACGCTGACCTTCCTCATGGCAAAATAGCTCTCCACCCGGTCCTTTTCTTCTCCGGCTTCATACAGCGCGGCCTCTATCCGGTACAGTCTGGGCTCTTCCGGGCTCCAGGGGCAGAAACCGGGCAGCGGGATCACGGCGGTTTCCCCCGCGTTAAAACGGCAGGGCGGGTATTCCCCTCCCGGAAAGGAGATCTCCACCTCAAAATCGGATCCTCTTTTCCCCGCTTCCGCAAATCCCAGCTTTGCTGTCAGCTCCACTTTCGCGCCGTCGTAGTCAGATTCCCAGTCCAGCTTCCCGATAAATACGGGAGGAACCGTTTCCAGCCATACGGTCTGCCATATTCCTCCGGTAGCGGGATAATACATCCCTCCCGGCTTCAATGTCTGCTTTCCTACGCTGTGATAGGAAGTATCCGAATCGTCGGCCGCGAAAACCTGGATCTCACAGCCCTCCCCGCCCTTGACAAGCTCCGTGATATCAAAGGAAAAGGGCAGATAGCCGCCTCTGTGCTTTCCCGCGAAAGCGCCGTCCACATAGACCTCGCAGCGTTCATCCACCGCGCCGAAATGCAGCAGCAGACGATATCCGTTTTTTAACCGCAGTCTGATAATGGCGGTAAAGGCCACTTTCCTCTGATACCAGAGGTACTGTCCCGGCAAAAGCTGTTTCCTCACACCGGACAGGCGGGTTTCCGGCGCGTAGGGCACCAGGATCTCTCCTTCCGCGCGCTCAGGCCTTTTCTTCTCCCGGGTAAAAGCATAGTTCCAAAGCCCGTTCAGGCACTGCCAGTGCTCTCTCCTCAAAGTCGGTCTTGGATATTGGTCCCATATTTTGTTTTTGTCAGGTTCCTGCTCTATACGCTTCCCCCATCTGGTGATCAGATCCACTCTGTCCGCTTTTTTTCCGGCCAATCCGCTGCCTCCCCTTATTTTGCCGCGGGCGTGAAAATATCCTTCAGCCCGTGGGAAAGATAAAGATTTCCTTCGTCATCCACAAATACGGTTTCCGCGCCGTAACGCGCGGCCAGTTTTTCTCCCTCTTCCCTGCCCAGCACAAAGCAGGCCGTGGAAAGGGCGTCGCTTACCAGACCACTGCCGCAGACTACGGTCACGCTGGTCAGCCCGCTCCGCGCCGGATATCCGTTTTCCGGGTCCAGAATATGATGATACCAGATACCCTCCGATTCCACGCAGCGCTCATACCCGCCGGAAGTGGAAATATACCATTCTCCGGTCAGGCTCAGCGTTCCCAGAAGATCTTCCCCTGTCCGCGGGTCCGTTATCCCTATCTGCCAGGGACTTCCGTCCGGCTTTTTCCCATAAGTCACCACGCTGCCGCCCACCGAAACCACCGCGCCCGAAACTTCTGTTCCGCGCAGGTAAGCCCCGATCCTGTCGCAGGCGATCCCCTTGCCGGCCGCTCCCAGGTCCAGAAGCACTTCTTCCTCTAACACCAGCCGTCCCTCTTCCAGGGACACCTTCTCAAATCCGCATTTTTCCAGCGCTTCGGCAATTTCCTCCTCGTCCGGGATCCGTACCGGCGCCTCTCCGGAAGCCTGCGCGTCTATATTCCACAGCCTGGTCAGCCTGCCCAGCGTGAAGTCAAAGGCCCCGCCGCTGTCTTCGGAGATACGCCAGAGCCGTTCCAGTTCCTCATAGAGTTCCCGGGAGATCTCCACGCTCCGCGGGGCGCCGCTTTCCAAAACCCCATCGTCCTCCCACTGTATCCCGTTGATCATTCCCACTTCCGAATCCGCTTCCCGCCACGAGAGCTCTTCTTTCTCCAGATCCTTGATCAGTGTCAGGATATGCCCGGTTTCGTCCTCCCCGGTCGTATAAACGGTCTGGTTGACCACCGTTCCCATGGCGATATCGGCGGAGCGGTAAACGGAAGCCTGCCCGCCGCAGCCGGCGGCCAGGCAGGAGAACATCAGGAAGCCGATCCCCCCAAGTCCCAGAATCCTTTTGTAAAAAATCCCCGAAACACTCTTCATTTCACCGTTCCTATTTGTTATACTGCAAGTATAGCCTGAGTATAGCAAAGTTCCCTGCCGTTTACAATAGAAGGAGGGCGTATCCCGTCATGAAACATCCCCGCCGCTTTTTTCACAACTCCATAGAACGCCGGGCGGCCCTGCTGGCGGCATTTCTGACCGTGCTTGCCCTGTCCTGCGCGGGTATCCTGCTCTACGGAAAGATCCACGCACCAAAAGCGATGCTGGCGCGTATTTACCTGCGGGGAGAGCTGCTTGCCGCCGTGGATCTGAGCGCCGTCACCGAACCCCGCCTTATGACGGTCACGCTGCCGGAAGGGGGAAGCAATACCATCCGCATCGTTCCGGGCGCCATTGCCGTTATCGAGGCGGACTGTCCCGACAGGCTCTGCGTGCAATGCGGCTACACCGATTCCCCTCTCCGGCCTGTCATCTGCCTGCCCCACGGGCTCCTGATCCAGCTGGAGGCCGAAACCGATGCCCCACGGGCTCCCGATGCCGTCAGCTACTGAAACAACATTTTATGACCAAAGAAGGAAGAATGTTATGTCCCCAGAAAGATCCCGTTTTCCCGATTCCATAACGCGGCTTACCTCGCTCTCGCTGCTGACTGCCCTGTCCCTGGCCCTGTTCGCGGCCGAAAGCGTTCTCCCCGCCCCCGTTCCTCTGCCGGGCGTAAAGCTGGGCCTGGCCAATATCGTCACTTTGCTGGCGCTGTGCTTTTTTTCGCCGGGAGAAGTATTCTGGATGCTGACCGTCCGCATTTTGCTCTCCGGCCTTTTCGCCGGACAGCTTTTCGGCCTGATCTACAGCTTCTGCGGAGGATTCGCGGCATTTTTGGTCATGGCAATCGTCCGCCGTTTTCTGACCGGCCGCTTCCTGTTCCTCACAAGTATCTGCGGTGCCCTGGCCCACAATACAGGACAGCTTTTCGCGGCCGCTCTGCTCTTCGGCAGCTTCAGCGTCTTCGCGTATCTGCCTGTTCTTGTTTTAAGCGGCTGCATCACGGGGCTCTTTACCGGCCTCTGCGCGCGCTTTTCCCAAAAGTACCTGAACCCCTGGCTTTCCCGTTTTCTGCAAAAATAAAACCGCGGCGGGACAGTTCCGTTCAAAGGTCCTGCCGCGGCGGTTTCACTTTTCTTTTTTGTCACTGCCCTCCCAGAGGTATCATTTCGGAAACGGATAAGTTCCCCTGGGCATCTTTCACATAGAAAATGCAGTAATAGTTTTCGGGCCTCTGCAGAGGAAGCACCTGCAGACTGTACGGCACGGTCAGATCCTGTTCAAAGCCCATGTACCAGTCGGATTTCTCCCAGTCAAAATAGGGCAGCAGCCGTCCTTCTTCATCCCTGGTCACATAACGTCCCGCCATGACAAAGGTGATCAGATGGTAATCCTCCAGATCCAAAAGCTGTTTGCTGGGATTCTGTATCTCCGCGTCCTCGTCGGAGATCGGCACGGCGCTTCTGATAAAGCCGTTCGGATACTCTTCGTTCACCACGATCTGAAGCTTCGCCGTCTGGGTTTCATATTCCAGAGAATCTTCCTCACCCCATCCGGAAAGAACGGCATACGCCACGTAACGTCTTTCCGTTTCGTTGGAATCCTCCTCTATCAGGATCATGGGAATGGGGGAATACTCGTCGCTTTCATCCTCCCGCATATAGATCACGTTGTTGCTGTAATACGCGTGCAGCACGCCGTTTTCATCCATAACCACGTCATCGCTGCTGTGGATATAGAGATACATATCCGATGCGCGCTCGTCGGTTTCCTTGTCGATATAATCCTCTCCCTCCAGATCGCAGAGGATCATATAGCTGGCGCTGCCGAAATTTTTCTGCTGTTCCGGTGTCAGTGCCAGGGAAATGTCGCTGATGGCGCCCGTAGCGCTTATATACTCTTCCGTTTCTTCCTCCACCACGGCGGGCTCCACCGTTTCCACATCCGTCCGGGCCACGGTCATATCCCAGTGGTCCACCAGCGTGTCACCCTTTTCAATGGCGTAAAAGCTGTGCAGGAAATTCACGTAATCGGCGGCGAAACCGGCCTCTTCCTGCCATTCGATATAATAATCCGTGTAATCTTCCTCCGCTTCATAGGGATAGCAGATGGAGATACCGCCCGCCTCTTCCACATTGGAGCGAGTATATACGATCATATCTTCCACGGCCTGCAGCGCTTCCTGCGCGGAATGATCCGTTACGCCTGAAAACTGCCCAAGAAGCTGGCGGATATCCACCAGGCTGTAATTGTAATCCGTGGAATAAGACCCAAAGTCCCTGACATTGCCCCTGTTCCGCACCATCACGGGGAAAGAATCCACGTCCATAACGGAATCCACATCCTTAAAAAAGGCATTCAGCGCCTCTTCGGCCGCCTGATAGCGCCTCAGGTCTATGCAGGAAAGGGTCAGATCCGCATAGTTTCTAGGACTGCTGTCAAAAATATCTTCCCCGTATTCCATATAGGCATCCACGATCTCTTTTCCCAGTCTGGGACCATCCATATCCGGTTCGGACAGGGAGGCGAGGAAATCATAATTCCAGCCCCAGCCCGGTTCTGTTTCCTGTGAGGCAACCAGAAAATCCGCGTAGGGCGTAAAAGTATAGGCTATCTCCAGGGAACTCATCAGGCAGGCGTCAAAGCCTATCCACTCCAGCTTTTTCCCGGACTGGCCCACAGAATCCGCCAGCGCCGTTTCCATCTCCTGCAGGGAAAGGATATCCTGATAGTTCTCGTCCACGCCGAAGCCGAAGACCGGTCCCGAGCCGTGATCCCAGAGGATCAGCGCGTATTTGTCGGTATCGTAATTCTCCAGACAGTAATTGATAAAACCGCTTAAAGTGGAGGCCTTCCCCATATTTTTACGGGGCCCGGCATCGATCACCTCAAAGCCGTCCTCCTCCATCCGCATCATCGTGTTCTCATCCGCGGATACGCCGGGATATTCCCAGTCCCGGGCGCCTCCCAGATAGACCACGATATTGTTGTTCGCCGTATCCGCGCCCGCCTTCTCCATTTCCACCAGGTCCCGGCTGGCGCTGCCGTATCCGCTCTCCAGATCGGAGCCCACCATATAGACCATAATGGTCTGGGTATATACTGTGCCCGTTTCCGCCAGACCGTCAAAATAATCCAGACTGCCGTTAAGAGAATCCACCGTGATACTTTCGCCCTGCGGGGCTTCAGTTCCGCCCTGCTCCTGTTCCTGTGAAACAGGCGGCTTTACGTCCGCGTCCCCCGTCCACACGGCTCTGGTAACAGACGCTTCCCGGCTGCCGCAGGCGGCGCACTGCAGTGTGAGCAGCAGGCTGCACGCCAGCGCGATTCCCTTTTTCCAATAAGTCCTTTTTGCCATATTTCCCTCTCTTTTGGTGATCTTCTGCGCTTCCCGCAGTATCATCCTTATCATATACCATTTTGCTCTAGGTTGCAAGAGTACGGTTCATGCTCCCCGAAGAGTAGCCCTCCAGGTCCAGCGCCACGTAATCGAATCCGCATTCCCGGCAGTATTCCGCGATCTTTTTACGGTTCTGCTCCCCCATCAGCTTCTGAAACTCCGCCGGTTCCACCTCTATGCGGGCTACCGTTCCCCGGGCCGGCCTTCCGTGGGCCGCCGCTTCCTCCGCCGTTTCGCCATGGATCCTCACCCGCGCCTGCCGAAAGCCCATATCGATCAACAGCTGTTCCGCTCTGTCCACCATTTCCAGCTTTTTTTCGGTAATGGTTTCACCGTAAGCAAAACGGGAAGCCAGGCAGGCGAAGGAAGGCTTTTCCCAGACAGGGAGCCCCATTTCCTTTAGCAGGGCACGGATATCCGCCTTGGTCATGCCGGCATCGCGCAGAGGGCTTTTGACCCCCAGTTCCTTCACGGCCTGCAGTCCCGGCCTGTAGTCCCCGTTGTCATCCAGATTGGAGCCTTCCGTCAGATAACGCACGTTATTTTGTCTGGCTATTTCTCCGATCTTTTGAAAAAGCTCCTTCTTGCACAGATAACAGCGGTTGGGGGGATTCTCCCGGAAACCTTCTATCTGTAATTCCTCCGATTCACACACGATATGGCGGATGCCCTCCTTTTCACAGAAAGCCTTCGCCTCTTCCAGTTCCCTTTTCGGGAAAGAGCAGGAACGGGCCGTCACCGCTATGACCTTGTCCCCCAGTACCTTCTTTGCCTCCTTCAGCAGGAACGTGGAATCCACGCCTCCGGAAAAGGCCACCGCCACACTGCCCAGTTCCTTTAAACCGGCTTCCAGCGCCTCTTTCTTTTCACGCAGCCGCTCTTCAGCCCGCTGTCCTTCTTCTTTTTCCACACGCTTCCTCCTCGCCGGATACGGCTATATCATATACTGATTCGTGTAATCGGTCTGCCAGTCCAGCAGGTCCGCCAGGGTAATATTGTCCACTACCTGATTCACCGCATCGTTGACGCGGCTCCATACCTTTGCCAGAGCGCAGTTTTCGCTGTTATCGCAGGATACGGGATTCTCTCCCACGCAGTTGACCGGCGCCAGATCCCCCTCCGTGAGCCTGAGTATCATACCCACGGTGTATTCGCCGGGATCCCTGGTCAGCAGGTAGCCGCCCTGCGCGCCCCTGACACTGCGCACATAGCCCGCTTTATTCAGCGAGGGAATGATCTGTTCCAGATACTTATCGGAAATCTGCTGCCTTCTCGCTACATCCTTTAGGCTGATGGGTTCTCCCGTATTGTACGTAGCCAGATCCAGCATCAACCGCAGCGCGTAGCGCCCTTTTGTAGATATTTTCATATACCGCCCCACTTCCGCCGTCAAAACGGCCGTTCCTTTTTAATTCCCACTTATTCAATAGGATTATAGCATATTGCGGGATTTCTGTAAATATCAAAAGAACGGCGCAAAAAAGAGAACGGCTGTCCGCGGACAGCCGTTCTTTCGTTTATGATCATGCAGTTGCGCGGTTCAGATCTTACATCATGCCGCCCATACCCGCGCCGCCCGCGGGCATCGCAGGCGTATCCTCCTTGATATTGGCTACCACGGATTCGGTAGTCAGCAGAGTGGAGGCAACGCTGGTAGCGTTCTGCAGAGCGCTTCTGGTTACCTTGGCAGGATCCAGGATACCGTCCTTGACCATGTCCACGTACTCTTCCTTCAGCGCGTCAAAGCCCATGCCCTCGTCCAGTTCCTTGACTTTGTTGACGATCACGCTGCCTTCCAGCCCCGCGTTCGCCACAATGTGGAACAAAGGCGCTTCCAGTGCCTTCAGTACGATATTGGCGCCGGTCTTTTCATCGCCTTCCAGGGTATCGCGCAGCTTCTCAACCGCCTTGGAAGCATGGATATACGCGGAACCGCCGCCGCAGATGATGCCTTCTTCCACTGCCGCTCTGGTAGCTGCCAGAGCATCCTCCAGACGGAGTTTGGCTTCCTTCATCTCGGTTTCGGTCGCGGCGCCTACGCGGATAACGGCTACGCCGCCCGCCAGCTTGGCAAGTCTTTCCTGCAGTTTCTCTCTGTCAAAATCGGATGTGGTTTCTTCGATCTGGTTCTTGATCTGCGCGATCCTGGCGTCAATGGCCGCCTTCTCGCCCTCTCCGTCTACAATGACCGTATTCTCTTTCTGAACCTTTACGGACTTCGCGTGTCCCAGCTGCTCCATGGTGGTATCCTTCAGCTCCAGTCCCAGTTCGGAACTGATCACCTGGCCGCCGGTCAGGATAGCGATATCCTCCAGCATGGCCTTTCTTCTGTCACCATATCCGGGAGCCTTTACCGCGACCACATTGAAAGTACCGCGCAGCTTATTGACGATCAGCGTGGTAAGCGCTTCGCCTTCTACATCCTCGGCAATGATCAGCAGCTTCGCGCCGGACTGTACGATCTGCTCTAACAAGGGCAGGATCTCCTGTATATTGGAGATCTTTTTGTCCGTGATCAGGATGTACGGATTGTCCAGGACGGCTTCCATCTTGTCCATGTCCGTAGCCATATACGCGGAAATATATCCTCTGTCAAACTGCATACCTTCTACCAGGTCCAGTTCGGTCTGCATGGTCTTGCTTTCTTCAATGGTGATAACGCCGTCATTGGAAACTTTCTCCATAGCGTCCGCTACCAGCTCGCCCACTGCCTCATCGCCCGCGGAGATTGCCGCTACTCTGGCGATATGCTCTTTGCCGTTTACCTTGGAACTCATCTTCGCGATGGCCTCTACCGCGCAGTCGGTAGCTTTCTTCATACCCTTTCTCAGGATAATGGGATTCGCGCCGGCCTCCAGGTTCTTCATACCCGCGTTGATCATTGCCTGCGCCAGTACGGTAGCGGTAGTGGTACCGTCACCGGCCACGTCGTTGGTCTTGGTGGCAACCTCTTTTACAAGCTGCGCGCCCATGTTTTCAAACGCGTCTTCCAGTTCGATCTCCTTGGCGATGGTCACGCCGTCGTTGGTGATCAGGGGAGCGCCGAAGGACTTATCCAGAACAACGTTCCTTCCTTTCGGTCCCAGCGTCACCCTGACGGTATCCGCCAGCTTATCTACGCCCTTTCCCAGTGCGGCGCGCGCTTCCGCGCCATATTTGATTTCCTTTGCCATTTCTTTCTGCCTCCATATTCATTGATTAAATGTATAAAGTCTGTTTCTGCCGGTTGTTTTCCCGTCAGCTTTGGATCACTGCCAGAATGTCGCTCTGCTTTACGATAATGTATTCTTCTTCCTCGATCTTGACTTCCGTTCCGGCGTATTTGGAATAAATGACCTGATCGCCTTCTTTGACTTCCATCTTGATCTCCTTGCCGTCCACTACGCCGCCCGGGCCTACCGCTACGACCTCGGCCTGCTGGGGCTTCTCTTTATTCTGACCGGGAAGCACGATACCGGATTTGGTGGTTTCCTCGGCTACTAACTGCTTTAATACGACTCTGTCGCCCAATGGTACTAACTTCATGATGAATGCCTCCTTAGATGTGTTTCATTTTGTTAGCACTCATTTATATCGAGTGCTAATCACTAAAGCATATATTAGTTTTATATGCAGAGGTTTGCAAACGCATGCAAGGAAAAATATCTCTTCCCCGCATGCGTTTTTCTCTTTTTTTCTTTAGTTTTCTCTTGTTATCTCATTTTTATCCAATTAATGGGATTTAATAATTATTTTAGAATCTGTTTATCTTCTGCTTTTCCGGTTTCCGATCAGGTAGCAGCCAGCCACCAGAACGGTAAATCCGTAGCCCATGAGCAGATTGGCTCCAAAATCTCCCCATAGGTCATAACGATCCATATAAGAACCCAGATCCAAAAGGACCTCCCCATAAGAAAAACCGCCGAAGTTCTCATTTAAGGCTTTTAAAACAGAAAACGCGTAAGCCGCCCATGTGGCCGGAAAGATCACGATCAGACAGAATACCGCGCTGATCACCTTTCCGAAGAAATCCTCTTTTTTGGTAAAGAGCTTATATCCTAAGAGCGCCAGCACAAAGATCAGCACCGCGATCCAGCCGGATATGAAGCCCAGGCAGCCGATGCCCGTCCAGACAAGCCCGCCGACCAGCGCGCCCAGCGCCGCGCCCAGAACGCCCAGCCCTCTCCTGTTGTTTTCGATAACGGGATTTCCCGCCGTATACTGGGTGCCCGCGTACTGCGCGTTCGGATCGTACTGCGCCTGTCCGCTATAAGGCGTGCTGTACTGGGCAGTATATTGTCCGCTGTACGGGGTGTTATACTGACCGTTATTCGGGGTGTTATACTGACCGTTGTACTGGGTATTATACTGGCCGTTGTACTGAGTATTATACTGGCCGTTATACTGGGTATTATACTGGCCGCTGTACTGGGAATCCGTGTAGGGCGCCGCGGTATAAGGCGCGTTCGTTCCCTGATTCCCGGTATTGTTTCCCTGATTGTTCATCCCCTGGCCGTTATCCATTTTTCCTCCGCTCCTAATCGCATTTGATCTCCAGATATCCCAGAAGCTTGCTCATGTCATACTCTTCCAGCACACCCAGGTTGGGATCGTAAAACTTCCCGTCATAACCTACCAGATAGTGGCAGAACCGCCCCATCCTTTCCATCATGATGCAGCATTTGGGCAGTACGCAGTCGGCGCCTTCCGTATAGGTGATGATATCCGTATGGTCGATCCCGTAATAATTGAGCGCGGAGATCACGCGTCCCATGGTAGCCTGCCACTCCCTGCAGTCCATGACCCTGATCACGTCCGCGATGGTAACGCCGGCCAGCATGGCCACACAGGTCTGTCCGCAGAGCCCGTCCTCCGGCTGAATGATCACCTGCATACTGTCTATGCGGCGGATGGGATTCTCGAAACTGTAGGGACTGTTCTGGTCCATTTTGATCAGGCTGCCATTCACATGCAGCAGCACCTGATGGGCCTTGGAAATATCCACCGAGGCCACATCCTTATCCTCCAGATGTATCTCGTAATTTCCTTTTTCCCTGGGCAGGAGTTCGCAGTCGATGATGTTATTGTCCAGGACCAGATCGGCCTGGATCACCTCCCGCTGCTTGCAGACCTCCCAGATATTAAAGGGAATCTGTATCACATACCCCGGTTCCTTTTTTTCGATCTTTGCGTGAAAAAAATATCTCATAGTGTGGAAATCCTCCCCTCGTTTTTATTTCATATTTTAAATTATAACAAATTCCGCGCGGGCATTGCAATCCTTTTACGCTTTCCGTTCATGTTTTCTTTTTCCCGACCTGGGACGGCGGATAGCCGTACCGCTTCTTGAACAGCCTGCTGAAATGGTAGACATCGTCATAGCCCACTCTGGCGGCCACCTCCTGGATACTGCCGGAAAAGCCGGATTCCAGCAGTTCCATGGCCTTTTCCAGGCGGATGTTTATCAGGTAGCGGATGGGCGTATCCCCCACCTCACTTTTAAAGATCCTGGAGATATAAAAGGGGCTCAGGTACATATTGTCCGCGATCCTGTCCAGCGAGATCTTCTCATGATAATGATCCCCGAAATAATCCAGTATCTGCTCCACCACATATTTTCTGTTGACCGATTCAAAGGAACGCCCTTCCCTGATCTCGGCCGGCCGCAGCTGCGCCTTCAGCACCAGCAGGATCAGCTGCATCATATAGGCCTTCATCATGAAATAGCGCCCTTCCCAGTCCGCCGACTTCTCCGTTTCCATGGCAGCACACAGGCGGGAGATCTTCTGGCGCAGCTCGCCCTGGGTGTGCAGAATGGGTCCCTCCTCCGGCACGGGCAGCGTATTCTCCGCGAATCCCTTTAACCACAGTTCCGAAGCCCCCACAAAAAACTCCGTGGCCTGGGTATCCGGATTCCTGAGCAGTCCCTGATGGGCCACATGGGGATTGAGAATGAGCAGATCTCCCTCTTCCACATCGTAAAATCTGCCGTCTATCCGGTATCTGCCGCTGCCGGAAAGAATAAACGCCACCTCCAGGTGGTCATGGGAATGATAGGCTCTTTCGTCCCGTGTCCGCTTTCCCTTCCACGTAAAAAGAAACGCGGGGTTAAATTCCTCTTTAAAAATATTCTCTACGGCCTCTTGCATACTTTCCTTTCTTTCCCCTCTCCCTGCTATCATACCACATCGCCTTTTCTTTTTCCAGAAGCCGCTCCAAATTTTTACCCCGCGCTCTCCGTTGTGCAAAAAAGTACATGACGGGCGCAAGATATTTCATTTTTCTTTTTTCCCCACTTCTCTATAATCAATAGGAAAGAACCTGCAGACAGAACAGTTTTCGGAGGATTTATCCATGACACCAATGAAATGGTTTTTTTCTTTTTTGAAAAAATACCGTAAAATGATCATTCTGGGACTTTTTCTTACCGTTCTCATCACGGCGCTGAACATTGTCAATCCCTACATTTCCGGTATTATCGTAGATGACGTTATCCGGGACGGCCGGTATGATATCCTGCTTCCCGCCATCGGCTGCATGCTGGCGGTCATCGTGGTCCGCGGCGTTATGCGCTTTTTTTATCAGTTTGTCTTTGAAACGGCCTCCCAGGGCATCCTTTACGATATGCGGGACGCCGTTTACCGCAAGCTCCTGCAGGAGGATTTTCACTTCTACAACAAGAAAAGGACCGGTGACCTAATGAGCCGGCAGACCGGTGATATGGACGCCATCCGCCATTTTGTGGCCTATGTCATCTACTTCACCTTTGAAAACGTGCTGATGTTCCTGTTCGCCCTCACCATGGTCTTTACCGTAAACGTCAAACTCGCGCTCTGCATGCTGGTGGTGCTGCCCTTTACGGCCCTGACCACTATCCTGCAGTCAAAGGCCATCAAGCCCGCTTTCCAGCGCAACCGCGACTGCTTTTCTTCCCTGAACGCTTTCGTGCAGGAAAATGTCAGCGGCAACCGGGTGGTCCGCGCCTTTTCCAAAGAGGATTTCGAGATTCAGAAATTCAATCGGGAAAACGATGCCTACAGAGCCGCCCAGGTGGCCGCCTCCCGGGTCTGGATGCGCTTCGTCCCCATCTTTGAAGTGCTGGCCCACGCCCTGAACATCATCCTGATGGTATACGGCGGATACATGGTGATGACCGGCGAGATCTCCCTGGGCGGCCTGGTTACCGTAAACGGTTATCTGTGGATGCTGAATAACCCCCTGCGTATGGCCGGCTGGCTGGTAAACGATATCGGCAATTTCATCACCTCCGTGGAAAAGATCTACGCCACCTACAGCGAAGAGCCCCATATCCGCACTCCCAAAACCGGCGCTTTCACCAAACTTCGGGGCGATGTGGAGTTTCGCGGCGTTTCCTACAGGGCGGATGACGAGGATATCGTTACGGACATCAACTTCAAGATCCGGGCAGGCCAGACCGTGGGCATTATCGGTTCCACCGGCTCCGGCAAGTCCACCGTCATGAATCTGCTCTGCCGCTTCTACGATACCACTTCCGGCCAGGTGCTGGTGGACGGCACCGACGTGCGGGATATGGACCTGTATAACCTTCGTGACAATATCGGCATGGCCATGCAGGACGTTTTCCTGTTTTCCGATACCATAGAGGGCAACATCGCCTACGGCCGTCCCGACTGCTCCTTTGAAGAAGTCAAAAAAGCGGCCATCATGGCGGACGCCAACCACTTCATCATGGCTATGCCGGAGGGCTACGATACCATCGTGGGAGAAAGGGGCGTAGGCCTTTCAGGCGGCCAGAAACAGCGTATCTCCCTGGCCCGGGCCCTGCTCAAGGATCCCGCTATCCTGATCCTGGACGATACCACCTCCGCGGTGGATATGGAAACGGAAAGCTACATACAGAAACAGCTTAAGACCATAGAAAAAGACTGCACCATCTTCATCATCGCCTACCGCATCTCTTCCATTAAGGATGCGGACATCATCCTTGTCATGGACAAGGGGCGCATCATTGAACAGGGGACCCACGAGGAACTGGTCCGCAGAGGCGGCTACTACGCCACCGCGTTCCGTAACCAATACGGGGAGATCCCTGAAGAGATCCTGCAGAAAGGAGGCAGATAACATGGCAAGAAACCGATATGACGTAGACGAGATACTGGAGGACAGTTTTGATATCAGCCAGCTGAAACGCCTCGCCGGATATATTACCCCCTACCGTAAGCGGATGGGCATCGTGGTGGCGCTGATGCTCTCTTCCTCCGCCCTGACCATGCTGATCCCCATCTTCTTCCAGCGCATCATGGACCAGGTCATTCCTTCCGGAAACGTGCGGGACCTCTGGTTTTACGGCGGCCTGACTCTCCTGATCGCGCTCTACTCGGCGCTGGCGCTGCGCATGAAGATCAAGCACATGAGCGTGATCGGCCAGAATATCGTCCACGACCTGAGAAGCGATATTTTCGGCCATCTCCAGGAGCTGCCGTTTTCCTACTACGATGACAGGCCGCACGGCAAGATACAGGTACGGGTGGTCAACTATGTCAACAGCCTGAGCGACCTGCTGAGCAACGGTATCATCAATACCTTTACGGACCTCTGCAACCTGATCTTCATTCTGATCTTCATGTTCATCGAAGACACGCGGCTCACCCTGGTGTGCCTCTGCGGCCTGCCGCTCCTGGCGGTGGTCATCGTGTTCATCAAAAGAAGGCAGCGCAGGGCATGGCAGATCCAGAGCAATAAGCAGTCCAACCTCAACGCCTATATCGCGGAAAGCATAAACGGCATTCGGGTCACCCAGTCCTTTGTTCGGGAACGGGAAAACACGGGTATTTTCAATAAACTGAGCCAGAGTTACCGCTCCGCCTGGATGCGGGCGGTCAAATTCAATTTTACCATGGGTCCCTGCGTAGACGTTATCTCCATTGTGACCACTTCCTTTATTTATGTGCTGGGTATCCGCTGGATCCTGGCTCCCGACGCCACGCTGACCACCGGCGTGCTGATCGCCTTTACCGCGTATATCAGCCGCTTCTGGCAGCCCATCAACACCCTGGCCGGCTTTTACAATTCGCTGCTGACGGCGATCTCCTATCTGGAGCGTATTTTTGAAACCATTGACGAGCCGGTGCTGGTCCGGGACGCGCCGGACGCGAAAGAAATGCCCCCCATTTCGGGCGAAGTGGTTTTCGACAATGTATCCTTCAGCTACGAAGAGGGACATAAGATCCTGGAAAATATTCATTTTACCGTACATCAGGGAGAAACTTACGCCATTGTAGGTCCTACCGGAGCGGGAAAGACCACCATAGTCAACCTTATCAGCCGTTTTTACAATGTGGACAGCGGCCGTATCCTGATCGACGGAGTGGATATCTCCACGGTAACGCTGAAATCCCTGCGTTCCCAGATGGGGATCATGATGCAGGATTCCTTTATCTTTTCCGGCACCATTATGGACAATATCCGCTATGGCAATATGGAAGCCACGGACGAAGAAGTGATCGCCGCGGCGAAGACCGTATGCGCCCATGACTTTATCGTCCAGATGGAAAACGGCTACCTGACCGAAGTCAACGAAAGAGGGAGCCGCCTCTCGGCGGGACAGCGCCAGCTCATTTCCTTTGCCAGAGCCCTTCTGGCCAATCCCCGGATACTGATACTGGACGAAGCGACCTCCAGTATTGATACGGAAACGGAAATCCTGCTGCAGCGCGGACTGAACAGGCTGCTGGAGGGACGCACTTCCTTCATCATCGCCCACCGCCTTTCCACCATCAAGAACGCGGACTGCATCATGTACGTGGACAAGGGCGCCATTCTGGAGAGCGGCAGCCATGACGAGCTCCTGCGGCAGAAGGGCGAGTACTACCGCCTCTATATGTCCCAGTATGATTTCCTGAAAGCGGAATAGCCTAAAGCCCCAGGATCGCCGTCGCGAAGCGGAAATAAACCAGCAGGGACAGAGCATCCACCAGCGTGGTGATGAAAGGGCTGGCCATCACTGCCGGATCAAAGCCCAGCCGCTTCGCCAGCACCGGCAGCGTACAGCCAATGAGCTTGGCGATCAGCACGGCAGCCACCAGCGTCACGCAGACTACGGCGGCTATGGCTATGTCCACCCGGTCAAACAGCATAAGTTTGGCGAAATTGGCGGCTGCCAGCGTGATCCCGCACAGAAGGGCCACCCGGGTTTCCTTCCAGATCAGCCGCAGCGTATCCCGGTAGGTGATCTCTCCCAGGGAAATACCGCGGATCACCGTTACGCTGGCCTGCCCTCCCGCGTTTCCGCCAGTGTCCATCAGCATGGGGATGAACATGGTAAGCGCCGTGCAGACACTTAGGGCGTCCTCGAAATGACGCAGGATCTGTCCGGTGAAAGTGGCGGAGATCATCAGCAGCAAAAGCCACGGGATCCTCTTTTTGTATGTTTCCAATACCCCCGTTCTCATGTATGGCTTGTCCGAAGGCACGATCGCGGCCATCTTCTCAATATCCTCGGTGGCCTCTTCTTCCAGAATATCCACGATATCGTCTACCGTGATGATCCCCACCAGCCGGTTCTCATTGTCCACCACGGGCATGGAAGTAAAGTCATACTTTTTAAACTGGGCCGCCGCCTCCTCCTGGTCCATCAGGGTATGGAGGGAAATCACATTTTCATGCATGATATCCCCGATGATCTCATCCGGCTGGCTCAAAAGCAGATACCGTAACGCCACCGTTCCCAGAAGATGCCTCTGGGCATCCAGCACATAACAGATATTGATGGTTTCGGAATCCAGCCCCACCTTGCGGATGCGGGCAATGGCTTCCTCCACGGTCAGGTTCTCTTTCAGATCCACATATTCCACCGTCATGATGCTGCCGGCGGAATCTTCCGGATAGCGCAGCAGGTGATTGATATCCCGCCTGGTTTCGGGGCTGGCGTTGGCCAGGATCTTTTTTACGATATTGGCCGGCATCTCCTCCAGAAGGTCCGTCGCGTCATCCGCCATCAGATTGTCGATGATCCCCGCCGCGTCCTTTTCGGACAGGGAGGTGATGATCAGCTGCTGATGGTCCACTTCCAGATAGGAGAACACGTCCGCCGCCAGATCCTTGGGCAGGATCCTGAAAATTTTCAGCATATCCGCCTCTTCCAGCTGTTCCAGCAGTCCGGCCACATCCGCCTCGTTCATTTCCGCCAGTTTCTGGCGCAGGGTGGTATACTGCCGCGTGGACAGCAGCTCTTTCATCTCTTCTTTCATTTCCTCTTTGATCTCTTCCATCCCTGACTCCTTTCCCGCGCGGATATCCTACGGCAAAGTCCCGCTTTGCCGCTTAACCTCTTCCGGCTCCGGTTTCCGCGATATACTCTATTTCCTCCAGGATCGTCACGCCGGCCCTGCCGGCCGTGGCTTCCGTGATCTCCTTTTCCAGCGCTTCCTTCTGTTCCAGAGGCACAGGCAGCGTCAGCGTTACCTTTTCGGCATACAGGCTCTCCAGCGGCCGGATCCCCCTTTCCTCCAGAAGACGCAGGATCCGGCCGATCCCTGTATAATCCGTTTCCACGGACATTCTGACACCGGCCAGCACCGTTCCCAGCCGGCAGGCGGCCAGTCCCGCCTTCACCGCTCCGGCATACGCCCTCGCCAGGCCTCCCGTTCCCAGGAGCGTGCCGCCGAAATAGCGGGTAACCACTACCGCCACGTCCCGCAGCCGCTCTCCCAGCAGCACTTCCAGCATAGGACGCCCCGCGGTGCCGGAGGGTTCCCCGTCATCGCTGCTGCGCGTCCACTCTCCCCGTTTTCCCAAGACAACCGCGGAACAGTTGTGGGAGGCGTCCCAGTATTTCTTTTTCATGGCTTCCGTAAAGGCGGCCGCTTCTTCCTCGCTCTCCACTCGTTTTACCGTAGCGATAAAACGGGATTTCTTTTCCGTGATCTCTCCCGTTCCTTCTTCCAGCACCACCCTGCGGGGTTCTTCCGCCGTTCTGTCCAATCCAGTTCCTCCTTGGGGATTCGTCCTGCCATTAAGTATAGCATAAATGACAGATTTTTGGTGAATAATTCTTCATAAAGAAAAGAAAAATAGTATTTTTTCCCAAAAACCTTTATTTACCTGTCCGATTTTGGTATAATAAGCCACGGAGAACTCTCCGCGTAAGAAAGGTGATCAAGCTATGAATTATGGAAAACAAGGCGTCCGCGCCAAGCAGAAAGCCCTTCATGCCAAAGCCTCCAAATGGGGCAGAAAGCTCGTTTTTACCTGCGTCAAGGTCGTGTTCGCCGGTATCATCGCCGGCGTCATCGTGGGAGCTTCAGCCGCCATCGGCGCTTTCAAGGGCATTATCGCTTCCGCGCCGGACATTGACGTAAACGATGTGGCGCCTGTAGGATTCTCCACTTTCGTCTACGACAGCGAAGGCAGCCAGATCGGCAAGCTGGTAGCCACCAACGCCAACCGGGTACAGGTACCCATGGAACGGATCCCCCAGGATCTGGCGGATGCGTTCGTGGCCATCGAAGACCAGCGTTTTTACGAAAATAACGGGATCGACTTAAAGGCGCTCGTCAGAGCCGGATATGTATTTATCACAAGCGGTTTTCAGCGTTCCGAAGGTGCCAGCACCATTACCCAGCAGCTTTTGAAGAATACCGTTTTTACCAACTGGGTGAACGAGGATGGCATGATCGAAAAGCTCCAGCGTAAGTTCCAGGAGCAGTATCTGGCCCTTGAGATCACCAAAAAGCTGAGCAAGGAAGAGATCCTGATCCGCTATATGAACACCATCAACCTGGGCCAGAACACCCTGGGCGTACAGGCAGCTTCCCTGCGCTACTTCAACAAGGACGTGAGCGAGCTGACCCTGTCAGAATGCGCTGTTATCGCCGCCATTACCCAGAACCCTTCCCGCTGGAATCCCATTTCCCATCCGGACAATAACGCGCAAAGAAGGGAAAAGGTCCTGAACAACATGCTGGAGCAGGGCTACATCACCCAGGCGGAATATGACGAGGCCATGGCGGATGACGTATACTCCCGTATCCAGGAAGTGAACATCTCCACCGCCTCCGAATCCGTCACCACCTACTTTGTGGATGCCCTGACGGAAGAAGTCTACCAGGATCTGATCGACGAGGCGGGCTACAGCCCTACCCAGGCGGCCGCCATGCTCTACAGCGGCGGTCTGCGCATCGAATCTACGCTGGATTCCAACATTCAGGATACCGTGGATGCCATCTATTCCAATCCGGAGAACTATCCTGCCAACACGCGTCTGTATCTGAATTATGATCTGACCGTTAAGACAGCTTCCGGAGAGTATGTCAACTACAGCAAAGAAATGATGCAGACATGGTTTAAGGAAAATCAGAGCAGTTCCTTCAACCTGATCTTCAATTCCACGGAAGATGCCTATGACGCCATCGCGACCTATAAAGCGGCCATTCTGCAGGAGGGGGACGAAGAGTACGCGGAAAATATTTACTTTACGCCTCAGCCGCAGGTATCTTTGACCATCATCGACCAGCATACCGGCTATGTAAAAGCCATGGTGGGCGGCCGGGGCGCCAAGGAGGCCAGCCGTACCTTAAACAGGGCCACCGATACCGCCCGTCAGGCGGGGTCCACCTTCAAGGTGCTCTCCACCTACGCTCCCGCTCTGGACAGCGCGGGTATGACGCTGGCTACGGTATTTAACGATGCTCCCTTCCACTACGACACGGGCAAATTGGTCCACAACTGGTACCACAATCCTGAATATGAGGGCTTAAGCCCTATCCGGAAAGGTATCTACCACTCCATGAACGTCGTGACCGTAAAATGCCTGACCCAGATCTCACTCAAGCTGGGCTTCAGCTATCTGGAGAACTTCGGATTTACCACGCTGACGGAGGAAGATGACTGCGTACAGGCCATGGCCCTGGGCGGCACCTACCACGGCGTTACCAATCTGGAGCTCTGCGCGGCCTACGCCACCATCGCCAACGGCGGATTGTATATCAAACCCACCCTCTATACCAGGGTGCTGGATTCCGATGGCAACGTGATCCTGGATCATACCGTTCCCGAAACCAGGCAGGTACTGAAGGAAAGCACCGCTTTCCTGCTCACCAGCGCTATGTCCGATACGGTTACCAGGGGCACCGGTACCTCGGTCCGCTTCAGCGGTATGTCCATCGCGGGCAAAACCGGCACCACCACCAATGAAAAAGACGTATGGTTCGCGGGCTTTACCCCTTATTATACGGCCGTTACCTGGACAGGCTATGACAACAACGTGAAGCTGACCAGCAAGGACGAGCAGAACCTTTCCAAAAAGCTCTGGAAACTGGTCATGCAGGAGATCCACAAGGATCTGCCCAACCAGTCCTTCCCCATGCCTCCCGATATCGTGCAGGCATCCATCTGTACCATGTCCGGCAAGCTGCCTATCCCGGGGCTCTGTGATGTGGCAGGCTGCGTGGGCACCGAATACTTCGCGGCCGACACCGTTCCTACGGAAACCTGCGACGTTCACTATATCGGTGACGTCTGCGTTTACACAGGACTGCTGGCCAGCGCGGAATGTCCCTTCAAACTGCAGGGCACACTGACGCTGACCCCCATCGAGGATCCTTCCCTCTGGCCCGGATCCACCAATATCGTAACCAATCCGGACGGCACCGTTACCACGGTGGCTCCGCAGACCACCAATACCTGCCCGCACACCGCGGAGTTTTTCCTGAATCCCGACGCGGCCAATATTGTGGAACAGCAGCGGGCGGAACTTTTCCAGCTGGGCTATAATTTCTACAGCACCGGTTCCCCGCCCCAGCAATAGGATCAAAAAGGTCATTTCGGACAAAAAACCGGCCTCAGGATCATTTCCTGAAGCCGGTTTCCTTTTTCTGTCATACCATTATACGCCTTTGATCTCCCTGATCTTACACTCCAGGTCCTCCGCCCCTTTTTTGGCATTGCGGATCGCCCTGCACTGCTTTTCAAAAGGCTCTTCCGGCGTTTCCCCGAACTTCTCATAATACAGCCTGCCGATCTCCAGATAATTCTTTTTCATGATCTCTTCACAGGTACTGATCTGGCTCTTTAAGCTGGCGATCTCGGCCGCCGCTTTAGCCTTGTCCACCAGTATCTGCCCCTTGGCCGTAACGGTTTCTTCCACCTTGTTAATAAAGTCCATAGCTTTTCCTCCTTTTACTACTGCTTTTACTGCTGCTTTTGCTGCTGCTTTTGCTGCTGCTTTTGCTTCTCTTTTTTCAGCATCTGCACCTCTTTTTCCAGATCCAGGAGCCTGTTGATCAGCTCCGCGTTGGCGTGCCGCAGGTTCTGGATATCCTCCCGCACGGGATCCGGCAGATCCACCTGGTTCAGATCTTCCCTGGGCATATAGACATCGCCCCGCTTCACCACTCTGCCCGGCACACCCACTACGGTGGAGTTGGGCGGTACTTCTTCCAGCACCACGCTGCCGGCGCCGATCTTGGAATTTTCCCCGATGGTAAAGGAGCCCAGCACCTTGGCGCCCGCGCTCACCATCACGTTATTTTCCAGAGTAGGATGCCGTTTGCCGTGCTCTTTTCCCGTACCTCCCAGGGTGACGCCCTGATACAGCGTTACATTATCTCCGATCACCGTGGTTTCCCCGATGATCACCCCCTGGCCGTGGTCAATAAAAAGGCCTCTGCCGATCCTGGCTCCGGGATGAATCTCGATCCCGGTCTTATGAGCGCCTCTCTGGGACACCCACCGGGCCCAAAAGTAATGCCCGTTCCCATATAAACGGTGCGCGACCCGATAATACAGCATCGCTTTAAAACTGGGATAAAGAAAAACTTCCATATTGGAATGAATAGCCGGATCCCTCTCCCGGATGACCGCTATTTCTTCTTTTACAAACCGTATCAGTCCCATATGCCGTCCCTCTCAGCAATAACGAAAGGACCACGGTGTATTCGTCATAGCGGAATACCGTGGTCCGCCTTTCTTTAGCATATGCAAAGAAAAGCCTTTTGTCAACTTCTATTTTCCCTCGTTCCGAAAGGTATGGCAAAAAATTTTTAAATAGCATTGACAAGCCATTTTGCCCTATGCTACAATAGCACTTGGTGATTGTAAAATACAGTCATCGTGCTGCTGTGGCTCAGTCGGTAGAGCGTCGCATTGGTAGTGCGGAGGTCACGGGTCCGATTCCCGTCAGCAGCTTCCCAGGGCCGGTTCCGCGCGTGTTCCGGCCTTAAATTCTGCTCTGATACAGTCGCGCCAGATTGGTAAGCGCATTTAACTTTTGTCTTTTCCATATTTCTGTGTTATATTGTAGATACAAAAAGGAACAACCGCCCACAAGGTGGGTTGGCCTTGGTTAAAGAATAGAAATTCCACCCCGTCACCTGTCAAAGTTTTGGGGTGGTTTTTCTATGTAGACTTACTTACAAAATGTAAAAACAAATAATATGTAACTCGAAAGCAATTTCCTCAATATCTTCTGCATTTAAGGCATCAAGAATAGACACTGCACCATAATGATTCAAATAGGAGTCACAGCATTGCCTGAACACAGGTGTTAGCCTATCCGCCATAGACCCCTCTTACACTTTATCTGCTGATATATTTTTTTCGTACCACACTAAATTCACATTCCCCATCTCTTTCGCCCCGTCTACACATCCTTTGGTAAAGCCGGACTTGGCAAAGAGGTAGAAGTGCTTGTGCCGATACGGAAACAGCTCGCTGCGCTCGACCAGCGTTTCAAGCACGCCGAGGTCAACCTTTTCGTTCGTCCATTTGCACTCACCGAAAAGGGCGGTATCCTTGTCCTGCTCAGCGAGAATGTCGATCTCCGCCTGCCGCTTGTTTTTCGGGTCATTGCCCCACCAGCGGCCGAGAGAGGAAAACTGCACCGGGCATTTTCCGGCCAGCAGCAGCTTCCATAAATACTGCTTGCAGATTTCCTCAAACACCTTGCCCATATAATCAGACAGAAACGGCTCGATGCGTTTGTAGGCAAGATCGGCTGCGCCACGGGCAATGATGGAATTGTTTTCCGGCACAAAGCGGTACCAGAAGCGGAACAGGTTGTCCTCGATGGCGTAAATCGCTTTCCGGGATGCCTCTTCCCCGTAGGGCGTTTCTTTTCGGATGATGCCAAGGGCAACAAGGTTTTTTACATAGGTGGAACACACGTTGGTGTCCTCGCCGACCTTACCGGAGATCTCCGACATTCGGGTAGAGCCGGTAGCGATTGCCGTGATGATAGCGTTGTATAGCGAAGGCTCCCGCACTTCCTGTTTCAGCAGATTTTCCGGCTCCTCAAACAGCGCCGAGGCGGGGTTTAGAAACGTATTCTTAATATTTTCCTCAACGCTCATCTTATCGTTGATTTGCAGCAGATACTGCGGCGTCCCGCCGACGATTCCGTAGAGCAACGCCTTGTCTTCATCGGAGAAATTTTTGAAATATCGGCAAGTTTCCTCAAATTCGAAGGGGACGATCTTCATCTGCGCCGTGCGCCGCCCGTAAAGCGGCGCTTTGTAGGCCAAAACATGATCCTCCATGTAGGACATGGACGAGCCGCAGAGGATCAGCATCAGCTTGGAGTTGTCCTTGTATTTGTCAATGAGCAGCTGAAGCGTAGAGGCAAGGCTTTTTTCCGATCGGGCAACATAGGGGTATTCGTCGATGGCGAGAATGAGCCGCTCCTGTTCAGACAGCTTGAACACATACTCCAGCGCCGCCTGAAAGGAGTGGAAGGAGCCATCAGTTTCCATGCCCGTACGGTACTCCAAAATACTCTTGCTGAAATTTTCGAGATTTTGCTTGGCGTTGCTCTCCACGCCCATGAAATAGATCGCGTTTTTACCGTCGATAAACTGATTAATCAGCGCTGTTTTTCCCACACGCCGCCGCCCATATATGACCGTGAATTCAAATTTATTTGAGGAATATAGATTGTTTAGAGTTTCCAATTCTCGATCTCTGCCGATAAACATTACGCTACCTCCCATCTTAGGATAGATATAGTATAGCGTGGGAAAATAAATTAGTCAAGTATGATTCGGCAAATCACGATTGACTAATTTTGATTTTGTTGAAACTTCATAATAACAGAACAGGTAAAGGCCTGTGCCGTTGCACTCATATCACGATATGCTGTTCTTCCTCGGCGGGTAATGCACGATCGGGCAGATAATAATTGTCATGCAAGGTGTAGTCGATGCCCATCTTTTCCTCAATAATTTGTCTGTTCATCGTATAATCCTTCCATATGATCGTTTTCCTACATTCTAATCATTCCGGCTCTCTTTTGCATATATATCTAATTATTTCTTATATTACCATGCACTATAAAACATATTTTCTCCGTCATATCCTATAACTTTTCCGTCCTCAAAAATTACCTCTATCCTTCTTTCAACATGGCCGCCTCTTAATGCACCCTTAAACTCTGCATTTGTCCATATGATTCCCGTCAGCAGCTTCCCAGGGCCGGTTCCGCGCGTGTTCCGGCCTTAAATTCTGCTCTGATACAGTCGCGGATATATCTTTTAAACGCTTCTTCAAAGGAATCCCCGTATGTTTTCCAGGCTTCTCCCGAAACGGTATTTTCGTTTTCGCGCAGGCCGCGGACGCCGTCCTTGCCGTTCCAGAGCAGAGCGGCCGCATAGGAGATCAGCCGCGCCATCAGAGAATGCATCAGAAAATCCACAGGCACATCCGCCCGGACCTCTCCCTCAGCCATGCCCTGTTCCAGAATATCCCACAGCGTAGGCAGCGGACAGTATCCGTCCGTGTTCTTCGCGTCCTGTAAAGCCTCCCGCAGCTTCTGTCCGGACTGGGAAGGTTCATACATGAGATTGATAAAGCGCAGTATACAGGCGCTTTTGCCGATCTCCGTCCCCAGGATATCCAGCATCAGGTCCACCTTATCCCAGAATCCGGTCTTTTCCCGCACTTCCTTTTCCACATGCAGCATAAAGCTGTCCATAAAGTACAGCAGCGCGTAAGCGATGATCTCTTCCCTGGTATCAAAATAATCGTAGGCAGTCCCTTTTCCGATGCCTGCTTTTTTCGTAATATCCGATACCTTTAATTCCGCGATATCCGCTCCCTCTTCTATCAGTTCCAGCACCGCCTGATACAGGGCGGCAACCTTCGCGGGGAGCTCTCCCCGCGCCATCCTTCCCGTGACCTTTCCCATATCAGTCTTTCCTCTTTGTTCTGATAAATATGTCGTACACACACGGAATCACTACCAAAGTCAGCAGCGTACCGTACACCAGTCCGCCGATGGTGACAATGGCCATGGGCTTCATCATCTCCGCGCCCATATCCTGGCTGAATACCATGGTGGACAGCGCCAGGATCGTTGTGAGCGCCGTCATGAACACAGGCCGCAGCCTGGTCTTTCCGGCGGTGAGAATGGCCTCCTTCTTTTCCATGCCGGCCGCCCTGAGCTGATTCATATAATCGATCAGTACGATACCGTTATTTACGATAATACCGGAGAGCATCACAAATCCGATCAGCGCGATCACGCTGACCTCGCTCCCCGTAAAATAAAGCCCGAAAAATCCTCCCGTAAAAGCCAGCGGGATGGTAAACATAATGATAAAGGGTGACAGAAGGGACTGGAACTGTGCCACCATGATCAGATACATAAATACCAGCGCCAGCAGAAGCATCAATACCACCTGCTCCATGGCGTCGTTGATGGTTTCGTTTTCTCCCGCGAATACCAGTCTGCAGCCTTCCGGCAGCGCGTAATCCGCCAGCGCGTCCTCCACCTTCGCGGAAACCTGCCCGATATTATAGCCGTCCGCCAGAGAGGCCGATACCGTAATATAGCGGGTCTGGTCCGCGCGGTTGATGGCGCTCAGGCTCTGTACCATTTCAAAGTCCGCGATCTGTGAAAAAGGAACTTCCACCGTTTCCTGTTCCGCTCCGGTGCCCTCTATCAGCAGGCTCTCCAAAAGCTTTCTGGTCAGGGCTTCGTCCGCTTCATTGAGCACATACACGCCATAATCCTTGTCCGATTCCTCCAGCGTGGTAGCCGAAGATGCTTCCGCCAGCTTAACGGATACCTGGGAAAAGACCTGGGCCACCGTCAGCCCATATTCCATGGCTTTCTCTTTATCCACCGTGATGCGCAGTTCCTCGTCCGCATCCTCCATACCGTCGGAAACCTCCGTAGTGCCTTCCACGCCGGCTATGACCTCCGCCACACCGGCGGCCGCCGTCCGCAGGGTATCCAGGTTTCTGCCTTCCACCTGTACCGCGATACCGCTCCCGCCCAGGGCGCTCATATCCATGCTGGAAGTGTCCACCGTTATCTCCGCGTCCAGATCCGCCGTTTTTTCCAGGATCACCTTGGCCAGTTCTTCATTGCTCATACTCTTTTCCTCCACGGTTGTCACGTAGATGGAGGTAGAATTGGTGCTGCCGCCGGAACCGGTCAGCATGGACATGGTGGAGCCGCCCGCCATGGCTCCCACATCCGCGATATCCGGCAGTTCCCGGATCCGGTCCACCACTTCATCCGTCATGGCGCCGGTTTCCGCCAAAGTGGCCTCTTCACCCATCTGCACGTTCACGGTGAGCTGGGTGCTGTCCATATCCGACATAAAAGCCGTACCGTTGGATATCGCGGCCGCCGCGCTCAGCCCCAGGAGCGCCAGCACGACGATCAATACCAACGGCTTCCATTTTAAGCAGAAGCGCAGTACTTTTTCATAGCCTTTGACAAACAGTCTGAAAATCCTGCCTTCTTTCTGTTCCCTGGTCCGCTTCAGCATACCGGAAGCCATAGCCGGGACCACAGTCAGCGCGATGAGCAGACTGGCCAGCAGGGAATACGCTATGGTCAGTCCCATATCTACAAAGAGCTGTCTGGTAATTCCTTCCGTAAAAACAATGGGCGCGAATACGCAGATGGTGGTCAGGGTAGAAGCCATAATGGCGCCCGCCACTTCTCTCGCGCCTTCCGTAGCCGCCTCCGCCACGCTCTTTCCCTCGCTCCGCAGGCGGTAGATATTTTCAATGACCACGATGGAGTTATCCACCAGCATACCGATGCCCAGAGCCAGTCCGGAAAGGGAAATGACGTTGAGCGTCACCCCGCTGAAATACATGCACACAATGGCCGTCACCAGACTGACGGGAATGGAAAACGCCACCACCAGCGTGGGCCGCAGATCCTTTAAAAACAGCAGCAGGATCAGAATTGCCAGCAGCGCGCCGGATATGATATTGCTGACGATGGAATCCATGACCAGATCAATATAAATGCCCTGATCCATCAGCGGGATCATCATCAGCCCCGGATTCTCCTCTTCCAGCGCTTCAAAGCGCTCCCCCAGCAGATCCGATACCTCGCCTGTGGAATACCCGGTCTGCTTCTGCACCGTCAGCATAACGCCGGCGCTGCCGTTGACATTGGTATATACCTCCGCCGAATTGTCCACATAGAACACATCCGCCACGTCCTCCAGGGTGATCGTGTCCACGCCGTCCATATGGAGATTGAGCAGCGGCAGCTTCGCCATTTCCTCCGCGTTTTCCGGCTTATCCCCGATACGCACCATATAGGAGATGCCGTCCTCCGTCACGTAGCCCGCCGGCATGGAAAAATTCTGCGCCGCGAGAAGCGCGGATACCGTGTCCACCGTCAGCACATCCACCATGTCGGACTGCTCATAGGCCTCCTCCCGGCTTTCTTCCAGCTGCTTCTCCCCATCCTCGATCTGAGCCAGCGCATCCTCCAGCTGGGCGCGGGTGCTGTCCAGTTGAGCCTGGGCGGAATCCAGCTGGGACTGGGCGGAATCCAGCCGGCTCTCCTCCATGGCGATCTGCGTCATGCCGTTGGCGAACCCCAGTACCGCGTTGGATTCTCCGGAAGAAAGCGCCGTCAGCTGCGCATCGATCTGGGCTATCTGCCCGTTACAGGTATTGATCTGGGTCTGCAGCCCGTCAATATACTGCTGCACGGCCCAGGCGTTGTAATTGGACACCAGCCCTTCGTCATCTCTGACGATCAGCTGCATGGATTTTATCATAATGCTTTCCTGCAGAGCGGAAATCTGCGCGTTCAGTTCCTTCTTTGCCTTCTCCTGATACGCCTCCAGGATCGTTTTTACCTCGTCCAGATTATCGGATATGTTCGCCGTGGCCAGCTGCTGCGTTACCTCTTGCGGCACTCCGCTCCCTTGCAGCTTTGAGATCATACCCTCCTGAAACTGCTGCAGCGCTGCCTGCTGCTGTTCAGGCGGCAGAACTCTCGTAGCATCCTTCACCTGCTGATAGGCTGTTTCCAGCTCCGTCAGGCCCGCGGTCAGGGAATCCAGCTGCGTTCCCGCGGCCGTCATCTTGTTCAGCCCGTTTACCAGCCCCTTCAGTACCTCCATATCCATGGTGGTATTGGTCTTTAATGTTTCCAGATCCGCCTTGGCGGTCAGCAGCTGCGTCTGGGCCGCGGCCAGCTGGTCTATGGTTTCATTCTGCTGATTTTCCAGTTCCGTCCTGCCGTTGTCCAGCTGGATCCTGCCGTTGTCCAGCTGGGACTGCCCGTCCGCCAGTTCCCGTCTGCCGCTGGCTACCTGAGCCAATCCGCTCTGGATATCCTCTTTGCCGTCCGCCAGCTCCTGTCTGGCATCCTCCAGCTTGGAATCAATGGAAGCCCTGATCTTTTCGTTCACCAGGTCGATCTTATCCTGTCTTATCACCACATTGACATTTTCCTCGATCATACCGGTGGTGCTGACAGAGGCCACGCCTTCGATGCTCTCCAGCTCCGGCACGATATTTTCTTCGATATAGGCGCTGGCATCCACAATATCCATACCCTCCATGCCGGCCGCCGCTATCATAACGGGCAGCATGTCGGGATTCAGTTTCATGATAATGGGATTGCCGATCAGGTCATCGTCCCAGTAAGCCGTCAGCTGATCCAGGTTTTCCCTGATCTCCAGCGAAACGGAATCCATATTCGCCGTCTGCGAAAACTCCAGGATCACCATGGAGTAGTTCTCACTGGAAACGGAGCTGACGCTCTCGATATTGCTGACGGTGGCCATGGAGGCCTCTATCGGCTTTGTTACCGCGCTTTCCACGGTTTCGGGACTGGCCCCCACATAGGTGGTCATCACGATGACATAGGGAAGGCTGATGCTGGGAAGCAGATCCGCCGTCATATGCGTAAAGGATACCACGCCCAGCACGATCGCCAGCACTACGCCTACCAGTACCGTATAAGGCTTTTTTACACTGAATTTTGAGATCATAAGATTACCGCACCTTTCCGAATAATGCCCGCCTCATATCGTCCGACCGGTCAGTCGGCCGTCCGTTGTCGATTATATATCGCTCCGCCGCTCAAGTCAAGAGTTCTGACGCAAACAGGGGCCTACGCTTCCGCAGGCTCCTTCGCGTACAAAAACTTTAAAAGGATCGGCGTGGAGATACTGGATACCACGATCAGCAGGATCACCGCCGTAAAATAAACAGGAGAAAGCAGCCCCACGGAAAGCCCTTTCTGAGAAACGATCAGCGCCACTTCCCCTCTGGTCATCATGCCCACGCCGATCTTAAGAGAATCCTTTCCGTTGAATCCGCAGAGCCTGGCCATCAGCCCGCAGCCTATGATCTTGGCGCACAGACCCACCAGCACGAAGCAGACCGCGAAGACAAGCAGGGGCACCGTCAGATTTTCTATATTGGTCTTTAATCCGATACTGGCAAAAAAGACCGGTCCGAAAAGCATATAGGAGTTGATATCCACTTTTTCCTCAATATAGGCGGAATCTCTGATAGAGCAGAGGATAATGCCGGCCACGTAGGCGCCTGTGATATCCGCGATCCCAAAGATGGCTTCCGCCACATAGGCCATCAACAGGCACAGCGCCAGTCCCATAATGGGAATCCTGCGGGTGTGGGGATAACGGCTGTCCGCCAGCTTAAACATCTTGTAAATGAGAAATCCCAGCACTATGGCAAAGACAAAAAACAGCACCGTATTCAGCACTACCCGCAGAGGGGACGCATCCGGGCTCTTAAAGCCGATGACAAAGGTCAGCACAATGATGCCGATCACATCGTCAATGATAGCCGCGCTCAGGATCGTGGTCCCCACCACGCCTTTAAGCCTTCCCATTTCCCGCAGGGACTGTACCGTGATGCTGACGGAAGTGGCCGTCAGGATCACTCCTACAAACACCGCTTTATAAAATCCCTCCGAGCCCCAGGGTGACGCTCCGTAAAACGCCATATACAGAAGGGAGCCGCACACCAGAGGGACGAACACACCCGCGCAGGCGATCAGAAAGGCCTTCGGTCCCGTGCGCATCAGATCCTTCAGATTGGTTTCCAGGCCGGCGGAAAACATTAAGAGCACCACGCCTATTTCCGCCATCTGCGCCAGAAAATCCGTCTGCTGCACCAGGCTCAGACCGCAGGGGCCGATGATCAGCCCCGCTATGATCTCCCCCACCACCTGGGGCGCCCTGAGCTTCCTTGTCACGATCCCGAAAAATTTGGCAAACACGATGATGATCGCCAGATCCATAAACATATTGTACGTTTCCATAATACTCCTCCTCCCGGTCCCACCGGCCGCCCTTCCCATCAAGCATAGGAAAAGCCTACTTCACTTTTACAAATGAAATAGGCCGGCACAGCCGATATCCGACATATATAAACTTCTTCTCAGAAATAGCTTTCCTCTGACCTGCGCATCAGAAAATGCACCTTCTCCTCCACTTCTTCCCCCAGGGAACGGATCAGTTCTTCCGCCTCGCCGCGGGAATTGTCGTTGACACAGATGATGCAGAGATTTTTCCCACGTTTAAAGATCCCCTGTTTATGCCATTTGATATAGTAGGAGATCCGGTTTTGCAAAAGCGTTTTTTCTATCTGCTTTTTCACGTCCATATCCACTGTTTCACACAGTTCGATCTCGTTATTTACCTTTACCTTGGTGTATTCCGTCTGCATAGCTGTCATCTCCAACTCTCTGTTTCGATGTTCTCCGGCCGCCTCAGACCCCGGAATCATGAATCCACACAATTACTATTATATAGCCTGAAAAAATTTTTTCAATAAGAAAAAGGGATTTTTTGTGAAAATCACCGGGGCCCGGTCCGCCGTTTCTATCCGGGCATCCTGCGCCTGATCTTGGCCTTTAACCGCTGCAGCGCGTTGTCCGTGGATTTTTCATCCCTGCCCAGCACCCTGGCGATCTGGCTGTAGCTCATACCGGTCATGTACAGCTCCAGTACCTGCTTTTCCAATCCGCTCAGTTCTTCCTCTATCTGTTTTTCCAGCCTTTCCACATTTTCTTTGTCTATCACCAGGTCTTCCGGATTGAGCCCGTCATCCGCCAGGATATCCAGGATATTTTTCTCTTCCTCCCCCTGCTCCTCCGTCTGATACAGGGAAATATAGGTATTTAACGGAATATGCTTCATCCGCCCCGCCGCCTGCACAGCGGAATACATCTGGCGGCTGATACAGAGCTCCGCGAACGTGGCAAAACTGGCGTCGCGGCCGCTGTCGTAGTCCCGGATGGCTTTAAAGAGCCCGATCATGCCTTCCTGGATCAGATCGTCCCTGTCCCCGCCCAGGATATACATGGAGCCGGCCTTGCTGCGCACCAGATTTTTGTATTTATCCATGATGTAGTCCGTGATCCTCTCTTCCCCATCCCGGAGCCGGAGGATCAGTTCCTCATCCGAGCTCTGCCCGTAATCCCGCATAACATGCCCTTTCTACATTTCCCGCTGGCGCACGATCTCATAGGCCAGCACTCCCGCCGCTACGGAAGCGTTTAGGGAGTCGATATCGCCTTTCATGGGAATGGCAGCCGTCATATCGCATTTTTCTTTTATCAGCCGTCCCGCTCCCCTGCCCTCGCTGCCGATCACAAGTCCGATTGGGCCCCTCATGTCCACATCGTACATCCTGGTGCCGTCCATATCCGCGCAGACAAACCAAAGGCCCTTTTTTTTCAGTTCATCTATGGTCTGCGCCAGATTCGTCACCTTCGCCACAGGGGTATAGTTCAGCGCCCCCGCCGACGTGCGGGCCACTACAGCCGTCAGTCCCACCGCTCTGTTTTTGGGAATGATCACTCCGTGGGCACCCGCCAGATTGGCGGTCCTGATAATGGCCCCCAGATTGTGGGGATCCTCAATACCGTCCAGCAGAAACAGAAAAGGCGGTTCCCCCTTTTCCTCGGCTGCCCGCAGCATATCGTCCACCTCCGCGTAGGTATAGGCCGCGGCGGAAGCGATCACGCCCTGATGCTTTCCTGTCCGGGACATCTGGTCCAGTCTGTCCTTCGTCACGTACTTTACCAGCGTTCCCGCCTTTTTGGCTTCCCGCTTGATGCTCATCACAGGACCGTCCTGACAATCCTCCTGCACATACAGCTTGTCGATGGTCCTGCCCGCCCGGTATGCCTCCAGGACCGCGTTCCTGCCTTCAATGGTAAATTCTTCGTATCCCATTTTCTCAGTTTCCACCCTCTCCCGGTATTTAAAGCGCTCTGCCTGTCCTTGCCAGTCCTTCCTTGACCAGCTCCAGCGCCCGCCCGGTATCCCCGCGCAGATAGAGCCAGCCCATCAGAGCCTCCAGTCCCGTAGCCCGGCGGTAATCCTGCAGTCCGGCGTTTTTCGCGATACTGTGGGATTTGGCGTTCCTTCCTCTTCTGTAGACCGCCGCTTCCTCCTCCGTCAGCAGATCCTGTACCGCTTCCGCCAGGCCGGCCTGCGCTTTGGCGTTGACAAAGGAGCTGGCCTGTCTGTGCAGCGCCTCCGCGGCCCTGTTCCCTTTTCCCACCACCGCAGTGCGGATGATGATGTCAAAAAAAGCATCGCCTATATATGCCAAAGCGAGAGGTGAATATGTTTTTATATCCACCTCTCCCACTTCAAACACCTCTTTGATCAGATCCGGTAAACTCATACCTTCTTCCATTTTACGCCCTCTCTGGTGTCCTCCAGCAGGATCCCTTTCTCCGCCAGCTCGCTGCGGATAGCATCCGCCATAGCGAAGTCCCTGTTCTTTTTGGCCGCGGCTCTTTCCTCGATCCTGGAAAGCACATAGGCCTCCAGTTCCCCGTCCACAGTATCCGCTCCGTCCGCCTCTCCTGCCAGCAGGTCCAGGGAAAGCACCTGGTCAAAGCTTTCCGCCAGCGCTCTCTTGGTACTGTCATTCATATCGGCCTTCAGCATCTCGTACAGCACCGTCAGGGCCATGGAAGAATTCAGGTCATCGCAGAGGGCATCCTCAAAACGCTTTTTCCAGTCCGCGAATTTCTCCTGCTCTACCTCGCCTTCCGGCGTCAGTTCCCCGATCCGCCTCCGCAGCTTCCTGTAGGCGCTGGTCACATTGTCCAGATTCTCATAGGAAAATTCCAGCGGTTTGCGGTAATGGGACTGCAGGCAGAAAAGCCTGTAGGCCAAAGGATCGTAACCCTTGCTCTCCAGCAGGGATACCGTCAGGAAATCTCCCTTGGATTTGCTCATCTTGCCGGCCTTGTCGTTTAAGTGGTGCACGTGGAACCAGTAATTGCACCATTTATGTCCCAGATAGGACTCGCTCTGCGCGATCTCGTTGGTGTGGTGGGGAAAAATATTGTCCACGCCGCCGCAATGGATATCCATGTATTCGCCCAAATGCTTTATGCCGATGCAGGAGCATTCAATATGCCAGCCGGGATATCCCAGTCCCCACGGACTTTCCCATTTTAATTCCTGATCCTCAAACTTGGACTTGGTGAACCAGAGGACAAAGTCACTCTTGTTCTTCTTGTTGGCGTCCTCTTCCACATCATCCCTGACGCCTACCAGAAGCTCCATATCCGAATCCTGCCCGGAAAAAACATGATAGTTCTCCAGCCTGGAGGTATCAAAATAAATATTGCCGCCCATTTCGTAGGCATAGCCCTTTTCCAAAAGCACCGTGATCATGTGGATAAATTCCCGGATACAGTTAGTAGCGGGCTCCACCACGTCGGGACGCTTGATGTTCAGCTTTCCGCAGTCCTCAAAAAAGGCCTGGGTGTAAAACCGGGCGATCTCCATTACCGTCTTGTGCTCCCGTTTCGCGCCCTTCAGCATTTTATCCTCGCCGGTATCCGCGTCGCTGGAAAGATGCCCCACGTCGGTGATGTTCATAACGCGCCTGACATCGTAGCCCAGATACCGGAGGGTCTTCTCCAGCAGGTCCTCCATGATATAGCTCCGCAGATTGCCGATATGCGCGTAATGATACACAGTGGGGCCGCAGGTATACATCCCCACCTTTCCCTCTTCATTGGGTACGAACAGTTCCTCTTTCCTGGTCAGTGAATTATATATCTTCAGTCTGTTTTCCATTTTGCCTCTCATTCCGCCGCGGCGCGGCATATCCCTTTCCGTCAAGAAAAGAATACGCAACTTTACCTGCTTTGTCAACAAGGATTTACATGTACCATAATGTGCTTTACCTCTTTGAAACGGGCCTCGATCTCATCGTGTACCCGTTCCGCGATGGCATGGCTCTCATACAGGGAAAGGTTTCCGTCCGCCAGGATCTCCACGTCCACATATACCCGGCTTCCGAACGTCCGCGTCCGGAGGCTGTCTATGCCCTTCACGCCCTGCTGGGCCATTACCAGCTCGGTAAGCCGCCTTTCCGTATCTTCATCACAGGCCTTATCCACCATCTTATCAATGGCATCCTGAAAGATATCATAAGCCGCCTTCAGGATAAACGCGCAGATGATCACGCTGGCCGCGGCGTCCATCACCGGGAATCCAAGCCTGGCGCCCAGAATACCGATAAACGCTCCCACCGAGGAAAGAGAGTCGGAGCGGTGATGCCAGGCATCCGCCATCAGCGCCGGGGATTTTATCTTTTTGGCATAAAAACGGGTGTACCAGTACATGCCCTCCTTCACCAGTACGGAACATACCGCGGCCGCCAGCGCCAGTGCGCCGGGAACCGCCAGTTCCTCATACCTGCCGCCAAGGATCTTCTGCATACCTCCCGCGCCGATCTCCAGACCGGTAATGGCCAGCACCACTGCCAGCACAATGGCCGCCACGCATTCCATCCTTTCATGCCCGTAAGGATGGTCCCTGTCCGCTTTCTTACCGGAAAGCCGGATCCCCACGATCACCACAAAAGTGCTGAATACATCGGAAGCGGAATGCACCGCGTCCGAGATCATGGCGCCGGAACGGGCCAGCGCGCCCGCCGCGAACTTTCCCGCGGAAAGCGCCACGTTTACCAGGATGCTCACCATGGACACCTGCATGGCTGTTTTTTCATTTATCTGCTCTTCCGTTTTCATTTTCATCCCTCTTCCCGCGCCGGGGTCAGCATACAGACGGCCTGGGCGGCAATCCCCTCCCCGCTTCCCGTAAAGCCCAGTCCCTCTTCCGTGGTGGCCTTTACGCTTACCCGGGAAATATCCAGAGCCAGTTCCCCGGCGATATTGGCCCGCATGGCGTCGATATGGGGACGCATCCTGGGCGCCTGGGCAATGATGGTGGCGTCGATATTTTCTACCAGAAAACCGTTTTCCGCCAAAAGCTCTCCCGTTTTTTTCAGGAGCTTCAAAGAGGAGATCCCCCGGTAGGCCTCCTCCGTATCGGGAAAATGCTTGCCGATATCCCCCAGCGCCGCCGCGCCCAGCAGGGCGTCCATAACGGCATGCAGGAGCACATCCGCGTCGGAATGGCCCAGCAGTCCTTTTTCATAGGGGATCTCCACCCCTCCCACGATCAGCCTGCGCCCTTCTGTCAGCCGGTGCACATCATATCCTGTCCCAATCCTCATCCCGATCTCCTTTCGTAAATAAGGAGCTATCAATATCCCCGCGCGGATCTGCCGCGCCGATACCGATAGCTCCCTTTCTCTCAATCGCTTTCATCCTCATCTTCATAAATATGCTGTTCCAGAATCTCTCTGGCTTCCGTCACCGTCATATTGGCTTCTTCCAGCAATTCACTCAGAGCTTCCAGTTCTTTATTCTGCTTCTCTTTCCGTAATTCCGAAAGTTCTTTTTCCTCCGCCTGTATCCTTGCTTTCAGAGCCGCTATCTGCTCTTCCTTTTCCCGGATCTTTTCTTCAATGGGTCTGCGTTGTCCTCTTGCCATATCCTGCCTCCTAAAATGATTTCACTAGTACAGTATATGGACAAGATTTCCATTTTATGACAGCTTTTTGTCCTGATCCTGCCAGAGGACCACCCTGCCCTCCCGCAGGGAGGCGGGCACATCGATCAGGCGCTGATTGGAGGAACCCCTGAAACGCAGCGTAATATCCTTTAATTCTTCTACAAAACGGCCGTCCACCAGCACGTCCAGATAACGCAGAAGCTCCCTCGTTACCTCCTGTTCCACGCACATCTTATCCAGGATCTCCTGATCAAACAGATAGCCACTGAAACACCAGATGTCTTTCGCGGGCAGCTCCTGTTTCACTCTTTTGACAAAAGGGAGCAGTCTTTCCTGATTGGCGTACTCCATGGGCTCGCCGCCCAGAAGCGTCAGCCCTCTGATGTACTCCGGCCTCAGCAGCCCGATGATACGGTCCTCCACTTCCTCCGTAAAAGGAGAACCGTACTCGAAATCCCACGCCACCTGGTTAAAACAGTTTTTGCAGTGATGGGTGCAGCCGCTGACAAATAAAGACACTCTGACCCCCGGCCCGTTGGCAATATCGCAGTTCTTGATTTCCGCGTAATTCATACCCGCTCCTTACAGATGGAGAACACGTTCCTTGATCTCCTGCGTCCTGCCCTGATTCCAGAACTGCGTGCCGATATAACCGCAGGTCCTTCTGGCCACATTCATAGTATCCTGGTCCCGGTTGCCGCAGCTGGGACATTCCCAGATCAGCTTGCCGTCCTTGTCGGTCACGATCTGAATCTCCCCGCTGTAGCCGCACTGCTGGCAGTAGTCACTCTTGGTATTTAACTCCGCGTACATGATGTTATCATAAATATACTGCATAACGGCCAGCACCGCATCCAGATTGTCCTGCATATTGGGCACTTCCACATAGCTGATGGCGCCGCCCGGGGAAAGCTGCTGGAACTGAGCCTCGAACTTCAGTTTCTCAAAGGCGTCGATGGGTTCGGTCACATGCACATGGTAGCTGTTGGTGATATAATTCCTGTCCGTTACGCCCTCGATCTTGCCGAAACGCTTCTGCAGGCATTTCGCGAACTTATAGGTGGTGGATTCCAGCGGCGTACCGTAAAGGCTGAAGTCAATATTGGTTTCTTCTCTCCATTTATGGCAGGCATCGTTTAAATGCTGCATTACTTTCAGGGCAAACGGCGTAGATTCCGGATGGGTATGGGATCTGCCCGTCATATAGCGCGTGCACTCGCAGAGCCCCGCATAGCCCAGGGAAATGGTGGAATAGCCGTTATAAAGCAGCTTATCAATGGTTTCCCCTTTCTTTAAACGGGCCAGGGCACCGTCCTGCCACAGAATGGGCGCCACGTCGGAGGGCGTACCTTTCAGCCTGTTGTGGCGGCACATCAAAGCTCTGTAGCACAGATCCAGACGCTCGTCCAGGATCTCCCAGAACCTGTCCATATTGCCCTCGGAGCTGCAGGCCACATCCACCAGGTTCAGCGTTACCACGCCCTGATTGAAGCGTCCGTAGAACTGCGGTCTGCCTTCTTCGTTTTTGTATACTGTCAGGAAGGAACGGCATCCCATACAGGGATAGCAGTTGCCGTCCTTTAACTGGCGCATGATCTTCTCGGAAATATAGTCCGGCACCATCCTCTTGGCCGTGCACTGAGCGGCCAGCTTTGTGAGATACCAGTACTTGGTGCCCTCTTTGATATTGTCCTCTTCCAGCACATAGATGAGCTTGGGGAACGCGGGCGTAATGTAAACGCCCTTTTCATTCTTCACGCCCTTGATGCGCTGGTGCAGAACCTCTTCGATCACGGCGGCCAGATCGTCCCTGATCTGTCCTTCCGGTACCTCGTCCAGATACATGAACACCGTGACGAAAGGAGCCTGTCCGTTGGTAGTCATCAGCGTGATGACCTGATACTGGATCATCTGCACCCCGCGGTTGATCTCTTCTTTGACTCTGCTCTCCGCGATCTTGTTGACGATCTCATCGTCCGCGGCAAGCCCTGCCATTTCCAGCTCCCTGCGTACTTCCTTACGGAATTTATCTCTGCTGACCTGCACAAAAGGAGCCAGATGCGCCAGTGAAATGCTCTGTCCGCCATACTGGGAAGAAGCGATCTGGGCAATGCTCTGCGTGGCGATGTTGCAGGCAGTGGAAAAGCTCTTGGGCGTATCGATCATGGTTTCGCTGATCACGGTGCCGTTCTGGAGCATGTCCTCCAGATTCACCAGACAGCAGTTGTGCATATGCTGGGCAAAATAATCCGCGTCATGAAAATGGATGATCCCCTTTTCATGGGCCTCCACAATATCCGGGGGCAGCAGAAAACGCTTGGTAATATCTTTGCTGACCTCGCCCGCCATATAGTCCCTCTGCACACTGTTGACAGTGGGGTTCTTGTTGGAATTTTCCTGCTTGACTTCCTCGTTGTTGCACTCCAGCAGGCTCAATATCTGTTCATCGGTGGAATTGGCCTTTCTGACCAGGGCTCTCTTGTAACGATAGGTAATATAATTCCTCGCTACGGAAAACGCCCTCCTGTTCATGATCTCGTTCTCCACCATATCCTGGATCTCTTCCACACTGGGAGAACGCTGCATGGATTCACAGGCGTTTTCCACACTGCGGGTGATCCCCAGGATCTGCTCCTCCGACATCTTCTCACTGTCCATTACGCTGGCATTGGCCTTCCGGATAGCCGCTTCGATCTTACTCATATCAAAGGTCACTTCCGAACCGCTTCTTTTGATTATCTTCATACTCCCTCTCATTCTTCCGCCGCAGGCGGCATTCCCTTTCATACATACTATATATTGTATCATGCTTTTTATTCATGTCAATATGATGTGGAAAAAAAGATGTAGAAAAAGCTCCCCGGAATATGGACAATTTTACCAAATGTCCGATCCCGGGGAGATTGTTTCAGCGTACAGACAAAAGCGCGGCTTACGGCCTCTGGCCCAGACCGCCTTCCAGGGTCAGCGTTTCGCCGGTCATGAATTTGAAATCAGGAGAGGCGAGCTGCACGCAGACACGCCCGATCTCCGTTTCCGTATCCCCGAAATGTCCCACGGGCGGCGTATGCACATTTTTCTCAAAAGCGTCGGGATAGGACTTCTGGAACTGTTCCAGCTGAGCCGTCCACGCCAGGGGGCAGATAATATTGACATTGATATTGTCCCTGGCCCATTCCGTAGCCGCCACACGGGTCAGCCCGCGGATGCCCTCCTTCGCGGCCGCGTATGCGCACTGTCCGAAATTACCGAAAAGGCCGGCCCCCGACGCGAAATTGATCACGGAACCCTGGGTTTCCTTTAAATAAGGATAGCATGCTTTCATATAATAAAAAGCGGCGTACAAACCGGAATACAACGCCAGATCAAACTGTTCCGTGGTATGCTCCGCCAGCGTCACGCCGGAAGCGGAAGCCTGCGCGTTGTTGATCAGCACGTCGATACGGCCGAAGGTATCCATAGTCCTGCTGATCACGTTTCCCACTACCGCCTCATTGTCCGATCCGGCGGAAACGTCCGCCTGCACGATCAGTACCTGAATGCCGTACAGCCGTTCCAGTTCTTCCTTGGCATCCTCCAGCTTCTTCATGTTTCTGCCGGTGATCACCAGGTTCGCTCCTTCCTTCGCGTAGGCGGTGGCAATACCGTAGCCGATGGAGCCGCATCTGCCGTCGCTTAAGACCGCGCGGCCGGCCCCTGTGATGATCGCTGTTTTACCTGTTAAAAATCCCATTTTTACACCTCTTTCTTTTTATTTTTATGCCTTTTTCCCTTTTTCCGGAAAAAACAGGCCCTGCTGTCTTTATTATACAGTAAGACCTGTTCCAATTACAACCTTTTCCGCGTAAATCTGTCCGGCAGATCCGCCGGACAGCAAAAAAACACTGATCCGTTCAGTGTTCTTAGCAATAGCGAGAGGGGGACTTGAACCCTCGACACCACGGGTATGAACCGTGTGCTCTAGCCAGCTGAGCTATCTCGCCCCATATGATTTTCGGTAAAACGATGGGGCCTATAGGGCTCGAACCTATGACCCTCTGCTTGTAAGGCAGATGCTCTCCCAGCTGAGCTAAGACCCCTCGTCACAACCGACTTTGCTATTGTATCTTAAAACGGTACAGGTTGTCAATAGCTTTTTTAAAAAATCCCGCTTCCGTTGAGTTTTTCGATGAACTCCTCAATATCGTCAAATCCGATCTTTCCGCCGGAGAAGGATACCAGCGCGTGCAGCGGCATGTAACCCAAAAGGGCTTCCAGCATTTCCGTCGTACCCTCTCCCATGCTCTCTCCGTTTCCGGCATCCGCCACATCCATCTTCGCCACCATCTCCCTGACCATGGGCACTGCCGCCGGCCGCCGCAGGATATCCAGGAATATGGTGTCCATACCCACCCGGGTATGGGGCGTTTCGCTTTCTTCCAGTTCCACCTGGCACTGCTGCCGGATATCCCGGGAAGACAGCCCGATCTCGATGCCATAACGTCCGGAAGGCGCCCGGAATCTGCCCGCGGCCGTGTCATAGAAGGAAAACGCGCGCCCGGAAAGGGTAAACCGCGCCGTCCTGCTCTCCCCCGCTTCCAGTTCCACTTTTTCAAAGCCCTTTAACTCCCGAACGGGACGGATGATCTCTCCTTGCGGCGGCGCCACGTAAAGCTGCGCCACGGCCTTGCCGGAACGGCTTCCCGTATTTTTTATGTCCACGGATACCGTCAGAACGTCCGTATCCCGTATCCTCTCCGCCGAGATCTTCAGGTTGGAAAAAGCGAAGTCCGTATAGCTCAGCCCGTGCCCAAAGGGAAAGAGCACATCCATTTTTTTCTTATCATAATACCGGTAGCCTACAAAGATGCCTTCGCGGTATTCCACCGTGTCCCCTTCTCCCCGATAATACAGATAAGAAGGATTGTCCTCCAGTTTCAGCGGGAACGTTTCCGCCAGATGCCCGGAGGGGTTCACCTCTCCGTAGAGCACATCCAGAACGGCGCCGCCTACCGCCTGGCCTCCCAGATAAGCCTCCAGTATGCCCTTTACCTGATCCGCCCAGGGCATTTCCACCGGGGAGCCGTTGTGCAGCACCACCACCGTATTGGGATTGGCCTCGCAGACCGCGCGGATCAGTTCATTCTGATTTTCCGGCAGCCGCATGTGTACCCGGTCATACCCCTCGGATTCATAGGAATCCGGCAGTCCCGCGAATACCACCGCCGTTTCGGCCTCTTTCGCCGCCAGCACCGCCTCCTTCAGTAAAGCCTCATCCGTCTTATCCTCTTTGATACTGCAGCCCTTCGCGTAGGTCACGCAGGTTTTGTCCGCCAGTTCCCAGGCGGATTCCGTTTGAAAGGCATTGATATGAGAGCTGCCGCCGCCCTGATAACGGGGATGCGCCGCGAATTCTCCGATAAAGGCGGTCTTCCTGTTTTTGGACAAGGGCAGTACGCCCTCATTCTTTAACAGCACCATGCACTCTCCCGCCATTCTGCGGGCCAGCCTGTGAGCGGCTTCCTTATCGTAAGGTTCGGTCCTTTCCGCTTCCCGGCACTTCCGCGCGACGCCCAGGATCCGCTCCACCGCCTGATCCAGTGTCTTTTCCGAAAGCCTGCCCGCCTTTACCGCCTCCACGATCCTGGCATCATTATGTCCGAAAGAGGACGGCATCTCCAGATCCAGTCCCGCTTCCAGATCCGCCGGCCTGTCGTTCACAGCGCCCCAGTCGCTTACCACAAAACCGTCAAAGCCCCACTCGTTCCGCAGCACGTCCGTGAGAAATTTCCGGTTCTGGGCGGCGTAGGTGCCGTTGATGCGGTTATAGGAACACATAACGGTCCAGGGCCTGCCCTCTTTCACCGCTTCCTCAAAGGCCGCCAGATAGATTTCCCGCAGCGTCCGTTCGTCCATTTCGCTGCTGCCGCTCATTCTGCGGTGCTCCTGGTTGTTGGCCAGAAAATGTTTTAAACTGGTCCCTACCCCGCGGCTCTGCACTCCCTTGATATAGGCTGCGGCCATTCGGGAAGCCAGATAGGGATCCTCGGAGTAATATTCAAAATTCCTGCCGCAGAGGGGCGAACGCTTGATATTGACGGCAGGACCCAGCAGCACGTTTACGCCTTCCGCCCGGCATTCCTTTCCCAGTTCCTGTCCCAGCTCATAGACCAGGGCCTCATCAAAGGATGCCGCCGTGGCGCAGCCCGCCGGAAAACATACTGCCGGCACGCTTCCACCCATGCCCAGATGGTCCCCTGCTTCCTCCTGCCTGCGCAGCCCGTGAGGGCCGTCGCTCATGGTGATCGGCTCCACGCCCAGCCGCTCCACCGCTTTTGTATGCCAGAAATCCGCCCCCGAACAAAGTCCGGCTTTTTCCTCCAGAGTCATTTCCGCTACGATCTTCTTAATATCCATATGCCCTCCTTCTCTGCCACAAGATAGTTTCTTTCTTCAGTGTACTATAATCCCATGGAAAAGAAAAGCCTTTAATCAGTGTCCACACCTCTTCCATCATGTATCAATAACATCACTCTTCACCTCACATTGTATGGTGTTGTTGCTGAAGTAGAATTGACGTGTCGTGGAGCTTCCGATTTCGTGACCATCTGATCCATCAGCATTTGGGTCAATGCTTGAAGCAAACACTGTTGACGGAAAGAAAGTAATAGACAGGATAACGGTAAACACAATGCATAACAATCGTTTCAATCTTTTCATAAGTTTACATACCTCCATAGTAAGTACATTTCAAATGAACGTAATGATAGAATTCATAATCAAAATAAATCGATTATTTCAACAATAACGATCCTTTGTAAACTATCATTATATTAACATTCGATGACTTACTGTAACTGTATGCAATGTATGACTTTCATTTTATGAACATTTAAAGTAATGGTTTTCAGAAACGAATAAAAATGATATTTAATGAAAAAGGGACGATAAAATTTACCGTCCCTTCATTTAATAATCAATTATGCATTAAGATGTTAATAAGGTATTATTTTATCAAAACATTAGTACATACCTGGCATAGTTGCTCCATTTGGATCATAACTGTGTAATTCAGGATCCTCACCAGGAGCTCTAAAATCTTCAGCTGGTGTGATTCCAGAAAGATCATCTAACTCAGTTATTGTTAACTTTCCTGTCCCAGGAATGTATTCCTCACCAGGATCCTCATTCATGATGTCAGGGTTGACACTCGGGTCATCATCAGGGATGAATGACTCAGCACCTCCGGCATTCGCGTCAACCGTTGAGTTATCGTAGTCCGGAATTGAATCAGTTGTTTCTTCATACTTAATCGTGACCTGATTGACCCATTCTGCGTTGATGGCATCCAATACCACATAACCGCCATTTACATTACCGATCAGCGCGACATATGGAACGCCGTTTTCCTTGTTGGTGAACGTAACCGTGAAATTCACATCATATTTGTCCTCATTCACGTCCACAAGGGCCATCCCACTCCCGTCTGCTATTTCAAAGCCGTCTAACTGCGTTACGTCGAAATTGTACATTCCGTTTGCGATGAAATACTTCAACATATTGCTGTCCGTTATCTGTGCCTCTTCCAGCTCGTACCTGTGAAAGATGACGCTGCCGACGCCGCCCGCCGCCTGCAGGAAAGTCCAGTCCTCCGGAACATACTTTATTTCATCGCCGCCCTCTGCCGCTACGGGATTTAACATGGCGAATGTGGACCCCAGATCGTTTCTTTTGCAGGCGTCCTCCACTGACTCAAGAAGCGACTTTGTCCTGCTTTGCTCCTCTTCCTCGGCATATTTGATCTGAATACCCGCAGAGGTGATCGTATCTTTCACAAGCTGGATCAGGCTCTCGTCATCTGTCCCATCGGTGGTATAGCAGACTTTAGCCAGGGCAGCCGCTTTTTCACTTTCTTCCAGCAGCTTCCGCAATTCGGATATTTGCGCCTCATAGCCTGCAGCCTGCTCCTCCAGTCCGGAAACCCTGGCCTGCCACTCCGCCTCCCCGCCTTCCAGTTCGGCTACCCTTCCTTGAAGCGTTTCCGCCTCCTCCACGTTCCCATACAGCCAGACATTTCCTCCCACAGAAAAGAGCAGGGCCACGCTTAAAATACCGATGATCATTTTGTTTCTCATGTTTACACCTCCCTGCGCGCTTCAACGCGCGTATCAACCAGAATTTGAAAGTTTACTTTCAGACTTTTATTCTCCTCCCGCCTGCAGGTCATGGGCCAGGATCAGTTCAAACAGCCCCTCCTCTGCCGGATACAGGCTGTTCAGATAAGCATATCCCTTATCCTGTTTTATGCTTTCCCTGCATCTGCTGATCGACCGCAGGATATTGACCAGCCTGTCCAGCTTGTCCGTATTCATGGGCAGATCAATACCGGTTTCCAGCATGTGGTGCAGCGCGGCCGGAGCCTTATCGCTTCCGTTTCTGTACAGATAGATTCCCAGCCGGTCCATCAGAACATGATACGAGTGAGAATTTGGATCGAAATCAAAGGTCTGCAGGGAAACCAGGTATGTCATATCCCCCAGCTCCACATCCATCCACATCCAGTTGCTCAGGTCATATTCCTCCGGCAGCGGCTGGCGCTTCCGTCTGCCGTAATGTGGATTTCCTTTTCCGCCCTGTCCTCTTTCATTTGGTATTCTGACCGTAAACCCGTTCTGTTCCAGATAGTTCTTCATCAATTTCCGCTGCTCTGACCGCAGCTTCTTGTATCTTTGCCTGACTTCGTTAAATTCTTTCTCATCCTGCCGAATAGTTTCCTCTGCCTCCGGCGCTGTACGGCTCTTCTCCTTTTCTTCGGGATCCATTCTGTTTCCTCCGGTTTTCATAAAGTGTACTTTTACAAAACGGCTTTTCAGGCCAAAAGCAGAATGTCGGAAAATATAGAATCCACGGAAATTTTATTGAAAAATAAGGGTTCTCATGTTATAATCTGAAGCAGTTATAGTCACGATGTATCGTTTGTAAAAGTACACATTTTCAAATGATATATCGGACACGTTCAAGCGTCTTCTTCCAGTTTTCTCGCCTTCGCGTAAAAGGTTCCCACAGGCATTCCACAGGCTTCCGCCGCCTGCGTTAACGTGAGCTTTTTCTTTCTCCACTGGCTGTGTATCTCCCGAAAGTTGTCAGGACAGGGTATCTCCGGTCTGCCAAACTTAACCCCTCTCGCCTTTGCCGCGGCAATCCCCTCTGCCTGCCTCTGCCGAATGTTGATCCGCTCATTCTCCGCTACATATGAGAGCAGCGCCAGCACAATATCGCTGATAAACGTCCCCAGCAGGTTCTTCTCCCGCCTTGTGTCCAGAAGCGGCATATCGATCACGACTATATCCGCGCCCTTTTCCTTCGTGATGATGCGCCACTGCTCATTCAAGTCGGCATAATTGCGCCCCAATCGGTCTATGGACTTCACGAACAGTACCGCGCCGCTGTCCAGCTTTTTCAGCAGTTTCTGATACTGCGGCCGGTTGAAGTCCTTTCCCGACAGCTTGTCGGCGTATATGTTTTTGGCGGGCACGCCCATTTTAATCAAAGCTATCCTCTGCCTGTCCTCGTTCTGCTCCCTTGTGGATACTCTCATATATCCATAAATCTTCGCGTTTTCCATATCCTGCCCCTCCCAAATAAAAAAGACGGCTACAAACTTCATGTTCATAACCGTCCACGCGCTGTGCCGCTATTTAGTTGTCTTCACAAACCTGCCATTTTGATCTTGGTAAATTTATCAACCACATTGTCTGCCCAAAAAGTCATAAAGAAATCAGCGCTCTCCGTAAACAGCTCAACGACAGTGCGCAAACGGAAGAAACTCAAAAGGGATCAGACCGTCATCAAACTCTGCCGTCACCGTGGTGTCAGCGTCACGATCATAGTAAGTGGCCGTAAAAATGTCCCGTTCCGGGTCATAACACTCTACGGGCAGGCTGGATATTCCATCTTCTCCAATATTGGTCCAACCAAATTTTTCGCTATAATAAGACCAGCGAATACTTCCTTCTTCTATGCTGCCGTTGTTGTTGCGGTAGACACAAACCATCTGAACGCCATCTCCATATTGGTTATTGCAGATCAGTTCGGGCACTCCATCCCCGTCTAAATCCCGGCTCCATGATTCGGTGTAGTTCTCATAACCGAAGTGCTCCGCTACACATATGTCCTCACCGTTCACTTCAGCATAATAGTGCCACAAAACCTGGTGTGGGGTGGTTTCCTCTATCTCAACACGGCGTACATCAAATCCCATCACATCAGACAAAATCTTTGTTTTTCCGTCTTCAGTCACACCCAGAATGGCGTTCAGGTAACCGTCAAGTTCCTCCGGGTCATCAGAATGGATGGATAGATTGCAGGCCACGCCGTCCACAATGAACTCAGCGGAAGAAATATACGGATCGCCCCAATCGCTTTCCTCCCGGCGGATCGTTACTTCCACATTCCCGTATCGGGTCACGGAGCAGGTTTCCGTTTGGTCTTTTCCCCCGCTTTCGCCATTGAAGCCGCAGTCCAAAGATAAGCTGTTCCCTATGCAGGAATACTCCACGTCCGACAGCGCTATCACAAGAGCCAATATTATTTTCAAAGCAGCCTGTTTCACAATCATATCCCCCTTCTCTTCACCCTGGATGCGCCGCGTAAGCGGTGTCATGCCGGCGCATCCGGCATGGATTCTGCGTCAGCAGAATTATTATACCACGAGCGCAGAAAAGGAAGCGCCGTGTAAGCGGCATTTACTTTTCAAGCGGTGGCTCACAGGGATAATGCGCCGCGAAGCGGTGCCATGCCGGCGCATCCGGCATGGATTCTGCGTCAGCAGAATTATTATACCATAATCATACTTATTTTTTTATTAAATTTTATTAAGTTTCCTGATGGATCGGTCCCTATACGTTTCTTCCCGGTCATCCTGTCTTTCAACTTTCCGCTTTACAAAACTGTTTTTCCCTGTTACAATCAACCTATCCTTGAAAGATCAGATCTTTTTTTCTACGCGGTTTCCGCGGCATTTTTCAAGACAAAAA
>CANRPU010000009.1 GCA_947632555.1 uncultured Lachnospiraceae bacterium
TTGCCAATACTTAAGCAAATTTGCTTGCAGCCCGCATAAACACCGGCTTTTTCAATCCCATTTCATCACTCAAACTCAATCGTCCCCGGCGGTTTACTGGTCACATCATACAGTACGCGGTTCACATGACTGACTTCATTGATGATGCGGCTTGTCACCTTTTGCAAAACCTCCCAGGGAAGCTGGGCCGACTCGGCTGTCATAAAATCCATGGTATTGACCGCGCGGAGCGCGATCGCGTAATCATAGGTACGCTCATCACCCATAACGCCTACGGAACGCATGTTGGTCAACGCCGCAAAATATTGATTGATGCTTCGGTCAAGACCCGCGTTCGCGATTTCTTCACGGTAAATGGCATCCGCATCCTGCACGATCTTTACCTTTTCGGCCGTGACTTCTCCAATGATGCGGATACCCAGCCCGGGACCGGGGAAGGGCTGGCGAAATACTAAATGCTCAGGGATCCCTAGTTCCAGTCCCACTTTTCTTACCTCATCCTTAAACAAATTTCTCAGCGGCTCAATGATTTCTTTAAAATCCACACAGTCTGGCAGCCCGCCTACATTGTGATGAGATTTGATGACCGCGGATTCCCCGCCCAGGCCGCTTTCTACTACATCAGGATAAATGGTCCCCTGTACCAGAAAATCTACCGCTCCTATTTTTCTGGCCTCTTCTTCAAAGACACGGATAAATTCCTCACCGATAATTTTACGTTTCCGTTCCGGTTCTGACACGCCTGCCAGTTTTTCATAAAAGCGTTCCTGCGCATTGACGCGGATAAAATTTAATTTATAACTGCCTGCGGGACCAAATACGGCTTCTACCTCGTCACCTTCATTTTTCCGCAACAGACCATGATCCACAAATACGCAGGTCAACTGCTCTCCCACCGCTTTCGACAGCAGCACCGCCGCAACCGAAGAATCTACTCCGCCGGACAGCGCGCAAAGCACTCTGCCGTTTCCTACTTTCGCGCGGATAGCCTTGACCTGTTCTTCCACAAAGGAATCCATTCGCCAGTCCCCCCGGCAGCCGCAAATGCCTCGTACAAAATTATAAAGCATTTTGGATCCTTCCACAGTATGCAGTACCTCGGGATGAAATTGGATGGCGTAAAGTTTCCGTTCCGCGCATTCCGCGGCCGCCACCGGACAGTTATCGGTTACCGCCACTGCCCGGAAACCTTCTGCCATTTTTGCGATATAGTCAAAATGGCTCATCCAGCAAATAGTATGTTCCGTCACGCCGTTAAATAAAGGTGAAGTGTTGTCCACTTTTACTTCGGTTTTTCCATATTCGCGGACAGCCGCCCGCTCTACTTTTCCACCCAGTACATGCGTCATGAGCTGCGCGCCATAGCACAGACCCAGTACGGGAATGCCCAGTTCAAACAGTTCCCTGGAACAGGTGGCCGCGCCTTCTTCATAACAGCTGCTGGGGCCGCCCGTCAAAATGATCCCCTTGGGATTCATGGCTTTGATCTTAGCCAAATCTGTTTTATAAGAATAAATTTCACAATAAACACTACACTCTCTGACACGTCTTGCGACCAGCTGGTTGTACTGACCGCCAAAATCAATCACTATTACCAGTTCTTTATTCATCCCGCACCTCACCTATTTGCCACAGCACAACTACATTGTACTCACTTTTCTTTTATTATAAGAATTATCCTATAGGTTGTCAAAGCATTCTTATACATTGCTTTGGCTTAATATTTGGCTCTGTATGACCGTGATCCTATTTTCAATGTGCGTATTTTATCCGCGTACGATATATGTGTGTCATCACCCCATATGCCTGTGGTGTGGATGAACAACAGCATAATCATAAATATCAATAAACGTCCGATACTTTTACCACAACAATATCATCAATCACACATATTGATCCGCTTAGGGGAAATTCCGGCATATCCGCGACCTGTTTCCTGGAAACCAAAGATTCATATTCGTTATCACCGCAAAGAGCTAGATTGACACCAATGAAATTAGATATAACTCCTTGCCAGGATACTCTGTTATTCCTGGCATCGACACTCCAATAGCCAAATCTGGCATATCCATTTGCCATCTGATACGCGGTACTTTGCGCGTATCTGTCGTTATCTGCCGGCCGGCCTATAAACGCGACCGTTTGGTATTCTTCCAGATAGCCTTCCCTGTATAACTGAGAAATAATATTTTCAGTCAAAGTGATCGTTGCGGTTTTCCCCTCCTGAAGCGCCAATTGGTCATTAATTACCGCTGAAAGCTGATACCACGCAAACATAACCAATAAAAAAGTCCCTGCTCTTTTCATCCAGAAACCGCTTTTCTCTCCTTGAAAAGTACTCATTCCAAAAAGAGTGATGCTCATAACCAATCCCATCGACATCAACCCACTCATCGAATTTCCCACTGCGATCATCAGCACCATACAACCAGCAGCAGGGATCAAAGAAATTGCCACCGCGTACAACAGGGCTCTTCTTTTACTGCGTTTAAAGAGTTTGATAAAATGTATCGCTGAAATCAGCAAACAGCATAACAGCAATGCAGTCAATATGATATTTATAAACTCAAGATTTGAAAATGCTTTTGCCTCATATAAAAATCTCCAAAATTCTGTATAACATTTTTTGAGGGAAGCAGGAAACTGCAGCAATATTCGCGATAAGTTGATATGATCAGCTCCCTTATACGCCGCTAACTGTATTCCGGCCCGGAGCAATAATCCTTTTGTAATCAGCCAGTATACTCCTCCCGCTACAATAACAACATACGTATATGTCATAAAATATCTCAATATATCCTTAATACTTTCCTTTTCCTCATCCAGCATCTTGATTATAAAAACAAGAACCAATACACTTGTCACGCAAATATATGCCTGATAAAAAGACATGGATATTGCCAATAAGATCCCGCAAAGGGCACCTTTTATCAAAGCATTTTTATTGCTGCCTCTTATATCCAAAAAGTAAAAAGCCAATACGCTGAACAAATATGCTAAACCAAAATTCACTGACATATAAACATATGTTAATGAGTTGCATATGACAGGATTAGCTGTTAATACTGTCAGTATCAGCCAGGGATATATCCCTTTTTTTAAGTCTAATTTTTCCAATATCATGACATTGGCTGCTTCAATAAGAAGCAGGGTCAGCATGGAATTAAACGGTGCCGCTACAATGCCAAACCTGAATCGGTCAGCATATCTCTGCAATCCTCTTCCCAGAGATATTTCCCAATCTCCCGCAATAAAATTTGATAGGTGCCAGGTCCCATCCAGATCATTTACCAGGTTAAAAGACATCAACATAAAATATGTCAGGATACCTATCAAATAGCCCGCTAAAAGATATTTCATATTCCTTTTGATAAAATCTGCTGTTTTTTTCTCCAAACTGTTTATTATCTTCCGCATGTTTTTACCAACCTTTTATATATTTCCTGCCAGGCCATTCATTCAGCTGCTGAAATTCGCTTGCGGTTCACAACTTAAGTAACCTTATATGAGAATTTTACCCTAAGTTCAAATACTATACAATCAAAAATTCTTTAAATGTAAAGTAAGAGCTTTTTCATATCAGCGGATTACTGTATATTCGAATGTTGAAAACAAAAAGGCTTCTCTCGAAGCCTTTTATTTTTTACCTGATATGTTCATGCTGATGCAGATATTTTTCTCTGGTTGCCATGCCGCCCCGGATATGCCTCTCCGATTTGTTTACATCCAGAACATGGCGGGCCTGCCTGGCAAGAGCAGGATTTACCTGCATCAATCTGTCAGTTACGTCTTTATGTACGGTAGACTTACTCACGCCGAACGCCTTCGCGGTCTGCCTGACTGTAGCGTTGCTTTCAATGATATAATTGGCGATGTTTATGGCGCGCTCCTCGATATACTCTTTCATGATATGCCCTTAAGAACGTTTTTTACATCTTATGAAAGGTCGAGGGGAGATATGCGTGGAAATAAACCATAAAGGAAGCCGAAAGATCCGTGATCCCGGCTTCCTTTCACGCTCATATCATCTATTTCTCCGCGATGCGCAGATCAGCAGGGCCCGTTACAATAAACCCGATATCGCCTATGGTGGCCCCCGCTTCTATCCCGCCGTTAAAATCCACGGAACTTATCTTTAAAGTGGAGCCTTCCACCGTAAAGTTGCCGCACCAGCCCTGAGAGAGGCCGATATTGCCGGTGAAGGGAATCTCTATACTCCAGGAGGTACAGGCCTCCGGGCCGTTGTTGGTCAGGGAAAGATTGTACTGATAGCAACTTTCCCCGTCGGCCTCCCAGCTTCCCATATATTCCGCCTGAATGTCCATCCCGCCGTCCGTAATGGAGATCTTGTTTCCGCTCTGCAGCGCCTCCCCGGTATTTTCGGTATTTCCTCCATTTCCCGTTCCCGCGTTTCCGCTGCTCCCATTCTGGGAGGAGGTATCCCGCTCCAGTGTTTCAAATTCTGTTTCGCCGGTCAGCATCTGATAGAGCCACTTGCCGCTGGCAGTCAGATCATTTTCCGTGAAGCCGCTGGTTTTATCGCAGCTGCTCTTGATGACCGCGGAAGTTTCATTTTTATTGGAGAGATTCCACGCCACATAGCTGACGCCGTAAGCGTTCATGGTACTGATCCATTTTGCGCTGGAGTCCTGGTCGATATTCCCGTTTCCGCTGGCGTCACAGATCCCGTATTCACTGACAAATACGGGCAGTCCCGCATCGATCGCCGCGGTCATGGTATTTCTGAGGGATTCCTTGTGGGTAGCCGCGTAAAAATGCAGTGTATACATGATATTGTCATAGCCGGTGATGGGATCCGCCGCTGCCTGGTCCACATTCTGGGACCAGGTGGGTGTCCCCACCAGGATCACGGCATCTTCGTCGTAAGTCCGGATCACGGATATTACCTCTTCGGCGTAAGATTTGACATCACTCCAGCTGGTACCGCCGTTTGGCTCATTGCAGATCTCGTACAGCACGTTGTTGTAATCGGCATAGAGCTGCGCCATTTCTTCAAAAAACGCTATGGCCTCGTCTTTATACCTGTTGGGATTCATGTCTGTCAGGATATGCCAGTCCACGATCACATACAGATCCTGGCTGACAGCGTATTCTACTCCATTTTTGATCAGTTCCTTCAGGGCCTCCTGATCCCCTTCACAGTATCCGCCTTCCGCGGTATACATAGCCAGCCGCACTACATTGACGTTCCAATCCTGGCGCAGTTCCCGGAAGCAGTCTTCATTTACGTATTCGGGAAACCACTGCAGACCATGCGTGCTAATCCCCCTGAGCTGCACGGCCCTCCCATACTCATCTGTCAGCTGGGTGCCCTCCACATGCAGCGCGCCGCAGACGGACGGCGCGGCCTCGCCGGGCGCCAGCTCCTCAGGTACGCTCTCCTCCGGCTCCGTTTCTTCCGTTTCAGGCGGCACGGTTTGGGTTTCTTCCGGCTTTGCCTGTATGGTTTCCGTTTCCGGCACAGTGGATTCTTCCGCCGTTTCCGTTCCCGCGGTTTCCGGATTTTTCCCTCCGTACGCCCGGTTTCCCAACAGGTTCGCGGCCAAAACGCCAGCCAGCACTCCCACACAGAAGATTCCCGCGCAGACCGCGGCTATCAAAATTTTCTTCTTTTTCATTGCTACTCCTTTTATCCGGCTTTCCCGCTATTTCTTTCGGGTATATCTGCACTGGGGAAATCCCGTGCAGCCCCAAAATTCTCCAAATTTTCCTTTTCGCAGCTTTAGCGCCGCGCCGCACCGGGGACAACAGAAAGCATCCGGCTGCGGCTGCGCCTCTTTCTGCCGCCACAGTTCCCCCAGCTTTTCATAACAGATCTGATTCATGCGGCAGTCGTTCAGCGCCCTGTGCGCGCCTTCCGTAGAGATTTCAAAATACGCCGCCAGATCTGTCAGCCTGTAGCGCTTCAGCTGCGGCAGACAGCTTTTCGCCATGGACAGGGTGTCCACATAATCATTCTCCAGGCCCCTGCCCAGATAGCGCATGGTCCCGTCATACAGAAAATTAGTGTCAAATGTATGAATATTATGCCCCACCAATACATCTTTGTCAATAAAAGCCAGAAACCTTTCCAGCGCTTCCGGCGCTTTTGGCGCCTTCTCCACCATTTTATCCGTGATCCCGTTTATCCGCGCGGCGCTGTAAGGGATGGGTATCCCCGGATTGATCAGTGTGGAAAATTCTTCCTCGACCCGGTGTCCTCTGACGCGGATCCCCGATATTTCTATGATCTCATCTTCCGCCGGATCTAAACCTGTGGTTTCCAGGTCAAATACCACATAGTCCTCTTTAAACTCCAGCAGGTTCCTGCCTTTTTGTCTTATCATTCGTATCAACCTCTCTCACGGCGGCAGGATCGCGCCGCCGGGCCTATTGTCTGTCAAACAGCAGGTAGTACTGCAGTTTCCGGTATGTTTCCAGCATATTGATTACGCCGTCCCCGGCATCCGCCGGGATATCCTCGCCGGCGGCTTCCCCGGCCTCCCTGATCCAGTCCTCATATCCGTCCGGATCTCCGGCATAGCCATCCGCGGTCTTCATTTCCCTGGATGTGAGCACAGGCACCGCTTCGCTGCAGCCTGCCAGATATTTCTGATAGGCCGGCATTGGCAGTCCGGCGATCTCCAATACCCGCGCCCCCAGATAATTGGCGCTTAATTCTTCGCCGCAGCTTTCTTCGATATCGTAATTGGCCCAGATCAGAAAGGGAACCTGATAGCGCAGCGCTTCTTCGTCCCGGGTGAGATCCCCTCCGGTTTTTCCCTGCATCCGCCAGATGGGTTCCACCACAGAATCCGCCGGCTGATGGTCCCCGAAAAACACGATGATCGTAGGTTCCGTCTGCTCTTCAAAATAACCGATCAGATCGGAAAGCGCGGCATCGCTTTGCCTGATCAGGGAAAGGTACTGGCGCAGCGCCAGGGAATCGTTTCCTTCCACCCGCACGTCCGGCGTAAAATTATCAAATTCCTCCGTATAACCGGAGTGGTTCTGCATCGTTACCTCAAAGAAAAAGAGGGGGCTGTTTTCTTCCTTCGCTTCATATCTCTCTATAATATGATCGAACGCGGCGGCATCGCTGACATACCGGCGTATCTTTTTCGCGCCGGCAAAACTTTCGATAAAATCCGCCCTGGAAAAACCCATAAGGGGATAGACCTGGTTCCGGTCCCATCCCGCGGCCAGGTACGGATGCGCCGCTTCGGTCACGTACCCCAGCGAGGCCAGATGAGAAGCCAGGGAAGGCAGCTTTGCGTCAATATACTGCTGGTACGGAATACTTCCTTCCGGCAGAAACGCCATGCTGCTTCCGGTCAGGAACTCAAATTCCGTATTCGCGGTATTTCCGCCTTTTACGGACACATCCAGAGTTCCCGTCACCGTATTTTCCCCTCCTGCCTGCAGGCCGTGCAGAAAGGGCATATAGTCCGTATTGGTTTCAAACTCTCCCAGGACCGCCGGATCCGAAAAGGCCTCATCCATGATCACGATGATATTGGGACGAGAGCCGATATCCTCTGCCGGATCCTCCAGAGTCTCCAGCAGCTCCTGCGCTTCTTCCCGCCGGTATCCTTCCGGCTTTTCCACGGCGATGTATTGCAGTTCCAATAAAAACGCCACCGCCGTCCCGTCCATTTCACTCATGGCAGTGGGTGTAAAAAGCTTATCATACATGCGGAGTTTCTGTTCTACAAATACTTCATCATGCAGCAGATTGACAAAGAGCAGAAGCATGGCCAGAGCCCCCGCCGCCGCGGGAAGCCGGATCGCCCAGCTTTTCCAGGGCCCGCCGCGGTATTTTCCCAGAAGGTCTTTCAGCCGGTTCCTGCAGAACAGCAATTCGACCGCCAGCAGAAGGAAAAATCCCGCCAGCGACATCCAGGCGCGGGTATTTAACGTGTACTTAAAATCTCCCGCCACCTCCGCCGCCGTTCCTATGGAAAAGAAGTCCCACGGCAGAATGGGCTGGGAGCGGAAAGAGAGCACAAAATAATTTGCCAGCCCGTAAAGCATAAAAAATATGGTTTCCGTCATCAGCGCCACATGCAGTCTTCCAAATAGGCAGTAAAGAAATAGCGCTGACAGCTCAAAAAACAGAAGGTTGAAAACCTGAAGGTCCCAGCGTATATCCGCAAAGGGATTGTGGGTATATCCTTCAAACAGATAAAAAATGGCCGCCGGAATCAGAACCGCCAGTCCGGCCCTGCCATACGCTCTGATTCGTTCTTTCATAGATCTTCCGTAAAAAGCTCCCGCGTTCCGCAGGAGCCTTTCCTTTCCTTGTTTTTAAATGATCCTTCTCACCGATAAAATGGAACGGTATTCCGCTCTTCCCAGTTTGATACCGGTCTTGGCAGTGCTGGCATGCACAATATAGCCCTGCCCTATGTAAAGCGCCACATGGCCGTCATAGCAGATCAGATCCCCCGGCTGGGCATCTTTATAAGCCACTTCCGTTCCCGCGCTCCGCTGGCTGAAGGAAGTACGCGGGATCGTATAGCCAAAATCCATATATACGCGATAGGTAAACCCTGAACAATCCGCGCCCTTAGTCAGGCTGGTCCCGCCGGACACATAGGGATTGCCGATATACTGGCAGGCATACTGGGCGATCTTCTTACCCAGGTCGCTTCCCGAAGCGCCCGCGATAATCTGGGCTACCGACTGGTTCACGCTGTAATTGCCGTTCGCGGCGGCCGCGGCGGCTGCTCTTCTTCTTTCCTCATCCTGCAGTTTCTTTAGCTGCGCCTGTTCCTGCTTGATCTTGGTTTTCAGCAGACTGGCTTCCTGCCTGGCCCGGGCCAGCTGGGCATCGTAATCCGCCGACTGCTGCCGCAGATCGTTCAGCAGGCTGTCAAGATACTCCTTTTGTACTTCCATGTCCGCCCGGGCTTCCTCCAGCTCCGCCTTATCCGCTTCCAGGCTTTCCCAGAGCAGCCCCACCTGCACCTTGGTTTCCTCGTATTCTTCCAGCAGGTTCCTGCCGTAATCGTAGACCGCTTCCATATAGGTAAGCTGGTTCAGTACCTCGTCATAACTGTCCGCGTCAAAAAGGGAAGCCAGGTAATCCGTATCACCTCTCTCATACATGAACTGGATCTGCCTTACCATGGCATTATACTGCGCCTCCTCCATGGCCTTGGCCGCGTCATACTCACTTTGGGCTACGGCGATCTCCTCTTTCTTTGCCTCGATCTCTTCTTCCTTCAGCCCGATCTCCGTCATCATGTTCACCAGCTCCGCATCCGTGTCGCTGATCTGCTCATCCAGAAGATCCTGTTCATCTTCCAGTCCCATGATCATGGCGTTGACTTCTGCCAGCGCGCTGTTATTCTGGGCAATATTCTGCTGTATCTCGCCTATGGTGGATGCCTCCGGATAAACCGTCAGATAAAAGACCAAAAGGCATACCAATATGCAGGTCATCGTTTTACGCATTTTCTTTTTCATGAGATACCGGACCTCTCCTCGCGCTGGCTACAGTTCACAATTGTTGACGGTTCTGGGGAAGGGGATCACGTCCCTGATATTGCTCATGCCGGTCAGGTACATCACGCAGCGCTCAAAGCCAAGTCCAAAGCCCGCGTGGCGCACGGAACCGTACCTGCGCAGATCCAGATAAAAGTCGTAATCCTCTTTTTTCAGGCCCAGCTCCTCCATTCTTTTCTCCAGGATCTCCAGCTTGTCCTCCCGCTGGCTGCCGCCGATGATCTCGCCGATCCCGGGCACCAGACAGTCCATGGCCGCCACCGTTTTCCCGTCCTCGTTCAGCTTCATGTAAAAAGCCTTGATCTCCTTGGGGTAATCCGTTACGAAAACAGGACGTTTAAACTCCTGCTCCGTCAGATATCTCTCATGCTCCGTCTGGAGATCGCAGCCCCAGGAAACTTTGTATTCAAATCGATCGTTCTGCTTTTCCAGGATACGGATGGCTTCGGTATAGGTCACATGGGCAAAATCGGAACGCAGCACATGCTCCAGGCGCTCTATCAGTCCCTTGTCCACAAACTGATTAAAGAAAGCCATCTCTTCCGGCGCGTTTTCCAGAACATAGCGGATAATGTATTTCAGCATGGATTCCGCCAGCGCCATATCGTCCGTCAGGTCCGCGAACGCCATTTCCGGCTCGATCATCCAAAATTCCGCCGCGTGCCGGGTAGTATTGGAGTTTTCCGCCCGAAATGTCGGTCCGAAAGTATATACGTTGCGGAACGCGAACGCGTAGGTTTCCACATTTAACTGCCCACTGACAGTCAGGTTGGTTTCTTTTCCGAAGAAATCCCGGCTGTAATCCACCGCGCCGTCCGGCGTCCTGGGTATATTGTTCAGATCCATTGTGGTCACCTGGAACATCTCACCCGCGCCTTCACAGTCGCTGCCTGTGATCAGCGGCGTATGCACATACACGAAACCTCTTTCCATAAAGAAGGTATGGATGGCATAGGCGATCAGGGAACGCACCCGAAATACCGCCTGAAACGTATTGGTCCTTGCCCGCAGATGGGGGATCGTCCTCAGATACTCAAAGCTGTGGCGCTTTTTCTGCAGGGGATAATCCCCGCCGGACGCGCCCTCCAGTACGACCTCGGACGCCTGCATCTCAAAGGGCTGTTTGGCCTCCGGCGTGGCAACGATGGTGCCTTTTACAATGACCGCGGAACCCACGTTCAGCCTGGTCAGCTCCTCAAAATTAGAAAGTCCGTCGCTGTAGACCACCTGCAGCGTTTCAAAATAGGTGCCGTCATTCAGTACCAGAAAGCCAAATGTTTTGGAATCCCGGTTGCTTCTCACCCAGCCGCCCACCGACACTTCCCTGCCGGTATAGCTTTCCCTGTCACGATACAGGTTCCTGATTTCCGTTAAATTCATATCTGTTCATCCTTCCCTCTTATATCCCTCGAATAAAGTCATTATATCATGGATTCTCCCCGCTTAAAAGTCCCTTTTACAACAGCGGTGACAGAAGCCGGCTGATCTGTTCCTTGATGCGCAGGCGCAGGGAACGTCCCGCGTACATATCCTTGGTGATGAGCGTGCAGCATCGCAGATCGTCCATAAAATATCCCGCCATCTCCTTTGCCTTCGCTTCATCGTACACCACCGCGTTCACTTCAAAGTTCAGCGCGAAACTGCGGATATCCATATTGGCGGTGCCGTAGCAGAAGACCTTATCGTCCACGATCAGCCCCTTGCTGTGCAGGAAACCGCCGTCATAGGTATAGCAGTTGGCTCCCGCCATCACCAGTTCCCCCATATACGAATAGGTAGCCCAGTATACAAAAGGATGATCCGGTTTGCAGGGGATCATCAGATTCACTTCCACGCCGGAATGTATGGCGATCATCAGAGAAGTCAGCAGGGATTCATCCGGGATAAAGTATGGCGTCTGAATATAGATTTTATGCTCCGCTTTATGGATCAGCCGTACATAATTATCTCTTATGGGCTGCAGGGAAGTATCCGGCCCGCTGTAAATGATCTGCACGTTGCAGAAATCCCTCCGCCCCGCTTCTATCCCATCCAGATATTTGTTTTCCAGAAACAGGTTTTCACCGGCCGCGTAGTTCCAGTCCAGAAGGAAACGCAGTTCCAAGCCCAAAACCGCTTTTCCCCGTATGCGCAGATGCGTATCCCGCCAGTAGCCAAAACGGGCATCCAGTCCGATATACTCCCTGCCGATATTGAATCCTCCCACATAGGCCGTCTTGTTGTCGATCACCACTATCTTTCTGTGATTCCGGTAATTGATCCGCAGATGAAGCTGCCGCATGCGGGCAGGGAAAAATTCCGCTGTCCGGATCCCCTGTCGGTTCAATTCCTTCCAGCAGCGCTTTTTCACGGAACGGCAGCCCATGGCGTCATAGAGAATGCGGATCTGCACTCCTTCCGCGGCCTTCTCGCGCAGCACATCCTTGATACGCGCAAAGAGCACATCGTCCTTGATGATATAATACTGAATGTGGATGAATCTCTCGGCATGCCGCATATCTTCCAGGAGCGCTTCAAATTTCGCGTTGCCGTCCACATAGATATCAACGTCATTGCTTCCCGAAAGCATGGCGCCCACCGTATCCAGATTGAACATCACCAGATCCGAAAAGCCCTCTATATCCGCTTCCTGCTTCTGCAGTTCATTATTTTTCAGCTGGTTTTCCTGCTGCCGGATTGCCTCATTGAGCCTGTCCTCGATCTCCTTTGTCTTAAACATCCTTCTTTTGTGCATGTCCGCGCCAATAAAAAGGTACAGGATAAATCCCAGGACCGGTATGAAATAGAGGAGCAGCAGCCATGTCCAGACGGTTTTGGGATCCCTGCGCTGAAAAAAGATAATTATAATAGCAAAGATACCATTCAGTATCACCAGATGCGTCCATATAAACCGCATAACCTCACCGGTTATCTCCCATACCTGCTGCATTTTCTTTCTCCGTCAGTTTAAAATTTCCGGCCGCTTCCCGCCTTGAACAAGGTCATTATACCACAAGCGCAGAAAAGGAAGCGCCGCGTAAGCGGCATTTACTTTTCAAGCGGTGGCTCACAGGTATAATGCGCTGCGTAAGCGGTGCCATGCCGGCGCATCCGGCATGTATTCTGCGTCAGCAGAATTATTATACCATAAATGCTCCGCATTTATGGCAGGATGGCCATTCGGCCGTTCTCTGCCTTGAATAAGGTCATTATACCATAGTTTCCCTTCCAAAAATACCCCCAAAAGCGTATTGCCTTACACCTAAAAGAATGCTACAATATTTTTTGCATAACAGAAAGAGGAGGTTTTTTCGTGAAAGGTTGGGTTATTGCCATTATCATCATTGCCATATTGGCCGCTATTATAGCCGTGTTGTACTTTCTGGGAAAGAAAGCGCAGAAAAAGCAGGCGGAACAGCAGGCCGTCATGGAGCAGAACAAACAGACCGTTTCCATGCTGATCATAGACAAGAAGCGCATGAAACTGAGAGATTCCGGGTTGCCGCAGATCGTGATCGACCAGACGCCGAAGCTGATGCGCGGGTCCAAACTCCCCATTGTAAAGGCCAAGGTCGGTCCTCAGATCCTTTCTTTGGTCAGTGACGAAAAGATTTTTGATAATATCCCCATTAAGAAAGAAGTGAAAGCGGTGGTCAGCGGCATTTACATACTGGATGTCAAAGGGCTGCACGGCAAACAGGCCGCGGCTCCCGCCAAAAAGAAAGGCTGGTTTAAGCGGATGGTGGAAAAGGCGCAGGAAAAAGCCGGCGCCAAGCCGTTAAAGTAAATTTCTCTCCAGGATCTCCAGACTGATCTTACAGTCCGCCAGAAATTCATAATTCACTTCCAGCGCGTAGTCTACATTGCAGAGGATCTGCTTTTCCGCTTCCTGAAGGGATACCCGTTTGGTATCGATCCCGATCAGGATATCCCCGAAGGGAGTGGAATAACTGGTCAGATTTTTCCGGTTTTCCTCAAACAGCATATGTACGTTGACGAACCCTCTCTTGGTCAGTTCCAGGGAGTGTTCCCGCAGTTTGATGATGTTTTTCGTGTTCTGCGTGGTTCCCTCCGTGGCCTCATCGTAGATCACATAATGACTGTTGTTCCTAAAATAATACTCCGCCGCCGTAACGGTCTGCACATTGGTTTCGTCCGCGGCCGCGTTAAACTGCAATCCCTTGATCGCCAGCAATACGTCTTTTGTCATAAACATCCTCTGTTACTCAATATTCTTCTATATTTACCTGTTTCGCGGACAATACCCCATATTTCATGATCGAGTTGGCGAAGCGGATAAATTTGTCCGTGGTATCGCTTACGTAAAACTGATACTGATTGCTGCCCAGCTGCGGCGCCTCGGTATTTAAGATTTCCTTTTCCCGCAGCATTTCCTTCAGCTCCATAGCGGTTTCATAAGCCGGATTGACCAGGGTCACATGCTCCCCCATCACGCGCCCGATCGTAGAACGGATGAGCGGGTAGTGGGTGCAGCCCAGGATCAGCGTGTCGATATCGGAATCGATCAGCTCCGCGAGATAGCGTCTGGCGATCTCGTCCGTTACCGGATCCTGCAGAAGTCCCTCCTCCACCAGGGGCACAAACAGGGGACAGGCCTTTCCCAGAATGGTGATCCCGGGGTTCAGCTGCTGTATGTATTGATTATAGATACGGCTGCCGATGGTGGCCTCCGTCGCGATAACGCCCAGCCTTCCGTTTCGCGTGGCCGCCGCCGCCGCTTTGGCTCCCGGCTTCACCACGCCTATCATGGGAATGTCTATTTCCTTTTCCAGTTCATCCAGCGCGTACGCGCTGGCCGTGTTGCAGGCCGCTACAATGGTCTTTACCTCATGCGCCTGCAGAAAACGGACGATCTGACGGCAGAACCGCGTGACGGTTTCCCTGGATTTGCTTCCATAGGGCACCCGCGCCGTGTCCCCAAAATAAACTATCTTTTCGTTTGGTATCTGACGCATGATCTCCCGGACCACCGTCAGCCCGCCGATACCGGAGTCAAAGACGCCGATAGGAGCATTCTTATCAATCATTTTTCCTTATCCTTTTCAAAACAGGCGCTGATAAATTCCCATAACCTGCTTTTTATTTTAATCTCTTCCGGTCCGGCTGACAAGAGTTCATAATATAAATCGCTGCCTTCCGGTACCGTCATTTCTTCCTCTTCCCCGGACGGCGCCACATATACCACCTTACAGGTATCTTCCAATACGCACAGCTGGGGATAGAGTACGCCGAATAAGCACCACGCCGCCAATACCGCCATTCCTTTTTTCCAACACAGGGTCGTTTCTTTCATTCTGTCCACTCCTTCTCCCACAGGGGGCTTTATTCAGAGTATGGACATCGTCCGAAAGATTTATACCCGATCCGCTTATCTGGCCGGATGCTTCCCGCTGTCGGCGCGGAGCTGCTTCATAATGGACTTTTCCTGATTATCTATATGAAGCTGGGCAGTCTTCGCTGCCGTCTTTTTATCTTTATGCCGGATACTTTCAAATATGATCCTATGTTCCTCCACCAGGCATTTGTGGGTACTCTCATCTTTGATGTACTCAAAGCGGTAACGGTACATCTGCTCCGAAAGGTTGTTGACCAGCTGTATCAGTCTGGTATTGCTGGTAGCACGCACGATAATGTCATGTAAAGCCACATCCGCCTGGGCGATCTTTTTCGCGTCATGGGTCCGGGTAGCCGCCTCAAACGCATCGCAGGCTTCTCCCAGCGCATCCAGTTCCTCCGGCGTGATCCTGTCACAGGCCAGTTCCACGCTCAGCGCGTCCAGGGCCCTTCTGACCTCCAGTACATCTTTCAGGCTTTTTTCCGTGATCTGCGCCACCTCCGCTCCCCGTCTGGGGATCATGGTGACCAGGCCTTCCAGCTCCAGCTTGCGGATCGCTTCTCTGATAGGGGTACGGCTGACCCCCAGCCTGTTGGCCAGATGTATTTCCATCAGCCGCTCTCCCGGTTTTAGTTCTCCTGTCAGGATCGCCTGCCGCAGCGTATTAAACACCACATCCCGCAGCGGCAGAAATTCGTCCATTTTCACCTGAAGATTATCCTGCATTTACCCTTCCTCCTTTTCCGGGCTGATAAATCCGGTCAGAAAAATCTGTCCGGCTCCGTTTTCCGCCTGAAGCGTTTCACACGCCTTCCGCGCTTTTTCCTCCTCTGTAAAAATACCGAATACGGTAGGCCCGCTGCCGCTCATCAGCGCTTTTTTCGCGCCTGCCGCCTCCATCTGTTCCTTCAGCCGGCCAATGACAGGATATTCTCTTTCCGTCACGCTCTGAAGCACATTCCCCATACAGCGCAGGATCCCGTCCAGGCTGCCCTCCTCTATAGCCTTCTTCATCCCGTCGATATCCGGGCGGTATCCCGCCGTATCTTCTCCCAGATGCTCATAGACATATCTGGTGGACACGCTGACCTCCGGCTTGGCTATCAGCAGAAAGCAGTCCGGCGCCTCCCGAAGCGCTGTCAGTTTTTCACCGATACCTTCTGCCAGCGCCGTACCGCCTCGAACGCAGTACGGCACATCCGCGCCCAATCTCACGCCCAGCCGTTCCAGTTCTCCGGTGGAAAGCTTCAGCCCAAATAACCGATTCATGCCCCGCAGCACCGCGGCAGCGTCTGTACTGCCTCCCGCCATTCCCGCCGCCGCCGGTATCCTTTTTTGCAGATGGATCCTGACTCCCTCTTCAATTTCATAGGTGTCCTTTATCAGCTTTGCCGCTTTGTATGCCAGATTTTCTTCATTGTCCGGCACGATCCCCGCCGGGTAAGCCTCTTCCTTTCCCAAAAGGGTTACGGTCAGCGTAATGCCCCCTTCTGTTTTCTCCAGGGAAACGGTGTCATAGAGGTCCACCGTCTGCATGATCATCCGCACTTCATGATAGCCGTCCGGACGGCATCCCAAAACATCCAGTCCAAGATTTATCTTCGCGTACGCTTTTATCTCCATTTTTATCCCCCCGGCGCGCATACCAATCCCTACTGAAAGGTTTGCTTTTGGCATTGTTTATTGTATACAAGGATTGTATTTAATTTTATACAATCCAGGGGATTTTGTCAATATCAACCCGCTCCCCCATTATTGGGGGCCGCGGGATCACAATATAAAAAACGGCGTATGCGGATAATACCTGACATGTGGTAAAAATGATGACAGCAGCTGGTTTTTGCCGCCTTTTGTCCCGCTGCGGCGGGTAGAAAACGGGAAAGAAAGGAAAGAAACAGGAAATAAACGATAACTTTATTGTATTCTCAGCACCGGGGCCAGACGCCGGGACAGAGTGACCGCCAGTCCAAGTTTCACCAGATCCGGGACTATAAACGGTATTACGCACCAGGCAAGAACTGTCGCAAGACCCACGGCTCCGTTTGCCCGCGCGTAAACGATCATAAACCAGGCTGTTCCAAAAGAGTAAAGCACGATCAGGCCCAGGACCATAGCGAGGAGCTCTGCCCATAGTTTTTTTCCTAAAAGACCAACGATCAGCCAGTAGACCACTCCCATAAAAATGAAGCCAACGATATAGCCGCCTGTGTTCCCAAGGAGAATGCCGACCCCGGAGTGAAACTGCGCGAATACCGGAACACCCACCGCTCCGAGCAGGACATATATCACAATAGCTGTCGTACCGCGTTTGCCGCCCAGGGCTGATAACACGAAAAATACAGCAAATGTCTGCATGGTAAACGGTACCGTGGTGGGTATACTGATCCATGAACATATGGTAATGAATACCGCTCCCAGCGCCATATACACCAAGTCGATCGTTTTCAGATTTTTCTTCCTGTCTTTTGTATTATTCATGGGAAACCTCCGTACCTTAACCAAGCGCGAACCACTGGCGGCCGGCGCTGACAGCGTGAAAACCGGCCGTTTCAAAAATCGGTTCCGCATCCTTACATGATCCAAACTATAAAATAGCAGAAAAGCATCCTATTGTCAACTCATATTTTAAATAAGGTTGACAATAGGATGCTTAAGGAAATCTTCCGGTATCTCTACTGCTGAATACGGATCTCACCGGCGGACAGGGTAATCAGCTCCCCTTTTTCATTTTTTACGATCAAATGGCCGGCCGGATCCACATCGAGCGCTGTTGCCCGATACGCTGTCTGTTCCTGTATGACGGTGATCTCTTTTCCCAGCATCGCCAGCCTTTGTCTGTACTTCTCAAAAATGTCCGCTTCGCTTGGCGGAGTCTTGAAACCCAAGACCCTGTTTATCATTTCCGCGCATAATTGATTTCTTGCGCCGGACACCTTTTCGTCAGGATAGATGGAAGCTGCCAGAGGCCGCAGCTCACCCGGAAAATCTTCATCGCGTATAGAAACATTGATCCCAATGCCGAGAACGATCCACTCCAGACTGCCGCTTTCCAGATCAGTTACCGCTTCCGTCAAAATCCCGCAGACTTTTTTCCCGTGGATCAAAACATCGTTGACCCATTTAATCTTCGGTTTTTGGGGAGAAACGCTCTCTATCGCTTCGCAGACGGACACAGCGGCAAAAGCGGTCACCGCGGTGGGATCTTCAAAGCGCAATACATCGGGGCGTAGTACGATACTCATATACAGGCCGCCCCCGGGGGGCGAAAAGAAACTGCGGGCATATCTGCCTCTGCCCATGGTCTGGCAGTCGGAAATAATGACTGTCCCATGTTCCGCCCCGGCGATCGCCATCTCTTTAGCGGTCTTGTTAGTGGATTCCAAAGTTTTGAAGATCCGGATCTTCTCCGCGTAAGGCAGACTGTTTTCAGACAGAAAAGGTCTTATTCCGGAAACCGAAACGATATCATTTTCATCCGAAAGACAGTAGCCCTTATTTGTGACCGCCGTGATATCATAGCCGTCTTTTCGCAGTTCCTTTATCGCTTTCCACACAGCATTTCTGGAAATGCCCAATATCCCGGCAAGGTGTTCTCCCGATACGCTTTCTCCCCGCTGCCGCTCAAGCAATTCTAATACGTGATCCTTTGTGCTCATTTGTTGTCACCGTCCTGATTGTAATATTATATTACAGTCAGCGTGGATTGTCACCCCGGCTTTCTGCAGATCATCCTGCATTTCCCCATGCAGCGCAGGCTTAAATGCGGACATACGAACAGGGGAAGCATATGCTTCCCCTGTTTACCCGATAAATATGCGCGTGCAATTCAATCATCAGTCAATAAAAGATAAGCCCGTAAAAAACGGTTTTCGTCAAAGGCGGCGTAAATCACCGCGCGGGTATCCGTATCCATCGCCTCTGAGATAGATGCCAGATAGATCGTGCACTCCTCCACCTGCGCGACCGGCTGAAGATACCAGATGCGCAGATCCGCGCTTTCCGGATGGTCCTGCAGGTATTCGCTGTAAATGCTTTCCAGAGTTTCATACTCCTCCCCGCAGTCCCTCAGGACCTGGGTTTCAATATCCAGCGCATAGGGTGGCTCACTGCTAACGCCGGTGCCAAGATATATGGTATCCCCCAGTCTGCAGGCCCCGCCAAAAAAGATGCTGTCCTGCTCCATGCTGCCTTCCAGTACATAAGTACTCCCATCATCCAAAGGCAGGGAAAGGGTAAAGTTTCCGGTTTCAGCAAAGTTTTCCTCATCCGTAACGGCAACTTCATAATCTTCCAACTCCTGTCGCTGACTCAGTAGTTCCTCCCTAATAGCCTCGTCACCGGTAAAGACCGTACGATCTTCCCCATATTTCTCGTCGCTGTTCCAGAGCTTTTCCACTGCCAAAAAGTAGGCGCTAATAGTAGCCGGCGGAGATGACTGTGTATCTTCAGGGGGCGCGCTGTCAGGTTCTGTGACAGCTTCCGTGCCTGGGGAAAGCGTTTCCGCAGAAGGCGCGGAAAACTCCATAGCCGGTACAGATGTTTCCGGAGTTTCCTTGGGGGGTTCCCCGCCGCAGCCGCCGAGAGCCACAGCACAGCCTATCAGCATCACCGCGCAAAAATGTTTTTTCATGGCATTCCCTCCTCCTTGGTTAATAAATGATCTGCTATTTTAAGTATGCGCTCTTTCGGTATTTTTGTAAATAGAAATATCTTAAAAAGGGTGTCCCTCCAGCCATTTCAACATGACTTTTGCGACACCCTCTTTTCCTAAACTATTCCTGCTAAATCTCTTTTACATCCCTTTCACTATCAGCAGTTTATCCCCCGGTTTCACTTCATCCGAAGTTAAGTCGTTGACTTCCTTTATCTTTTCCACGGGTACATAGTAGCGTTTCCCAATATTCCACAGATTATCCTCTGGACGCACCACATATACCACCATGCCCGGCAGCTCGCTGATCTTTTCCGGTTCCAGTTCCGACACTTTGATATCGGTGATCATCTGTACCGGAAGACTGCGGAATACCACCGCCTGAAAATTCAGTACAGCCTTGATATCCATTTCTTCGCTGTCTATCATCACCGCCTGTATCTGTCCCGCGCTTCCGCTCAGAGTAAAGGTATCCATAGGACTGATGCCCGCCACCTCCAGCGTATAGGTAAACGGGATGCTGCCCTTTAAACAGTTGTAGGGCGCGGCATCATCGCCGGTAATGTAAAGCACCTGTACCGCCAGCGTGCCCTCTATGCAGATCCCTTCCGCCGTGATGGTCTTGCTGTCGATCTGCAGGCTGCCCGCGCTGAACAGCAGCTGCAATACTCTTGCCTCCGGATTCTTTACTTTGAGGCGGTCTGTCACCTTATATTTTCCGTCGATCCGCATCAGAAGCTGTTTTAAACTGGTTCCCCGGTCGATGGTTTCTACCTCTTTGGCCACGCCGTAAACATCGGAAATCATTTCCACAGTTTCTTCCTCATAGAGCTTGATGCCCATATCCAGCACCAGCTCCAGCGCCAGCGTTCTCTCTTCTCCATCAAAATCCGGTTTTACTTCCAGTTCCTTATGCCCCATAGAATAAGTGATGTCCCCGATCAGACCGTCCTGGCACCCATGGCACTCCACGGTACCGCTGAAGGGGATCAGTGTTTCAAAGGTGCTGACAGGCGTATTTTCCCCTTCTCCCTCATACAGGATAAAAAGTTTTATATCGCCCTGTATGCCAATGTTTTCCGCCAGAGGCTTGCACTCCACATCTTCCAGCGTGATGCTGTCCCAGATAATATGAAAGATATTCGGATAGTTCTGCGGCAGCGTGATCTCTTCCCGAATGCGGAAAATATCGTTTTTCTGAATGGCTATCTGCGCCAGTTCCATTTTTACCTTCCGGTACTCCAGAGGCGCGCCGCCTTCCTCAAAGTAGATATCCACCGGTGCCTCTTCGTCGTACAGTTCTTCCACCCAGCCCTTTAAGGTAAAGAGCGCCTGCACGGAAAGTTTTCTGGAATTGATGATGCATACGCTCAGATCTTCCAGTTCCGCTTTGATACTGACCGCATCGGAAGCCTTTACGCCCTCCATATAGAGCTGCTCTTCAAAAGGCAGCTTTCCCTCCAGGCATACCAGCTTTTCTCCTTCTTCCCTGGTCTGATAAAGCACAGAAAAAAGAAGCCTGCCCCGGACATTGACGTGGTCCTCCGTAGGTTTTACTTCTTCTATCTGTATCTGTCCCTTCTCATAAATGACATCGGCCACATCCGGTTTGCTGTCCGGTATGTTGATATCCTCCTCCAGCGTCAGCTGGCTGCTGCCTCTGCATTTAATCCGGTCCATATGTATGTTTTTCTTGATCAGTTCCACTTTTATCCCTCCACATATGTTGCTTATAATTACTATATGAGAGGGATCCTTCCATTATGCCTTATGTCCGCGAAACACGGACTTTATTTTACCGCGCCGATCATCTCGCGGATATCTTCTATGCCGTAGGTTTTCATATAATCCTCTATCCCCTTTATGATCTCTTCCGTCACATAGGGATTATGGAAATTGGCGGCTCCTACGCTGACCGCCGAGGCCCCCGCCAGAAGGAACTCTATGGCGTCCTCCGCCGTGGAGATCCCTCCCATACCGATCACGGGGATCTTTACGGCGTTGGCCGCCTGATATACCATGCGCAGCGCCACCGGTTTAATGGCAGGTCCCGACATGCCCCCCGTTTTGTTTGCCAGGGCGAAAGTTCTTCTGTGGATATCTATTTTCATGCCGGTAATGGTATTGATCAGGGAAACGGCATCCGCCCCCGCGGCTTCCGCCGCTCTGGCCATTTCCGCGATATCCGTCACATTGGGACTCAGCTTCATGATGACAGGCTGTCCGGCATGCTTTTTGATTTCCGAAGTAATACCGAACAGAGCGTCCGCTTTCTGCCCGAAAGCAATGGCTCCCTCCTTCACATTGGGACAGGATACATTGATCTCCAGCATATCCACCGGGGCATCTTTCAGTCTTTCCACTACCTCCACATAATCTTCCACGGTCTTTCCGCATACGTTTACGATGATACGGGTATGATACTGCTTCAGGAACGGGATATCTCTCTCCAGGAACACGTCTATCCCGGGATTCTGAAGCCCGATAGCGTTCAGCATACCGCCGTAGACTTCCGCCACCCTAGGCGTGGGATTCCCCGGCCAGGGCACGCTGGCCACCCCTTTTGTCACCACCGCTCCCAGCTTGTTCAGGTCCACAAATTCCCCATACTCCATACCGGAGCCAAAGGTCCCCGATGCCGTCATCACCGGATTTCGCAATGTCACTCCCGCGATCGTCACCTGCGTATTCATCAGATCTCCACCTCCCCTGCCTCAAATACCGGGCCATCCGTACAGATCCTCGCGTTGTTTACATGGGAATGGGCATCCGTTTCTCTGGTCCTGACCACACAGCCCAGACAGGCCCCCACGCCGCACGCCATATGCTCCTCCAGCGAAATATACGCCGGGATCCCCTGTTCTTTCGCGTATCTCTTTACCGCCCGCAGCATGGGCATGGGCCCGCAGGCAAATATCACATCCGCCCAAAGGCCGTTCTCCCGCACGGCGTCCAGCACATTCCCTTTCGTCCCCATGCTTCCGTCCTCCGCCGCGGCGTATACCTTTCCGTACCTTTCCAGATCCTCTTTTAAAAAAGCAGCGCCGCCGCGGTAGCCCAGAATGATCTGTTTTTCCGCGTCCGCTCTTTTCGCCAGTTCCAGCATGGGCGGTATTCCGATACCGCCGCCCATCAGAAACGCTTTCTTTCCTTTCGCGGCTTCCAGAGGAAACCCGTTGCCCAGATTGCCCAGCACCGCGATCTCCTCTCCAGCAGGATAGCCGGAGAATTCCGCCGTGCCCTGTCCCGCCACCCGGTATACCAGCCGCAGCAGCCCTTTCTCTCTGTCCGCCTCACAGATACTGATCGGCCTTGGCAGCAGCGCGCTCTTATCCTTTGGATAAAGACAGACAAACTGTCCGGGCGCCGCCGTTTCCGCCAGATCCGTTTCTATCCGCATATCAAAGATCCCCGCCGCGATCTCCTTTTGAGAATATACCCTGGCGTTGATTTTCTTTTTCCCCATATTGACCTCTCCCTTACCCGTTTTTTCTGTTGTCCGCGGCGTATACTATCCTGCCGCCGCATATGGTATATTTTACCGCGCCCTTCAGCTTCCTGCCCGTGAACGGGGAATTGGAAGATTTGGACGCGAAATCCGTTACCGTAAACTCCTCCCGGGGCCGGAACAGTACCAGATCCGCCGGACCGCCTTCGGCCAGATATCCCGCATCCAGATGATAGATCCCCGCCGGGTTGCATGTCATCTTTTCAAGAAGCGACATCAGTGTCAGTTTTTTCGTTTCCACCAGCATGGTGATCCCCAGAGGAAGCGCGGTTTCCAATCCGATGATCCCGCTGGGAGCCTCCGTAATAGAGCGCTCTTTTTCTTCTTTGCTGTGAGGTGCGTGGTCCGTGGCGATAATGTCGATCGTCCCGTCCCGCAGCCCCTCGATGATCGCGCAGCGGTCACTCTCTTCCCGCAGAGGCGGATTCATCTTGGCCAGGGTGCCGCAGCGCAGCACCGCCTCCTGCGTCAGCGTAAAATGATGGGGCGTGGCTTCCGCGTGAATATCGCCGCCCCGCTTTTTGGCCTGCCGCACCAGTTCCACCGTTTCTCTGGCGCTGATATGCTGAATATTGACGCAGGCGCCTTCCTCCAGCGCGATCTCCAGATCCCTTCCTGTCAGATCCGTTTCCGCTTCCCTGGGCGAACCGCCTATGCCCAGCCGGGCGGCGGTTTCTCCCGCGTTGATCCCGTTATTTTGTATCAGCGCCGGATCTTCTTCATGAAAACTAAGCGGTACTCCCAGCTTTTTGGCCGTCCGCATGGCCTGACGTACCAGCCCGGCATCCAGGATCGGAAGCCCGTCATCAGTAAAGCCGGCCGCTCCATGGCCGCGCAGCGCCTCCATATCCGTCAGTTCTTTTCCCCCCATGCCTTTTGTGACCGCGGCGCAGGTTTCCACGTGAATGCCTGTCCGCCTCCCTTTTTCCAGCACGTAGGAAAGCGTTTCCACGCTGTCCACCGCGGGTCTGGTATTCGCCATCAGCACCACCGTGGTATAGCCTCCTCTGGCGGCCGCTCTGGCTCCCGAAAAAATATCCTCTTTATAGGTAAAACCCGGATCCCGGAAATGAGAGTGGATATCCACCAGCCCGGGTGCCGCTGTCAGCCCCGTTCCGTCTATGACTTCCAGGTCCTCCCGGCCGCGCAGTTCCCGGTAAAGCCCCGGCTCTATCCTGAGGATCTTCCCCCCTTCCGCCAGGATATCCAAATATCCTTCCCGCCCGTCGGCCGGGTTCATCAGATACGCGTTCGCGATCAATAACATATTTTACTCCCTTTCCTCATAGGATAAATACAAAACAAGCAATGGACTTTTTATGAAAAAGCGTAAACTCAACCCTGTCTTTTTATCACGGACCGCTGTCTGCCTGCTGCTCCTGTGTTTTATCGTTTCCGGCTGCGGCATCGGTTCCGGAAAAACCACAAAGCTGCGGGATCTGGATTTCACCGTTGTCAGTGAGGAACTGCTGCCCGCAGAGCTTACCCAGCTGATCGAAGAGCGCAAGGAAGAAGCGTTTCAGATCACCTACAGCGACGAGGACTATCTGTATCTCTGCGTGGGATACGGCCGGCAGGAAACCGGCGGCTACAGCATCGCGGTGGACGAACTTTATCTGTCGGATGACGCCATCCACATCAACACCAGCCTTCTGGGTCCCGGCCCCGAAGAGCAGAAAGGAAACTCGCCTTCTTATCCCTACATTGTGGTAAAGCTGGAATATATGGATAAGACCGTGGAATTTAAGTAGGCCGATAAGCAAACCTGCCCTGGTTCTTTTCTTCCAGCGCCTTTATGACATGGAAGGTAAACTCATTATAGGGAGTGGGGACCCCCAGTTCCCTGCCCATGCGCGTCACGGCGCCGGCAAACATATCAATCTCCGTATGTCTTTTCGCATCCAGATCCTGCAGAGTGGAGTAACGGCCGCCTTTGTCGGTGGGACTGCCCTTTCCGGCGCTACTTTCCAGCGAAAGCGCAATGCCTCTGGCGGCAGCCACCGCGGCCACCTCCTCCTGCAGCTTCCGGCAGAGAAACGCCATATGCTCACTGTCCTCATATGCGCCCACTCCGCAGCCTACTATGGCCTGCGGCAGATTTCTGCCGATATTGAAAGCGTATTTATGCCACATATCTTTTACGATATCCCGGCACATATGATAATGAATATTGGTTCCTTCCAGTAGGTCTTTCACGGCCGTCATTCTTTCCGTGGGTTCCGGGCAGCCGGCCTCTCCAAAGTAGATCCCCAGAGTGGAGTCGATATCAAATACCACGCTGCCGCCCTGTCTTTCCGAAGCGATCTTCATGAAAGAATACAGCATGTGCTCCCCGCCGATCCTTTCTCCGATGATCTCTTCGCTGTCCACGCCGTTTAACAGGCTCATGACTATGGTGTGGGAATCCGCCACCGCCTCAATATCCGCCAGGGAATCCCGCAGAGCTCCGTATTTGACCGCCACCAGGAGCAGGTCCGCGCCACGCGCCTCTCCGGGTGTCCGCACATGCAGAGAATATCTCCTGCCGTTGATCAGCAGTCCTTCCTTTTTTAAGCGCGCGCCTCTTTCTCCCTGGGCCACCGTCCAGAGCCGTTCTCCCAGTTTCTCCTGCAGACCCTGGATAAAATACGCGCCTACGGCACCGGCCCCCAGTACTGCCACCGTGTTTATCTTTGCCATGATCGGCCTCCCTCCCCGCCGTTCTCCTTGCTTTCTGAAATACTCTTTAGTATAATATAGCATAACAGCATTGACAGAAAAAGCATACAAGGAGCGATTTTATGATCCGATTTTTCATTGTTTCCTCTTTCGTGATACTGTTCTTAATTCTTTCCACGCCTCTGATGTTGGCGGAGTGGATCGTGGGAAAATTCAATATGGATGCCAAAAACCGCAGTTCCCTGGCCATTGTCAACTGGGCGTTCCGCTGCGTCATCCGTCTTGCCGGCGTCAATGTCATCGCCCTCGGCGAGGAAAATATCCCTAAGGATACCGCCGTGCTCTATGCCGGCAACCACAGAAGCTTTTTCGATATCGTCCTGACCTATGTACGCGTTCCGCGTCCCACCGGCTACATCGCTAAAAAGGAAATGGAAAAAGTACCCCTGCTCTCCGTCTGGATGAAAGACCTGCACTGCCTGTTCCTGGACCGTCAGAACATCAAGGAAGGCATGAAGACCATTTTAAGCGCCGTGGAAAAAGCCAAGTCCGGCATTTCCATCTGTATCTTCCCGGAAGGCACCCGCAATAAGACCGCGGACACGTTCCTGCCTTTCCACGAAGGCAGCTTTAAGATTGCGGAGAAGGCCGGCATTCCCATTATTCCCATGACGATCGTCAACTCCGCGGCTGTTTTTGAAGACCATTTCCCCAAGATCAAAAAGGCCACTGTCATCATCTCTTACGGAGAACCCATCTATCCCGACAGGCTGTCCAGAGAGGAAAAGAAAGCCATGGGCAGCAAAGTGCGGAATGTGATCGAAACCGAATACAACCGTATCAGGACCGCAGGCTATCCACTATAGCGGAAAATCCCATTCCATGGGAAGCCTTGACCAAAACGGTATCTCCCTCTTCCAGCAGCTCGGACAGGATTTCCAGCAGTTCTTCCTTGGTTTCAAAATACCGGATATCCTGGGAACCGTCGTAGCCCTCCATGGCGGCATCGTACATGAAACGGGAACGGCTTCCCACACAGTAAAGCGCGTCCACGCCCTGTTCCACGGCATAGGCGCCCACTTCCGCGTGCAGACGCTCTTCCTCTTCTCCCAGTTCAAACATATCCCCCAGTATGGCGATCTTTCTGTCTTTCGCCGTCATCAGCAGGTCCAATGCCGCTTTCACGGAAACCGGGTTGGCATTGTAACAATCGTCTATGATGCATATGCCGTTTTGCCTGATCAGACGGCTTCTGCCGCCTACCGGCTGTACCTTCCCTATGCCCGTCCGGATCTCTTCCGGCGTCATACCAAGCAGCAGTCCTACCGCGGCAGCGGCCATGGCGTTGATCACCATATGGGTCCCCGGCAGGGGGATTTCCACCGGATATACCGCTTCCCCGATATGCATCAGCGCGCGGCTTCCCTGAAGCCCCAGATTCTCCACATCCGTGGCGTAAACCGAAAAATCCCTGTTTTCCGAAACGCCGAAGTGGCAGACCTTTTCCCCGTTTACTTCCTTTATGGCGAAAAGGAGGTCATCTTCTCCGTTTAAACACACTCTGCCGCCTTTTCGCAGATAATCAAAAATTTCCGTCTTGGCCTTCAGGATCCCCTGGCGGCTGCGCAGATTCTCCAGGTGACACTGTCCGATATTCGTGATGACACAGATGTCAGGTCTTGCCATCTCGCCCAGCCTGCTCATTTCTCCAAAATCACTGATGCCCATTTCCACCACAGCGGCTTCATGCTCACTCCGGATCCGCAGCAGCGTAAGGGGAAGCCCTATCTCGTTATTGTAATTGCCCTCCGTTTTGAGCACTTTGTATTTTTCGGAAAGAACGCCCGCCACAAATTCCTTGGTGCTGGTCTTTCCCACGCTGCCGGTGATCCCTATGACGGGAATATCAAGCCGGGAGCGGTAATACGCCGCGATCCGCTTCAGCGCCTGCAGACTGTTCTCCACCAGGATGTAGGGGCCCCATTTCTCCCTGGGTACTCCGCAGATCCTCTCGGTTTCCTCCGGCGTCTTCTCCGTCACCACACAGGCCGCGCCGCGCTCAAACACCTGTCCGATAAATCCGTGCCCGTCCGTTTTTTCTCCTTTGGAGGCGAAGAAAAGTCCGCCCGCTTCTATTTTTCTTGAGTCGATGACCGCGCAGGATACGCGCTCCTCTTCTCTTCCCTCCGCGTCACAGAGCGTACCGCCGCAGGCAGCGGCCGCCTCCTTCAATGTCAGTTCCAAGTTTACGCCCCCTTTCTCCGAAGCGAGATCTCCATGAGTTTTTCACACAGATCTTCATAGCTGATCCCCGCGGCAGCGGCTTCCTGCGGCAGCAGGGAAGTTTCCGTCATGCCGGGCAGCGTATTGGCTTCCAGGCAGTACACGGAGCCGTCCTTTCCCATCATGAAATCCATGCGGGCGTAATTTTCCAGGCGCAGGGCCCGGAAGGCCTCTTCCGCGTACTTTTGTATTTCCGCTGTTTTTTCCGCCGGCAGATCGGCGGGACAGGTATCTATGGTACTGCCGGCCTGATATTTATTCTTATAGTCATAAAATCCCGACAGGGGCGCGATCTCAATAACGGGAAGCGCTCTGCCGTCCAGAACGCCCACGGAAAATTCCCTTCCCTCTATGTACCGCTCTACAATGATCTCGTCCCCGTATTTGAAGCCTTCCGCCAGAGCCTGTTCGTATTCTTCTTCATTGCGGGCTATCGCGACGCCCACGCTGGAACCGCCGCAGGCAGTCTTTACGATACAGGGAAACGGTACCCGCGCCGCTTTCCCGCTCTTTTTAAGGCGGATCCCCTCCGGGACAGGTATGCCGTATTTCTCCAGGATATCCTTGGTAATGCCTTTGTTCATGCAGATGGCGGAGCTGACATGATCCGTTCCGGTATAGGTGATGCCCATCAGATCGAAGCACGCCTGAATCTTGCCGTCCTCTCCCGTTTCTCCGTGCAGAGCCATGAACACCAGATCCGCCTGTCTGCAAAGATCCAGCACGTGGGGTCCGAAGAAATTTTTCTTCCAATCCGGCCTCAGCGCCTTGATCTGCTCGATATCAGGGCTTGCCTCTCCCACGCCGGTGATCTGCGCCGCCCAGTCCTTTTCCTGGTCAAACACATTTTCCACGTCATCTCCTTCATACCCCAGAAATACGTCCAGCAGGATCGCCTTATGCCCTTTCTTTTGTACCGCCCTGTAGATCATCTTGCCGGTGGCCAGGGACACATCCCGCTCCGTGCTGATTCCTCCTGCCAATACCACTATTTTCATTTTTCCTCACTTTCTGCCGCATGGCGGCCCAAGGATATTTAATTGTCCCTGCTTTCGTGACTCATCATTTCTGTCAACAGCATGATATAGCCGGCCAGATTAAAACGGCTGGCGGTAACTCCCTCGAACAATTCCCTTTCGCCCCCGGCGTCCGGGATATAGCAGGATGCCGTTTCGTTGGTGCCCGCCAGATAATCATAATGTCTGGCGATCAGGGTGGCGTATTCCTGGTTGGTAATGATATAGTCGATCACAGACAGCACCAGCGCATCCCAGAAAATATTTTCCAGGCCGGTCCCGTCCGTGCCTCCGCCTATCAGATAAGCATCCGTCTGGGCGTTCACGGCGATCTGCTCCGCCTCGTCAAACACTCCCGCCATCAGTTCGGCGCACAGCTCCATATTGACCTTCCGTTTGGTAGAAGAATAGGTCAGGACCCCAAGCAGCAGCGTGCGGCTGCCCGGGTTGGAAGCAAGCGCTTCCCCCAGCCTGTTAGCGGCATTATAATAACGGTTCTGACCGGTAGCGCGGTACAGCTCGGCCGCCGCGAAAAACCGCAGCTCCGGCTCCGTTTCCTCTCCCTGTTTTTCCAGAAAGCGCCACGCTCTGTCCGCCGCCTGCAGACAGACTGTCGCGTAGGTGCTGTCATATTTCTGATAGCTGTAGCTGAACTTCGCCAGCACGGCGGACACCCAGACCGTTTCGGGCCTGTACTCCGTTTCTCCCTCCCGCACCGCGCCGCTCTTCTCATCCTGAAGCAGCAGCAGTTCTTCCACGTATCCCCGTATTTCCGCCATAAGCGGCGGGACCTCTTCCCCGTCCGCCCCGTACACCTGCGGATACAGTTCGTAAGAGAGGAGCAGCACGGAAAGACATCGGCAGATATCCACCACATCGGCGGCCTTTACCGTTTCCCGTTTTTTCCGCAATAGTTCCAGGGCCCGGGCCGACAGTTCCTCATAGAGCCCTTCCCTGATCTCAAAATCATAAGAACAACCGATATAATCACATTCTATGTAATAGGTCCCTTCCTGTGCAAAGGAAGTAAAATCTCCGTAACTATTATATTCTCCTTTGACCTCGTCATACTCCGCCTTTTCCAGTTCCCCCGTGAAAACCGTTTCCCCGTCAGAGGCGTTTACCACGCGGAATTCCTCCGGAAGCTTCCTTCCTCTCACCACCACGGTCTTGGGGGAATCCGCATCGTATCCGATCTGGTTCACCAGCACGCCTACCGTCATGACAGGAACGTCATATTCCAATACAGGCGCTTCCTCCAACAGCTTTAAAGCCGTATCCTCCGAACGCTCCGGCTGCCTTGGTTCCGCCGCGCAGCCGGTGAGCAGCATCAGGGTAAGAAGAAGCGCCGTCATTTTCCGAGTCATCCGCACGCCGCGATCTCCTCCCTTTCCCCGTTCAGCCCGGCACTTTTCTACGATATTTTATCACGAAAACCGCCGCGGGTAAAGAGTTCTTAGGCATTCTCGGCATCATAGACAATATTTCCGTCGATGATCGTATACAAGGTTTTTGTGGAGATCTCCATGGGATTGCCGTCAAACACGGCGATATCCGCATCCTTTCCTATTTCCAGCGTGCCCACTCTGTCCGATACCCCGCAGATCACGGCGGGATTCACCGTAACAGCCCTGAGGCCTTCCTCAAAGGGCAGTCCCGCTTTTACCGCCATTCCCGCGCAGAGCGGCAGCGACTGGATCAGGGATACAGGGTGGTCTGTCGTGACCGCGGTGCGCACGCCGGCCAGATTTAATACTCCCACTGTCTTAAAGGCCAGGTTCTGCACCTCGATTTTGCTCCTGCTGGAGAAATCCGGCCCTACGATAGCCGGAAAGCCTTCCTGCGCCAGTCTTTCCGCCACCATATGTCCCTCGCTGCAGTGGTCCAGCGTCATGGCCAGTCCAAATTCCTTTGCTATGCGGATCGCGGTGAAAATATCGTCCACGCGGTGCACATGGGCCTTTAAGGGAATTTCGCCTTTCAACACCGGCACCCACGGCTCCATGCGGAAATCTTCCACAAAGTCACTGCTTCCGCTCTCCTTTTTCTGCAGATACTGCCTGGCCTTGAACAGTTCTTCCCGAAGCATTCCCGCGATGGCCATTCTGGTCACGGGGCTTTTTCCCTGTCCGGAATAATTTACCTTGGGATTTTCACCGAAGGCCACCTTCATGGCGGCGGGCGCTTTTACGATAAGATCGTCGATACATCTGCCCCTGGTCTTTAGAAAAGCGAACTGCCCGCCCACCACGTTGGAGCTGCCGGGTCCGATCATGGCAGACGTGATGCCGGCTCTTACCGCGTCATCAAACGCCGCATCCATGGTATTGATGGCATCTATCGCGCGCAGCCAGGGCGTCACCGGTTCCACGTTTTCATTGCAGTCATCGCCTTCCATTCCCTTTTTTTCTTCCGTGATCCCCATGTGGCAGTGGGCCTCGATCAGACCGGGCATTACCCAGGCTCCGTCCACCCGCAGAAGAGTTTCCCCTTCCCGGATCCGCGTCCCGTCCACCGGGCCTTCCCACATATCCGCGATCTTTCCCTGCCGGACTTCTATGGTACCGTTTTCCCACTCCGTCCCTGCCATTGTCAAAATACGTCCGCCCGTAATGATCATCCCGTCCACCTTATTGAAGCGCGCCCATGGGATCCGCCGGCTGTCCGTTTAACCGCAGGGCAAAATAGGCATTGGCCCCTTCCACGCTGTAGTATTTGGTAGGCGCCGCCACGTAACCGATGATACCGCCCCTGTCCACATAGCTGCCCGCCGTAACCGCGATATCCTTTAACTGGCCGTAGGTTACGGTATAGCCGCCTCCGATATCCACCGTCACGGCATTTCCAATCTCTTCATTGGAAAATACACTGGTCACCGTGCCTCCGGCTGCCGCGGAGATCAAAGTCCCTTCCTCTGCCGCCACTACCACGGCAGGGTTGTATTTATACTGCTTCAGGGTAGCGAACTCCACCGTTTTATCCATACTGTAGGGGATGAGCACACTGCCGGATACCGGCCATGCCAGGGGCTCCCCCGCCGTATAGGAAGGCGTCGCATTTCCCGCCGCGCGGCCTGCATCCACATCCATTGCCGCCTGGTCCGCCGCCAGTTCTTCGGCCAGACTTTCCTCCAGTCCTTCCTGGACATCCGCCGCTTCCATGGAGTCCACCGGGCCGTTCGTCAGGCCGGGAATTTCTATTTCACCGGAATCCACCGGTTCCGTGGGAAAATAGTCCAGATCATTTTCCAGCACCTGCGAAAGTTCCCCGTCTTCTTCCACGGCCGCCATTTCATCCGGGTCCGGCAGTTCTTCCTCTAACGCCTGCGAAATGTCCGGCGTATCCACCGCCTGGGCGATCTCCTCTACCTTATCCTGTATGGGAAGCTCCTGGGAATGATCCTCCAGCACGCTGAAATCAATATGATAACCGTCATTTTCCGTCTGTTCGCTGCTGCGCCTTACATAAATACCCGTCATAGTCAGCGCGGCCAGCACAAAAACGGCAGAAGCGATCATGACCACCTTCTCCTTTTTTGTATTTTCCCTGCGATTGTGATGCAAACTGCTCTGTCTTTTCATAGCTGTTACTTCCTTTCTGCTGTTACGTTTCTATCCATTGGAATCTGCTGGTGCGCAGATCATTTCTTGTATGGATAGTTTTACCGTAAAATCGTGATTTATTCCAAAACAGGAAAGAAAGCACAGAAAAACCATGCAGCGCGTTGTCTGCATGGTTTTAGAAAACTCTGACGATTCTTTTTGATCCGATTGTCCGCCGCGGCAGTTACTTGGCCAGATCCAAATGCTGCACCGTGCCCACATCCCCGTTCTCATACAGGAAAATACCGCTTCTGCGGATGTAACCGTTGGTATTGTTGGCCGCATCGTTCAAGGCGAAATCCGTGCCCACGCTCTGCAGGCAGATGGCGCCCACGCCTTTGTCAGCCAGTGTGTAAAGCGAGTCCGTACCGTCGGGATTTTTACACCATATCTTGAGTTTGGACCAGATGGCATCATTCTCGTCGATCCAGCCGTTGCCGTCATCATCATAGGCGGCCAGATCCCCAAAACCGTTGCCGCTTTCAGGACCGAACAGCTCTTTTCCGTTGTTGATAACGCCGTCCCCGTTTTTATCCAGCGCCAGATAGCCGCTTCCGCTGCCCAGCCCGGAAATCTTATCATCTACGCCGTCCCCGTCGATATCGAAGAAAAATTTCTGGTCGGAAAGTTCCGCCGTATCCCCGTCAAAATTAATGACCAGCGGGTCACAGGTATTGACCTGCAGCACTTCCATCTCTTCCTCAAAATATTCGCTGAACTGGCGGCTCATGAGCACATCTACGTTAAAGTTGATCTCTCTGCCGTCTGACGTCCTTACCATTCCTTTTGTGGAAAAAGAAGTCGTTTCACTTTCTTCATATATCTGACCGGACTTTACCGTCAATACGTTGGCATTGATGCCCAGACGTTTCAGATTATCCAGACTGCTCTGATAACCAGTCACTGCCGCGCCTCCGGAGCCGTCCCCAAAGATACTGCGCCATCTGCTGCTTCCGGAAAACATAATATCAAATATGTAGCGGATGGTATATTCTCTGAACTCGTTCATGGAACTGATGGAAGATGACCGCAGGTTCAGTCTGCCGCCCCTCATGCTCTCCACTCTTTCCCGCAGTTCGATAATATTGTCTTTGGTCGCTATATTTTCTCCGTTTCCCTTTACGCCTTCACCCTGCGTTTCCGGGTTCTTTCCCATATCGGGGTTCAGAAGATCCCCGAAGTTTCCCCAGGTTCCGTGAGCCGGTCTTCCGTTGTAGTCCCTTACCTGAAACCGGCCACCTTTTGTAGTCGAAGACGTATATCTTCTTTCGGATTCCATTCCTATTATGCTGGAATCAATTCGCAAATAATCCCTCCTTCTAGTCCCTTGCCTTTACTTCCCCTCCCTGTTTCATAAAAACAAAAACGGCATCCGCAGGGCTTCCTTCACCCTTCGCATACCATCCGTGGCGACTTATTCATGATCGGCGCCTTGGCCTTTGGCGCCTTCTGTAATATTTATCGGTCACTTCCTGAAATACTTTAGATTTCCTTTTTTATCCGGGTTCTCTTCGCGAAATAAGTGGTATGCGTATTGGAAAGGCTTCATATAGTGAAAAGAAGGCACCGGGAGAAATTCATCCATGCGCATTTCCCAATATCTTGTCAGATTCATACAGGGCATCCTGATCGGACTGGGCGCCGTGCTGCCGGGTATTTCCGGCGGAGTTCTGAGCGTGGTATTCGGCATTTACCGTCCCGCCATGGAATTTCTCGCCAATCCGGCCAAGTACCGGCGCAGCCATCTGCCCATACTGCTGCCCGCCCTGCTTGGCGCGGCCGCCGGCTTTCTGGGAGTAGCCAATCTGCTGGCCGCTCTCTTAAACCGCTACCCCAGCCAGTCCGTCTGCGTCTTCACGGGACTTATTCTGGGCATGCTGCCCTCCCTGCTGAAAGAAGCAGGAAAGCAGGGCATCGCAAAAGGTTCCTGCACTGCCCTGCTTCTTTCCGCCATGACGGCGTTGATCCTGTTATGCGGCTTAAAAGCCTCCCACGCCGCCATTACTCCCAATTTCTTCTGGTATCTTTTCTGCGGCTTCTGTCTGGCATTGAGCCTGATCGCTCCCGGCATGAGTTTTTCCACGCTCCTCATGCCCTTAAATCTCTATACGCCCTTCGTGGACGGTCTGGGACATCTTCTCCCAACAGTCCTGATCCCCGCGGGGATCGGCGCCCTGTTTGCCTTTCTGACGCTTCCCAAGCTGATAAACCGGCTGCTTCGGCGCCACTATTCCGTTACCTTTCACGCCATTACAGGCATCGTCATCGCGGCTACCGCCGTCACCGTACCCTATGAAGCCTTCGCCGCTTCCCCGGGCAGCGCTCTGCGGAACGGGCTCTGTATCATCAGCGGCCTCCTGTGCTCGCTGTTCCTGGAACGGCTGAACGGCCGCATACGGGAGATTTCCTGATCCGGTCCGTCCGGATATCCTCTATGCCGATACCCTGTTATAATTGATCAGACAGCCTTTCAGGATGATCTGTCTTTCCTCGTCGGTCAGTTCTCCCAGACGCAGTTCAAATTCCTCCAGCCCATCCTTTCCTACTTTATAAGCCTTGATCACTTCCTGCTTTTCTTCCACCGCCCGGCGGATACCCGGCAGGAAAATATAATCCAGATTCTTAAAAGGCAGTTCCCCTTCCCGGATCAGGAAAGGCAGCATACCCCAGTTGATCAGATTGGAACGGTAACGCTTGGTAGCGTACTCGTTGGCGATATTGGCCCAGCCGCCCAGTACCTTCTGACAGGAAGCGGCCTGCTCCCTGGCGGAACCGTCCCCCGGTTTTACCGCGAAGATCGTGGAACCGAAGCCGGTATTGGTATGGTCCGCATCTAAAAACCGGCCTTTTATCACGCCCATGACATCCTTTAATACGGGCAGGACCTGGCAGGGATGCCCGCCGGCCATCCGCTCTTTTTCCGCTTTCTGGATCTCCTTGGCTCTTTCCACATACCGGGGATCCTTGCGGCTCAATGTAAATTCCGCCAGTCCCAGAGGATTGGAACGGTAAGAAGAGGTTTCTCCCGACGGGATCAGCTCGTCCGTAGTGGTGACCGCGTCGTGGATCTCGGAAACCACCTGCAGTACCAGATTTTCAGGCAGTTCACCCATTTCCGGCCAGTCCTTGATATTGGGACCGAACTGGATCTCCACGCTCTCGTCCGCCACGCCCTTGGAATCAAATACGCGGTTTTTATAGATATTGCTGTCAAAATGGTACTGATAGGAACGCAGGGTGCCTTCAAACTCCGTGGCCGGTGTCAGCACGCCCTGATTGGCCGCGGTAGCCGCGATGGAGCGGGCATCCATCAGCGCTACGGAAGCGATCTGACCGTTCTGCAGCTTAGAGCCTTCCCTGTTGGGGAAATTCCTGGTGGAATGCCGGATACTGAACGCGCGGTTCGCCGGCGTGTCACCCGCGCCGAAGCAGGGGCCGCAGAAAGCGGTCTTCATCACCGCGCCGGTTTCCATGATGGCAGCCGCGCAGCCGTTCTTTACCAGTTCCATATAGACGGGCATGGATGCCGGATACACGCTTAAGGTAAAACCGTCGCTGCCTATGGAACTGCCCTTTAAAATATCGGCAGCCGCACAGATGTTTTCAAAGCCGCCGCCGGCGCAGCCGGCGATGATCCCCTGATCCACATAAAATTTGCCGTCCCGCACTTTATCCAGCAGAGAAAATTCCACCGCGCCGTCCAGGCTTTCCAGAGCCCTCTTTTCGGTTTCGTGGAGAATATCCGTCAGATTGGCGTTCAGTTCGTCGATGGTGTAGGTATTGCTGGGATGGAAAGGCATGGCGATCATGGGACGGATCCCGCTCAGGTCCACCGTTATCATACCGTCATAATACGCCGTATCCCCGGGTCTTAATTCGCTGTAGTCCTCTTTTCTGCCGTGGATCTCGTAGAATTTCTCTATCTCCGCATCCGTCTGCCAGATCGAAGAAAGGCAGGTCGTTTCCGTGGTCATCACATCGATGCCAATACGGAAATCCGCGCTCAGGGACGCCACGCCGGGACCTACGAATTCCATTACTTTGTTCTTCACATAACCGTTTTTAAATACGGCGCCGATCACAGCCAGCGCCACGTCCTGCGGTCCCACGCCTTTTACGGGCGCTCCCGTCAGATAGACTCCCACTACGCCGGGCATATTGATATCATAAGTCTGTCCCAGCAATTGTTTTACCAGCTCCGGGCCGCCCTCTCCCATCGCCATGGTGCCCAGCGCGCCATAACGGGTATGGGAATCGGAGCCTAAGATCATCTTGCCGCCGCCGGAGAGCATTTCCCTGGCGAACTGATGGATCACGGCCTGATGCGGGGGGACATAAACGCCGCCGTACCGCTTCGCGCAGGTCAGGCCATACATATGGTCATCCTCATTGATGGTGCCGCCCACCGCGCAGAGGGAATTGTGACAGTTGGTCAGCACGTAGGGCACGGGAAATTTCGTCAGTCCCGAAGCTCTGGCTGTCTGGATAATGCCTACAAAAGTAATATCATGGCTTGTCAGCTTGTCAAATTTGATCTTCAGCTTTTCCATGCTGCCCGAGGTATTGTGATCTTCCAGGATCCTGTAGGCTATGGTCTGTTTCGCCGCCTCTTCCCTGGTCACCTGCCTGCCGGTCTTATGCGCGACCGCCGCTTCCGCGTCCTTATCGTCCGGTATGATCTCCGTACCGTTTATCAGATAAGCGCCGCCTTTTAATAATTCGATCATAAATATCCATCCTTCCTTCTTCGTTATTCCAGTCCCATATCCCCGAATACCTGACGCCAGACTTCCTCACAGTGTTCCCGGGTGAATCCGGCATCCCTTCTGTGGGTAAAACTCTCCTGCGCCATTTCCTCCGTAAAGAGCTCCAGCGGATAGGTCGAAATGGTCTTTTTGTCCCCGGAAACATACGTGACAAGGGGCTCGGCGCTGTATTCTTCAATATAGACCTCCCCGTCCTCCCCGCGGGAGATCGTCACCTCCGCCATGGCGCCCAGCATACGGATGCCGATATTCCTCTCTTCCGAAGCCGTGGCGTTCACATAGTTGCCCAGGGAATAATAGACCAGCATTTCATTTCCGTCCTCGTCCGTCAGCATCTCCACCGGCTCCACCACATGGGGATGGGTGCCGATGACCAGATCCACTCCGCACTCCAGAAAAAATTGGGCCCAGCGGCGCTGGGCTTCCGTTTCCTCCAGCACATACTCCGTCCCCCAGTGGGGGCACAGTATGACAAAATCCGCCTCTTCCCTGGCTCTTGCTACATCCTGCGCTATCAGATCTTCTTTCATCAGGTTCACCGCGTAGGGCATTCCGTCCGGCAAGGGCAGGCCGTTGGTGCCGTAGGTATAATTCAGAATGGCGATCTTTATGCCCTGCCGCTCGTACACATAAATCCGGTCCCGTTCTTCTTTACTGTCATACATACCCAGCACGGCCATATCCGGGTAATTCTCTTTCCAGAAATCCAGGCAGTTTTCCAGGCCTTCCCGGCCTCTGTCCATGGAATGGTTGGTGGCGTGCAGCACCACATCAAACCCGGCCTCCGCCAGCGCATCTCCCACTTCGTAATACGTATTGAATCTGGGATAGCCGGAAATACCCAGTTCCGGCCCTCCCAGTATCACCTCCTGGTTGACAATGGCAATATCCGCTTCGGAGATCATATCCTTCGTATAGGCAAACAAATGGTCAAAATTCCTGCTTCCGTCCTCCATTTTGCCGCTGTTGTTGACAGGCATATGCATCAGGATATCGCCCACCATGACCAAAGTGATCCTCGGTCTGGCCAGTTCCTTCATCAGAGGCGTCTGCGCTTCCGCCGCGGCGTAATATATGCCGCCGCTTTCCCTGCAGTCCGCCTCCACCTCGCGGATCCACTCCTTCGGTACGCTCCCTGCCGCCGGCGGATTCACGCTGCCGGATACCGCCGCCCTGCCGGCCCCGCAGCCACACAGGAGCGCCCCTGCCAAAAGCAGGGCCGGTCCCGCCTTTTTCATAGGATTTCCACTCATAGTCTTATTTACCGATCACCACTTTGTCCAGATGCCAGATATCGTCCACATACTCCTGGATCGTTCTGTCAGAAGTAAACTTGCCGCTGCAGGCCATATTCAGGATCGCGCTCTTTGCCCAGCCTCTTTCATTCCTGTAGGCGGCCTCCACCTTCTTCTGCGCTTCGGCGTAGGGTTTGAAGTCCTTGAGGATAAAGTAAGTATCCGCTTTGGCGGTACTCTGCGTATTGAGCAGGGAATTGTACAGGGTCCTGAACAGTTCCGTATCGCCGGGCGCGTAGGTGCCGTTGATCAGCTGCATCAGCACCTTTCTGATATCCTGATCGTTATTGAATATCTCCATGGGATTATAGCCGCCGTAGTTCTCATAGCGGATCACTTCATCGGAGCTGAGGCCGAAGATAAAGGCATTTTCTTCGCCTACTTCCTCCACGATCTCCACGTTCGCGCCGTCCATGGTGCCAAGCGTCAGCGCGCCGTTCAGCATAAACTTCATGTTTCCGGTACCGGAGGCTTCCTTGCTGGCAGTGGAGATCTGCTCGGATACATCTGCCGCGGCAAAGATCATTTCCGCGTTGGACACCCGGTAGTTCTCAATAAATACCACCTTCATCTTGCCGCCGATGGCAGGATCGTTGTTTACCACGTCCGCCACGGAGTTGATCAGCTTGATGGTCAGCTTGGCGTTGCGGTATCCCGCCGCCGCCTTCGCGCCGAAGATAAAAGTCCGGGGATAAAATTCCATTTCGGGATGCTCTTTCAGCTCGTTGTACAGATACATCACGTGCAGGATATTCAGCAGCTGGCGTTTATACTCGTGCAGCCTTTTTACCTGTACGTCGAAAATGGAACGGGGATCCACCTCCACGCCGTTATGCTCCAGGATATACTGAGCCAGGCGGACCTTGTTGCGGTATTTGATGTTCATAAACTCCTGCTGCGCCTTTTTGTCATCCGCGTAAATCTTCATCTTGGCGATCTGAGGCAGATCCGTGATCCACTCGGAACCGATATGTTCCGTTACCCAGTCCGCCAGCAGCGGATTGCCGTGCAGAAGGAAGCGCCTCTGCGTGATCCCGTTGGTTTTGTTGTTGAATTTTTCCGGCATCATCTCATAGAAATCTTTCAGTTCCTGATTCTTCAGGATTTCCGTATGTAATCTTGCCACGCCGTTTACTGAGTAGCCGGCCACGATCGCCAGATGCGCCATACGCACCTGTCCGTCATAGACGATCGCCATCTTCCGCACTTTTTCCGCATCTCCCGGATAAAGCTGATCGACGCGGTTGATAAAGCGGCGGTTGATCTCCTCCACAATCTGATAAATACGGGGCAGCAGCCTGGAAAAGAGCTCAATGGGCCATTTCTCCAGCGCTTCCGCCATAATGGTATGGTTGGTATACGCGCAGGTTTTGGTGGTCACTTCCCACGCTTCGTCCCACTCCAGGTCGTAATCGTCCATCAGAATACGCATCAGTTCCGCGATCGCCACCGTAGGATGGGTATCGTTCAGCTGGAAGGTTACTTTCTCATGGAATTTACGGATATCGCTGTGTTTCCTCATGTATTTGTCCACCGCTTCCTGTACGGATGCGGAAATGAAGAAATACTGCTGTTTTAAGCGCAGTTCCTTGCCCGCGTAGTGATTGTCATTGGGATAGAGCACTTCCACAATGTTTCTGGCCAGATTCTGCTGTTCCACCGCTTTCTGATAATCGCCCTTGTCAAAGGAATCCAGCTGGAAGCATTCCACAGGCTCCGCATCCCAGATCCGCAGGGTGTTTACAATGCCGTTGCCATAACCCACGATGGGCATATCAAACGGAATGGCCTTAACGGACTGATAGCCCTCCTGGAAGAAATGATTTCTTCCTTTCTCGTCCACCCTTACGTTAACATATCCCCCGAATTTTACGATCTTGGCGTATTCGGGACGGCGCAGTTCAAACGGGTTGCCGTTTTCCAGCCAGTTATCCGGCACCTCTACCTGATAGCCGTCGCGTATCTCCTGCTTGAACATACCGTAACGGTACCGGATGCCGCAGCCGTAAGCCGGATACCCCAGGGTTGCCAGGGAATCCAGGAAACATGCCGCCAGACGTCCCAGGCCGCCGTTTCCCAGCGCCGCGTCAGGTTCCATATCCTCCACCAGGTTTAAGTCCAGTCCCAGTTCTTCCATCGCATCTTTTACCTGCGTATACGCCTGCAGATTGATCAGGTTGTTTCCCAGGGCCCTGCCCATCAGAAACTCCATGGACAGGTAGTATACCATCTTGGGGTCTTCTTTTTCATAAGCCTTCTGCGTTTCCATCCAGTTGTCCACGATCTGGTCCTTTACGGCAAAGCAGACAGCCTGAAATATCTGCTGGGGAGTCGCTTCCTCCAGTGTCTTTCTGTATAAGGTCTTTACATTGTACAGTACACTTCTCTTAAATAATTCCTTGTCAAATTTTACTGTCTTCTTCAGCATTACTTTCCTCCTTGGGCTTCCGTCATCATTCAGCGTCCGTTTCGCGTCGGCAGAATTATAATCATTATACCGCATCTTTCACACTCTTTCCACAGAAATCGTAACATTTTCTCCGTTTACGTTCCATTCCCTGGCCGCAGCAAAGGTATTGCCGGCCGTCATTTCCTCCGCCAGCACCTTGCCCGCGATCAGTTCTCTGTTGCGCAGGGCGATCTCCGCCACCCTGTCGTTGCCGGCAAACGATACCCGGATATGGTCGGTCACTTCAAATCCCGCATCCTTCCGCATGGTCTGGATCTTGCTGATGATCTCCAGCACGAAACCTTCCTCCACCAGTTCCTCGGTCAGATTGGTATCCAATACCACCGTCATATAGTTGTCGGCCTCGGTAACGTAACCCTCTTTCTGGGTCATTTCGATCAGCAGGTCTTCCTCCGTTAAGGAAACCTCCGTATCCCCCGCCATCAGGGTCAGCGCGCCCTTTTCTTTCAGTTCGTCCATCGCCGCGCCGCCATCCAGAGAAGCCAGCGCTGCCTGGATGCTCCCCAGCAGTTTGCCGTATCTGGGACCCACGGTGCGCAGCTGGGGCTTAAAACTATAGGAAGTAAACGCGCGCACATCGTCGGTAAAAAGCACCTGCTTCACGTTCAGCTCATCCGCGATGATCTCTTTATAAAAATCGCTCAGCTCATGCCCGCCCTTGACAAACATCGTGCTTACCGGCTGACGGTTCTTGATATTGGCGGTATTCCGGCAGGCACGCCCCATGGCCACCGCTTTTAAAACAATATCCATATCCGCTTCCAGCTGCTTATCCACGCGGGCGGGATCCGCCACGGGGAAATCACAGAGGTGGATACTCTCGGGCGCGGTCTTGTCATTGGAGCGCACCAGATTCTGGTAGATATCTTCCGTCATAAAGGGGATCATGGGCGCCGCCGCTTTGCAGACCGTCACCAGCGCGGTATACAGCGTCATGTAGGCGTTGATCTTATCCTGTTCCATGCCCTTCGCCCAGAAACGTTCCCGGCTTCTCCGCACGTACCAGTTGCTCATTTCGTCCACAAAGTCCTGAAGCGCCCGCGCGGCCTCCGGTATCCGGTAGTTGTCCAGATGCGCGTCGACTTCCGCGACCAGCGTGTTCAATTTGGAAAGCAGCCACTTGTCCATGACCGCCAGCTTGTCGTATTCCAGAGTATAGCGGGTGGCGTCAAAGCCGTCGATATTGGCGTACAGCACGAAGAACGCGTATGTGTTCCAGAGCGTACCCATAAACTTACGCTGTCCCTCCTGTACGGCCTTGCCGTGGAAACGGTTAGGCAGCCAGGGCGCGGAATTGATATAAAAATACCACCGGATGGCATCCGCGCCGTAAGAAGCCAGCGCATCGAACGGATCCACCGCGTTGCCTTTGCTCTTGCTCATCTTCTGACCGTTCTCGTCCTGCACATGCCCGAGCACGATCACGTTTTCATAGGGCGCCCTGTTAAAGAGCAGGGTCGATTCCGCCAGAAGAGAATAGAACCAGCCTCTGGTCTGATCCACCGCCTCGGAAATGAACTGCGCGGGGAACTGGGACGCAAAAAGCTCCTTGTTCTCAAACGGATAATGATGCTGCGCGAACGGCATGGCGCCGGAATCAAACCAGCAGTCGATCACCTCCGGCACCCGATGCATCTCCCCGCCGCACTTGGGGCAGCGAAGAGTCACTTCATCAATATAAGGCCTGTGCAGTTCTACTTTCGCCGCTTCCGGATCGCCGCTCATTTCCGCCAGTTCCGCGCGGCTGCCGATGCTGTGCTGATAACCGCATCCGCACTCCCAGATATTGAGCGGGGTGCCCCAATAGCGGTTGCGGGAGATCGCCCAGTCCTGCACATTTTCCAGCCAGTCCCCGAACCGTCCTTTGCCGATGGATTCCGGGATCCAGTTGATGGTATTGTTATTGCGGATCAGGTCTTCCTTTACCGCGGTCATCCGGATATACCAGGATTCTCTCGCGTAATAGATCAACGGCGTATCGCATCTCCAGCAGTGAGGATAGCTGTGCTCAAATTTAGGCGCGTCAAAGAGCAGTCCTTTTTCTTCCAGATCTTTCAGCACCATGGGATCGGCTTTTTTAACGAACACTCCCGCGTAAGGCGTTTCCGCCGTCATATTTCCCTTGCCGTCTACCAGCTGTACAAAAGGCAGGTCGTAAATACGGCCTACTTTGGCATCGTCCTCGCCAAAAGCCGGGGCGATATGCACCACGCCTGTACCGTCCGTCAGAGTGACATAGCTGTCACAAACTACATAGAACGCTTTCTTATTCTGTTTTTTACAGATATCCACCGCGCAGTCAAACAGCGGTTCATACTCTTTGTATTCCAGTTCCTTACCGGTCATCTTCTCCAGCACTTCGTAGGCGGGCACGCCGTTTTCTTTATCTTCCAGCCTCCCCAGCACCGTATCCAGGAGCGCCTCCGCCATGTAGTAGGTATAACCGTCCGCCGCTTTCACTTTCGCGTAAGTTTCCACCGGGTTGACGCAGAGCCCCACATTGGAAGGCAGTGTCCAAGGGGTCGTTGTCCAGGCCAGGATATAGGCCTCCTCCCCTTTTACCTTAAAGCGGGCGATCGCGGAACGCTCTTTTACGTCTTTGTAGCCCTGGGCTACTTCCTGAGAAGACAGCGGCGTACCACAGCGCGGACAGTACGGTACGATCTTAAAGCCCTTGTAGAGCAGGCCCTTGTTCCAGATCTCTTTCAGGGCCCACCACTCGGATTCAATGAAATCGTCATGATAGGTCACGTAAGGATTGTCCATATCCGCCCAAAATCCCACGGTGCTGGAAAAATCCTCCCACATCCCCTTGTATTTCCATACGCTTTCCTTACATTTATTGATAAAGGGTTCCAGGCCGTACTCCTCGATCTGTTCCTTTCCGTCCAGTCCCAGGAGCTTTTCCACTTCGATCTCCACGGGCAGGCCATGCGTGTCCCAGCCGGCCTTTCTGGGCACCATATATCCCTTCATGGTACGGTACCTGGGGATCATGTCCTTGATCACGCGGGTAAGTACATGCCCGATATGGGGTTTACCGTTGGCGGTAGGCGGTCCGTCATAAAAGGTATACGTGGGGCCTTCCTTCCTGCTCTCCATACTCTTCTGGAAAATATGTTCCTCTTTCCAGAACTGTTCTACTTTTTTCTCCCTTTCCACAAAATTCAGATTCGGCGATACTTTTTCGTACATACTGCTCCTCCCGTTTTCCGTTCCTGTTTTATACTGTGCCGCACTGCCCGCAATAAAAAACCCCGTCCGTAAAAGGACGAGGTCAAAGCCAGCGTTACCACCTGTTACATCGCGCGCTCCCAGGGGGCATCCGGCCTATCCGTGCCTGCCTGCGGAAGAAACGCGGTTCCCCATAACGGAGGGATCCCGTCCCGGACTACTCGGTCCATGCCTTTTGCCCGCGCGACTCGGAAGTGATCTTCCATGGGCTTTTACTCATACCGGCCTCGCACCTCCGCCGGCTCGCTGTCATTTTGAAAGCCGATGTACTGTCTTCGTCATAGTCTTTTCAAGCCCATTATATATGCAGGCTTTTCGCGTTGTCAAGAAATTATTGTATCCTCCCGAAACCGTTCCCGGCCCAGTAGGAAGCGCGTCTTCCGTCCACCGTCTGCACCAAAGCAGGAAAATTCTTCTTATGAAGCGTTCTGATCTCCGGCGCGTTTCCGAAAAAGCACCAGGGCAGAAACTGCTGCATTACGGTATAAAACCCGTTTTCATCCAGCTCCGGTCCCAGTTTCTTCGGCAGAAAACGAACCTTGCGGGACACCGGACACAGCGCCGCGCTTTTACGCGTCACATAACGGATATAGCGCTTATCCACATAGATCCACAGCAGGTCCCGGTAAGAAACCGCCTGCAGCTTTGCCCCCACGCCGGGCATCAACAGACAATCCCGGCATATGATAACATCACCGAAGCGGTAGCCTTTCAGGCAGTCCTCGTTGATCCTCGCCTGCTCCGCCGGATGCAGCGTGGCTATGGACCAGTGCGGACCCAGCCAGGCGGATACAAAAAAGATGACGCTGATTATGATATACATCCCGGCCAACATTCCATAGGCGCTCCATACCTGTGTCCATTCTTCGGACGAAGGGGTGCCGTCCTGCGCGCACAATAACAATACCACTGCCAGAACCAGCAGGCACAGCACGCCGGGCCAGAGCGTCAAAAGTTTTTTCCCGGCTATGCGCCTTTCCACCTTGTTCAGATTTTCCAACTTTGTATTCATATGTTTCCATGCCTTTCCGCGGTTTACGGGCCGTTTCCCGAAAGGATTTTTTCTTCCGCCGTCTGCGTTTATTTTAGCAGTTCTTCCCGTTTTCGTCCATGATTTCTTTTCCGCTCCCTTATTTCTTTTCCGGTACAGCACTTGCCTAACCGTACACTATTGTAGTATAATTTGTCATATATTACGTAGCATTTGGGAGAACAGCATGAAATCCAAGAAGAAATCCGGTCAATTATATATATCCCTGCAGGCCATGCACCTGATCCCCCTCATGATCCTGGGGCTCATCATCACGCTGGTCTGCTATAATACCACCGCTTCCGCCATGCACGCGCAGGTAGCGGACGAACTGCGAAATATGTGCGACGCCGTAGCGCTGACTTATGACCTTTTGTATCCGGGCGATTACCACCTGGAAGGAACGGAAGCGCTGGAATTATATAAAGGCGATACCGCCATTACTTTCGATTACTCCATTATCGACGAACTCAAAGCCGATACCGTCATTGAGCTTACTCTGTTTTATGAAGATACCCGGATCCTGACTACGATCCGGGACGAAAGCGGTGACCGCATCATTGGCAGCGGCGCCAGCACGCTGGTCCTGAAGGATGTGCTGACGGACGGAAAGCCTCATTTTTACACCAACACCACGATCTTTAACAGACCGTACTTCTCCTATTACGCGCCTCTGCGGAACTCGGACGGTACGATCATAGGCATGATATACGCGGGAAAGCCCTGCTCCGACGTCAACAAAGCGGTTTTTACCGCGGTGCTGCCTGCCATTCTGATCACTTTGGGCTGCGTTCTCGTGGTCATTTTGATCTCCGCTTCCTATACATACAAGCTGACCAGTTCGCTGCAGAAGATCCGTACTTTCCTTTCCAAGGTTTCCACGGGCAATCTGGGAGTTGAACTGGACCCGGCAGTATTGCGGCGCGGTGACGAGATCAGTGACATGGGCTATTCCGCCATCTACATGCAGAGTTCCCTGCGCACGCTGGTAGAACAGGATACCCTGACGGAGATCAACAACCGCCGTTTCGCGGATAAACACCTGCGGCAGACGCAGGCGCACGCGGATCTCTACGGTTCTACCTTTGTCATCGCCATCGGGGATATTGATTTCTTCAAATCCGTGAACGATACCTACGGGCATGAATGCGGAGATATCGTATTAAAGAAAGTCGCTTATACATTGAAACGGCATATGACGGGAAAAGGCTTTGTAGCCCGCTGGGGCGGCGAAGAGTTCTTATTCGTCTACGACAACCTTCATCTGGAAGAAGCGCAGCAGCAGACCGAAGCGCTTCTGGCGGAGATCCGGGAACTGGAGATCTTCTATGAAGATACTCCCATCCGCATCACCATGACTTTCGGTCTGGCGGAAGGCGAGGTCGGCACCCGTATCAAGGACCTGCTCCAGAAAGCGGACAGCCGGCTTTACTACGGCAAGGAACACGGACGAAATCAGGTTGTTATCTAACGTCTTTATATACAGGAGGAATACTTATGGCTTCTCGGAACCTGACACTGCTCACGGATCTCTACGAGCTCACCATGATGCAGGGATATTTTAAGAACAAGGACAAAAACGAAACCGTTATCTTTGATGCTTTTTACCGCAATAATCCCTGCGGCGGCGGCTACGCTATCGCCGCAGGCCTGGAACAGGTCATAGATTACATCAAAAATCTGCGCTTTACGGCAGAGGATATCGCCTATTTAAGGAGCCTTGGCATCTTTGAAGAGGATTTTCTGCAATATCTGGAGAGCTTCCGTTTCACGGGAGATATTTACGCCATTCCGGAAGGCAGCGTTATGTTTCCCAGAGAGCCCATGATCAAGGTCATCGCCCCCATCATGCAGGCCCAGCTGGTGGAAACGGCCGTGCTGAACATTCTCAATCATCAAAGCCTGATCGCCACCAAGGCAGCCAGAGTCTGCTTTGCCGCTCAGGGAGATGGCATTATGGAGTTTGGGCTCCGCCGCGCCCAGGGGCCGGACGCCGGCACCTATGGAGCGAGAGCCGCCATTATAGGCGGCTGCATCGGTACCAGCAACGTACTGGCCGGCCAGCTCTTCGACGTGCCTGTCAGCGGCACCCACGCTCACAGCTGGATCATGAGTTTCCCCGATGAATATACCGCCTTTAAAACCTACGCGGATATTTATCCTTCCGCCTGCATTCTGCTGGTGGATACCTACGATACCCTGAAGTCCGGCGTTCCCAACGCCATCCGCGTTTTCCGCGAGATGAGAGAGGCCGGCATTCCCCTGACCAAATACGGCATTCGCCTGGACAGCGGTGACCTGGCTTATTTGTCCAAAAAAGCCCGGAAGATGCTGGACGAGGCCGGATTCCCGGACGCTGTTATTTCCGCTTCCAACGACCTGGACGAGTTTCTGATCGACAGCCTGAAAGTGCAGGGAGCCAAAATTACTTCCTGGGGTGTGGGCACCAACCTGATCACTTCCAAGGACTGCCCTTCCTTTGGCGGCGTTTACAAGCTGGCTGCCGTACAGGATGGGAACGGCCGTTTTATTCCCAAGATCAAGCTCTCCGAAAACAGTGAAAAAGTCACCAATCCCGGCAACAAGACGATCTACCGCGTTTATGAAAAGGAATCCGGCAAGATCCGGGCCGATCTGATCTGCCTGGTGGAAGAACGGTTTGACGAGCAGCAGCCTCTGCTTCTCTTCGACCCTCTGGAACCTTGGAAGAAAACCCGCCTGGCGGGAGGCAGTTATACGCTGCGTGAGATGCTGGTACCTGTTTTTCAGGGAGGTGAATGCTGCTACACCTCGCCCAAGGTTATGGATATCCGGGCTCTCTGCCAGAAAGAACTGGACACGCTCTGGCCGGAAACAAGACGTCTGATCAATCCTCATCAGGTCTATGTGGACCTGTCCCAGAAACTTTATGACATGAAGATACAGCTTTTAAACCAAATGAGCGAAAAATAAAAGCGGCGCGGTGAACCCGCGCTGCTTTTTTCTGTCTTTTTCTGTTTTTTCTGCTCTTACCCGCTTTTCTTACTGCTCCATCTGCCTGCCCAGAAATCCCGCGGCCGACATGATCAGTTTATACTCTACCTCGCCCAGCCGTGTCCTGCCGTCATTCTCCAGCAGCACCACCGCGCCGATCACATCGCCCTCACAGATAATGGGCGTCAGCGCCTCCTGTTCATATTCATCAGCACTTTCTTCCGTTACGGGAATAAACTCCTTATCGCCTTTTACCGCGATAATGGTTTCCCGTTCCGTGATCTTCTCTTCCAGCTTTTTGCTGATGCTCTTTCCCAGGAACTGCTTATAGCCGCCGCTGACCGCGATAAACTGATCCCTGTCGGCGATCAGGGCCGCGTGCCCCGATACCTGGGAAAGGCTTTCCGCGTACTGCCTGGCAAAAGTTGTCATCTCTCCGATAGGAGAATATTTTTTGAGGATGATCTCACCCTCTCTGTCCGTGAAAATTTCCAGAGGGTCACTCTCCCTGATACGCAGCGTCCTTCGGATTTCCTTGGGTATTACAATACGTCCGAGGTCGTCGATCCTTCTGACAATCCCTGTTGCTTTCATATAAAAATTCCTCCGTCTGTCATGCATGATATTTTTCCATTATTATCTGTAAACGGTGGAATTTTATACCTCGGTTTTCCCCGTGGATTTTTATAATTTGAATACGGACATAGTCTTATCCAGCTCTTCCGCTACGGACTTTAAGCCGCCGGCCTGGTCCGCCATACCGGCAACGATATTCCCAACCTCGGTAGCGGAAGCCGATGTTTCCTGGGTACTGGCCGCGTTCTGCTGCGCGATCGCCGTCAGGTTCTGCACCACGTCCACCACATTGATACGCGCTTTGTCCAGCTTCTCGATATCGTCCGCAATGGACTGAATGCTTTCCGTAGAAATATCCATGCCCTTTTTCACTTCTCTGAAAGCGCTGTCCGTTTTATCCACATTGGCGCTCTGCTGTACAATGATGTCCTTGACCCCGTCCATGGTGGCCACCGCTTCTTCGGAATCCCGGATCAGGGAATCTATGATCTCCTCTATCTGTCTTGCGGATTCGTTGGACTGTTCCGCAAGTTTCTGTATCTGAGAAGCCACTACCGCGAAGCCTCTTCCCTGTTCTCCCGCTCTGGCCGCCTCAATGGACGCGTTCAGGGACAGAAGATTGGTTTCCTCCGCGATGGAGCTTATCATCGTAGTCGCTTCCCGAATCTTAAGGGCGGACTCATTGGTCGTATGCGTCTGCTCATAGATCTTGTCAATGGCTTCCTGGGTCCTGATATTGGTGTCATTCAGCTGTTTCAGCGTATTCATGGCTTCCACACTGGCCTGCTGCATGGTTTCCGCGTTGTCATTGAGCTTCTCTACCCGGCTGCCCACTTCTTCCACCATATTGCCGATCAGGATCACGTTTTCCGTAGCTTTCTGGGTTTCCTCAGCCTGGGAGCTGGCACCGTCCGCGATCTCTCCGATGGCTCTTTCTACCTGCTCCACGGTTTCATTGCTGTTGACGGCACCCTGATTCAGCGTATCCGCCGCGCTATAAAGATGCCCGCTCTGCTCCTTGATCCGCGCGGAAACCTGTACCAGTTCCTGCCGCAGGGAAGAAATGGCGCGGCTCATATGCCCGGACTCGTCCCGCCGCCTGTTTAATTTTTCCTGCGTGGCATCCGGCCTGAAATCCAGCCCGGCCAGCCTGCGCACCGTGCCTGTCAGCATATTGATCGGCTTGATGACCAGTTTCGCCAGTACGAATCCGACCGCGCCGCAGATGAGGAGCACCGCGGCTCCCGCGATCCAGATGATGCCCATGGTTTCCGTTACCGGCTGGAATATCTCTTTTTCATCCGCGGAGATCACCAGAATATAACCGCCGCTTTTGCCCACATAGTAGGAAGCGTACTTGATGCTGCCCCTGTAATCATAGGTTACGATACCCGGTTCCGGTACCTTTCCCGAGGCCAGCTCCTCTACCAGACCTTTTACCACCTCATTTTCCACAGGCTGTCCGATCTTATCCGCCGTAGGATGATAGAGCATGATGCCCGCGCCGTCCGTTACATACGCGTAACTGGAATCCGCTCCTTTGATGCCGACGCCCTGAAACATTCCTTCCAGCGCGGCCGGTGAAAGCGCCTGCATGGTCCCCGCTGTAGCCACCTCTTTCTCCAGCGCCTCGCCGTGAACTACCGCCATATCGTACATATAGTTTTCCGCGTTGGCGGAAACCAGATTCCGTATTCTTGGCAGAAAGATCAATACCAGGATCACCCAGGTTACCACCACTCCCGTGATAATGCTCCAGACTACTTTCAATACCATGGAGTGTATAAAGCCGACTTTTCCTTTTTTGTCCATGTTACCCCTCCGTCCCTTTTGTAAAAGTATAAATATGATGAATCATTATAGCATTTTTCCGCGCTTTTCACAAGCGTCATCTGTCCATTTCCGGCGTCTTTCCGCTCATTTTATGTTCCCTGATGATCCCTTCTATCTCCTTTAGATCCGTGTACAGCAGATCACCCGGAATGGTGTTTTTGAGGGATCCGGTGGCATTGCCGTATTCCAGCGCCCGCAGGCAGTCCCCCTCATGGGACAGCAGGCCGTACAGCACGCCGGAAATATAGGCATCGCCGCTGCCGATCCTGTCCACCACTTCGATGTCCGCGTACGGCGCTTCTTCATAAAAAGCATCCTCGTCCGCGTTGTAGATGATGGAGCCGAAAGTATGCCGCTTCGGGCTGTGCACGATACGCTGCGTGGAAGCCACGATGGAGATCGGATATTCCCGCGTAAAGCTCTTCATCATGCTCCGGACATCCCCCTCCTTTAAAAAGGTGAGTCTGGCCGTATCCTCCGAGCAGAAAAAAATATCCACATAAGGGAGAATGGTTTCGATGCAGGCCTTCGCCTCCGCGCCGCTCCAGAGATTTCCTCTGAAGTTCACGTCGAAGGAGATCAGGGTGCCCTGCTCCTTGAACCGCTTTATCATCTCTACTGCCGTTTCCCGGCATTTCGGGCTTAAGGCCAGCGTGATCCCGCTGGTATGGAAACATCTGGCGGATCGGTAAACTTCCGGAGGATAATCGAAAATGTCTATTTTATTGATGGAAGTATTTTTCCTGTCATACACGATACGGGGTTTCCTGGGATACGCTCCGCTCTCATAATAATACACGCCCAGCCTGGCATCCTTTTCTCCGTCATATACCAGATAATCGTCGCTGACCCCGCACTGACGCACTTTATTTTTCATGTAGGTGCCAAGATCATTGGCCGGCAGCTTGGACATGATCCCGCAGCGCAGCCCCAGCATGGCGGAACCCGCTATCACGTTCATTTCCGCGCCCCCCGCCTGTTTGCCGAAGGTGTCGCTTCTGGTAATCCTTTCGTTATCCGGCGGTGACAGCCGAAGCAGCAATTCCCCCAAAGACACCAGATCAAATTCTTTTGCCATACTCTCCCTCCTTATCCTCCAAACTTCACGGGTACTTGTATTTCCTGCTTTCAGCATATCATAATCCCCGGGCCGCGTAAAGAAAAAAACACCGGTTAAGCAGCGCTTAACCGGCAACGTACTCCTCATAATCTTCCTCGCTGGCAAACAGGATATAAACGCCTTCCACATATCCCATATAGCCGCTGGCTGTTGTATAACCTTTCATGACCGCTGCCTCCCTTTCAGAATCCTTATGAACTGTTCTGAAGAAAGGATAGCATTCAGTCAGTACAATAAACCGTACTTTTAATTTGGGGTCCCCACAAGCAGCGCCGTCATTTCTTTCAGCAGCTCCTCCGTATCCGCAAGCAGCAGTTCCGCATCTTTTTCCACCAGTCCCGTCCTGCGGTACCGGTATGTGAAAAAGGGATTCCCATAGGCGGTGAAAAGCAGTCTGTTTCCGTACTTTTTCAGCAGCGCCGGAACTCCCGCGGGATCCAGCGGCGCATCCGCTTTAAAAGTAAAAATGATCTTTTCGTCCTTGCCTTTGATCTCTGTCATATACAGCATATGCGCGGCCACCCGTATGAGCGCGATGCGGAGCAGATTGTCCACGGATTTCGGAACGGCGCCGAAACGGTCCAGCAGCTCATCCATCATATCTTCCCGCTCTTTTTCGTTTTCAATGCCCGCGATCCTCTTATAGATATCCAGTTTCTGCACTTCATTCACAATATATTCGGGAGGAATGAACGCGTCCACGTCCATATCCACCACGGTGGCGAAATCTTCCAGCGCGGCCTCTCCTTTCAGGTTTTTCACGGCCTCGTTGAGCATTTTGCAGTACAGGTCATATCCTACCGCCTCCATGTGTCCATGCTGCAGTTTTCCCAGAAGATTGCCCGCGCCGCGGATCTCAAGATCGCGCATGGCGATCTTGAACCCGCTTCCCAGTTCCGTAAATTCCCGGATGGCCGCCAGACGCTTCTCCGCCGTTTCCTTTAACATTTTGTCCCGCTTGTACATCAGAAAGGCATACGCCGTCCTGTTCGAGCGTCCCACTCTGCCGCGCAGCTGGTAAAGCTGGGCCAACCCCATGCTGTCGGAATCGTGAATGATCATCGTATTGACGTTGGAAATATCCAGTCCGGTTTCTATGATGGTAGTGGATACCAGCACATCAATTTCCCCGTTTATGAAATCATACATGATCCGCTCCAGTTCCTGTTCCTTCATCTGCCCATGGGCAAACGCCACCTCCGCTTCCGGTACCAGCTTTTTGATGGAAGCAGTGATATCCGCGATATTGCTGACACGGTTGTAGACATAGTATACCTGTCCTTCCCTGGCAAGCTCACGGGCGATGGCCTCCCGCACCATCTCTTCGTTATATTCCATAACATAGGTCTGAATGGGCTGTCTGTCCTCCGGCGCCTCCTCCAGTACGCTCATATCGCGAATACCGATCAGGCTCATGTGCAGGGTACGGGGAATGGGGGTGGCGGTCAGGGTCAGCACGTCCACATTTTCCTTCAGCTTTTTGATCTTCTCTTTGTGGGCCACGCCAAAGCGCTGTTCCTCGTCAATGATCAGCAGACCCAGATCTTTAAAGGCCACGTCGGCGGACAGCACCCGATGGGTGCCGATCACGATATCCACCATGCCCTTTTTCAGTCCTTCTATGGTTTTCTTCTGTTCCGCGGCGCTGCGGAAACGGGAAAGCAGTTCCACCTTTACGGGAAAATCCTTCATCCGCTGGGTAAAGGTTCCAAAGTGCTGCTGGGCCAGAATGGTGGTGGGCACCAGATATACCACCTGTTTGCCGTCCTGCACAGCCTTAAAAGCGGCTCTGATCGCTATTTCGGTTTTGCCGTAGCCCACATCGCCGCAGATCAGTCTGTCCATGATCTTTCCGCTTTCCATATCCGCCTTGGTATCGGCAATGGCCGCCAGCTGGTCCTCCGTTTCCTCAAAGGGGAACATTTCCTCAAATTCCTTCTGCCACACGGTATCCGGGCCGTATCGGAATCCCTCCGCCTGCTGCCGGACCGCGTACAGTTCCACCAGGTCTTTCGCCACCTCGTTCACGGCAGTGCGCACTCTGGCCTTGGTCTTGTTCCATTCCTGGCTGCCCAGCTTATTTAATTTGGGCGTTTTGGAATCCGCGGAAGCATACTTCTGGATCACGTCCAGCCCGGTAGCGGGAATGTAGAGATTTCCCCCGTCACGGTACTCTATCTTCAAATAGTCCTTGACAACCTTTTCTACCTCTACCTTTTCGATACCGCGGTAGATCCCCAGCCCGTGGCTTTCATGCACCACGTAATCCCCTATCCGCAGCTCGTTGAAGTCCTTGATCTTCTGTCCCTCGTAACGGGGCTTTTTCTTCTTTTTCTTCCTTCCCGCCCCGAAGATATCCGTTTCGGAAAGTACCACGAATTTTAAAAGAGGATACTCAAATCCCTTTGACACATGGCCGTAGCAGGTCAGGACTTCCCCCTGCATGACCTGCCGCTCCGGGTTCTCGGTATACACCGCCGAGATCTCCTCTTCCCGCAGATCCTCCGCCAGTCTTCTGGCCCTGGTGCGGGAGCCGGACAGCAGCAGCACCCTGTATCCGTACTTTTTATAGCGTTTCAGGTCCCTGACCAGGGACTCGAAACTGTTATTATAGGAAGAAAGGCTTCTGACCTGCAGATCAAAGCGCCGCCTCGCCTGGATCAGGGGGCTTTTTAACTCCATGGCGGCCAGGGTGATAAAGCCGGTCCCGCGCAGCATGGCGGCCACTTCCTCTTTACTGTAAAGCAGATCCATCTGACCGGAAAGAATATATCCCTTTTCCGCCCGGCTGCTCATACTCTCGCGAAACTCCTGTTCCACCGCTTCCGCCTGCTCTCTGATACGCGCAGGCTCATCCAGAAAGATCCCGCAGTCCGCGGGCAGGATCTTCAGCAGGCTCCCTGTTTCCTGTTCCGGATAAAAATAACGGATATAGCCCTCCAGCAGGGAGTAATCCTGAAATTCCAGCACCTGCTCCCGCAGCTGTTTTATCTGGGTCACTATCCGGTGAGCCTCCTCCGTTTGGAAACGCGCCCTGAAATACGCTTCCCGCTCCGCGGCTTCTTTGGAAAGCCTGTCAAATCCCTTCCGGAGAGCTTCTTCGGAAAGCACAAATTCCAAAGCCGGATAGATGCGCAGGGAAGAAAGCTGCTCCATGGAGCGCTGGCTCAGCGCGTCAAAGCTGCGCATGGATTCTATTTCATCTCCCCATAACTCTATCCGGTACGGATTTTCTTCCGTTACGTCAAAGATATCCACTATGCCGCCGCGGACCGAAAACTGCCCGGGCGCTTCCACCTGAAAGCTTTTCTCATAGCCCATCGCCGTCAGCTTTTTCGCCAGCGCGCCTTCCTCAAGCGGCGTCCGCTTCTCCACGAAAAGAGTGTCTTCCGGTTTCCAGACCACCTGAGGCGTCATCAGCGCCGCCATGGTTGTCACCAGCGTAAAGGGACGTCCCTCCATAACGCGGCGCAGCGCCTTTATCCTCTCTGTGGTCAGTTCGTTTCCATGGATATCCGCCTGAAAAAAGATCAGGTCCTTGGCAGGATAGAGCATCACGTTTCTGTCATAGAACTGATACTCTTCATAGATCTCCCGCGCCCGCAGATCGCTGTAGGTAACGATGACCCGGTATTTAAAATGCTGTCCAAGACCATATACCATGTGCAGCTTCTGCGCGTCCACGCAGCCGGTCAGCGCCAGAGGCTGTCCCCGCCTGATCAGTTGTTCCATTTCCTCATACTCTGCCATTTCACGCAGAGGTGCCAACAATGCCTGCATCATGTTCCCTCATCCGGCCGCGTACCGGCCTTTTTGTTAAAACAGTTCATCGCCGCTTCTATCCCGTTTTTCAGTACCGCCCGAACGGCGTCGGCTCCTTCCTGTACCTCTTTGGCCATTTCTTTCTTCTCGCCCGCGGAAAACCCGCTCAGCACATAGTCGGCCAGATCCCGGCCTGCCGGTTTCCCGCCTTCCGGTCTTTCTCCCACTCCCATCTTCAGACGCTGAAAATCCTCATGCCCAAGGTGCAGGATAATATTTTTCAGGCCATTGTGTCCGCCCGCGCTTCCTCTTTTGCGCAGGCGCAGCTGTCCCGCCGGGAGGGTGATATCATCGGAAATGACCAGCAGTTCTTCCGTTTCATCAATGCCGTAATAATCCACCAGCTCCCTCACGCTTTCACCGCTTAAGTTCATATAAGTCTGCGGTTTTGCCAGAAGGACCTTCCGGCCGTCTATATATCCTTTTCCGATCACGGCCCGATGCTTCTTCTCCCGCAGCTGGATCTGTTCTTCTTCCGCTAACCGGTCTATGACAGCAAAGCCTATATTATGCCTTGTGTTCTCATATTCCCTTCCGGGATTTCCCAAGCCTACTATGATAAACATATTTCCTCCATTTTGCCATCGGCGGGGTCATTTGCCACGAATAAGGTCATTATACTCTGTGTGCCCCGGCGCTGGCAAGAAAAAGCCGAAAAAAGACGCCGCGTTTTTCATGCGGCGTCTTTTAAGGTATTCCCCTTGTTGCTTATTCTTCCGCGTTCTGCGGTTCCGACAGGGCTTTGTCATAACTTTCCAGAATGATCCGCTGGATCGCTTCTCTGGTTTCCGAATTGATAGGGTGCGCGATATCCCTGTATTCACCGTCCGCCGCCTTCTTGCTGGGCATCGCGATGAACAGTCCCTTTTCCCCTTCGATCACCTTGATGTCATGCACTGCAAACTCATTGTCTATGGTAATCGACACAATAGCCTTCATCTTACCTTCCTTTGTGATTCTGCGGACACGAACATCTGTTATCTGCATTTCAAAACCCCCTTTCCTGTTAAATCACGTATCTGTCATCTCTTTCCACCACAATTTTAATCCCTTCCTCGCCTACCAGATAGGAGTTGGCTCTGATGGTGCTGCCACTCTCCACGATACAGTTCTCGATATGCGTGTTGTCCCCGATATATACGTCATTTAAAATAATGGAGTTCTTGATGGTACAGTTATTGCCGATATAACCCTTCTTAAATACTACGGAATCCTCCACCACGCCGTTCACGATACAGCCGCTGGAGATCAGGCTGTTCTTGATATGGGCGCCCACATTGTATTTCGCGGGAGGCAGATCATCCACCTTGGAATAGATATCCGGATATTGATGGAAAAAGTAGTTGCGCACCTCCGGCTTCAGGAAATCCATATTGGTTCCAAAATAATCTTCCACCGAAGCGATATTTCTCCAGTAGTCCTTTATCTTATATCCGTAGATCCGCTTAATGTCCTTATGGCGTATCAGGATGTCCCGGACGAAGTCATATCTGTCATCTTCCGCGCAGTGCTCCACCATCTCGATCAGCTGACGGCGGCGGATCACATAGATACCGCAGGAAACCGTGTTGGTCTTGGCCACAAGGGGCTTCTCCTCAAACTCCTCGATCCGGCAGTCCTCATTCATCTTGACGGTGCCGTAGCGGTCCATGCTCACGCCGGGATCCATGTCCTTGCAGACCACGGTAATATCCGCCTTCTTGTCGATGTGGTATTCCAGCACCTTGTTAAAATCCATCTTGTATACGCAGTCACCGGAAGCGATCACCACATAGGGCTCATGGCTCTTCTTTAAGAAATCCAGATTCTGATAGATAGCGTCCGCCGTGCCGCGATACCAGTTGTTGTTATCGGAGGTCACGGTAGGCGTCAGTACATAGAGCCCGCCCTGCTTACGTCCGAAATCCCACCATTTGGAGGAATTTAAGTGCTCGTTCAGGCTCCCTGAATTATACTGGGTAAACACGGCCACCTTCTGGATCCGGGAATTGGACATATTGCTAAGCGCGAAGTCAATGCTGCGGTAACTGCCGGCTACGGGCATCGCGCTGGTCGCGCGTTTCTGGGACAATTCTTTCATACGGTGATTGTTGCCGCCTGCTAAAATAATTCCGATTGCTCTCACTGTTATTCACCTGCCTTAATTAAAGATTTTCCGCTCGCGAGAATGGAATCCTCATAGTCTTCCGGCGTGGTAACACCGGAGATGACCGTATTCTTTCCGACCTTCACGCCACTGGGGATAACGCTTTTCTCGCCCACGGTCACAAGTCCGCTGTTGTAAATATGGGGAGCCGTTTCATTGGGCGCCTCTTCTCCCACGCCCAGCTGCACACCGTCGGAAATAGTTACATTTTCAGCGATGATCGCCTTATTGATCTCACAGCCTCCCTGAATACAGGTATTGTTCATAATGATGGAATCCCGTACCACCGTATCCTTGCCGATGGTCACGCCGCAGCCGATAACGGAATTGTACACCTTGCCGTAGATATCCGTACCCTCCCCGATGATGCTGCGTTCGATCACGCTGTCCTGGGAAATGTACTGGGGCGGAAGGCTCTCGCTCTTGGTATAGATCTTCCAGTACTCTTCATAAAGGTTAAATTCCGGAACGATATCGATCAGTTCCATATTGGCTTCCCAGTAGGAGCTTAAAGTTCCCACATCCTTCCAGTAACCGTTAAACTCATACGCGTACAAAGGCTGTCCTTTTTCATGGCAGTAGGGGATCACATGCTTGCCAAAATCCAGCGCGGGCTGTTCCGCCATGGCGATCAAAGACTCCTTTAAGGTCTTCCAGTTGAATATGTAAATACCCATGCTGGCCAGATTGCTCCTAGGATTGGCGGGTTTCTCCTCAAAATCCTGAATCCTGCGGTTCTCATCCGTAATGATAATACCGAAACGGCTGGCTTCTTCAATGGGAACGGGCATAACAGCGATGGTCACTGCCGCATTGTTGGCTTTGTGGAAGTCCAGCATGACCTCGTAATCCATCTTGTAAATATGATCTCCCGAAAGGATCAGCACGTACTCCGGATTGAAGCTCTCCATATAATCAATATTCTGGTAAATGGCATTCGCCGTGCCGGTATACCACTCGCTGTTGGAGCTCTTCTCATAGGGCGGCAGTACGGAAACTCCTCCTATGTTCCGGTCCAGATCCCAGGGAATACCGATTCCGATATGCGTATTCAGCCTGAGAGGCTGATACTGCGTCAGAACGCCTACGGTATCCACTCCCGAGTTGATGCAGTTGCTCAGGGGAAAATCAATGATACGATACTTTCCCCCAAAGGAAACCGCCGGTTTTGCTACTTTGGATGTCAGGACGCCCAGGCGGCTTCCCTGACCGCCGGCCAGTAACATGGCAATCATTTCTTTTTTAATCATACTATCACCTCTTAACAACTAGTCATTGCAGTACTATGCTTTTTCCCATTATACCACACCACTTTAAAGAGGTAAATGGTTATGGGAAAAAAATTATGACTTTTTTACTATTTTTATGTGCATTGTTTGCAATTTATCTAATTTTCCCTTTCATTTTTTGTGTATTTTGACAATTTCCCGGAAAGTGTGCTTCTCTTTTTTCGTCATATTGCGTCCGTGAGATCACTGCCTGGGACGCGCGCCGCGAATATTTTTCTTTTCGGGTCATTTACCATTTGTTTTTTCTTCCGCAAGTGCGTATAATATAAATGCATATATCATTATAAAAACAGGAAGCGGCATTATGTATCAGATTGATTTTCAACATCCGGCACACATTTATTTTGTGGGTATCGGCGGCATCAGCATGAGCGGCCTGGCCGAAATCCTAAAAGAAGCAGGCTTTCGGGTAAGCGGTTCCGACAGGCAGAGATCCGCTCTTACCGAAGCGCTGGAAGCAAAGGGCATCACCGTATTTTACGGGCAGCGCGGGTCAAACATCACTCCCGATATCGACTGCGCCGTTTTTACCAGCGCCATTCATCCCGACAATCCCGAATATATCGCGGTGGCCGAGGCCGGCATCCCCAGTCTGACCAGAGCGGAGCTTTTGGGACAGTTGATGCGCAATTACCGGATGCCCATAGCCGTCAGCGGTACCCACGGCAAGACCACGACCACTTCCATGATCTCCGAGATCCTCCTGCGGGCGGATCTGGACCCTACGCTTTCCATCGGCGGTATCTTAAAAACCATCGGCGGAAATATCCGTGTCGGGCACTCCGACTGCTTTGTAACGGAGGCCTGCGAATATACCAACAGCTTTCTGAGCCTGTTCCCCCGTATCGGGATCATCCTTAATATAGAAGAAGACCATCTGGACTTTTTTCAGGATATAGACGATATCCGCAGTTCTTTCCACAGATTCGCGCGGCTGATCCCCGAGGACGGCGCGCTGATCATAAACGGTGAGATCGACAGGCTCTCAGAGATCACCGAAGGTCTGTCCTGCCCCATCGTCACATTCGGTCCGGACAAAAACAGCGATTATCATCCGGAAAACATTTCTTACGACAATATGGGCTGTCCCACTTTCAGCCTGTGCTCGCCAAAGCGCGGGAGCAGAGAAATTTCTCTTTCCGTTCCGGGAGCGCACAATATCCTTAACGCGCTGGCGGCCATAGCCCTGGCGGATCTGCTGGACATTGATCCTTCTGTGAGCGCCGCGGCGGTAAGCGACTTTTCCGGTACCGAAAGACGGTTTGAATACAAAGGCCGTATCGGCGGTGTCACTATAATAGATGATTATGCGCATCATCCCACGGAAATTACCGCGACTTTGCAAGCGGCCTTAAAATGTCCCCACAACAGGATCTGGTGCGTGTTCCAGCCCCATACCTATTCCCGGACCAAAGCCTTTTTACAGGATTTCGCCAAAGCGCTCTCTCTTGCCGACAAGGTGGTCCTGGCCGATATTTACGCCTCCAGGGAAACGGACACACTGGGAATCAGTTCCCGCACCCTGCTGGCCGAGCTGCGAAAACTGGGCTGTGACTGCTATTATTTTCCCTCCTTTGATGAGATAGAAAATTTTTTACTGCAAAATTGTATCAACGGTGACCTGTTGATAACTATGGGTGCCGGAGATGTGCTTAAAATCGGTGAAAATCTGCTTGGCATATAGTTTTCCACAATATCCACAATTTTTTGGCGATTCCGCCCTTTCAAAATTGTGGATATTTTTATTTTTTTCGTGGATATCAAAGCCTTGCAAAAAGCCCCGTTTTTTCGTTCATCCACATTTTCCACAATATCCACAAAAGCCCGCGGTTCCAGTGTTTACAAGGTTTTTCGGCAGAATGCCTATTCCTTTTTACAAAAGGATGTGCTATACTTGTCCTTGTAAAAAAACCGGGGCCGGATAAGCGCCGGTATGGGAACAGGTGTGAGAACATGGGGAATTTTTTAATCTATCGTGACAACTGCGTAGAGGCTACTGTTTTGTCCAATAAATTCATCGACGAATACATGAAGGATGCCAATGACGCTCAGATCAAGGTATATCTTTATCTGCTGCGCATGATGGGCGCCGGCCGTTCTACCAGCGTATCCGAGATCGCGGACAAGTTTAACCATACGGAAAAGGACGTGATGCGGGCTCTGAAATACTGGGAGAAGATGCAGCTTCTGTCTTTGGATTTTGACGAGTCCAGGACCCTTACCGGCATCCATCTTCGGGAGCTCTGCGGCGATGAGAACCGGGATCCCCAGGCTGTGCCTGCCCCTGTTGTTTCCATCGTGCCCAGGCAGGAGGAGAATCCTTACGCCAAGCCCGCGTATTCCGCGGAGGATCTGCGTGGCTTTAAGGGAAATCCTTCCTCTTCCCAGCTTTTGTTTGTGGCGGAATCCTATATCGGCCGCCCTCTCACCGTCAGTGAACTGAAATCCATCTTATATTTTTCGGATTGCCTGCACTTTTCGGACGATCTGATCGACTACCTGATCCAATACTGTGTGGACAGAGGCAAGAAGGATTTTAAATATATTGAGGCGGTGGCCCTCAACTGGGCCCAGTCCGGCATCACAACGCCCAAGCAGGCTGAAAAGTTCGCGGCCCGTTACGACAAATCGGTGTATACCATCATGAAGGAGCTGGGCAAAAACAGCGTTCCCACCTCCAAAGAGCTGGAATATATCAATCGCTGGATCAAAGAATACGGCTTTTCCGCAGACATTATCTCGGAAGCCTGTGAACGTACCGTTATGGCTACCGACAGCCATCGTTTTGAATACGCGGAAGGTATTTTAAGCAGCTGGAAAAAGGAAAACGTACACCGCAAGTCGGATATCCAGCGGATCGACGAGCTTTATCAGAAGCGCCGCCAGACCAGGAATGCCCCCTCGCCCGCGGTTAACCGCTTCAATCAGTTTTCCCAGAGGGATTATGATTTTGAAGAGCTGGAAGCCAAACTGCTCAGTAAATAAAGGAGATCACCGTGAGTTTGACCAACGCCCAATACGATGCCATACAGCGTGAATATGATGCCCGCCAGTTAAAAAACCGCCGGCTTTTGGAAACCCGCCGGGCCGAAGTGTTTCGCGCGTGTCCGGCCTATGAAGAGGCTTCCGATCAGGTTGCCTCTCTTTCCGTCGCGTACGGGAAACGGCTTCTGGACGGCGAGGAAGGGGCTTTGTCCGCCTATCGGCAGGAACTGGCCGGGCTTTTGGCCAGAAAAGAAGCGCTGCTCGTCCAGGCAGGCTTCCCCGCCGACTATCTGGAACCCTCTTATGACTGTCCGGAATGCCGGGATACCGGTTACGTGAACGGCCGGCGCTGCCGCTGTTACGAGCGCCGGGTGATCCGCGCGCTGTACGCGCAGAGTAATCTGCAGGAGCTTCTTTCCGCGGAAAATTTTTCCACCCTTTCTTATGACTATTATAAAGACGGAGATCTGGCCAACTTTAAAAAGGCCGTGGAAACCAGCCTCTCCTTTATCAAAAATTTCCGGGAGGAATATCGGAATCTGCTCTTTTACGGAGAGGTGGGCACCGGAAAAACCTTTCTTTCCAACTGTATCGCCTGTGAAATGCTCAACCAGGGGTATTCCGTCATTTATTTTTCCGCCTCCGGCTTTTTTAATCTTCTTTCCCGCTATTCTTTTGACGCGGAAAACAAAGAAATGCTTTACAAAACCTACGAAGACTTATACAATTGTGATTTGGTGATCGTGGATGACCTGGGCACGGAACTTTCCAACGCTTTTACCAATTCCCAGTTTTTTTCTTTTATCAGCGAAAGGCTGCTGCGCAAAAAGTCCATGCTGATCTCTACCAATTTAAATCTGGAAGAGATAAAGGCCCGCTATTCCGAGCGTATTTTTTCCCGATTGACCAGTAATTTTATTTTCCGTAAGTTTTCCGGCCCCGATATCAGGGCCTGCAAAAATATATCATATACCGTTTATTAGAGAAAGCGAGGACTTGGTTTCATGGCTAATCGTGAAGAGAAACGCAATCTGGAAACTATCCCTGTAGGCACTCTGGGCATGATCGCCCTGGAAGGCTGCCTTCCGCTGGGAAAACAAATCGACCAATATCTGGTAAAATGGAGAACCGAACGGGAAAACGAGCATAAGAACAGCCTTGCCTTTTCGGGTTATCAGCGCCCCTCCTATCTGATCGGCGCCAAGGTACCCCGTTTTGGTTCCGGCGAAGCAAAGGGCATGATCCTGGAATCCGTGCGCGGCTGCGATCTGTATCTTCTGGTAGACGTGGCCAACTACAGCCTGACCTATTCCCTGTGCGGTCACGAAAACCACATGTCCCCGGATGACCACTATCAGGATCTGAAACGGATCATCGCGGCGGTAGGCGGTAAGGCCAGAAGGATCACCGTTATCATGCCGTTCCTTTACGAAAGCCGTCAGCATAAAAGAACCGCGCGCGAATCCCTGGACTGCGCGCTGGCACTGCAGGAGCTGGTCCACATGGGCGTGGACAATATCATCACCTTTGACGCGCACGACCCCAGAGTGCAGAACGCCATCCCGCTGCACGGCTTTGAAACCGTACAGCCCGCCTATCAGTTCATCAAAGGCCTGCTGCGCCATGTCAATGACTTACAGATAGACTCCGGCCATATGATGGTCATCAGCCCGGACGAAGGCGGTATGTCCAGAGCCATTTATATCGCCAATGTACTGGGGCTGGATATGGGCATGTTCTATAAACGCCGGGACTATACGCGGGTAGTAAACGGACGCAATCCCATTGTAGCCCACGAGTTTCTGGGCTCCAGCGTGGAAGGCAAGGATATGATCATCATTGACGATATGATCTCTTCCGGTGAAAGCGTACTGGAGGTAGCGGCTGCCCTGAAGGAGCGAAAGGCCAAAAACATCTTTGTCTTCGCTACGTTCGGCCTGTTTACCAACGGACTGGACAAGTTTGACCAGGCCGCCAAAGCGGGCACCATCACCAAGGTGCTGACCACCAATCTGATCTACCAGACACCGGAACTGCTGGAACGCGACTGGTATATCAACTGCGATATGAGCAAGTATATCGCGTACATCATTGATACTTTAAATCACGATTCCTCCATCAGCGATCTGTTAAATCCCAATGAGAGGATCCAGAATATCGTGGCAAAATACCGTACGGGTGAGCTGCAGTAACATCAAAAGGGAAAAAATATCCGGCAAAAAAGAGCGGTTGCTTTCCGCTCTTTTTTATGTTATGCTATTGCCTGCGGTGAGTTCGAAACCATCCTCACCGAACCGCCTTTCGGCGGCTAAAAAACAAAACTAAGGAGAATCCAAATGAATCAAAAGAAAGTTCTGTTTCTCACTCACGCGGCCATGACTGCCGCTCTTTATGTGTTGCTGACTTTTATCGCCAATCTGTTCGGCATCGCCTCCGGCACGATCCAGGTACGCTTTTCTGAAGCCCTGACCGTTCTGCCGTATTTCACCCCGGCCGCCATACCCGGACTGTTCGCGGGCTGCCTGCTTTCCAATCTGCTGACCGGCTGCGCGCTGCCCGATATTGTCTTCGGCTCTCTGGCTACCCTGATCGGCGCGCTGTTTACTTATCTGCTGCGCCGCAATAAATGGCTGGCGCCCCTGCCCCCCATTTTGGCCAATGCCCTGATCGTTCCCCCCGTACTGTTTTTCGCCTACGGTCTTGGCCCTCTCTGGTTTGACTTCCTTACCGTGACCATCGGCGAAGTTATTTCCTGCGGTATCCTTGGGATGCTGCTGCTGTTCACCCTTCAGAAATATGCCGCTTCAATATTCGGATATGGAACGGGATCGAAACCGCGAAAGTAAGCAGATCGGCAAGCGCCTGTGTCAGCTGGATGCCGCTCAGCCCCAGCAGGTCCGGCAGAAGCAGTATCAGCGGAATGAAAAAAATCCCCTGCCGGCAGGAAGCAAGAAAGGTCGCGGGCGCCACAAAGCCCAGCGACTGGTAGAGCTGATTGACAAAGGTGGAATACCCGAGAACGGGAAGCGACACGCTCAGATACCGGAGCATCTGTCCTCCTATGGCGATGACCACCGTATCTCCGGGCCGGAACAGCCCGATCACCTTTCCGGCACCGGCGAACAAAAAAGCCGATGCCAGAACCCCGTAAAGCGTTCCCAGCAGAATGGCGGAATAAAAAGCTTTCTTTACGCGGTCGTAGCGTTTTGCCCCGAAATTATATCCCGCCACCGGCTGAAATCCCTGGCCGATTCCTATCAGCATACTGCGCAGCAGCATGTAGATCTTATTCGCGATACTGACCGCGGACATGGCGGCATCCCCATACGGGCGAACGGCAAGGTTTAACAGGGTGGTCGCGGCGCTCCCGAGGCCCTGTCTGAATACAGTGGGCAGCCCTACGCGGAAAATGTTCAGATAATCCCCAACTCTGCGGCTCACCCGAAAAGGATTGATCTCCACGATGGATTTTTTCAGCAGAAAAAAGGACAGCAGGACCAGAAACGAAAAAAACTGGCTGAGCATGGTGGCAACGGCCGCTCCGGCGATCCCCATCCGCAGCCCCAGAATAAACAGCGCATCCAGACCGATATTGAGGATCCCGCCGCTGCAAAGTCCTATCATGGAAAAGGCAGCTTTCCCTTCCGCCCGCAGAATGTTATTCAGTACAAAGGAGGAACAGAAAACCGGCGCTCCGATCAGTATCCAGAACCCGTAATCGCACGCCAGCGGCAGCGCCGTGGCCGTGGCCCCGAGGGCATGCATGAAAAACGGCAGGTTGCTCAGCCCCAGAAGCATCAGCAGCACGCCTATCAGAAAAGCGGCGATAAAGCCGGAGGAAGCGTAGAGGTCCGCCTCTTCTTTTTTCTGTTCTCCCAGTCTGCGGGAGATCAGGCTCTGCGCTCCCATTCCGAATCCATAGCCCACCGCCTGGATGATCGACTGGACCGAATAGACTACACCCACGGCCCCGGTTGCCGCGTTGCCGAGAGAAGACACAAAATAGGTGTCCGCCAGATTGTAAATGGAAGTGATGAGCATGCTGAATGTAGTGGGAACGGCCAGACGAAGCACCAGTCCAAAGACCGGCGCTTCCGTCATACGTCTGTATTCGGCATCGTTTTTATCAGTTGTATTTACAGCAGTCATGCGTTACCCTTTCCGATATAGGTAATAAAGGAATTGCCGTTCTCTTCCAGCCATTTGGCGGCATCGTTCCTGCCCATTCTCTCAATGCTCCCTTTTTCGGGATTCATAAACAGCACATTATATTCATTGAACCCCACCAGCAGTACCGCGCCGCCATCCTTTAAGCAGGCCAGCACGGGGATATCCTGATTGACGTAATACAGCATGGCATCCAGGGAACAGCCCCCCAGTTCCAGTATACGGTCATTCTCCAGACTGCTTTCCAATATGGAACGGGCCGTTTCGCCTGTGGAAAGCAGATACGCGGAATTTTTCACGATCCCTTCATACAGCAGCATCGTATCCAGGCAGACAGCAAGGCTCCCTTTCTCCTCCGTCACGGCGGCCGCCTCGATCGCCATGATCTGATTGCGCGCCGCGCGGTTTCCCTTGATCCACACATAGCCGCCTTCTTCATCCATGACCACGCCCGACCAGCTGTCCGCCAGGCTCACCGCCTTGGCGGGATCGTAATAGATGGCGGTATTGCCGTCCGGTCCGTATACATAGTAGCGCTCCCTCCGGCTGTCTTCTTCTCTTTCTTCCGTATCGAGCAGATTTCTGCCGCCTTCATATACCACTTCCTTGGGCGTCAGTATCTGGATCGCCTTGGCGTCAATATTCTGGCTGACTTCGATCTGCACAAATTTTCCATAACTCTCGGTAATGACGGCGGCGATTTTATTTTTTCCCACATCCGCCGCGGCATTGTTCATAATATAATCCGGTGAGGCCGCGATGTACGCGCCGTTCTCATCCCGCGTAAGACGTTCCAGCGTAATCTGATTGTTCTGCAGGGAGCAGCCTTCGATATAAATGCCCTCCTGCTCATAGGACTTCAGTATCTCGCCTGCCGCGTTCCGGATATAAACAGCATACATGGGAAACAGGATACCGCCCGAGCTGTCCTCCCGCACATCCTCTTTTCGCGCCAGTCCGTATACCAGATCTTCGCCCATAAAGCCCAGCGGCAGTATATATTCCCGGGGACCGGCATTTATCTCCACCCGTTCTCTGGTCCCCAGATCCATGAAGATCAACTGGCCCGCGGTATCGTAACTGCCTCCGTTCTGCCAGGCCAGCATTTTATTGCTGTCCGATACCCGCATACTCTCGTCCTGTTTTACTTCCAGTATCAGGCCCGCGGTCCTTTCCCTCAGATTCACTTCATATACGGCTCCGTTCAAAAACAGGTACAGATATTCCTCCCTGTTCAGATACAGCAGCCGTTCCACTTCCGCCCGCAGTATCCGGTATGTTCCGTTATAAGGGATATAAAGCTCTTCTTCGATGGTGTTCAGCGCGCTGTCATAGAAGCAGACCTGGATCCCCACTTCCCCTTCATGCCTTCCCCTGTTCATATATCCGTATACCGCGAAGTGGATATTTCCGCCTTCGTCAATATCCAGAACTTTAATATCATGCTGGTCATAAAGCGTTCTGGCATCCGCGTGCTCCATATCGTAAAACCCGAAGACCACCGCGGCCTTATTGGTGGTGACATTATAACTGTAAAGTCTGTTCTGCATGACAAAAGCGAATACATTTCCGTCCCCGCTCTCATACAAGGGAAGGTCCTCCGGCGCCACTCCCAGCATGATCTTATCATTGACGTAGATATCGCTGTTCTCATTCAGAAGCGTATTCATATTCCGCACATAGTCCAACAGGTAGATCCTGTCCGGCGTATAGCGCAGCCTGTAGTATTCCTCCACATAAAAGTAGGTTTTTTCTCCCTCCGCATCTGCCGTGGATACCAGATAATTTCCTGTGATACTGGCGGTCTGCGCCGCCAGCTCCGTTACATTAAAGACCGGTTCTCCCTCCGGTCTTACCGGGAGATTTCCCCAGGACACCTGGCTCAGGCTGCTGTGGATATCCACCCTGTTTAAGGTACTATTGTCCCCTTCCGCGTTGGTTTCCATATACCTGGCCAGATCCCGGACCGCTTCCTTATCAAAGCTCTTCTCATGAAAGTCCATGGCAAAGGCCAGTTTTTCCGCCAGGTGGAACTCCGGCGCCCACACGATCCTGGTATAATAGCGCAGGGTCCCTCCCTGTCCGGTCTGCAGCAGAAGTATCATAGCATATTCGGTGCCCTGCTCAATCAGATCTTTCACCGTTATAACGCCGTTTATAAGATCCGTCCCCCGCTCGTATTCGGTCAGCGTCGTGCTTTCGATCAGCCTGCTGCCGTCCACGCTTCTGATCTCATAGGAAATATCCGTTATTTCCTGCCCGTAGGCTTCTATCGTAAAATTGGCGGAACGGCCTTCGTCCAGCGCGGTAATGGTGTCCCGCATACAGGCGGTATCCATCTCCTTCGCGTAGCCGTGAAGCTCATTGTAGCGCGTTTCTCCCATTCCCATATACACCACGGGAAATTCCGCTTCCGGCATCTCCATGGTCATATCATGATTGCCCTTATTCATGATCCCGCTGATGACAAATAATGACGCAAAAAAGGTCAGCCCCAGAACGATTCCCTTTATGATCGCCTTCGCAACCGTTTTCTTCAAATCAACGTTCCTCCTCCAAAAGTTTCTGTAATGTGGTTTCCACATGCAGAAATTCCGTCACTTTGCGGACATCACCGCTCTTTACGCGCATCCCTTCCCTTTTTACTGCCCGTATCAGGAGATTCTTGGGGGTATGTTCCATATCAATAAACTCCAGTATCTGGGTATCATATCCCATTTCTTCCAGGAGATTGGCTCTCACGGCATCTGTGACCAGCGCGGAAAACCTTTCCTTTATCAGCCCGTACTTCAGGATCGGTCCCAATTCTCCGTTCCGGATCTGTCTGTTGACCTCGTGCTGGCAGCACGGTACCGCCAAGATGACTTTGGCATCCCATTTTATCGCCTTGGCCAGCGCGTAATCCGTAGCGGTATCGCAGGCGTGGAGGCTTACCACCATGTCCACCCTTCGGGCGCAGGTATAGCCCCCGATGTCCCCCTGCTCAAAATGCAGGCCTGTATAGCCGTACTTTCCGGCCAGGGCACTGCATTCCGCGATCACATCCTGTTTCAGATCCAGTCCCACGATCTCCACATCATACCCCTGCAGTTCATGCAGATAATAATACATGGCAAACGTCAGATAGGACTTTCCGCAGCCGAAATCAATGATAAAGAGCGGTTCTTCACGGGGCAGTTTTTTCATCACGTCTTCAATAAATTCCAGATACCGGTTGATCTGTCTGAATTTATCATATTTGGACCTTACCACGCGGCCGTCCGGCGTCTGCACGCCCAGCCCTACCAGAAAATCCACGGGGCGTCCCTCTTCCAGGATATACCGTTTGCTCCTGTTGTGCTCCAAAAGCGCGGGACTGCCCGGCTGCCCCTTTTCTTCCTCTGCCTGTATCCGTTTTCATTTCACGGTCACTCTGCCCTTTTTGCTGATCAAAACCACTGCCCGGCATGTTCCGCCTTCCGCTTCCGCCTGCCTGAAATTTTCCTTCATCAGCGCAAGCGCCCGCGCCGCGGTTTCCTCCGCCGTCCCATTATAATGAAACACTTTGTTTCCCCTGTACAAAACAGTCTGGAAACACAGCTGCTCTTTCAGCAAAAGCGGTCTGACCGCCGCCTTGCTGCCTGCTTCGGGGTGGATCGGATTGCTCAGGATCAACCTGCGCAGATTTTCGTTTATCAGTTCTTTCAGCAGCGCTTCCAACTCTTCCATGTAAGTATAGCCTCATATTGATATAGTCATAGCTGCTTTCGGTCATTTCTCCGAAACGCGGCACTATGACTATATTGTACTGACTTTATCTCAAAACCTCAACTAAAATTTTAAAAAACCGCGTCTTCCTCCGTGTCTTCTCCGGTATATCTCGTAATAGATCAAAATCTGCGCCATATCACCGATCCATTCCCATTTTTCCGGCGGATCCTCCCGTGGAGCTTCCTCCTGCCCGGGATCCCCCTGGAGGTTATCTTTCCGGGCGGCGTCTTCCTGTTTCAGTATGGCAACAACGGAATCTTTTAATTGATAAAGCTGCCATTTGTCCGGGTATTCGTCATAAATCAAACTGCCTTCGTAGTCCATTTTATCCAGGATATCGGATACCCTGGCCTGCAGTTTTTTCACCTGCGCAGGATAAAGCTGCTGCAGATATTCCAGATCCCGTCTGACGCTGTCTTCCTCCTGCATAAAATATGGCAGGGCACCGGACATATAAAAAGGCAGTATCCTGTGCTGATAATTCATCGACAATCCTCTGTTTTTCCTTTTTCATAAGATATGCAGGAGAAAAAAGAAATGCCACAGGCTTTTCACCTGTGGCACGCATCCTCTTATTTCAATACGTTAATTCTGGCTATGGCGCGCAGCAGAGCCGCTTCCGCTCTGGCCATATCCGTTTCCGGGGTATTTACCCGCAGCCGCTCCTCCGCTCTGCGTTTTGCCGCTTCCGCGCGGGCCTCGTCGATCTCGTTCGGCCACTCTATGATCTCCGCCAGTATGGTGACCCCGTCCGGCAGGATTTCCGCGAATCCCGCGTGCAGGGCGGCTTCCTTATCCGCGTCCGCCTCCGTAATGGTCAGAATGCCCGGTTTTATGATGACCGTCATGGGAATATGGCCGGGCAGCACTCCGATCTCGCCTTCGGTAGTGTTAAACTCCACCATCTCCACATCCCCCTGGTAAAACACCCTGTCGGGGGTGATCACCCGTAATGTAAACTGTTCCATAACCGCTCCTATTCCTTCGCAACCTTGGCAAGTACATCGTCAATACTTCCCACATTCAGGAAATAACTTTCCGGGATATCATCGTGCTGCCCTTCCAGGATCTCCTTAAAGCCGCGGATCGTTTCTCCCACCGGAACATACTTGCCTTCCAGGCCGGTAAACTGTCCCGCCACGAAGAAGGGCTGGGAAAGGAACCTCTGTACCTTCCTGGCTCTGGATACTACAAGCTTATCTTCCTCGGAAAGCTCATCCATACCCAGGATGGCAATGATGTCCTGCAGTTCTTTATACCGCTGCAGGATTTCCTGTACTCCCCGGGCTACCTTGTAATGCTCCTCGCCCACGATCCTGGGATCCAGGATACGGGAAGTGGATTCCAGCGGATCTACCGCGGGATAAATGCCCAGCTCCACAATGGAACGGGAAAGCACCGTTGTGGCGTCCAGATGGGCAAAGGTTGTGGCAGGCGCCGGATCGGTCAGGTCATCCGCCGGTACATAGACTGCCTGCACCGAAGTGATGGAACCGTTCTTTGTGGAAGTGATCCGCTCCTGCAGAGCGCCCATTTCCGTCTGCAGCGTGGGCTGATATCCCACCGCGGAAGGCATACGTCCCAGAAGCGCCGACACTTCGGAACCTGCCTGGGTAAAACGAAAGATATTGTCAATGAACAGCAGTACATCCTTGCCGCCCTTGTCACGGAAATATTCCGCCATGGTCAATCCCGTCAGTCCCACGCGCATACGGGCTCCGGGGGGCTCGTTCATCTGCCCGAAGACCATGGTGGTCTTATCAATAACGCCGGATTCCGTCATTTCATGGTACAGATCGTTTCCTTCACGGGTACGTTCTCCTACCCCTGTAAAAACGGAATAACCGCCGTGCTCCGTAGCGATATTCCTTATCAGTTCCTGTATCAGCACCGTCTTGCCCACGCCGGCGCCGCCAAAAAGCCCGATCTTTCCGCCTTTCTGATAAGGACAGAGCAGATCCACTACCTTGATGCCCGTTTCCAGTATTTCCGTCTGCGTGGACTGTTCGGAAAACTCCGGAGCAGGTCTGTGGATAGGCTCGTAGCTTACGTTTTCAGGTGCGGGTTTGTTGTCGATAGGCTTGCCCAGCACGTTGAAGATACGTCCCAGCGTATTTTCTCCCACAGGTACGGAAATAGGCGCGCCGGTAGCTCTTGCTTCCATGCCGCGGACCAGACCGTCCGTGGTACCCATGGCAATGCATCTTACCGTATCATCTCCCAGATGCTGCGCTACCTCCACCGTAAGCGTATCCCCGTTCCGCAGCGGGATCTCTATCGCTTCGTTGATCTCGGGAAGCCGCCCCGCCTCAAAACGGATATCCAATACCGCTCCGACGATCTGGGTAATCCTTCCTTTATTTACTTCTGCCATCTTGTTGTCCTTTCCTTTCCAATTTCCTTAGGTTATTGCGTTCGCGCCCGCGATGATCTCTGTCAGTTCCTGGGTAATGGAACTCTGTCTTGCCCGGTTGTACTGCAGGGAAAGGCTGGAGATCATCTCTTCCGCGTTGCCGGTAGCCGAATCCATTGCCTGCATCCTGGCGCCGTTTTCACTGGCCGCGGCTTCCACCAGTCCTCCGTAGATCAGGCTGGTGATGTACTTGGGGATCAGCAGATTCAGGGCCTCCTCGTCTTCCATCTCAAAATTCATGGGAGCGCCGGCGCTCTCTGCCCGCGTCCGCGCGTCTTCCGGTATCTCCACCGGCAGGAGGCGCATAAGCACCGGTACATGGGTCACCGTATTTTTAAACTTCGTATAGGCCAGATAGATCCCGCTGATCTCTCCTCTGGAAAAGGCAGCCAGCAGTTCTCCCGAAAGCCTCATGGCGTCCGGATATGCCGGTTCTTCCGCGATCTCCGACAAATCTTCCGCGATCTCATAGTCGGCTCTGGCCAGGGCATCCCGCCCCTTCTTTCCCACGGCGTAGATCACTACCTCGTCCCTGCGGAAATCTCCCCTGGTGATCAGTTTGACCACATTGGAATTGTAGCCGCCCGCCAGTCCTCTGTTGGAAGTCATGACTACTATCGCTTTTTTGCCCGTAGAGCTGCCGTTCAGATAAGGATGCCGCATACCCGCGGTTTTTGCCAGAATGGAAGTGACCGTTTCGTACATTCCCGTAAAATAATCCCGCGAGCGTTCCGCGTTCTGCCTGGCACGCTGCAGCTTGACCGTTGACACAAGCTTCATGGCCTTTGTGATCTGCTGCGTGCTCTGTATGCTGCCCTTACGGCGTTTGATATCCCGCATGGATGCCATAATGTATCACCCTTCCTAGTTCTTTCCAAACTCTGCCTTGAAATCCACAAGGGCCTTCTTCAATATCTCCTCCGTGCTTTCGGAGATCACCTTTTCGTCCGCTATGGCTCTGGGTATTTCCGGATATTTGGTATCCAGATATTCAAAAAGTTCCTTTTCAAAGCGGGTAATATCCTCTACCGCAACATCCAGCAGATATTTATTGGTAGCGGCATAGATAATGATGACCTGATACTGTACCGGCATGGGCTGGTACTGAGGCTGCTTCAGGATCTCCTTAATGCGCTCGCCCTGCGCCAGCTTTTCCTTGGTATCCGCGTCCAGCTCGGAGCCGAACTGAGCGAACGCCGCCAGCTCCCTGTACTGCGCCAGTTCCACACGAATGGGGGCCGCGATTTTTTTCATGGCCTTGATCTGCGCCGCGCCTCCCACACGGGATACGGAAAGACCCGCATTGACCGCGGGGCGGAAACCGGCGTTAAACATTTCCGTTTCCAGATAGATCTGACCGTCCGTTATGGAAATGACATTGGTGGGAATATAGGCGGAAACGTCACCCGCCTGCGTTTCAATAATGGGCAGCGCCGTCAGGGAACCGCCTCCGTATTCTTCGCTCATTCTGGCAGCCCGCTCCAGCAGTCTGGAATGCAGATAGAATACGTCACCGGGATAAGCCTCACGTCCGGGCGGACGCTTTAACAGCAGGGAGAGTGTACGGTACGCGGCGGCATGTTTACTCAGATCGTCGTATACCACCAGTACGTCCTCGCCTTTCTCCATCCACTCTTCGCCGATGGCGCAGCCGGAATAAGGCGCGATATACTGCAGGGGCGCCAGTTCACTGGCCGTAGCCGCTACCACGGTGGTATAGCTCATCGCGCCGTACTCTTCCAATGTCTTAACAATGGTAGCTACCGTAGATGCCTTCTGGCCGATAGCGACGTAGATGCACTTTACATTCTGCCCTTTCTGATTGATGATCGTATCTATGGCGATCGCCGTCTTACCGGTCTGCCTATCCCCAATGATCAGCTCCCTCTGGCCTCTTCCAATGGGCACCATGGAATCAATGGCCTTAATTCCCGTCTGCAGGGGGGTATCCACGGATTTTCTGGTAATGACACCGGAAGCCACTCTCTCTATCTTACGGTATCCCGTAGTCTGCAGAGGGCCTTTTCCGTCAATGGGCTGTCCAAGCGCGTTGACTACGCGTCCCAAAAGCGCATCGCCCACAGGGACTTCCACTACCCGTCCCGTAGTCTTGACGATATCGCCTTCATTGATATTTTTATGGCTGCCCAACAGTACGGCACCCACATTGTCCTCTTCCAGATTCAAAACCATGCCGTATACTTCCGACGGAAATTCCAGAAGCTCACCCTGCATGGCGTTTTCCAGACCGTGCACACGGGCAATACCGTCCGCCACCTGGATCACCGTACCCACATCGGATACTTCCATTTCAGACGAGTACCGCTTGATCTGTTCCTTGATTACGGAACTTATTTCCTCTGGTTTCAAGTTCATGGATCCTTAACACCTTTCTTTTATCGTCTGCGTTACCGCAGCTTAATCTGATATAACTGTCTGCTTAAATTTTCCAGCTTTGTGCGGATACTGCTGTCCACCACTCTGTCACCGATGCGTATCACCATGCCGCCAATCAAAGCTTCTTCCACTTCATAGTGGGTTTCAAAGGTCCGATACTCCGTGATCTCCAAAAGCCGGTCCTGTATCCGCCCTTTCTGCTCTTCGGACAGCGGAACTGCGGTTTTTATGTAAACAATGCCGATCTTTTCCGCTTCCTTTACCCGCATGATAAAATAATCCAGTACGGAAGAAAACTGTTTGTAATGCTCCTTTCGCAGAAGCAGGCGCATTGTCCCGAAAATCTCCTGCCCGATACGGTTCTGCCAGACATTTTCCAGCGCCTTTTCCCTTTCTTCCACAGGAATGGCGGGATTTAACATCAGTTTCTCAAAATCCGGGCTGCCGGCCAGGATCCGCTTCACCTCTTCGGCTTCCTGCAGCAGTTCTCCTGCCCTGCCGTTCTCACACGCCAGTTCAAACAGGGCCTCGCCGTATACCTTTTCCACTAGCTTAGCCATGTATTCTCACCCATTTCCCGCAGAGTTTCGTCCACGAGCCTTTCCTGTACCGTTGTATCAATGGCGCCCGATACAACCTTTCCGGCCATCATGGATGCGATGGCGATCATTTCTTTCTTTACCTCATCCGCCGCCTTCTGTTTCTCCAGCTCCGCTTCTACGCGGGCTCTGTCCATAATGCGGGCAGCTTCCTGTTTCGCCTCTCCAATGATCTGCGACTCGTTGAAAACAGCCTTTTTCCTGGCTTCCGCCAGAATACCGTCCGCCTCTTTATGGATATCCCTCAGTTTTGCCTCGTACTCTTCCTTCATGGCCCTGGCTTCCGTCATATCCTGCGCCGCCTGCGCCAGTTCGCCGGCTATTTTTTCGCTTCTTCCCGACAGCATTTTGCGCACAGGATCAAACAACAGATAGGACATGGCCGTAAACAGCGCCAGCACCGCGATCATGGACAGTACGGAATCCGCCACAAGCTGCCAGTCCAGGTCGAAAAGACGGGACATGGTTTCGCCGGATGTCAATAAGATCCTCACCCTCAAAACCTCCTTTCTTTTATTCTTTCACAACAAAGAAAGCCTTACGGTAATAAGGGCTGTACAAACATTAAGAGCAGCGCGGTGACCAGACCATACAAACCTGTGGTTTCCGCGACTGCCTGGCCCAAGAGCATGGTGGACGTAATATCCGATTTCGCGCCCGGATTACGGCCTACAGCCGCCGCCGCGTGTCCTGCCGCTATACCCTGGCCAACGCCGGGGCCGATACCCGCGATAACCGCCAATCCCGCGCCGATCGCGGAACATCCTCTGATAAAATTCTCGTCAAATCCCATTCTGATATCCTCCTTAAATTATGAAATATAAAAATATAAATTGCTACAGTACATTCAAAGATCAAGTTTCCGCATCGCCGATGGCATTCTGGATATAAGTCATCGTCAGCATACAGAACACGTAGGTCTGGATAGCTCCCGAGAAGATATCCAGGTACACATGCAAAAACGCGGGCCATATCAGTGCGAACATATCCAGCAGTCCGTATACCAGCGCCATCATGACCACGCCCGAAAGCACATTGGCGAACAGACGCAGGGAAAGTGAAATAGGCACCGCGATATCGCTGATGATATTGATAGGCAACCAGATAGGCAGCCAGGGCGGCAGAGGCGAACACTTATCCACCCAAATGGCCTTTAAGGAATTGTGCTTAAAGGTATTAAAATGTATCAGGGCAAAAGTCATCAGAGCCAGCGGCAGCGTCACGCCGTAGTCCGCGGTAGGCGGTCTGAGCCCCATCAGACCCGAAAGATTGCTGATGAGAATAAAAATAAATACCGTTCCTATGTAATTGCGGAATTTGGCGGCATTTTTGCCCATGGTCCCCTTGACCATCTTATCCAGCATTTCCACGATCAGTTCCACAACGTTCTGAAAACCCGCGGGAATCTCCCTGGCATGCTTCATGGTTCTGTTCGCCGCTATGGCAAACCCCAGCAGCAGGAGCATCACGATCAGGATGCTCACATGAGTAGTGGTAATCCAGACTTTATGTCCAAAAAAGGAATACTGGAACAGCCCGTGCACCATAAAATCCACTTCGCTGCCTGCCGACAGCAGGATTCCGTATCCCATGTACTCACCTCCTTTTCTTATCCTTCCCGCGCGCGGGATGAAAAGCTTCTTGCGGGTCGCTCTCTTCAAAGAGCCGGTTATAGCATCTGTGCGCCACGGGCTGCAGATAAGCGCCCGCCTTCAGCGCCATTACGCCCAGAAAGCCGGCCAGTACATAGCCCGCCTTCAAATAAAACAGGGCCACAAGGTAAACCGCCGTCAGAAAATACCTAAACAGGTATCCTCCCGCCACGATCCTGGCCGCCGTTTTCTCATCACAGAGGAACGCTTTCTGCAGGGAGCGCCACATATGCAGCGCCAGGATACAGGCCATAAGCCCGCCGCTCCAGAGCCCAATGGCAAAAAGGCCTTCCCGCAGAGGAAAAAACAATCCTGCCAGAACTCCTGCCGCCTGGCAGAACAGCAGAAATACCAGAATGCCGGTCAGCAGTTCCAGAATCGCCCTGTCACAGTTTTTAAGCCTTTCCGTCATGCCCGTTCCCATCCTTATCCTCATAGACATGCCTGGCCATCACATAAATGTTGCGGAAACCGGCCAGCGCGCCAACAAAAAAAAGAACGATCGTCAGCCAGGAGGTTCCCAGCTTCTTATCCAGCCAGATCCCAAGGAAAGACAGGAGAAAAACCGGAACCAGCATATTGATCCCAAACTGGGTGATCATAACAAGCGCCCGATATACACTTTTGTCATATTTTCTGCGCCGCGCCACATTTTCCTCCCCAGGCTCCCCGGTACAAACCTAATGTAGATTATACTAATTTTCCTCTATATTGTCCAGCCACTTTGACAGATTTCACTAAAAATTTGACTTCACAGACGAGGAGGTGTAGTATTTTCTTAAAGATAAACGAACTGCCCTGAAGATAAACGGAGGATTCATCATGGACCGACTTACCATCTACCGAAAGCGCCTGATTCCCGACGAGTGTATCCTTTTAAAAGATGACATTATCGTCAGTCAAACGGAGGATGTTGTTGTGACCAAATGGAAAACGCTGAATCCGAAAACGGCCTTTCAGCATGGCGCCTCCTGTTATTTTCTGAAAAAGGGGATTAAGATCAGCAAGTTTTACCGCGCGGACAACAGCCTGTTCTGCTGGTACTGTGATATCGTCCGATATGATCTTTCCGAACAGGGCCCGGTCCTGACCGTAACGGATCTGCTGGCGGATGTGATCCTCTATCCGGATGGTTCCGTGAAGGTAGCGGATCTGGACGAACTGGCAGAGGCTTTTGAAAAAGGCCTGATCTCTTCTGAAGATTTGACCCTTTCCCTGAAACAGCTGAACGCTCTTCTGGTCTGCATTTACGAAAACCGTTTCTCTGAACTGCAGGACGAACTGGAACGGCGGGGCCTGTAGTCCCCGTCATCAGATAAGATTCCTCAATAGAAAACATGTCCGCCGATATTGATGCCTGTGAGCCCTTCGATCGGCGTCCTGAAATACAGACAGGTTCCCACATTGGTCATGCCCGACATAGCCTCGTCCGCGGCCCTGTAACAGTCCGCCGTGGCTTTTCCCGTAGTCAGCGCCAGCTCCAGCCTGCCGCTCGCCACCGGAGAGAACTGGCTCTTCTGATAGATCACGCCGATCACCGTATCCGGATATCGGGAGCTGAGCACCCGGTTGATCACCACGGAGCCTACCGCCAGTTTGCCCTCATAGGGTTCTCCCCCCGCTTCACAGTAAATGATGGCAGCCAGAAGCGCCCTGTCCCCGTCCGCGAACGTCACTTCGGAAATATCCCGCCATGCCGCGCTGGCAGCCGCTCTGGAAAGCGCTTTTTCTTCTTCGATCTTCTTTTTCAGCGCCGCGATATCCCCGTTGAGCCTTTCCATTTCCGCTTCATAGGCGCGGGCTTCTTCTTCCGCCTGTTCGATCTGGTCCCCGTAGGCCGCGATATTGTTGGACGTCTGGCTCACCATTCCGGTCACTCTGCTCTTCTCTTCTTCCGCCTTCTGGCGCAGATCCGCCAGCTCCGCCATTTCCTGCTTCAGAATGGCTTCCTTCTCCTCGATCATGATCCGGGTTTCTTCATAATCTTTCAGCATATTGCTGTCATATTCGCTGATCGCGCTCATGTAATTGGCGTAGTTGAGAATATCCCCGAAGCTGTCCACCGCGAAAAACATTTCCAGATAGTCCGTCTGCCCTACCTCATACATGTACTGAATACGGCGCACCATGCAGTCGTACTGCCACTGCTCCGTTTCCCTGGCGGAAACCAGTTCCTGCTCGGTTATCTCGATCTCCATTTCCTTTTCCTGGATCTGCTGCTCCAGCTGCTCCAGCCTTTCGCTGACTTCCGTCAGCTCCTCCTTCAGCGTCTTCAGATCCTTTTTCAGATCCGACTGGTCATCCCTTAAACCTTCCAGATGCTCCTCATTGGCGTCGATCTCTCCCTGCAGCGCGTTCTGCTGCTGGATCGCCTCGTCCAGCTGCTGCTGGGTGGTCTTGCCGCCGGTGGCCTGAGGAAAAACCGGAACGGAACACAAAAACAGGATTGCCGCCGCTCCCAGCGCGAATCTGCCCTTACGCAAAACAGACTGTTTCATTCGGTTTTCCTCCTTTCTTTTCCCGGTCCGGCCGGTTTGCTGACGCCGCTTCTCGCCTGGCGCTATACTTCTAATTCCAGCTTTCTTCCTGTCCTGTGGTACTGAACGTAAGCCACCCCGGCCGCGTCCAGCATTTTTTTGGAAGCGATATTGGAGGGACTGAGCGCGTATTTATCGCTGCCATACACGATGGTTTTGATCCCCGCCTGTATAATGGCCTTGGTGCATTCATTGCAGGGGAACAGGGAAACATACAGTTTGGTCCCTTCCAGAGATCCTCCCCGGTAATTTAAAATGGCGTTCAGCTCCCCGTGTGTCACAAAGGGGTATTTGGTTTCCAGGATCTGTTCCCCTTCCCTGTCCCATGGGAAGTCCTCGTCGGAGCAGCCCATGGGGAACCCGTTATAGCCCATGGACAGGATTTTGTTGTCGCTGCTGACAATACAGGCTCCCACCTGCGTATTGGGATCCTTGGAACGCATTCCGGAAAGCTGCGCGATCCCCATGAAGTATTCATCCCAGCTGATGTAATCCTTACGTTTACGCATTTTTTCCATGTTTTTTCCTTCCATGCTCAATCCTGCTCCGATTCCAGCATACCGATCCTGCGGCAGTGCTTTTCTTCCCCGGAAAACGGCGTGTTCAGAAAAGTTTCCGTGATCTCCACCGCCAGGTTGGGCCCTATCACGCCGCCGCCCATAGCCAGCATATTGGCATCGTTGTGCAGTCTTGTCATTTTGGCGCAGTAACTGTCCTGGCATACCGCGCAGCGCACACCCTTTACCTTGTTGGCCGCCATGGAAATACCCAGTCCGGTGGTACAGATCACGATCCCCTTTTCGCATTCTCCCGAAGCCACCGCTTTGGCCGCGGCTTTTCCGAATACCGGATAGTCGCAGGATTTTTTATCATAACATCCGAAATCCCGGTAAGCGATCCCTTTCTCCTTCAGATATCCGATAACGGCCTGTTTCAATTCAAAACCGCCGTGGTCGCTGCCTATCGCTATCATGCCATACGCTCCTCTCCGTTACAACTCTATCATCCGGTGCCCGGCCGCCTTTAACAGCCTGTTCATCAGTGCGGCTCCCAGCCCCGTATTTTCAAAAGCTTCCGCATATATGATCTCCGCCCCTTCATCGTCCAGCTCCCGCAAGACGCGGTAAAGGCGCTTCGCCGCGGAAAGACCGTCCGTTCTGCCTCCCAGGGATTTGCGGATGTCCGCGTCATAGTTTCGCGCGGTTTCCTCCGCCGCGATCACCGCTGTCCTCTTTCCGGCCGCCCTGGCCTGCCGGAGCCGTTCGTTTATATAGGAGAACGTCTTTTCTTCCTCTCCTGACACTATTGTCAGCTCCCCTTTGGGCGCGTAGTGTCTGTATTTCATTCCGGGGGCTTTGGGCGCCTGCCCGCTGTTCCCGTCAAAGACAGTCCTGTCGGTTTCTATTTCTCCCAGCAGAGTACGCAGCATTGCCTCCGTCACGTATCCCGGCCGCAGGATTTCCGCGGGGCTCACCGTCAGGTCCACAATGGTGGATTCCAGTCCGATCCCCACCTCGCCGCCGTCTATCACCATATCGATCCTGCCGTCCATATCCTCCAGCACATATTTTGCCAGTGTAGGACTGGGCCGGCCCGAAGTATTGGCGCTGGGCGCCGCTACATATCCTCCTGACGCCTCGATCAGCGCCAGCGCTGTCTTGTGGGAAGGCATCCGCACAGCCACTGTCCGCAGACCTCCCGTGGTTTCCTCCGGTACTTCCTCCGCTTTGGGCAGTATCATGGTAAGCGGTCCAGGCCAGAACGCGTCCGCCAGCTTTTTGGCCGCCGCCAGTTTTCCCGCGTGTTCCGGCGCCGTGGAAACCAGCCGGTAAATATCGTCCCATTTACAGATGTGTACGATCAGGGGATTGTCCGAGGGGCGCCCTTTGGCCGCGTATATCTTACGGGAAGAATCGGGGTTGAACGCATCCCCGCCCAGTCCGTAAACCGTTTCCGTGGGAAACGCCACCAGCCCTCCGGCCTTTAAGATCCTGCCCGCCTCCGCCAGACACGCCTTGTCATTCTCTTCCATGCAGGTGATAACCTTGGTATTCATGTAACGCTCTGCCTTCCGAATCTTTTGCCTATCTGCACAGTCCGGCAACCACTTCGTTGATCACCTTTCCGTCCGCTCTTCCCTTTAACTCTCCCATTACGGCCTTCATGATCAGTCCCTTGTTTCCGGTGGCCAGTTCCTCCGAGAAATGAGCGGTAATAAAACTCTCCACTTCCTGCGCGGACATCATTTTCGGCGCGTATTCGGAGATAATGTCATAACGGGCCTGATATTCCGCTTTCAGCTCCGTTCTTTCCGCGGGACAGGTATCCAGCTGCTCTTTTACGGATTTCAGTTCCTTCAAAATAGCCTTGTCCACCAGCTGTTCCGGGATCTCTTCTCTGCAGCCTTCGTCGATCCCCAGTTTTTTCGCCGCAGATACCAGCGTGGAGATCGCATCCTTGCGCACCTTATCTCTGGCCTTCATCGCGGCCACCATGTCCGCTCTCAACCGTTCTAATTCCATAATAGCCTCCTATCCGCGGCAAGCCGCTTTCTGGTACAGTATATCACATCTTTTCGGGGAAATCCATGCCTCTCGCATTTTTTATGTTTTTTGAGAAGAAAGCATTGCTTTTTCCATGCTCAGGAAATAAACTGATAATATCTGAACCGCATCTTCGCGAACAGCAATATCAAGATAAGGAGAACTTTTATGAACGACCTGAAATATTATCCCACACAGGAGCTTCCATACTGCAGGATCCACGGGCGGACGGACCGCTCCATGCAGCCGCTTCCGCTGTTCTGGACCGGCAGCGGACTGGAGGTGCTGGTAAACGGCACCGAACTCTGGATCGACCTGGAAGTGGATTTTGATTTTCATGAGCCCTGGGCTGCCTACCGCGTTGACGGCGCCCTGATGGGCCGCCAGATGCTGCTTCCCGGCCGACAGAGCCTCTGCCTGTTCCGCAATATGAGCCCCGAGGCGGTAAAAGACGTATTTTTCTTCCGGGAACTGCAGGCGATGTCCGAAGATCCTGCCTGCCGCCTGCTCGTCCACGGTTTTAAAACGGACGGGACATTTTTCCCCGTTCCTGACAGACCCTATAAACTGGAGTTTATCGGTGACAGTATCACTTCCGGCGAAGGTACCTACGGCGCGGTGGGTGACCAGCCCTGGATTCCCATGTTCATGAGCGCCAGCAGACACTACGCCGCTATGACCGCTCAGGCGCTGAACGCGGATTTCCGGCTAATCTCCCAGGGCGGCTGGGGCGTTGTCTGCGGCTGGGACAACAACCCGCATCACGCGCTCCCTCTCTGCTACCGGCAGATCTGCGGTCTGGCCTGCGGCCCGGCAAACGAGGCACTGGGGGCACAGAAGCCCAATCCCTTTGAGGAATGGCGTCCCGACGCCGTTATCGTCAATCTGGGGACCAATGACAACGGCGCTTTTGACCAGCCCGCATGGCAGGATGAAAGTACCGGAGAAACCTTCCAGAACAAGAGAAATCCCGACGGTTCCCTTGAGGCCGCCTCCGTGGAACGTTTTGAGCAGGGCGTTATCGACTTTCTGAAACAGCTGCGCTCCTGCAACCCGGACGCTCACATCGTCTGGGCATACGGTATGCTGGGATACGAGCTGACGCTTCCCATTGCCCACGCGCTGGACACCTTCCGCAAAGAAACCGGCGATACCCGGATTTCCTTTTTACAACTGCCCAATACCACCGAAGAAACCATCGGGTCCCGTTTTCATCCCGGGGTCAGATCCCATGAACGGGCAGCCGGGGTCCTGTCGGAATATCTGAAGAGCATTCTGTGACGGATCATTTTGTTTCATTCAGATACTGTATGATCCCTATATGTATTTCCCACGCCAGCTTCTCCTGATATTCCCTGTCGCACAATTTCTCCGCTTCCTCCGGATTGGAAAGGAAACCGCATTCCACGATCACAATCACGGAGGAAGTTTTTTTCAGAAGATAATAACTGTCATTGGCTTTCACGGTACGCCTGTTGTCCGTGTCTACCTTTTCCACCAGTCTGGCCTGTATCTTTTCCGCCAGCTTTTTCCCTTCCTGGCTTCCCGTATAGTAAAAAACCTGGGCGCCCCGCACATATTCCTCAGGATAACTGTTCTGATGGATGCTCACCGTTACGGCAGGCGCCGCTTCCTCGATCAGCGCCAGCCTCCGCTTCATATCCTGCACCTTTTTGTTGGAGGCATCCGCGTCATACAGACCGGTATCCGTATCCCGCGTTACCACTACGCGGATATCGTCGGCTTCCAGGTATTTTTTGACCAGCAGCATGATCTCCAGATTTAAGTCCTTTTCCTGCGCGCCGTTGATGCCTACTTTTCCGGGATCATTCCCGCCGTGTCCGGCATCCAGCACCACGCAGGGCGCATCTTTGGCCATGGCGCTTCCCGAAACGTCCCTTTCGGAATCCCGCGACAGCATGGGAAGCACTGCAGCGGCCGCCACGAGCAGGGTTCCCAGGAGCAGATAAGGTTTTTTCATACAGCTTCATCCGTTCCGATCATTTGTCAAAATATATGTGTTCCCGCCGGGCATTATACCTTATTATGGCAGCGCGCTCCGCAAAGGCCCGCTACAGCCGCTTCAGCGCATCTTTGATCAGGCGCTCCGCCTCTCCGTCATCATACTCCTTCAGGCATTTCTGGGCGCTCAGACATTTTTCCCTGATGATAGAAGGAATGGCGTAACGCATCAAATCTTCCAGCCGGGAATCCGCGTCCTCTACCCGGAAATGCTCCAGATCATCCACTACGAACAAAAGCTTGGCGTTCAGTTCTCCCACGCTGATGGCCAGCAGCTCCCTGCCCTCCTGCTTGGCGTTCTTCTGGTCGATCATCTGCAGGATGCGCGACAGCATCCGCTGCGCCGCTGTAAAATCTTCTTCCTTCATTTTCGCCACGGTTGCCTGCAGACGCTTTGTCACCTCTTCGCTCAGCTGATAATTCAGCATCTCTTCCGTCTTGGTCAGCGCCAGTTTATTGTTTCCGTTATGTATGCACTTCCCGATATCCTCTATGTGCCGGTACAGCTCGGCCTCATTCATGGGAAGCGCCCCCCGCAGCTTTAACGCCCGTTCAATCCGCTGGCACAGATCTTCCCCGTCAAACGGCTTTAAAATATAATCCATGATCCCCAGTTTCGCGCCTTCTAACACGGTGGCTCTGTCATGCTTTGCCGTCAGCATAATGACCGGCACGGTAGTTCCGTTTTCCTGTCCTCTGATCTGCTTCAGCGTTTCGATCCCGTCCATGATGGGCATTTGAATATCCAGCAGGATCAGATCCACCTTTTCCTGCCGGACCACCTTCAGTGCCCTTCTTCCCGAGCTGACCGGGATCACTTCATATTTATCCTGAAGCTCCTGTTCTATCGTAGCGAGATTCACTACATTGTCATCCACCGCCAAAATTCTCATTTTATCCATCATCCGGCTCCTTTCCCCGCCATGGTAATCGGATATCTGCGATCCCGTTTTTTATTCCGCGGGCAGTTCCCCATCCACGATCAGTCCGCGCAGCAGTTCTTCCGCCTCATCATCTTCATAAAGCTGCAGCCTGCGTTTGACCTCCTGCAGCCGCTGCTTCAGTTCCCCTTCCAGATCATGCTCCAGCAGCCATTCCACTTTTTCTCTGCTGTCTTTGGATCTGAAGTGTTCCAGGGCCTGCAGCGCTTCCTTCAGACCCGCGGTGACCTCTTCCTCCCCAATCGGCAGCCTGGGATGGTTCCACTCTTCCTTCTGTTTCCGTTTATCCAGTATCTGCCTGATCTCCTGCAGGAGCATATTATAATTTTCCAGCAGGCTGTCATGATTGGCCGACAGGACTTCTTCATTCCCGTCCGCGGCCGCCATCTCCAGCAACTCGGCCTGCCGCGCCAGTTCCAGCGCGCCGATATTCCCCGCCGCCCCCTTTAAGGCGTGCACCTCTATCCGGTAATTCCCGTAATCTTTCTGTTCACGCAAGGTCTGCAGGTATACCGCTTTGCGCATCCCGTCCATATAAAACAGATTCAGTATATCCAGGTATTCACCCAGACTGCCGGCGTGCTTCTCCATCACTTTCTTGATATCGACCCCATGGATAAAGATGCCCTCTATCTCCTCCAGATCTATCTCTTCCCTGACCAGCCGCACTTCCGGCTCCCGCTTTTTGTCCTCCGGGATCCATTCTGACATTACCCTGTGCAGAGAGATCCTGTCCATGGGTTTTGCCACAAAATCCTGAAAGCCGTTTTCCAGAAACATGTCCTCGATGCCGCCTATCACGTTCGCCGTCAACGCCACGATCACCACATTCCGGCCGTTTTCCCCGCACTCTTTCCGTATGATCCGGGCGGCTTCCATACCGTCCATTTCCGGCATCATATGATCCATAAAAATAATATCATATTTCCGCGCGTTGACAAGCGCGATCGCTTCCGCCCCGCTTTCCGCCTCGTCCACCTGGCAGTCATAATTGCGCAGCATGCCTTTCGCGATCTTCCGGTTGATCAAATTGTCATCCACCACGAGAACGCGGCTCTCCGGCGCGGAAAACATTATGATCTTCTGGCCGGCATCCGATATCCCGCCGGGCAGCGCGGCGATCGTTCTGCCGTCCGTTACCTTCTGCGGGATCCGGACGGTAAAAATACTTCCTTCTCCCAGAACGCTTTCCGCTTCCAGTTTCCCGCCCATCAGTTCCGTAAGGTTTTTGGCTACGGACAATCCCAGGCCGATCCCCTCCACGCTCCTGCTTTCACTGGAATCCACCTGTTCAAAATTACGGAAGATCTTCTGCAGATTTTCTTTTTCAATGCCGATCCCGGTATCCTGTACGGTGAACTTTACGGTAACCCGCTCTCCTACGGGGCCGTCCGGCTCCGCCTTGAAGCGGACCCTCCCCGCATTGGTATACTTTACGGCGTTATCCAGCAGATTTCTCAGCACCTGCCGGATGCGCTCTTCATCTCCGTTCAGCTCCACAGGCAGTTCTCCGCTTATCTCCAGCTGAAATTCCAGACCTTTTTCTTCCGCCGCCCCGCGCGCGTCCTCCGCCGCCTCCATCAGCATCTTCTTCACGCCGTAGTCTTTCTGCGCCAGCTGCATCCTGCCGGCTTCCATAGTGGAAATATCCCAGATATCGTTAAAAATATCCAGCAGCCGCCCGGACGCGCTCTTGATATCGCAGGCATACTGATACACCTTCCGCCCCAGGCTTTCTTCTTTGATCAGTTCCGCGAATCCCACTATCGCGTTCATGGGCGTGCGCATCTCATGGGACATGGTAGCCATAAATTCGCTTTTAGCCCTGCTGGCCGCTTCCGCCTTCTGACGCATCTCAATGCTTTCCATCACCAGCCGCTTGGTCTGCGTAATGTCAAAGATCAGTATGATATATCCCAGAAGCGTATTGTTCTTGTCGTTGACAGGTTCTATATGGCCTTCAAAATGATTTCCCTCCAGGTCAAATTCCGGTTTCCCGCCGCTTACCATGATCTCCTGGGGAAAATGCCGGATCCCCGTTACTTTCTTGCCGATCATCTGATCGCTCAGATCGGGGAAAATGGCGCTCATGGCCGGATTGTAACCGACGATCCGCTGTTCGTCATCCAAAAAGAGGACGCCGTCCCGGATCTCATGCAGAACGGTTTCCGCCGCCGCTTTGCTCAGATCATAATTCCGCCTGCTCCAGACCAGGATCACTACGCTGGAGAGTACGATGGAAAGTGTGGGCGGTACCAGGTCATAATCCTGCATTCCCTGTACCGCGCGCAGCAGGAGCGTGCCCGCCGGTATGATGCACAGCGCGATAAAGGACAGATAATGCTTTTTTCGTCTTTGATAGGAATCCCGGAGAACGGTGCGTACCAGAGCCGCCATCACAAGGCCGAAGGGGATAAACGCGCCGAACAGGAGAAACAGCCAGAACCCCCATCCGTACTCAAAAATGAAATGCGGATGTCCGCCTTCCCGCACAAATTCCATTTTCCTGTAAAAGAACGGATACCGGTCGCAGAGCCACACCGAAGCCAGAATGACGATATCAATTACCCCCAGGCAGGCGAATACACGACGCGGGCCGGGCCGGTTACAGTATAAAAAAATAAACTGGCTGAAAAAGAGCGGTACAAAACAGGCTCCCAGATACTGCAGCTTGATCGCCACCACCGCCTCCGCGGGTTCCGTTGCCATCGCCTCGAAAAGATTGCCCGCGTTCTGCACCAGCACTCCGATCATAAAGCAGACCATCATCTTCTGCGCGTTGCTGCCGTCCATGTGCATGATCAGTGCGATAGCCACAAAGGCCAGCAATATCCCTGTCAGCTGTATCCCCACAAATATGCCGTACATAACCCCTCCCGATCATAAACCAAACTTTTACTGCTTCCGGTACGCGCCGATCAGATCCCACACCACGGCAGGCTCAAATCCCAGCCTCCACGCGGCCACTCCGCCCAGGTCATAGCCCTGCATCAGCGTGAGCTTGGCTCCGATGGACTGGGGGTCCTCGATCCACATCTGATAGAGCACATCCCCGTTTCTCGCCTCCGCGTAATTCTGGGAAGTTTCCTCATCCCACCAGCTCTCCATACCATAATCGGCGATCACCTTATCCACAGAGGTCATAGGATACGCCTCGCTGGTGACAACGGTTCCTTCCGTCCGCCAGAGTCTGGTATAAAAAGGAAGCGCGTTCACGATCTTACGGGAGGGTACCATTTCCGCCGCTTTCTCAATGCCGTATCTGACATATCCCAGCGATGCCACGGAGCCGGCCTCCGGGCTCCCCGCCCAGTGCTCGTCATAGCCCATGATGATCACATAGTCCGCCAGCACTCCCTGTTCCTCCAGATCGTAGTAGGAATTGAAATGGTACGGCACATAGTTGTCCACGGAAAGCACCAGCCCCTCTTTCCGGCAGCGTATGGAAAGCTCCCGCAGGAACTGAATAAAGTCTTCCCCGCAGGTTTCGTTGATGTTTTCAAAGTCGATATTGATACCGTCCATACCGCAGTCCGCCGCTCCCCGCATGATCTGGTCTATCAGAGTGGTCCTGCTGGTCGTGGCGGCAAGCACACTGCCTATATCAATACCCGTTCCCGTATCGTTCTTATAATTGAAGTCATCCACCACGCCCCAGACTTCCAGCCCTTTCTCATGCGCTTTGTCCACATAAGAGGCCGAAGCGAAGCTGCGCAGCGTCCCGCTGTTGTCATTGATGCTGAACCAGGTGGGCGCGATCACTGTCAGACTACTGCTGGCCGCGGTCACTTCGTCCAGCGTGCCGTTGCCGGAGTCCGCGTAAATAGCATGCCATCCAAGGCATATCTTTTCTTCCTTTGTCAGCGAAGTATATTCCGGCCGCGGCGGAAACGCCTCTACCTGCGGAGTTTCCGTCCTTTCATTCTCCAGATATCGGTTTTCCACGTAGCCGATAAAAGCATCCTCCGTCTTCACCTTAGACCATTTTTCCATCTGCTCCAGTACCGTCACCTGCTCGCCTTCCGCGATACCGCGGAGGATAGGGCTTTTGACGCCTCCCAGCAGCCTGACATTTGTGTCTTTTTTAATGTCAGCCACCTGGCGCTCCGGCCACTGGTTATAGACCTGCATTCTGCAGGGTCCGTCAAACACTTCATACGTAAAATCCGTGTACTGCTTTACAAAATCCACCGCGATATAGTATACCACGGAGTCATCCTGCTGCCGGGAAAAGCTTACGCAGTACCCGGCTTCCTTTTCCTCGCCGTCCACCTGATACGCCGACGCCCCGATATCCGCTCGGATCACCTCCGTCGGAGTTGTATAGAGCAGAAGCTGCTCCGTTTTATCCACATAAAAACGGTCATTAAAATACGTATGCACCGTATTCAGGTCAAAATAACAGCAGCCGTCCTGCATGACCGCCTTCTCTTCCAGCAGCTCGTCCTGCAGCATAATGGGAACTTCTTCCTCTTTTATAATATGAAAATATTCATACATATCCGCTTTTTCCTGAGAATAGGTATATCTCTCAATGAGCCGGGAGCCAAAGGCCGCCCCCGCCACTATCACGATCAACGCCAGCGCGACCAGCACGGGAATTATCTTTTTCATAAAAATGCCTCCGTTTTTATCAGTCGTATTACACTCATTATAACAAACGATGCAAACTTCGTCATTATCAATTTTGACAATTTTGAACAGGGACGGGCCCGCGGCAGAGAGGCATTCCCAGCATAAGTCCCGTCCCCTGTCCGGCGCGTTACGCCGCATGGAGGCACTGACATCCTACCATCTTGTAATCCGGTCGTAGCGCAGCTCCTTCAGAGAGCCCTGCTCATCCAGGACATAGTCCGCCATATAAACAGTATCTTCACAGACGCACTTTCCCGCAATGGCCGCAGGCGTGGAGGGCTGTCCTTCCAAAAACAGACTGACACCCGTCCGCTGTACCTGCTTCAGCCTCTTCTTCAGCAGCTTTTCGTTTTTTTCCTGCAATTTCCTCCCTCCTTGTTTTCAAAGCACATTCCGCCATAAAAAGGTACTGTCCGTGATATATGGAAATATGCTTTTTGATGTCTAAGATGCCCGGCCGTATTAAACTTGAAAAATTTACCTGTGAATTGAATTAAAACGAGCAAAAAAATTTGGAAATAATTAAATTAGAAACAGACACATAAGCCTGTAAGACATCCGCATACTATTACTGTGTGATAAAACGCGGACAAGAATCATTCTGCTTTTCTAATAAAATTAAACTGTCAGACGAATACTTTCTAAAGATTTGGAAATCCGCTCAGATAAGAAGCTCGAAATTTAAGAAGATACTCCAGAAACCTAGAAAGACGCGAGTATCGGCTCTCCCCCTTTCCATACGGGATTGCCGGAAACATCTTAGGTCTTTATTATAACCAAAAGTTACCAGTTTTGCAAGAAAAATTATTCAATTTTAAAAATTTTATTAAAAATCTTGAAACTGCGCCGCTGCTATTGACTTGAAGAAAGGAAAAGGTATAATATAATTTCAGCAGATTCACAAGAGTTTCAGTCACCAGTAAACGGAAATGCAGTATCTTATATAGTAAGGATGTGATAGCATGAAAATTGAAAAAGTGAATGAAAATCAGATTCGCTGCACACTGACCAGAGAAGATCTGGCCGACCGCGAATTGAAGATCAGTGAACTGGCCTATGGAACGGAAAAAGCAAAGAATCTTTTCCGCGATATGATGCAGCAGGCTTCTTACGAATGCGGCTTTGAAGCGGAAGATATTCCCTTGATGATAGAAGCGATCCCTCTCAATTCGGAATGTATCGTACTGATCATTACCAAAGTGGAGGATCCGGAAGAGCTGGACACGCGTTTTTCCAAATTCGCCCCTTCTGTCCACGATGAAGAAGATCTGGAAGAAATCGTAAACGAGATTACCGAGGGCGCCGATGATGTTCTCGACTTATTCAAAAAGCTGCACGAAAGCCGTAAGGCAGGCAGCGGGGAACCTGTTCCCGCCGTTTCGGAGAAGCAGCCCGTTGCTCCCAAAGAGGAAGCAGGCAGCGATCTCTCCAGCCTGACGAGGATATTTGTCTTCGATTCCCTCCGGCCCCTGTTGAAGCTCTCCGGCATGCTGGCCGGCAGTTACAATGGTGAAAACTCTTTATATAAAGATGAATCGGAAGGGCTTTATCTGCTGGTGGTTTCCGGCGGCGGACACACTCCCAGAGAATTCAACCGTATCTGCAATATCCTGTCAGAGTACGGCAGCATCAGGAAAAGCCTTCCTGCCAGCCGCTCCTATCTGGAGGAGCATTTCTCCCCCATTATCGCGGAGCATGCTCTTCAGTCCCTGGCAGGGATCTGAAACAGGACTTAAAAAGGGACGCCGCTTCTCATTACGAAAGCGCGTCCCTTTTTTACAATGATCCGCTGTTTATACAGCCGCGATCTTTTCCATAAGCGCGTCAATATCCATACCGTGCACCATGGCAGCCTCTTCCAGAGTTTCGGCCTGTGCGGAAGGACAGCCCAGGCAGTGCATGCCCGCTTCCAGCAATATGGGAGCCGCTTCGGGAGCCTGGCTCAGTATTTCGCCGATGGTCATATCCTTGGTAATATTGCTCATAGTGATACCTCCTTCTGTACTTGTACAGTATAATACTTTCCGCACTGCTTGGCAAGTATGTATTTTTTCCGAAACATTAGTAAAAACGGGCATTTGTACCCAAAAAAATACACGTCGGCGCTTGACGTGTATACACGTTTTTCATATAATAAGGACAAAGGATTTACTATAGTTTTTCTATAGTTTCAGTCAGATATAATTTTAAAATTTTTTAAAGAGGAGGCATTTCAAATGAAACCAATTGAAACTGATTTTGTCCGTGGCAAATGGGACAGAGAAGTCAATGTACGCGACTTCATCCAGAGAAACTACCATCCCTATGACGGTGACGAAAGCTTCTTGGCAGGCCCCACCCAGAATACCAAGGATCTGTGGGCTATGGTTCTGGACCTGCAGAAAAAGGAAAGAGAAGCCGGCGGTGTTCTGGATATGGATACCAAGGTGATCTCCACCATTACTTCTCACGGCCCCGGCTACCTTGACAAGAGCAAGGAAACCATCGTAGGCTTCCAGACCGACAAGCCTTTCAAACGTTCCTTACAGCCTTACGGCGGTATCAGAATGGCTGAAAAGGCCTGCTCCGATAACGGCTATGAAGTAGATCCCGAGATCAGCGAGTTTTTCTCTACTCACAGAAAGACCCACAACGCGGGCTGCTTCGATGCTTACAACCAGGAAATGAGAGCCTGCCGTTCTTCCCACATCATCACCGGTCTGCCTGACGCGTACGGCCGCGGCCGTATCATCGGTGACTACAGACGTGTGGCTCTGTACGGTATCGACAGACTGATCGAGGATAAGCAGGCACAGAAAGATTCTACCGGCCGTGTTATGACCGACGATGTGATCCGTCTGCGTGAAGAGATCTCCGAGCAGATGACCGCTCTGAAGATGATGAAGGAAATGGCCGCATCCTATGGCTGTGACATTTCCAATCCCGCTACCAACGTACAGGAAGCGATCCAGGCCGTATACTTCGGTTATCTGTGCGCGGTCAAGGAGCAGAACGGTGCCGCGATGTCCCTGGGACGTACCTCCACTTTCCTCGATATTTACGCGGAGCGCGACCTGGCGAACGGTACTTTCACCGAAGAGCAGATCCAGGAATTTGTAGACCACTTCATTATGAAGCTGCGCTGCGTAAAATTCGCGCGTACTCCCGAGTACAACCAGATCTTCGCCGGCGATCCCGTATGGGTAACCGAGTCCCTGGGCGGTGTGGGCGTTGACGGACGTCACATGGTAACGAAGATGAGCTTCCGTTATCTGAATACGCTGACCAACCTTGGACCTTCTCCCGAGCCCAACCTGACGGTTCTCTGGTCCACCAGACTTCCTGAAAACTGGAAGAAATACTGCGCGAAGATGTCCATTCAGACTTCTTCCATCCAGTATGAGAACGACGATCTGATGAGAGTGACCCACGGCGATGATTACGGTATCGCGTGCTGCGTATCTTCCATGGTCATCGGTAAGGAAATGCAGTTCTTCGGCGCCCGCGCCAATGTAGCGAAGTGTCTGCTGTACGCGCTGAACGGCGGCGTGGATGAAGTGACCAAGAAGCAGGTTGGTCCCAAGTATCGTCCTGTCAGCGGCGATGTGCTGGACTATGACGATGTTATGGATAAATTTACGGATATGCTGGAGTGGCAGGCAGACGTATATGTCAATACCCTGAACATCATTCACTATATGCATGATAAGTACTGCTATGAGAGAGCTGAAATGGCTCTGCATGACAGAGATGTAAAGCGCTACTTCGCTACCGGCGTTGCCGGACTTTCCATCGTAGCCGACTCCCTGTCCGCGATCAAGTACGCCAAGGTTGAGCCCATCCGTGACGAAGACGGCGTTATCGTAGACTTCAAGACCACGGGTGACTTCCCGAAATACGGCAACGACGATGACCGCGTAGACCTGATCGCTCAGGAGATCGTTCATAAGTTCATGACGGCCGTAAGAAGACATCATACCTACAGGAACGGCATACCTACCACCTCCATCCTGACTATTACTTCCAACGTTACCTACGGTAAGGCAACCGGTAATACTCCCGATGGACGTAAGAAAGGCCAGCCTTTCGCTCCCGGCGCCAATCCGATGCACGGCCGCGATACGCATGGCGCGGTAGCGTCCCTGTCATCCGTATCCAAGCTTCCGTTCAACGACGCGCAGGATGGTATTTCCAATACCTTCACCATTATCCCCGGCGCGCTGGGCAAAGAAGCCAAGGTATTCTCCGGCGATATTGAGCTGGACCTGAACAAATAATCATAAAGACAGATTTTATTCCCTGAAGGAGGAGGAACACAATGGACGAAAAAGCTATGATCGACGATTTGGTGAAAATGCTGGACTCCGGTATGGGACAGGGCGTTGGCCATGTCAACGTGGACACCGGTGCCGAGCAGGCCAAAACCGTTCAGACAATGGGGTGCACGGACTGTTCCCGGACGCCTCTGGCCTGCAGTGTTCCCACCCTCCAGCAGGGACTCGATGACTACAGCGGCCGCAGGGACGATGCGTCATCGGCACATGGAACAAAATAACCATTATTTTATCAAATTAAAGGAGGAATCAGATTATGGCAGCAGTAGAAAGCGCACAGGTAAACAATTTAGTTGCTTTATTGGATGGTTACGCGACCAAAGGCGGACATCATTTGAATGTAAACGTATTGAACAGAGATACTCTTCTGGACGCTCAGAAGCATCCTGAGAATTATCCTCAGTTGACTATCCGCGTATCCGGTTATGCCGTAAACTTTATCAAGCTGACTCCGGAGCAGCAGGCTGACGTTATTTCCCGTACGTTCCATGAGTCCATCTAAATGTATCTGAGAGTAAGCGGTATCCGGTTTCGGGTACCGCTTATTTTTCTGAAAAGGCAGGTTTTATGTCCGAGCAGTCTTATTTCCGGCAGTCCCTTGGCAATTTTATCCATGACACGGCCAGCGGCGGCGCGATCCGCCACCTGACGGACCTGGGGTATACGGTCAACCGCATTGCCGAACAGCTCTCCTTTCCCACTCCTCTGGCGCGGATCCGCCGGGAAGTGTGGGCGCGGCTTCTGGAAACGGAAGTCATCATACCGGAACCTCCCGGACAGCGGGGCGTCCACAGGCAGAAAACAGAATATGTGCGGGAGTACGATGCCTGCGGGAAACCCAGCTTCCGGCAGGTGGCGGTGCCTGTTTCACCGGCCTCCTCCCTCCATTTTCAGCAGGTCTGGGTCCCTCCTGCCGACGAAGCAGAGATCCGGCGCCGGTTAAGAGCGGAAACGGAACGCCGCGGAAAGATCCGTTCCTATGTTTCCTGTGATTTCGGCCTTTCGGATCCGGCTTCCCGCGAACTTCTGGAACGGCAGTTCGCCGTCCTTGCCCCGTCCGACCGTGAATACGTGGAAGGACTTCCCTGGGAATCCAGACGGGTATATCACCTTCTGAATGCCCGTATGCAGGGGATCCTATTTGCTCTCCTGAAAGAAGATCTATGGAGTGGGGACTGTTTTTTTGCCGAGCCATGACGTTTTTTCTCTATTGTCATCATGGCAGGAAAAGAGTATAATGATTTTGCATCAGGAGGATGACTATGAAAGGAAGAATACACTCTCTGGAAAGTTTTGGAACGGTGGACGGTCCCGGCGTGCGCTTTGTGGTCTTTGTACAGGGCTGTCCCATGCGGTGCGCCTACTGCCACAATCCGGATACCTGGGCCATGACCGGCGGCACTATGATGGAACCCGCGGAGATCCTGGAACAGTATGAACGCAATATCAGTTTTTATAAAGACGGCGGCATTACCGTTACGGGCGGAGAACCGCTGATGCAGCTGGATTTTCTGATCGACCTGTTTTCCCAGGCAAAACAGAAAGGTATCCATACCTGTATCGACAGTTCCGGCATTGCCTTTAACCGGGACAATCCGGCGGTAATGGAAAAAATGGAAAAGCTCATGCCGCTCACCAACCTGGTGATGCTGGATATCAAACATATCGACCCCCAAAAGCATCTGGAACTGACGGGCCAGCCCAACGAGCATATCCTGGATTTCTGCAGATACCTGGAAGAAAAGAACGTGGATATGTGGATCCGCCATGTGGTGGTGCCCGGTATTACCGACGATGACAGATATCTGGAAGAACTGGGATATTTTATTGGGCAGTTCCACAATCTGAAGGCTCTGGATGTGCTGCCCTATCACACTATGGGAGAGAAAAAATATGAATCCCTGGGGATTCCCTACAAGCTGCACGGTGTTCCTCCCATGGATAAGAACAAGGTCATCGAGAAAAAGCAGGTGATCTTAAACGGAATTAAAAGGCGGCGGGCAGAGAATGCATAAAACATCTTGTATTTGTCCCCGTTTTATATTAAAATAGGAATGATAAAAATATACGAATCGGTTTTACCAAAGGAGGGTTTTAAGTATGGCATTTGTAGTGAACGATACCTGTGTCAGCTGTGGTGCCTGTGAAGCGCAGTGCCCCGTAGGCGCTATCAGCGCCGGTGACGGCAAAATGGAGATCAATCCCGACACCTGCATCAGCTGCGGTTCCTGTGCGGGCGTATGTCCTGTAGGCGCCATTTCAGAAGAATAATCCGGACATTATTGATAACCAGAAACCGACTGATACCGGGAAGAACTTATCCGTTTTTCCCGGTATTTTTCTAAATCCAGAACGGAGGCAGTCCATTGCATAAGATTCTACTGGTGGAAGATGATGAGGAGATCGTAACCTGCCTGACGCAGTTCCTGAACAGCGAAGGCTATTCCGTAAAAAGCGCATCCGGCCAAAACGGCGCGCTGCGGCTGCTGGAAGACGAAACCTTCGACCTGGTGCTGCTGGATATTTCCCTGTCCGACGGCAACGGTTTCGCCGTCTGCAAAGCGGTTAAATCCGACTACGGTATTCCCGTTATTTTTCTTACCGCTTCCGGAGATGAATACAATACCGTAACCGGTTTCGAGATCGGTGCCGACGATTATATCTCCAAGCCCTTCCGCCCCAGGGAACTGGCCTCCAGGATCAAAAACATCCTCCGGCTTACGGGAGGAGCGGGAAGCGTTGTCCGCCTTGGCGATATCGTGGTAGACACCGTAAAAGGGACCGCCCGCAAGGGAACCCGGGATCTGTACCTGTCCGCTCTGGAATACCGGCTGCTGCTGGTTTTTCTGAACAACCGGGGAGCGGTTCTTTCCAGAACACAGCTCCTGGAAGCCGTCTGGGATATAGCAGGCGAGTTTGTAAATGACAATACGCTGACGGTATATATCAAACGGCTGAGAGAAAAAATAGAGGACAACCCGCAGGAGCCCACTGTCATCAAAACCGTGCGGGGACTGGGTTATAAGGTGGATCTGGAATGAAACTGCTGCGCAATCCCGAAATCCGAAAAGCGGTCTTTGTCTATGGCATCCTTGCCGCCGCGGCCGCGACCGCCGCGTTCTTCCTGGATGCGCGCTTTGGTTTTTTTACTGTGGCGCTGTGCGCCGTATTTCTTTTTCTGTACCTTTTTTCCACATACAGACGATACCGGTATATCGCGGAACTTTCCGCCGATATTGACCGTATTCTGCACGGCGAAGAACAGATGGATCTGACAGGATATGACGAAGGGGAATTATCCGTCCTGCAAAGCGAAATTTATAAGATGACCGTCCGTCTGCGGGAACAGCGTCAAAACCTGCGAAACGATAAGCTCTTCCTCGCCGATTCGCTGGCGGACATTTCCCACCAGCTGCGCACGCCGCTGACCTCCATCAACCTGCTCGTATCCCTTCTGGCAAAACCCGACATTACAGACGCGCGGCGCCAGGAAATCTCCCGGGAATTGTATGAGCTGCTCTCCCGCGTCGATTGGCTGATCACCGCTTTATTAAAAATGTCCCGGCTGGATGCGGCCGCCGTAACATTCCACCCCGCCAGCGTTCCTCTGGAAACGCTGCTGCAAAAAGCCGCGGAGCCTCTGCTGATCCCCATGGAACTGCGGGACCAGACGCTGCGCGTTACCGCGGCAGGCGTATGTTCCTGCGATATCGGCTGGACCTGTGAAGCGGTTACCAATATTATCAAAAACTGTATGGAACACACGCCGAACGGCGGCAGTCTGGAGCTGTACGGCTCGGACAATTCCCTGTACACGGAAATCGTCATATCGGATAACGGCAGCGGTATTCCAAAGGCGGATCTGCCTCACATTTTTGAGCGTTTTTATAAAGGGAAAAATTCCGACAGCAAAAGTTTCGGCATTGGCCTTGCGCTGGCCCGGACCATCATCACGGCGCAGAACGGCACCATTAAAGCGGAAAACCGGAAACCGCGGGGCGCCTTATTTACCGTCCGGTTTTACAAAAGCGTTGTGTGAGAACAGCGCTTTTTTCTTTTGTGACATTTTTGTTATTTTACAGTCACCGGCCTGTCACACTGCCGCCGTATCCTGAATCTATACACTACGGAAAGGAGTTTTTTCCATGAAATTTATTCAAGTCGAAGATCTTTGCAAGGTATACGGCAAAGGGGAAAATCAGGTGACCGCGCTGGACCATGTGTCTTTTCACGTGGATAAAGGAGAATTTGTGGCCATTATCGGGCCCTCCGGTTCCGGCAAATCTACTCTGCTCCACATTCTGGGCGGCGTGGACATCCCTTCCGGCGGAAAGGTCTATGTGGACGGAAACGACGTGTACGCTCAAAACAGCGAGCAGCTTGCCGTTTTCCGCCGCCGTCAGGTAGGGCTTGTCTATCAGTTCTATAACCTGATCCCCGTGCTGAACGTAACGGAAAACATTACTCTGCCCGTACTGATGGACGGGCGGGAGGTAAATCAGGAAAGGCTGCGGGAAATCCTCTCTGTCCTGGGACTGAACGGCAGAGAAAACCATCTTCCCAATCAGCTTTCCGGCGGCCAGCAGCAGCGGGTTTCCATCGGCAGGGCCTTAATAAACGCGCCCTCGGTGGTGCTGGCGGATGAACCCACGGGCAATCTGGATTCCAAAAACAGCCAGGAGATCGTGGAACTGCTGAAAATTTCCAACCGAAAATACGGGCAGACACTCATCGTGATCACTCACGATGAAAATATTGCCCTGCAGGCGGACCGCATCCTCGCCATTGAAGACGGCCGCATTATCCGGGACGAGGTGATACGCCGATGAACATTTTTCATAAAGTCACCCTGCGGTCATTAAAAGAAAACAAAACCCGTACCGTGGTTACCATTATCGGCATCCTGCTTTCCACTGCCATGATCTGCGCCGTTACCACCTTTGCCGCCAGCATGCAGGATTACTTACTGCGCGCTGCCATCTACAATACCGGTGACTGGCATGCCCGCGTTTCCGGTACGGATATTTCCGTCTATCAATCCATTGCCTCTTCCGATGAAGTGGCTGCTGCCGTCTATCTGCAGCGGCTGGGGTTTGCTCTCGCGGAGGGCTGTACCAATGAATATAAGCCCTATCTCTATATTGCAGGCGGTTCCGCCGGATATGAGAACATCCTTCCCATCCATATCAGCGCCGGAGAATATCCAAGATCGGAAACGGAACTTCTCCTGCCTGACCACCTTGCCGTAAACGGCGGCGTTGTCTATCATATCGGCGATACCCTCACTCTCACGCTCGGCACCCGTATGCTGGACGGTGAGCCGGTGGATTTTTTCGCCCCCGTATACCGGTATGATGAAAACGGTCAGGACGTTCTTACGGGAGAAACCCTGCAGCCGGTGGAAAACCGCACCTACACCGTTGTCGGTTTCTACAGCCGTCTGCCCTATGAAATAGAAAATATTTCTTTTCCCGGATATACCGCCATTACCGCGGCCGACGGGGAAGCCTCCCCGTCCTACTGTTACGACGTTTATTTTAAGCTGAAACATGGCGGCGGCATCTATGATTTTATGAGCCAAAACAACCTTACCGGAGCCTATAACAGTAACGTTCTGATGTTCCAGGGCGTGTCGGGCAATCAGAATTTCCGTGCATCGCTCCTGATCCTTTCCGCTATCGTGATCATTTTGATCATGTTCGGCTCCATCGCTTTGATCTATAACGCTTTTGCCATCTCGGTATCGGAACGGACCAGACAGTTCGGCCTGCTCTCCTCCGTGGGCGCCACCCGAAAGCAGCTTCGGAGAATGGTCTTGTTTGAAGCGTTCTGCGTTTCGTCCATCGGCATTCCGGCAGGCATCCTGTCGGGAATAGCGGGGATCGCCGTTACGCTTCACCTTCTGGGCAGCCGTTTTACTTCCTGGTTTGGCATCCGGAATGTCCCCATGCGCGTCCACGTATCCCTGCCCGCGATCCTGTCCGCGGCCGTTATCGCTCTGATCACTGTTCTGCTGTCCGCCCGGATTCCCTCCAGACGGGCCACGAAAGTATCCGCGGTAAGCGCCATCCGACAGAATCAGGATATTTCCAACGCCCGTCCTGCCAGGACCTCCCGGCTGACCCGCCGTCTTTTCGGACTGCCCGGCATACTGGCTTCCAAATATTATAAACGGAGCAGGAAAAAATACAGGACTACCGTGATCAGTCTATTTCTGAGCATCGTGCTTTTTGTTTCCGCATCCGCTTTCAGCGATTATCTGGTGGAAGCGTTCCTGGGAACCCGCAATACCGAAGGCTTTGACCTGCTCTATTCCGGTACTTCCTATTCCTTAGGGGGGAACTCCCCGGAAAGCATGCTGGCGCTGCTCTGTTCCGGAGAACATATCACGGCGGGTACTTACGCGGTGGAAAAAAACATCCGGGCGATCATTCCCAACGAGTATCTCGATGCGGAAATCCTGGAAGAGCTTTCCAGGCCGGATGAACGATTTTCAAAAACGGCAGGCATGGGACCGGATATGAGCCTGTATTCCGTTCTGCCCATCTCCCTGCATTTTATTGCCGACAGTGAATTTAAGGCGCTCCTGGCGCAATATCATCTGGATGAAACCGCCTTTATGGATCCTGCTCATCCACTTGCCTTAACGGTGGACGGCAATACCTTTTACAGCCACGCAAGGGAAAAATATATTTCCACCAATATCCTGAACGCCGAAAACTGTCCCATAATGGGTACCTTTATCCCGGATGACACCGAAGAAACCGCGGAAAACCCGGTCATTTCCTATCCTCTGTATACAGGCAGAAGGATATATGAAAGTCCGTACTATGTTTTTCAGGACGGTTTTCTGCAGATGCTCTATCCCATCAGCCTGTATGAGTACGTCCTGCCGGAAGAGGCCAGAGATAACTATCCTGCCACCTCCTTTTTCCTCCTTTCGGACGATCACGGCGCCAGCTATACCAGCCTGTCAAAGCTGCTGACCGAAAACGGACTTTCCCACAACTATCTGTTCGACTATGCCGAATCAGCGGAAGAGAACCGGAATATGGTCCTGAGCATACAGGTATTCGCCTATGGATTTGTGGTCCTGATCTCCCTTATCGCGGCAGCCAATGTATTCAATACCATTTCCACGAATATCAGTCTGCGCAGGCGTGAATTTGCCATGTTGAGATCTGTGGGCATGACGGAAAAAGGCTTCCGGAAAATGATGAATTATGAATGCCTGCTGTATGGTTCCCGCGCGCTGCTCACAGGGCTGCCGGTATCCTGCGGCGTCACCTGGCTGATATACTTCGCGATCACAAAAAGCTGGGAAACTACTTTCCATATCCCGTGGGGCGCCATGGCAGGCGCTTCCCTGAGCGTATTTTTTGTGGTATTTATCACCATGCTCTACTCCATGAAAAAAGTTCAAAGGGAAAATCTCATCGACGGGTTAAAAAATGAAAACTTATAACCGAAACGGGACAGCGCCTCAGGCCTGTCCCGTTTTGTCCTTCCCCCATCTCCGCCGTGTTCTATTTTTTAATCCGTCCCCTCTTTTTTCTGAGGAGCTCGTCTATCTTTTTGTAATGCTCTTCTTCCCGTTTCATCTTTTCCGCGTTCCGCTCTTCTTCCTTTTCCTCCTGCATACGGAATTGATAGTCCAGTTCCTTAAGAAGGACATCCTTTACGCCCCGATACAGTTCCTCATTGTTTTCCTGCAGCGTTTCTTTAAAAAGCTGTTTTAACAGCCACTGCAGGCGTCTGGCTTTTTCTTCCCTGCTGACTTCATAGACGGCCGTGTCCTGCCCGGCCACTACCTGCAGGGGCTCCTGTACGGCCACCGCTTCCGTATTTTCTCTTTCCGCTTCTTTTTCCGCTTCCCTGTCTGCCTCTTTCCCTGTTTTCTGTGCCATTTCCTTTACTGCCTCCTGATGCTTTTCCGTTTCCTGCGGCGCTTGTGGCAGCACATTCAAACTGCCGTTCTTCAACACCATTCTGATCGCTTTCAATTGCAGCCCTCTCTCCTTCATATCTTTTATTTCCTGAAATCTTTTTACATCTTCTTCCGTATAGTAGCGGTGCCCAAGTTCATTGCGCTTGATCGGGAGCCCCAGTTCCTCTTCCCAGTAGCGCAGCACATGAGCTTCCACTTTGACCTGCCGTGCCGCGTCTGAAATCAAAAAAACACTACTGCTCATATTGATCCTTCCTTTCTTGATACTTAAAAAAAGAGAACAGCCGCCGGCTCTAGGCGTTGTTCTCTTTCGTAAATCAACAGCTGTTATTTTTCCAAATTGGCGAATTTGGTATAGTTGGGCAGATAAGCCAGCTCCACGGTCCCTATGGGGCCGTTTCTCTGTTTGGCTATGATGATCTCCGCCACATCGTTCCTTTCGGCGTCGCGTTTGTAGTAATCTTCCCTGTAAATGAACATGACCACATCGGCATCCTGCTCTATGGCGCCCGATTCACGCAGATCGGAAAGCATGGGCCTGTGATCCGGCCTCTGTTCTACCGCTCTGGAAAGCTGCGACAGCGCCAGTACGGGAACATCCAGCTCTCTGGCCAGCGCCTTCAGGGAACGGGAGATCTCAGAAATTTCCTGCTGCCGGGAATCCGTCCGGCCGCTGCCGTTCATCAGCTGGAGGTAATCAATGATGACCATGGAAAGGCCGTGTTCCAGCTTATATTTGCGGCATTTGCTCCGCAGTTCCGGTACCGTAATACCGGGCGTATCGTCAATGATCAGATTGGAACGGCCGATAATACCGGCGCTGGCTATCAGCTTTTCCCACTCCTGGTCGGAAAGCTGACCGGTACGGATATGCTGGGAATCCACCTTGGACTCCATGGAGAACAGTCGGTTTACCAGCTGTTCCTTTGACATTTCCAGACTGAATACCGCCACGGTCTTTCCCAGCTTAAAAGCCACATATTCCGCGATATTGAGCACAAAAGCCGTTTTTCCCATGGAAGGCCGGGCCGCGATCAGGATCAGATCGGACGGCTGCATTCCCGCGGTACGATAATCCAGATCAATAAATCCCGTGGCAATCCCCGTAACCGCTCCTTTGTTTTTGGAAGCGCGTTCAATCCGGTCCATGGCATCCATTACCACCTGGCGGATGGGAGTAAACTCTCCCGTATTCCGTTTCTGTACCAGTTCAAATACCCGCTTTTCGGTATCCTCCAGGATAAACTCCAGATTTTCCTTGCCCGCGTAACAGGTATTGGCGATTTCCTCATTCAGACGTATCAGCTTGCGGAGCGTGGATTTTTCCGCCACAATGCCGGCATAGTGCCTGATATTGGCGGAGGTGGGCACCGCCGTGATCAGCTCCCTGACAAATTCCAGGCTGCTCACCTCGGGCGGCACGTCCTTCTCCTTCAGGCGGTCCTGCAAGGTTACCAGATCCACCGGTTTTCCTTCGTCATTCAGTTCTACCATGGACTCAAAGATCACGCCATACTGCTTATTGTAAAAATCTTCCGCGCCGATGATCTCCGAAGCCGCCACAATAGCTTCCCGGTCCATGATCATGGAGCCGATGACAGACTGCTCCGCTTCGGTACTGTGCGGCAGTATTCTTTTTAAGACGGCATCTTCCATTGCGGGCATACCTTCATTCCTCTCTTACTCTGCCTGATCAAGCCTCGGATATATGCACCTTTAATCTGGCGGTCACCTGCGGGTGCAGCTTCACATTGACTTCATACATACCAAAATTCTTCAGCGCCTCCGGGAGCAGCAGTTTCTTCCTGTCCAGCTCAATATCATGCTGCTCTTTGCAGGCGGCCGCGATCTCCTTGGAAGAAACCGAACCGAAGGTTTTTCCTCCTTCTCCGCCCTTGATCTTGACTTCCACAGTCTTGCTTTCCAGCACCGCGGCCAGCTCCTTCGCCGCATCCAGTCGTTCCTTCGCCAGCTTGTCCTCATTTGCCTTGCGCAGGCGCAGATCGTTTAAATTGGCTGTGGTAGCTTCCACGCCTATTTTCTTAGGCAAGATATAATTTCTCGCGTAGCCGTCGCTGGCTTCGATGATATCTCCCTTTTTTCCCAGCTTTTTCTCATCCTGCAGCAATATAATCTTCATCAGATCGCACCTTCCTCCAACATAGTATCTATGGTTTCCTTCAGATTGCCGATCGCCTCCGCCATACTTACATTTTCCAGCTGGCAGCCGGCGATGCTCATATGTCCGCCGCCTCCCAGCCTCTCCATGATGATCTGCACATTGACTTCATCTATGGAGCGGGCGGACACATAAATCTTTCCCTGGTACTCAGTCAGCACAAAGCTGGCCTTGATCCCGCGGATATTCAGAAGTTCGTTTGCCGCCTGAGCGCCCACCACGGTAGGGCTCTGCACATCCTCACCCGTACAGACGGAAATGGCAAAAGACTGGCGGTAAATTTCCGCCTGGCTGACGGCGTCCGCTTTGGCCTTATAGTCCCCGGCGTCCTCCCGGAACATCTTTCTTACACGGGTCACGTCCGCGCCGTTGCGGCGCAGAAAGGCCGCCGCCTCAAAGGTGCGCACGCCTGTCTTACTCATAAAATTATTGGTATCTATCATGATCCCGGAATACATGCAGTCCGCTTCTTCCGTCCGTATTTTGATATTGTCGGTGGTATACTGCAGGATCTCGGATACCATTTCACAGGTGGAAGAGGCATAGGGCTCCACGTAGGAAAGCGTGGCGTTCTCTATGGTTTCCGTCCCCTGACGGTGATGGTCCAGCACCACAATGGACTTGCACACCCGCAGCAGATCCGGGCATTCGGTAATGCTGGGCTTGTTCACATCCACCACTACCAGCACCGCATTGCTGCCCGCTATTTCCAGCGCCTGGCTGCCGCTCACTATCATGTCTTCGTCATACTCGGGGTTGTTCTGAAACAGGTCCACCACAGGCCGGAGCGTATTGGAAACATCATTCAACACAATATACGCCTTCCTCGTCAGCGCCTGCGCGATACGGTAAATCCCCACCGCGGCGCCGAAACTGTCCACATCCGCCAGTCTGTGCCCCATGATGATGACCTTGTCCTTGCCGGCAATGATCTCCTTCAGGGCATGGGCCTTGACGCGGGCTTTGACGCGGGTATTTTTCTCCACCTGCTGACTCTTGCCGCCATAATAGGTCACGCTTTCCGGCGTCTTGATGACCGCCTGATCGCCGCCGCGTCCCAGCGCCAGGTCGATGGCGTTGCGCGCGAATTCATAACACTGCGCGTAGGTCAGTCCGCTTAAGCCGATGCCGATGCTGATAGTAACGGCCATTTCGTTGCCGATATTGACGGTCTTTACGTCTTCCAGCAGGTCAAAACGGGATTCCTGCAGCTGCGCCACGGAACGTTTCCGCATAACGATCAGGTATTTGTCCTTCTCCAGTTTCTTCACAATACCGTCCAGCGCGGATATATACTTATTTACCTTTCTGTCGATCAGCGCGATCAGCAGGGAACGCCTGACTTCCTCCACACTCTCCAGCGCTTCCTCATAGTTGTCCAGATAAAGCAGTCCTACCGCCAGGCTCTGATCGTCCACCTCCTGCAGCGCGATCTGCAGCGCCGTTTCATCAAAGAGGTAAGCCGCGATCAGATAGCCGTTATAGCCATCCGCCTGGATCATGTCGCTGTTTTCCGCCATTTCCTTCAAAGAGATCTTTCTGAATTTCGCTATGTATTCTTTTCCCTCATAGGACAGCTCGTACTGTGTTTCCTCTACATCCTCACCGTTCGGAAGCCTGTCCTTGGTAATGGAGGGAAAGAGGGACATAATGGATTTACTGTATCCCTTGGGCTGATGAATGACGCTTTCAAACGCCTGATTGGTCCAGACTACTTTTCCGGCATCATCCAGCAAGGCGTATGGCAGCTCCAGTTCCCGCAGCAGCCGCTTTTGTATCTGACCGTACTGCGTGGCAAAACTGATCAGCTCATTCATGATCACAGGTTTATTGTAGAAGTAAAGGGATAGCGTTACCGCGAAATAAAAAACAGTAAAGAATCCCAGCAGGATCCCCGCTCTGTAGTCCAGCACCAGGATGCCCGCGTTGACTATCAGCAAAAGCGCTCCCAGATAAATGGAAAACAGCAGATATGTCCTTATTTTCCCTTTTAATCGGATCCTTTTCTTCATGTATGCCTCCGTTAATATCCCCTATATTGATATAGTATATCATTTTTTTGGATATGTTTCCACAATATAATTTGTCGAATCATGGAAGTTTTGCTATTTTTGGTCTTCTTTTTTCGCCTTACGGAAAATGATCCGGCATTTCGGAAACGAAAACGGCTTCGCAGAAAAAAACCGGCGGTAAAATACCGCCGGTCTTCCTCTCTGTAAAAATATCCGGTATTACAAACCTTAATCGCAGGTATAAGGCATCAGCGCCACATGACGCGCCCTCTTGATCGCGACGGTCAGCGCTCTCTGGTGCTTCGCGCAGTTGCCGGTGATCCTTCTGGGAAGGATCTTTCCTCTCTCGGATACATATCTTTTCAGCTTATTGACATCCTTGTAGTCGATCACATTGTCTTTACCGCAAAATACACAAACCTTTTTCCTTCTGCGCAGTCCGCCCTTTTTCCTTACCGGCGCGTCTGCTTTGTCAGCTGCTTTATTAAATGCCATGTCAGTGCCTCCATTCTTAAATAAATTATTAGTTAAACGGCAATTCTTCGTCAATACCGTCCGGGATGTTCATAAATCCGTCCCCGGCGCCTGAAGGTTCCGGTCTGGAATTGTTTCCTCCCGCATAACTGCCGCCATCTCCGGAAGCGTTTTTGCTTTCCGCGAATTCGATCTCATCTACCATAATGCGGACGCTGTATACCATCTGCCCGTCCTTATTCGTATAATTGTCATTCTGGACACGGCCGACTACAACGATCTTAACTCCCTTGTGCAGATAGCGTTCCACAAATTCTGCCTGCCGGCCAAACGCCGTACAGTTAAAGAAATCCGCGTCAGGCTCGCCTTCCCGCTTAAACCTTCTATCCACCGCAATGGAAAATCTGGCTACGGCCGTCTGGCTGCTTCCCTGAGAATATCTTACTTCGGGTTCTCTGGTCAATCTTCCCATAAGAATTACTTTATTCATAAGTCCCTCTTTCCGGCATACCAAGATACCCTCTGTCCTGATTCTGGACACTCTGGGTGCCCGGTACTGCCTATGCTTCCTGTTTTACGATCAAGTATCTGATAACGTTGTCCATAATGCGGACGCGGCTCTCAATCTCCGCGGGAGCGGTGGGCTCCGCATCGAACTGGATGAAATAATAGAACGCTTCCTTCATCTTCTGAACTTCGTAAGCCAGCTTTCTCTTACCCCATTCATCAACGTTGGTGATGGTGCCGCCGAATCTCTCGATCAGCGCTTTGCACTTGTCGATCACGGCCGCTCTTTCATCGTCTTCGATTTTCGCACTTACAACAACTGTTAATTCATATTTGCTCATGCTGCTACCTCCTTATGGTCTCTGGCCCCGTTTGACGGAGCAAGGAATTATATATCACGGAATTTTATGTTATCATAGAATTCCGCAATTTTCAAGTTTTTTTCCTGATTTCCCTGACATTTTTTTCGACCTGTCTGCGCGCTATCATGATCTGATGCCCGCAGCCCGCGCACCTGAGCCTGAAATCCGCTCCGATCCGCAGGACCTCCCACTCCTGACTGCCGCAGGGATGCTGTTTTTTTAATTTGAGGATATCTCCTACCTGAATGTCCATACCATCTCCCGTTATCCTACAGGGCGGAGAATATCTCTCCGATGCTTCCCTGAATCACCAGATCCGCCATACTGTCCCGCGAAGTTGCTGTTTTATTGATCAGTACAAGATATCTGCCGTTGAAATAATCGATCAGCCCTGCCGCCGGATAAACCGCCAGGGAAGTGCCGCCGATGATCAGCATATCCGCTTCGCTGATGGCCTTGACCGCGCCGGATAGGACGCGCTGGTCCAGCCCCTCCTCGTACAGCACCACATCCGGTTTTACGGCTCCGCCGCATTTGGCGCAATGAGGTACTCCATCGCTGCGCAGGATATAGTCCATATCATAAAAAGCGCCGCAGTTTTCACAGTAATTCCGCAATACGCTGCCGTGCAGTTCCCATACCGCCTCACTTCCGGCCGCCTGGTGCAGGCCGTCGATATTCTGCGTTATCACCGCTTTCAGTTTTCCTTCCTTTTCCCACTGCGCCAGCTTTTTATGTGCCGCGTTGGGCTTCGCACCGGGGAAAAGCATCTTATTTCGGTAGAACCGGTAAAATTCTTCCGTTTTTTGCCTGTAAAAGGTATGGCTCAAGATGGTTTCCGGCGGATAATCATATTGTTGATGATAAAGTCCGTCCACACTTCTGAAATCCGGTATGCCGCTCTCCGTGGACACGCCGGCGCCGCCAAAAAACACCAGGTTCCTGCTCTCTTCCAGCATACTCCTCAGTTGATCGATCTTTTCCTTATTAACTGCTTCTTCCATCCGTCAGCCTCCCCCTTTTTCTTTGCTATAGATGATGTTTCCTTCTGTTTTGACGTTGTTGTGACTTTTATTTTGTTTTCTGTTTTGACTTTTATTTTGATTTCTGTTTTAACTTTGTTTTGATTTCTGTTTTGCTTTCTATTTTGACCTTGTTTTGATTTCTATTTTGACTTTTGCTTTGATTTCTGTTTTAACTTTGTTTTGATTTCTGTTTTGCTTTCTATTTTGACTTTGTTTTGTTTTCCGTTTTGACTTCTGTTTCTGCCTTCCGCTTTTTCAGATCAGGTTCCCTGCCAGAAGATCCTTTACCACGCCGAAAAATTCCCGCAGCATATTATTGGGCAGATAAAGCGGATGGGACCCCGCCGCGATACCGCAAGCCTCCCTGCATCCTGCCGCCCTGGCCAGATGCACGCCGCGGAACACATGAAAATTATTGCTGACGATTCCCACGCTGGCATTTTCCCAGTCAAAAAGCGCCATGCTGTATCGGATGTTCTCACTGGTATTTTTCGAGTTCTCTTCCAACAGGATCCTCTCCGGCTCAATCCCTCTTGCCACCAGATAATCATGCATACAGCAGGCTTCCGTAACAGGTTCCCCACTTCCCCGGCCTCCCGAAACAATGGCTATGGTACGGGGATTGTCCATCATATACGCGTACGCGGCATCCAGCCGCTTCTGCAATACGTAACTGGGCCCGTTCTCTCTTACCTGCGCCCCCAGTACGATGATATAGTCCAGATCTTCTCTGCCATCCGCGAAGAAACCGCTCAGGATAAACATTTCTACCAGGATAAAGATACCGATCCCGGCTCCTGTCAGACATCTGGCGGCCGTTTTTATTTTGGAAGAAAAGCGGCCTGCAAATTGTTTCCCCCATTTTGCCCAGATAAGGCAGCACACGCCGAAAACTCCCCATATCAAGAAGAATTTTGTGCCATATCCGCCCGCCAGAAACAGCGTAAGGCAATATATGAGGCTGGCGCCTCCCAAAATCCCCCAAAACACAGACATTGCACCCTCCTTAAACAAAAAACACAGAGAAGATCTCTGTGTTTTTCAAGGCGACAACCAGATTTGAACTGGTGATCAGGGTGTTGCAGACCCACGCCTTACCACTTGGCTATGTCGCCATACTCCCCGAGCAGGGCTCGAACCTGCAACAACTCGGTTAACAGCCGAGTGCTCTACCATTGAGCTATCGAGGATGACTCCAACGGGAATCGAACCCGTGTTACCGCCGTGAAAGGGCGATGTCTTAACCGCTTGACCATGGAGCCTAAATAAAAGATAAAATGGCTACTTTGCGACCACAGCCATAGCTTAAGACTATCTCTACAGCTTATCGGTCACTCGGTAACCCATATCTTCTTTCGTAAATCGTATGGGAATCTGTATTTCCCTATTTTACAGTTATTCTGTATTTATACCCTGAAAACCGAACACCGAAACTCCTCTCCTTCCATCCTTCCTTCCCTGCCTCTCAGGTTAAGCTATT
>CANRPU010000010.1 GCA_947632555.1 uncultured Lachnospiraceae bacterium
TTATTTTCAGGAACTATGCAGCTTCTGACAATTATGGGATGATTTTTACATTGATGATGGATTTCGATTTACCTTCAGACTGGGAGTATCTGGAGCACGTCAAGGGTATATTTGAACCGTATGGGACAGATTTCTATTACGTTGAATTGATTGCTCCGCAAGAAATCAGGCTGAAAAGAAATGTTTCAGAGAACAGGCTGAAAAATAAGGCTTCCAAAAGAGATATAGAGAAGTCGAACCAGCGTTTGATCAATGATGATAAAAATCACAGGTGTGTCAGTTATGAAGGCGAGATTGTTTTTGACAACTATCTTAGAATCGATAATTCCGATAAAGAGCCTGATGAAGTTGCAAAAATGATTAAAGAAACCTTTCATCTATAAATTACTCTTTGACAGCAGAAAGCCGTCACATCTTGCTTTAAGATGTAACGGCTTTTTGTTAAGATGTATCAATGGGTACGCCGATCAGCAATTCCATGACGGAGTTTTACACCAATATGCGCTACCTCCGATATGGCACTGAAAGCCTTGCGGCATTTACGGCAGATAGGGAACGGCGGTATCAGCGGACCGAGGAAGTCCATCTTGCCAAGCGGCAGAAGCTGAACCGACTCAGCAGGATAAAATGCAGAGCAGGGGGAAACGGAGAGAGGATGAATTGTAGAAAACGGTTGAAATGAGGTGTCGGAAAGGTATATTGGTAACATAGCGAAAGCCATAGGAAAGTGCTCATGACAGGGTGGTAGCCTCCCAACGCTTAATGACCGGCTTAAAAGCGAAAATAAAAATGCCTATCCTGTCTGCTACACAGAATAGGCGGTGTCCGTAAGGACATTGGAATCCTTGGGAGCATCCACTTTGAAGTGAGTGCTTTCCTTTTCTGATAACGCTATACACACTTTCCACATACATTCAACAAAAATTTTCATAACAGGTCAAAAGGCAAGAAAGCAGGAAACCAAACGCTTCTTGCCTTTTTTATGTTAAAGGAGGGGCAATGAGCGACAATATCCAGACCAATATCGCGGGGCAGACGCCGCCCTGTTTGCGGCATCAGTGAAAAGACAATCAATTTGTTTAAAGCCTTGTCGATTTGTCTTCGCGCGTACTAAAAAAATCCGGAAAAACTTCTGCAGTTTTTCCGGATTTTTAAGCGTTTACCGTTATTTACCAATAAACCGCTTTTGGCAAAATTCAGATATTTCTCTATCCCATAGTAACCACTACATGATACTCCGTCTTGCCTTTTTCATAAGGAATGACGCAGCCTTCCACAGGCTTGCCGTCCACGGTCATGGAAGCGACACCCTTTTCCACGCCCTTGGGATTCTTCACCTCAATGTGGTAGATCCCTTCCCGGAAGCTCCTTGTCAGCTTGAAGTCACCGAAATCTCCGGGCACGCAGGGATTGATGGAAAGTCCCTTGTGGGTGGGATATACGCCCAGAATATACTGGGAGATATTAACAAAGGTCCAGGCAGCGGTACCGGTCAGCCAGCTGTTCTTGGCCTCGCCGTGGAATTTGGCGTCACGGCCGGCAACCATCTGGGAATAGACATAGGGCTCGGTACGGTGGATCTCGCTGAATTCCTCCACGTAAGCGGGACAGGTCTTCCGATAGATCTCAAACGCCCTGCCGCCGCGGCCGATAACGGTTTCCGCGATGGATACCCAGGGATTGTTATGGCAGAAGATACCGGCGTTTTCCTTGTATCCGGGGGGATAGGAGGTGATCTCGCCCAGCTCCAGGTGGTACCTGGTGTACGCGGGCTGCAGGATCATAATACCGTATTCGGTGTCCAGTCTTTCCTTAACGGAATCCAGCGCTTTCTTCGCCAGGCCTTCCTTGACACCTACGCCGGCCAGTACACAGAAGCCCTGGGGCTCAATGTAGATCTGGCCCTCGTCGCATTCCTTGGAACCTACCTTGTGGCTGTAAGCGTCGTAAGCCCGGACGAACCATTCACCGTCCCAGCCGTCTTTTAAGAGGGCGTCATACATAAGGGCAACTTCCCCGCGCGCTCTTTCGGCTTCCGCGGTATCGTGTAACAGTTCAGCCAGCTGCGCGTATTCCTCGCCGTATTTCACGAACATGCCGCCGATAAATACGGATTCGGCTACGGGGCCTTCGGAAGGACCGAAAGTCTGGAAGGACTCGCCGGGATGTTCCGAGAAACAGTTCAGGTTCAGACAGTCGTTCCAGTCGGCGCGGCCGATCAGAGGCAGATTGTGAGGACCTTTATGGTTGATGATGTAGTCAAGGGAGCGTTTTAAGTGCTCCATTAAGGTAGTCGCTTTGGACATATCGTTGTCATAGGGAACCATTTCCGTCAGGATGGAAGTATCTCCGGTTTCTCTGACATAAGCGGAAGTACCGGCGATCAGCCACAGGGGATCGTCGTTAAAGCCGCTTCCGATATCGGAATTGCCTTTCTTGGTGAGAGGCTGGTACTGATGGTAAGCGCTGCCGTCCTCAAACTGCGTGGAGGCGATGTCGATGATACGCTCCCTCGCGCGGTCGGGGATCAAATGGACGAAGCCCAGAAGATCCTGGCAGGAATCCCGGAATCCCATACCCCGTCCGATACCGGATTCGTAATAGGAAGCGGAACGGGACATATTGAAGGTCACCATGCACTGATACTGGTTCCAGATATTTACCATGCGGTTGACCTTGTCGTTGGAGGATTCCACGGTGTACTTGGAAAGCAGCTTCTTCCAGTATGCTTTCAGCTCCGCGAAAGCCGCGTCTACGCCGGCGTCGGTCTGGTAGCGCTGCAGCATGGCGAAAGCGGGTTTCTTGTTGATGATACCGGGAGCCTCCCACTTTTCGGCTTCGGGATTCTCTACATATCCCAGCACAAAGATAAAGCTTCTGCTTTCGCCCGGCGCCAGGGAAAGGTTGATCTGGTGCGCCGCGATGGGTGACCAGCCGCTGGCCATGGAATTGCCGCAGGCGCCTTTTTCTACGGCCTCAGGCAGATCCGCTCCCCGATATGCGCCCAGAAATTCATCTCTGCTGGTATCGAACCCGTCCACTTTGGCGTTGACGGAATATACGGCGTAGTGGTTGCGGCGCTCCCTGTATTCGGTCTTGTGGAAAATAGTGGAATCCACCACTTCCACTTCACCGGTGCTTAAATTGCGCTGGAAATTCTTCATATCGTCATCCGCGTTCCACAGGCACCACTCCACATAGGAGAAAAGCTTCAGGTCCTTTTTAGCGGAAGCGTGATTGGTGACGGTGATCCTGCTGATCTCACAGGAGTCCTGCATGGGGACAAAGGTCAGGACGGAAGCCTCCACATCGTTCTTTCTGCCGGTGAAACGGCTGTAGCCGATACCGTGGCGGCATTCGTAGGAGTCCAGTTCCGTCTTGGAGGGCTGCCAGCCGGGGTTCCAGACGGTATCCCCGTCCTTTATGTAAAAGTATTTGCCGTTGGTGTCTGCCGGGATATCGTTGTAGCGGTATCTGGTCAGACGCAGCAGCTTGGCATCCTTGTAAAAGGTGTAACCGCCGCAGGTGTTGGAGATCAGGCTGAAAAAGTCATTACAGCCAAGATAGTTGATCCAGGGAAGCGGAGTCTTGGGAGTCGTGATGACATATTCCTGATTCGCATCATCGAAAAAGCCGAATTTCATGGTAGATTCTCCTTTACTATATATTTTAAGTAAACGTTTAAGCCGGGATGCCCCTGACTTATCTAAAATTATACACAAGAAAGAAAATGAATGCAATAAAAATATGAACGGGAAAAGGGCCGCGAAGAAAATGTTGCATAAAAAAATCTTGAAAAGTATTGCAAAAGTATCAATATTGGTGTATAGTAAATGTGCGAAAACGATTAAGCTTTGGGCAGAAGAGGGTTGTGGCGATGACATCGATGAAAGATATCTCCAAGGTGTGCGGTGTCAGTATCGCCACCGTAAGCAAGGCGCTGAACAACCATAAGGATATCGGCGAGGGCACAAAGCAGTATATCCGCAGGGTTGCCAAGGAAATGGGATATTATCCCAATTCCTCCGCCAGAGCCTTAAAGACGCAGCGCACCTACAATCTGGGAGTGCTTTTCTCGGATGAGGCCGGCAGCGGACTTACCCACGATTACTTTGCCAACATACTGGATGCCTTTAAGCGTGCCGTGGAAGCGAATTACGACATTACCTTTATCAACACGGGAGCCCAGACCAGAAGTTATCTGGAGCACTGCAGATACCGGGATTTTGACGGAGTGGCAGTGGTGTGCGTGGACTTTTACGACAGGCAGGTGGAGGAACTGGTGCACAGTGACATACCGATCGTGACGGTGGATCACTTTTTCCCGGGCCGGGCAGCCGTGATCTCGGACAATGTCGGGGGAATGCGGGATCTGCTTACCTATGTGCACAGCAGGGGGCATCGCAGGATCGCCTATATCCATGGCGCGGATTCCCATGTGACGAGGAGCAGGCTGACGTCTTTCTTCAACACGGCGGAGGAGCTGGGGTTAAATATCCCGGACGCTTACATAAAGGAAGCGGCTTACAGGGATACGGACGGAGCCGGACGGGCCACGGAAGAGCTGCTGGGACTGTCCAAACCGCCTACCTGCATTCTTTATCCGGATGATTTTTCCTGCTTCGGGGGAATGAACGTTATCCGGAAGAAAGGACTTCGGATCCCGGAGGACATATCCGTAGCCGGTTATGACGGCATACGGGCCGGCAGGCATATCGAGCCCTGTCTGACCACCCTGATACAGGACACGGAACGGATTGGCGCGCGGGCCGGCGAAAAGCTTATCAGCCTGATAGAGAAACCCAGGTCCACCATCATCGAACAGATCGTGATCGGCGGCCGCGTATATGAGGGCCGGACGGTGGGCAGGGTATGAAAGCGGATTTTCGGGCAGAAGCGGATCTGATATTAATTTCGCGCAAGCGATTTTAATATAAACTATCAACTTATTTTTAAAGGGAGGAAAAAGTAATGAAGAAAAAAGCATTAGGTATTTTACTTACCGCTGCTATGACTGCAACGATGCTTGCTGGCTGCGGTGGTAACAGTGAAAATGCCGACAACAATCCTGCAGGCACTACTCCCGCGGAAACGACTCCCGCGGAAACCACTCCTGCGGAAACGACCCCTGCGGAAACCACTCCTGCAGACAGTGAAGGCTTAGCGTATACGGGTACCTTAACCCTTATGCACTACTCCACTGAAGAAGAGAGCCAGGGTAACGGAAGTTCCGACGGTATCCGTACCATGATCGCTGAGTGGAAAGAAGCTAACAGCGGCATCACTCTGGAAGAGCAGGTACTGGCTAACGCTGATTACAAGACCCAGATCGCGACTCTGGCAGCGGCAGATGACCTGCCTGACGTATTCATGCTTCAGGGTATGAACACCGCGCAGTGGGCAGAGCAGGGACTGATCATGGATCTGACGGACGTGATAGCTAACTCTCCTGACAACGCGAACTATGACACCAACCTGTTTAGTCCTTTTACCACTCCTGACGGCAAGATCTACGCGCTGCCTACCGTATCCGGCGGTACCTGTACCGTAGTTATGTACGATAAGAGAGTTTGGGGTGACGAGTTCCCCAGCACCTGGGCAGATGTAGAAGCTAAGGCTGCTGACATCGCTGCTGCAGGCCAGACCCCTATCGCGTTTGGTAACGGCGGCAAGTGGAACGCAAACTCTGACTTCCTGTCCTGCTTAGGTGACAGATACACCGGTGAAGACTGGTTCTGGAGCCTGGTAAACAAGGAAGGCGCGGCATTTACCGATGCTGAGTTCGTAGCGGCACTGGCTGAGATGCAGAGATTGTTCGTAGATACCGACCTCTTCAACGCGGACTTCAACGCTATTACCAATGAGGACGCGAGAGAGTACTATATCGACGGCAGCGCAGCAGCATTCATCGGCGGCAACTGGGACGTTTCCTATGTAGGCGCTACCCTGAAGGAAGCTGGCGATGAGCTGTATGAGAATACCGGTTTCGCGGTTCTGCCTCAGTCCGCAGACGCAACACATCAGAGAAACAGCCAGAACGGTGGTTTCGGTTATGGTGTAGCGATCAACTCTAAGGTAGCGGATGATCCCGATAAGCTGGCAGCAGCTATCGACCTGGCTTACAAGCTCAGCGGCGCTGATTTCGCTAACTTTGTAGCAAGCAACTACGCTCTGGGCGCTCTGGTTAAGGTTCCCAACGTTGACCTCAGTGCTTTTGACGCATTTGATGTTGATTTCTACAACTTCTCCTACGTTGACAACCCGACCTGCCCGATCTATGACTCCTTCATCGGCGGCGCTGTTTGGGATGTGCTGAACGCGGATATGCAGACCATGTTAAATGGCTCCATGACTCCTGAGGATGTTGCGGCAAACGCGCAGGCAGCATACGAGAGCAACTATCTGACTCCCGCTGCTGAATAGCACTAAGCGAAAATTTTCACTGAAATTTTTGCAAAGTAAAATAATCATGCGGTACCGGTCAGTTCTGGCCGGTACCGTAATTATTAAATAGCGGGTATAGTTAAAGTAAAGTAAGAGGAGGAAGAGGGATGTTACAGGCCATAAAACCTAAAAAGCGAGTGGTGTTCGCGTACCTGGTAATTCCCACCATACTGTTTGTTTTCGCGGTATTTGTTCCGCTTGTTACCGCTCTGGTCAATAGCTTTTATGAGTGGAAGGGCGGTCCTAACAAGACCTTCAACGGTCTTACCAATTACAATACACTGATACATGATCCTACCTTCTGGCTGTCTTTCCGCCACAACCTGTTTTTGGTGGCTGTCTGCATTATAGGCCAGATAGGTATCGCCTTTATTCTGGTATTGATGATCAATTCCAGACTTGTAAAGCTGAAGGGCATTCACAGAACCTTCGGTTTCTTCCCCAGTACGATAGCGGCAGTTTCTATCGGTTTTATCTGGACTATGATATACGATTATAAACGAGGTATTATCAACTGGTTTTTAGCTGCAATAGGACGAGGAGATTTACAGAAAGTATGGCTGAACGAAGAGAAGCTGGTTATGCTTCTGGTAGCCATTCCTCTGGTGTGGCAGTGGATCGGTTATTACATGGTGATCATCCTTTCCGCCATTTCCTCCATTGATACGGAAATTTTTGAGGTGGCAGAGTTAGACGGCGCCAACGCTTTTCAGAGAGCGATCTACATAGTGCTTCCCCTGATCAAGAATACGCTGCTTGTCTGCATCACCCTTTGTATCGCGGGTAATATGAAAGCCTTCGATAATATTTACGTTATGACCTCCGGTGGCCCCGGCAACGCTTCCATGGTTATGGCGATGTACGGTTACAATATTTCGTTCAATCAGAGTAACTTGGGATACGGTAGTACGATTTCCGTGGGTATCTTTGTGATGAGCTTGCTGGTCATCGGCGGTTCCCAGTGGATCATCGGCCTGCTGACCAAAGATAAAGAAGCGTAGAAAGGGGGGAGAAGAGATGGCTAAGAAATTTGAAATGACAAAAGTGGAGAAAAACGACGCGCTCACCAAGGTCAAAAAAGGCGTCCTGGGCGTGTTCTTAAACGCGATCCTGATCATCTTTTCCGCGACCTGTATCTTCCCTCTGGTATGGATGTTCTACTCCTCCTTAAAGGAGAAGAGAGTGTTCAACGCGGACATTATCGGGCTGCCTAAGAGCCCTACGCTGCTCAATTACAAAAATATTCTGTCAAATCCCGACTATCAGCTGGGTACTTCCATGAAAAACAGCCTTGTAGTCACGGCCTGCTCCGTGTTCCTGATCGTGCTCTTTGGCTTTATCGTAGGCTATATCCTGGCCAGAGTAAGATTTAAGCTCAACAGGGTGCTGTATGTAATGTTCTTAATGGGTATGCTGATCCCCATTCACTCCCTGCTGGTGCCTATCTACCTGGTATTTAAGAACACGGGATTAAGCAATCACTGGTATACGCTGATCATACCCTATGTGGCCTTCGGACTGCCTACCGCCATATTCCTGGTGGAAGGTTTTGTCAAGGGCGTACCTACCGCGCTGGAGGAAGCGGCGGCCATTGACGGCAGTTCCTTCTCCAGGACCCTGTTCCAGATCATCATGCCCATCTGCCGGCCTATTATGACCACGGTGGCGATCATCAACGTATTTACCTGCTGGAACGAGTTCTCCTTCGCGTTGATACTGTTAAAGAGCCCCAAACTGCTTACGGTGCCTCTGGCGATGACCCAGTTTACCGGACAGTTCGGTTCTGACTATCCCAAGATCATGGCGGCTATGCTCCTTACCATGTCCCCTATCGTGGTACTGTACTTTACCTGCAGCAAGCAGATCATCAAGGGCATGGTTGCCGGCGCCGTAAAGGGCTGATATTTTATAAAAAGTTTATAATACCTTTTACTTCCTTTTATTTACTGACGGAAACGGGCATGTTATAATGTGAAAAACGTTATATATGCCCGTTTTGAATTTTGGATAACGAGGGAATATGAGCAAACAGGAATTTTTGAACGCGCTGCAGGGGGCACTGACCGGAAGGGTCAACGCTTCGCAGATCGCGGAAAACGTCAATTATTATGATGATTATATCAGCGCCCAGGTGCGTATGGGCAGAAGCGAGGAAGAAGTTACGGCCGAGCTGGGCAGCCCTCGTCTGCTGGCCAAGAGCATCGTGGAGGCCAGCCGCCATGCGGACCGGTCCGCGGGCAGCGCCGGCAACGGTGTGGAGGATTACGGTGACAGCGGATATGACGGCGGTTACGGAAGCGGTATGGATTACGGGGGCGCGCGGAAAAGGAAGATGCCTGTCTGGCTGATCGTCCTTTTGGTGGTGCTGGCGGTACTGGCGGTGCTGTCCATGATCTTTTCCGCGTTTGTTTTTCTGGCGCCTGTGCTGCTTCCCATTCTTTTTGTGGTGATCGTGATGAAGCTGGTGGAGCGTGGAACTTAAAATAAATTTTGTTTGTTTTGAATAAGACGGATTGCTTTGCGCCATACTACTGTTGTAACTAAAAACCAACAGGAGGTTATGACAATGGCTAACAACAATCAGAACAACGAGAATCAGAACAAGTACAACAACTGCTCCAACAGCACGCAGAACAGCAGTCAGCAGAACAACAGCCAGAACAGCAGCCAGCAGAACAACAATCAGAATAAGCAGAACAAGCAGAACAATTACTAGATCCGGCTGGGAAAAAGGACGCTGAAAGCGTCCTTTTTTCTTATATTCCGAAGCGCTTTTTCATTGCTTTTTCGGTGGGCGCTATGGTATGATAAAAGCAGGATGTTTTTTGGACAAATGTGATATGAGAGGAGGATTCCTATGTCTGGTAAAGGAAAGGCGCCAAAACGGAAAAAGAAAAACGGGAGAGGTCCGCATCTGAGCCTGAAAGCGCAGCTTTTGATCGGTTTTTCCCTGCCTATCCTGCTGGTGGCGGCCATAGGCGTTTACGCGTACAACAAAGCGGCCGAGGGCATGACGGGGAACTATCAGGAAACCACGCTGGAGGCGCTGCGCATGACTGCGGATTACATAGATTACGGTTTTTCCACCGTATCCTCCGGGGCGCTGGAGCTTTACAACGACGGCAATGTCAAGGATTACAGCCGTAACCTTTACCGGAACGATCCTTCCCAGGGCAACAATGTGCGGAGCAATATCTCCAACAATCTGATAACGAAAAAACTGGCCAACGACTTCATTGAGGAAATCCACATCATTCCCATGTCGGGCGTCAACTGCATGACTTCCGCCAGCCTGGAAAACGCCAAGGTGGTGGACGGTTTTTACAAAGAACTGCTGGAAGAAAAGCAGGAAGTAATAAAGTCCAAGAACAGATGGGCTTTCGGACATACCGTGCTGGACGAAACCTTCAGGCTGGATGCCGACAGACAGGTGATGTCCTTATACCTGCCGCTGGAATCCGGCATGGCCTGTATCGTGGTGGATATCAGCAAGGAAAAGATTTTGAGCATTATGCGGGAAACCGGTTTCGGGGAAGGCTGCGTCATGGGATTTATCACGCCGGATGACCATGAGGTGCTGACCCAGCTGACGGCTGACGGCGGTGGAGAAGTGTCCGCGGATACCTTTGGGGAGGATTTCAGTTTCCTGCCCCAGGATTTCTTCGCGCAAGCGCGGGAATCGGAAGAGGCCTGCGTGGGAAAAGAAGTTACCTTTAATGGCAGCTCCTACTGGTTTATGGCGGCCAAATGCGAGAGCAACGGTTCCATGATATGCGCCCTCGTTCCCAGAAACATCATGATGACGGAGGCCAATGAGTTAAAGGGCGCCGTGCTGTGGTTTGTGCTGGGAGCCTGTGTGGTGGTAGGCATCCTGGGCGTATTTATCTTTATGGGGATCAGCCGGAACATGGGCAGCATTATCCGCAGGCTTTCCCGGGTGGCCAACGGGGATCTGACGGTGGACATGACGATCAGGAACAAAGCCGAATTCGGCACGCTGGCCGGGCATATCATGGGAGTGGTGTCCAATACCAAGGACCTGGTGGCCAAGGCGGTCATCATTTCCGGCGATGTATCCAGTTCCGTTTCCGGGGTTTCGGAGGCGGCCGGCGTGCTCAGAGAGGGCAGCCAGAATATCCATTCCGCCATGGCGGAGATCGGACAGGGGATTGACCGGCAGGTACAGGATGCGGAGCAGTGCCTGAACAAAATGGATGAGCTTTCCGGCATCATCCTGACTACCGAAGAGCGAGTGCGGGAAATGGGACGTCTGGCGGACGGCACCAAGGATATGATAGACGCCGGCAGCAGCAGTATGCGGGAGCTGATCGAACACGCGGAGGAAACCGTCAGGATGACGGATAAGGTGGACGTAAAGATCGGAGAACTCTCCGAAAAATCCAGGGAGATCGCGGACTTTGTGGACACCATCAATGAGATCTCGGAACAGACCACGCTGCTTTCCCTGAATGCCTCCATTGAGGCGGCAAAGGCCGGGGATGCGGGCCGGGGCTTTGCGGTGGTGGCAGAGGAGATCAAAAAGCTGGCGGACAATTCCATGCAGGCGGCGGAAGAAATACGCAAGGTAGTGAACATCATCAACGATATGACCGTGGAAACGAGGGAATCCTCGGCGGCGGCCAAGGCAGTGGTGGAGAAACAGGGCGTTATTGTGGAACAGACCAGGAACAACCTGCTGGATATGAACGACAGCATGGGCAGGCTCCTGGAAAATGTGCAGAGTATCCAGCAGCATATGCAGGAGATGAGCGACGGCAGGGCGGATACCCTGGAAGCCATTGAGAGCATCTCCAGCGTGGTGGAGGAAACCGCGGCTTCTGCCAGCCTGGTGAACAGGACTGTGGAGGAGCAGATGAACCAGGCGCAGTCCCTGCGCGCCATTACGGAAGAGCTGCAGAGCAGAACGGATGATCTGATGGCGGCCATCAGTACCTTTAAAGTGTAGGAAACGTGCGGGATGAAAACATTTGAGCTGATCGCGCCGTGCCATTTCGGGACGGAGGCGGTTTTAAAAAGAGAGATCCAGGAGCTGGGATACGATGTGACCGAAGTGACGGACGGGCGGGTGACTTTTCTGGGGGACGCGGAAGCGCTCTGCCGGGGAAATATCTTCCTGCGCACCGCGGAACGGATACTCTTGAAGGTGGGCGCTTTTCACGCGGAAACCTATGAAGAGCTTTTCCAGGGGACAAGATCTCTTCCCTGGGAAAGCTGTATACCGGTAGACGGCAGGTTCTGGGTGGCCAAGGCAGCCAGCGTAAAGAGCAGGCTGTTCAGTCCCTCCGATATCCAGTCCGTGATGAAAAAGGCCATGGTGGAGCGGCTGAAGGAAGTCTATCACACCGACTGGTTTACGGAAGAGGGGAACGAATATCCGGTCAGAGTATTTTTACTGAAAGACGAAGTGACTGTGGGACTGGACACCACGGGAGAGTCTTTGCACAAAAGAGGATACCGCAGACTGACGGCCAAAGCGCCTATCGCGGAAAATCTGGCGGCGGCCCTGATACTGCTCACGCCCTGGAACAAGGACAGGATACTGGTGGACCCGTTCTGCGGAAGCGGCACCTTTCTGATTGAAGCGGCCATGATGGCGGCCAATATGGCACCGGGGGGAAAGCGGAGATTTACCGCCATGAACTGGGACGCGGTGGCGCCGGAGCGGGTCTGGAAAGATGCCCTGGAAGAGGCGGAAGATCTGATACGTCCGGTGGGGGAGATCGATCTGCAGGGCTATGACATCGACAGAAAAGTGATCGCCGCGGCCAGGGAAAACGCCAGACTGGCGGGCGTGGAGCATATGATCCACTTCCAGCAGCGGGATGTGGCGCAGCTCAGCCATCCGAAAAAATACGGCTTCCTGATCACCAATCCCCCGTACGGGGAGCGGCTGGAGGACAAGGAGGCGCTGCCGGCGCTCTATAAAACCCTGGGAGAGCGGTTCGCTCTGCTGGATACCTGGAGCCTGTGCATGATCACTTCCTATGAGCAGGCGGAGCGGGATATCGGGCGCAGAGCCGATAAAAACCGTAAACTGTACAACGGTATGATAAAGACCTATTATTATCAGTTCATGGGGCCCAAACCCCCGCGGACATAAGGCAGGGGGATGACCATGCGTATCAGTTTTTCCGTATGTGTACGGGCGGGAGCCGTACTTTTCTGCGCCGCGTCCATGGCGGTCATGCTGTTTTTCGCCAAAACCAAAGCCATTGTGATCGAAGGACTGCCGCAGGACCAGGTGCAGGGCGGCAGCGGCTTTACGGGGCAGGAGGCGGGGCAGGTGGGACATCTCCGCTTTACCGAGGAGGAAGAAGGCGCCGGCTATATCTGCGTGCCTCTGGAAAGCAGCGTGCCCGCGGAGAACGTAACCATAGAAAACCATTACATGGACGGACAGGTCTGGATCAGCATCAAAGGCGCTTCCGCCGGTTATTATGAGGAAACTCCCCTTTCGGGCGAACTGTCTTTTATCACGGAAGGCATCTACGAGGTCAGGCAGGAAGACGTGGTGATCAAACTTTTTACCCGGGAAGTATACGAGTGCCAAAGTAAGCTGGAAGAGCATAAACTTTATATTGAGATGTTGAAACCCTGGGAGGTTTATGATAAAATTATTGTGATCGACCCGTCCTGCGGGGGCGGCGAAACGGGGATCGTGATGAACGGTCTGACGGAGAAGGACGTCACGCTGGATATCGCGAAGCAGCTGAAATCCCTGCTGGATGCCACGGATATCAAGGTCTACTATACCCGCATGGACGATACGGAGGTTTCCGCGCAAGACCGGGTGGAGCTGGCGAACGCGGTGCGGGCGGATATGTTTATCAGTATCCGGCTCAACGCGGATGCCGATACGGAAAAATACGGCACGGAGGCGCTTTATAATGCCTGCTACTATCTGCCGGATCTCAACAGCGTTTCTCTGGCGGACCGGGTGGAACGGGCGGTGGTGACCCGCGTAAACGGTCGGGGGAACGGGCTGTATGAGGCCGCGGATACAGATATCCTGGTACAGAACGCCAGGGTTCCCGTGGCGGTTCTGCAGGCCGGCTACGCCAGCAGCGAGGCGGAGGCGGCGCTCCTCGCGAGAGAAGATTACAGGGCGCTTATCGCGGCCGGCATCGCGGACGCGGTTACGAAAGTCTATGAGGAAGGAAGCGTCTTGAACGGACAATGAAAAAACGGATCGTATTCGCTACCGGCAACGCCGGAAAGCTCAGAGAAATTCGTGAAATACTGGGGGATATGGATCGGGAGATCCTGTCCATGAAGGATGCCGGGATAGAGGCGGACATAGAAGAAAACGGCAGTACATATGAAGAAAACGCGCTGATCAAAGCCAGGGCCGCCGCGGCCTTCGCGGGGCCGGAGGACATTGTCATGGCGGACGATTCCGGGCTGGAAATAGATTATTTAAACTGTGAGCCCGGGATCTATTCGGCCCGTTATCTGGGGGAGGATACCTCCTATCGCATCAAGAACCGGAATCTGATAGACAGACTGGAGGGCGTACCGGACGAAAAGCGGACGGCCCGTTTTGTCTGCGCCATAGCGGCGGTGCTGCCGGACGGCAGAGAGCTTACCAGCAGGGGCGTGGTCGAAGGACGGATCGGCTATGAAGAAAAAGGAAACGGCGGATTCGGATATGATCCCATCTTTCAGCTGCCTGAGCTGGGGAAGACTACGGCGGAGCTGGACGAGGAAGAAAAGAACGCGGTCAGCCACAGGGGAAGGGCGCTGCGCGCCATGAAGGAAAAGCTGCGAAAGGTCTTGTGATGGTGGGAGGAAATGAAGGTACTGATCGTAAGCGATACGCATAAGCGCAACGACAATTATTTTAAAGTATTGGAAAAAGTATCGCCGGTAGATCTGGTGATCCACTGCGGGGATATCGAAGGCAGCGAATACGCCATTGCCGCCGCCGCGGACTGCATGGTGGAAATGGTGGCCGGCAACAATGATTTCTTTTCCCAGCTTCCCGCGGAGCGTGAGTTCGCGATCGGAAAATACCATGTGTGGGTAACGCACGGGCACAATTACTATGTGTCCATGGGCAACGAAATACTGAAGCAGGAGGCCAGGCAGAGGGGCGCGGACATCGTGTTTTACGGTCATACCCACAGGCCGGTGCTGGATCTGGAGGAGGATATCGTTGCGATCAATCCCGGAAGCCTTTCTTATCCGCGGCAGGACGGAAGAAAACCCTCTTATGTGCTGATGGATGTTGACAGATTCGGGGAAGCGCATTTTACGTTGAGATACCTGGAGGAGGAGAGTTGGTTATGAAACGAGTTTCGGAAACGGCAAGAGTAAATAAGGTCACCATTTTGTGCCACGGCATCATTACGACCATTATCGCGCTGGCGTACCTTCTGGAAGTGTTCAAGGGCAGCAGGACCGTTCTGTATTTTTTGCTGATCGCGGTGCTGGCGCTGGCTCCTGTGGCCATGGAGATCATGATGTACCGGAAGAACGCGGAGAGCCGCCACATCAGGAAGGTGATCGGATACGGTTACGCGCTGTTGTACGCGGTGGCCATCTTCACCACCCACAGCCTTCTGCCCTTTACCTATATCATACCCATGATCATTGTCATCACGCTCTACAGTGATGTGGCATTCTGCGTGAAGGTGGGTGTAGGCGGCGTGCTGCTCAACATAGCGGATGTAGTCTACAAAGCGTTCACCCGGGGCTACGCGCAGGAGGAGATCCCTGACCTGGAGATCAGGCTGCTGGTCATCCTGATCATAGCGCTGTACGTGGTGCTTGCTACCAGAGTATCCAAGCAGATCAACGTGGATAAAAGGCAGGAGCTGCAGGAGGAAAAGGACAAGGCGGAAAAGCTTCTGGAAACGGTGATACGCCTCTCCGGAGAACTCTCTGACGGCGTGGAAAAGGTGGACGGCCATATGGCCAGCCTGGATAAGTCCGTGGAGGAAATGAGTACCGCCATGGAGGAAGTGACCGCGGGCACGCAGGAAACCGCGGAATCCGTTCAGAACCAGCTGATCCGGACGGAAGAGATCCAGAAGCTGATAGGCGATGTACGGGAAGTGGGCGTTTATATCAAAGAGAGCATGGATAAAGCCTCCGATGAGGTGGAGAGCGGCACGGTCAGCATGTCGGAGCTTGCCAGACAGTCCAAGCAGTCCAAAGAGGCAAACGCCACCGTGGTAAAACAGATGGAGGAAGTGCACAAACAGGCGGAAAAGATGAATGAGATCATCGGCCTGATCACCAATATTGCCAACCGGACCAGTATGCTGGCTCTCAACGCCAGCATTGAGGCGGCGCGGGCAGGAGAAGCGGGAAGCGGCTTTGCTGTAGTGGCCAGGCAGGTATCCGAACTTTCCGACCAGACAAAGGCGGCTGCCGGCAATATCACGGAGCTGATCGGCAGCGTGACCGGTGAGCTGAACCAGGTAGCGGACGCGGTAAAAGTACTGGAGGAAAATACCGACGCACAGGACAGTAAGATAGAAGAACTGGGCGGCAGCCTGACCGGCATTAAGAATATGACCGGGGATATCGCGGCCAGAACGTCCGGACTGGAGCAGATGATCGAAAAGCTGGCGGCAGCCAATGGCGATATCGTGCAGAATATCCAGACCATTTCCGCCATTACCGAGGAAGTGACGGCCCATTCCAGCGAAACGCTGAGCACCTGTCGGGAAAATCAGCGTACAGTGGAAGAAGTCAGCAGGATCACCGCCGTTCTGAATCAGAACGCGGGCGAATTAAAGAACGCGCAGGTACACTGACCGGAAATAAAAAAGCAGTTATCGGGGTATGGCTCAGCTTGGCTAGAGCGCCTGGTTTGGGACCAGGAGGCCGCAGGTTCGAATCCTGTTACCCCGATTTCTTTTATTGGAGGCAGAGGCATGAGCGGATATATACAGGAGATGAGAAAGCTGGTGGGACACCGGCCCATCCTGCAGTGCGCGGCCAGCGTGATCGTGGTGGACAAAGAAGGCCGGCTGCTGCTGGGAAAACGGACGGACAATCATCTGTGGGGATACGCGGGCGGCTCTGTGGAGATAGATGAGAAGATAGAAGACTGCGCCAGGAGGGAACTTCTGGAAGAAACAGGTATCGTGGCGGAGGAACTGGAGTTTTTTATGGTCAATTCCGGGCCGGAGGCGCACTATACCTATCCCAATGGAGATGAAGTGTGCAATGTGGAGATCATCTATCTGTGCCGCAGATACCACGGCGAGCTCAGGCCGCAGCGGGAGGAGATAGAGGAACTGCGGTTCTTTGAAGCGGGGGAGATCGTCCTGGAGTGTATTTCACCGCCCATCAGGCCGGTGTTTCGGAGATATCTGGAAGAATTCTTCACTTTGGCTATTGACAACGGGACGGGAGTATGATATCCTACTTAAGCGTGTTGAGAACACGAACAACAAAGCAGAGCATCCACTCTCACCTTACGGCGATCGGGCCTGTAAGCGTTAACAGTTCGGAATCCCTGAAAGGCGGAGCCGCGGCGGCGGTTCGGCTCGGGCGCGGATTATTCTGGTGGATAGCGATGCTATCCACTTTTTTCATGATGGAGGGTAAAGCCATTAGCGATTTAATGATTAATGAACAGATCAGGGACAAAGAAGTACGTGTTATTGGCGAAAACGGAGAGCAGCTGGGCATCATGCCCGTGAAAGAGGCTCAGAGATTAGCGGAGGAAGCGGGAGTGGACCTGGTGAAGATCGCTCCTACGGCAAAGCCGCCCGTATGTAAGATCGTGGATTATGGAAAGTTCAAATATGAACAGACCAGAAAAGAGAAAGAAGCCAGAAAGAAACAAAAGGTGATCGAGGTAAAGGAGATCCGCCTTTCCCCCAATATCGACACCAATGACCTGAATACCAAGGTGAACGCGGCTAGGAAGTTTCTGACCAAGGGAGATAAAGTAAAGATCACCCTGCGGTTCAGAGGGCGTGAGATGGCCCATATGAACAACAGCAAACACATCTTGGATGATTTCGCCTCCAGTTTATCCGACATCGCGGTAGTGGAGAAGCCCCCCAAGGTGGAAGGCAGAAGCATGACTATGTTTTTAACTGAGAAGCGTAGCTGACACAGTTAAAATAGATTAAGAAAGTTTAGGAGGAATTTGTTATGCCCAAAATGAAGACAAGCAGATCTGCAGCTAAGCGTTTTAAAGTGACCGGAACCGGTAAATTAAAAAGAAATAAGGCTTATAAGCGCCATATCTTAACGAAGAAATCCACCAAGAGGAAACGGAATCTCAGACAGGCTGCGATTACCGATGCGACCAACGTAAAGAACATGAAGAAGATTTTACCCTATTTATAATCTGGTTAAGGAGGAATAAGACATGGCAAGGATTAAAGGCGGATTAAACGCTAAGAAAAAACATAACAGAGTATTAAAGCTGGCGAAGGGTTACAGGGGCGCCAGGAGCAAACAGTACAGAGTGGCTAAGCAGTCCGTTATGCGCGCGCTGACCAGCTCCTACGCCGGCAGAAAAGAGAGAAAGCGTCAGTTCAGACAGCTTTGGATCGCGAGGATCAACGCGGCGGCCAGGCTCAACGGCTTATCCTACAGCAAGTTCATGCACGGGCTGAAGCTGGCAGGCGTGGATATCAACAGAAAGATGCTGGCGGAGCTGGCAGTCAACGATGCGGACGGATTCAAAACACTGGCGGAACTGGCAAAAAGCAAGGTAGCCTGAAATCCAATCTCAGGCGGAGTATGAGAAAAAGCCTCTTTCCTAATGGAAAGGGGCTTTACATTTTGGCACGGCTGTGCTATGTTAATCATAGGATAGTAGGAAAATTTTTACTTTTGCTGCCATATATTACGGACGGTAAGGAGGTGGCGATGTGACGTTGAGTATAAGCATAGGAAATGCTCCCGGGAGCGCGTATCCCGCGCGGGAAAATCTCCTGTTCGGCGCCAGGCAGGGCGCGGCTTTCGGCCTTTCCAAAAACGGAGGCGGGCAGACCGGTTTCCTGAGAGGCGTTGTGTACGGACAGAGAAACGGGACCGCCGCTGTGGGATTCCCTGCTCCGGAAAGCACGGAGAAGGGAACGGAAGCAGGGAAAAGGGCTTACCGGTACGCCGAGGGGCCTTCCGAGAAAAAGGCGTTTGAGCAGGGGATCGGCAGGGACGCTTATGTGGACTGGGACAACGCGGCGCTGTATCATAAAATGAGCCTGGTATCCCGGATCTTTTCCAAGGACGCCATGTCCGGGCCGGAGCCTGTAGAAAAGGGTCTGTCCGGGCCAGAGCCCGTAGAAAAAGGCCTGTCCGGCGGGACCAGAATGGAACAGAAGGCCGATCAGTGGGCGCTTCGTTCTTCCGCCGAGGAGGTACTGGGACAGATGGGGAAAGGCGATTTTCTGTATAACGCGGAAAGCCGTAACTTTTATGTCCAGGGGCATAAGGATAACGGAGAGTGGGATATCAAGAAGTACTGCAGCCTGAAGGATCTGAAGGACGCGTTTGGCTACGACCGGCAGAAGACCATGTCCGTAAAGGACAATCAGGCGGCCTTTGAGGACAACGCCGCGTACAGATTTACCGGCCGGGACGGAAAGGAACACACTGTTATGTCTGCAGGCGGGCTTTTGTCCGAGGACCTTCTGGACCCGGAGAAGGATTCGGAAGATAAGGAAGCGGCGGATTATGCCGGCTTCTGGAACGGACTGGCAAACGGGAATGAAGACGATCTTTATGAAAAATACGGCAGGGAGGAGATCCTGGACAGACTGGAGGAGTCCGGCGTACAAAACGGAGCATTCACGGTAGCGGTGGGAAGCAGGGAAGAAACCTGGTATCTTTCAAAAGAAGATGAAGAGAACCCCTTGTATTTAATGAAATAAAATGTTATAGTTATCTTAACTATAAGGAGATTCAGGCCGATATATCAGATAAAAGACAAGGATGTCTTCTGCTATCGGCTATAGTATGATCAAAGGAGTGATAATATGGGAATCGGTATTGATGTAGGTATGAATCAGGATTATTCGTATTTGTTCCAGGGCGCTTCCGGAGGCGGCAGTAATCTGAACTTTCTTTCTGATTACGCGTCCATCAAGAACGGAAGCTATGGCAAGCTGCTGAAAACCTATTACGGAACGGTGAATAACTCGAGTACGGGATCGTCCGAAAGGAAGAGCGGAACGAACAATGTTCTGGACCAGATCCTGGAGGAGAAGAAGTATCCCAAGGTTTCCAAGGAAACACAGGAGGCAAACGAAAAGCTGACCACGGGAATCTCCAGTCTGCAGAGTACCGTAGCGACGCTGCGTGGCGAGAATACCTATAAGGCTTCCGAGGATGGGACCACAGCGGCGGATAAGGTTGCTTCCGCGTTAAAGGATTATGTGTCCCAGTACAACGAAGTGGTGAAGGCGGCGAAGGATTCCACTCTGACGGGTAAGACCTCGCATGTGGCAGGGATGATGAAGGCTTCCCAGACCTACGCGGATAAGCTCGCGGAAGTGGGTATCACGGTAAATTCCGACGGAACCCTGTATCTGGATGAAGGGACCCTGAAAAAAACCGATATTTCCAAGGTGCAGGAACTGTTTTCAAAAGACAATGTCACCAGCTATGGCTCCGTGGTGGCGTCCCGTCTTAATTTCGCGGGGATCGCTTCCAATCCGGTAAGCAAAACGGAGGAAAAGGAAGTAGAAGAGGAGAAAGCGGCGGATGCCGGCGCTTCTTCCCTGAAAGCGGATATTGAAAAGCTGCTCTCCAATTCGTTATATGAAAAGGTAAAAGGCGAAGACGGCAGATATCAGTATGATGTGGATAAGCTCTTTGCCGCGGCGAAAAGCTTTGTGGATAATTACAACAGCATGCTTAAGGACGCCGCGTCCAGCGCCAATTCCGGTGTGATAGCCAATCTGGCGCGGATCATGGAGAAGACGGAGCAGAATAAAGGCGCGCTGGAGAAATTCGGTATCAGCGTGGACAAAAAAGGCGGACTGCAGATCGACGAAGAGGCTTTCAGAAAGTCCGATATGTCCCAGTTGCAGGATTTCTTTAAGGACTACGGCTCGGATATCGCTACAAACGTATCGCTGGTAAACTATTATATGACCACCCAGGCCGATGCGGCCAATGGCTATACGGAGAGTGGAACCTATAACGCGCAGGGCAACCTCCGCTACGACGCTTTCGTATAAGGACACTGAAGATAAACTGAACGGGACTGCCGCTTTAGCAAACAGCATTTTGCGAAGCGGCAGTTTTTTTGCCAAAAACCTTATGATATCAGAACAGAGCAGGACCGGAAAGGAACATCGAAAATGGGCGTATTGGAAGGATTGAAGCCGGAAGGCGTATTTCGTTTTTTTGAGGAGATCTGCGGGATCCCCCACGGATCCGGCAATGTAGAGGCGATCAGCGGTTATCTGGCGGCGTTCGCGGAGAAAAGAGGGCTGTTCTGCAAACAGGACGCGTTAAAAAACATCATCATGATCAAAGAGGCTTCCCCGGGATATGAGGAAGAGCCCGCGGTTATCCTGCAGGGGCATATGGATATGGTGGCTGTCAAAACGCCGGATTCTGCCAGGGATCTGCGGAAAGAAGGACTGGAACTGAAGGTGGAAGGGGATTTTATCCGCGCGGAAAAGACCAGTCTGGGCGGCGATGATGGGATCGCCGTGGCGTACGCGCTGGCGCTCTTGGACGATGATACGCTCAGGCATCCCAGACTGGAGGCCGTATTTACCGTGGATGAGGAAACGGGGATGGAAGGCGCCAGAGGGATCGACCTGTCCTGTCTTTCGGGGAGGCGGCTTTTGAACCTGGATTCCGAGGAAGAAGGCGTTTTTCTGACCTCCTGCGCGGGAGGCGCCAGAGTGGAGGCGAGCCTGCCGGTACAGAAAAAGGAACGGACAGGAATCTGCCGCCGCGTTGTCGTGGAAGGACTGGCGGGCGGCCATTCCGGCACGGACATCGCGAAGGAGCGGGGCAATTCCAACTGTCTGATGGGCAGGATCCTGTATGAACTGTCGGCGGTGATGCCGTTCGGCATTCAAAGCCTGGAAGGCGGGAACGCGGACAACGCCATTCCCGGACGGACAACGGCGCGGCTTTTGATCAAACCGGAGGAGGAGAGCCTTCTGCAGGAAACGCTTTCCCGGCTGGAACGGGAGATTGGGGCGGAGCTGGCGGGAAAGGATCCCGGCTTCCGGATCGAAACGGATGCCGGCGCGAAAGCGGAAACCGTGACGGCTGTCTGCGTGACGGAAGAAGACAGCGCCCGTCTTGCGGCGTATCTCATGTCGCTGCCAAACGGCGTGCAGGCCATGAGCGCTTATATGCCCGGGCTGGTGGAAACCTCTCTGAATCTGGGAATGATGCGCTGCCGGGAAGGAGAAGAGGCCCTTACCTGTACCTTCTCCGTCAGGAGCAGTCTGGAAAGCAAAAAAAGAGCGCTGATCAACAAGATCCGGGCAGTGACCGAACTGGTCAAAGGGAGCTGCCGGGTGCGCGGGGACTATCCCGGCTGGGCGTATCGGGCGGATTCGCCTCTGCGTAGGAAAATGACGGCGCTGTTTGAGGAAATGTACGGGAAAAAGCCGGAACTGACGGCTATCCACGCCGGTCTGGAATGCGGGATCCTGGCCGGAAAACTGGAGGGTCTGGACTGCGTTTCCTTCGGGCCGGACATTCTGGATATTCATACTACGGAAGAGCGGCTGAGCATTTCCTCCACGGCGCGGGTATGGGATTATCTGGTGCGCCTGTTGGAGCAAAAGGACTGAGCTTTCGGGATTCTGACATAAATTTGTATTTTGGGCTTGATTTATTCAAAAAAACAAGTTATAATAGCTTTTGTGTTTCGGGGTGTGGCTCAGTTTGGTTAGAGCGCTGTCTTAGGGAGGCAGAGGCCGCAAGTTCGAATCTTGTCACTCCGATAAAGCCCGGTGCGTGCCGGGCTTTTTTGTTTGTACTTTTCCGCTGGATATGATAAAATTGGAAAAAGTGCAGCGGAGGAAAGAAATTGGAAAACGCGCGTACAACCTTACCTGACAAGATCATAGAAGGCAGTCTGGCTGTGACAGGCGCGGCGGAAGCCGTTCATCTGGCCGGACTTTTTCTGGGACTGCCCTTTCATGTCTGCGCCGCCGTTTTAGCGGCGCTGCTGTTGTGCGCCGTTTTGTGCGCGGTGGGGATCCGTATGCTGCGGAGAAAACGAAAAGGTCCTGAAAAAGAAAAAAGAGCGCCGTACCGCGCGCTGTTTCGGGACCATCCCTTCTGGCTCCTGCTGCTGTTTTTGCTGGTGGTGTTCCAGATGGTATGGTACTATTGGGCCCATATTCCCTGCATCAAAAATGACATTACCGGAGAAACCGTTCAGACCATACTGACTACGGACAGGCTGTATGAGATAAACCCGCTGACCGGGCGGCCTTTTAGCAATGGGATGCCGATGCGGCTGAAGATCCTGGTATTACCCACCTTGTCCGCGTTTCTCTGCCGTCTTACGGGACTGCCCGTTATGACGGTCTGTTACAGCGTGGTGCCCTGTATCGTGATGGCGCTGAGTTATGTGGTGTATCTGGACTGGGCGGCGTATCTGTTTCCCGGTGAACGGAAAAAACGCTTTTTCTTTTTGTTTTTTGTGATCCTTCTGTACCAGTTCGGTACTTACAGTCTGCCTCTGGACGGCTATACGCTGCTGTTTGGCGGGTATCAGGGGGAGGCCGTCCGCACGGGGATCCTTCTGCCGTACGCGCTGCTGTGCTGTCTGCGGGGCAGAAAGCGGGGACTGCTGTTGTGTCTGCTGGCGGAGGTCTGTGTGGTCTGGACTTTTTACGGTCTGGGATATGTGGCGGTGGCGGCGGTATTTTACGGAGCCGTCAGACTGTATTCCAGGTGGGCGGACAGAAGGAGGGCAGCATGGTAAGGCTGGCGGGACAATATCTGGCGCTGTTTATGGCGGCGCTGCTTTTCCTCTGGCTGACGGAGGGACAGAAACGAAAAGACCTGACACGGTATTGTTTTCTTATGCTCTTTTTCCTGCTGACACCCGCGGGGCTGCTCCTGATCCGGTATCAGACTTCGTTTTACGGGCATGAAAATATATGGCGGCTGCTGCCGCTTACCGTGGTGACCGCCTGGGGGCTGGCCGCCGCGGAAGGAAAGGTCAGCGAAGCCCTGACACGCCCGAAGGGGCGGAAACGGTTTGGAGTAAACGGCGGACGGGGACTTGGGGAAGCGCTGGGACTTGTAATCCTGAGCGCGCTGCTTTGGCTGTGCGGCTCTCTTTCCCTGGGCAGCGTGATAACGGAGGAAAAGAGCCGTATGGACGGACTGCCAAAAGAGGCGGCCGTTCTGGCCGATCTGGAGATTCCGGAGGACGATTTCGTATATCTGCTGGCGCCGGATGAAGTCAGCGAGTGGGCCAGGATCTACAGCGGAAGGCTGCTGCTTCCGTATGGCAGAAATCTGTATGAACCGGAGCTGTCCGCTTTTCTCTACGATACTTACGACTGGGAAATGGAGTCGTTTCATGATTGGATCAACGGCATTGGGGAGCGGCCGGAAGATGAGGAACAGGCCGTATCCTGGGAGGCGGATTTCCTGGAAACCTGCGCCCATGCCGGCTATCATTATCTTATATTCGCCCGGGAGCGGGTGGACGGGGCTCTAAAACAGGCTCTGGCTTGTCAGGACAGGTATCGGGAAGAGATCGTGACGGACCAGCCCTATCGGATCTATACCCTGCGGTAAGGAGAAACCAGTGGAAGATAAAATCAGTATCATCATACCGGTCTACAACGTGGAAAACTACATCGCGCAGACGGTGGAATCCGTCAGGAAGCAGACTTATCCGGAATGGGAGCTGCTTCTGGTGGATGACGGCTCCACCGACGGCAGCAGGCGTGTTATGGAAGAGATGCTGCGGGAATATCCGGACGAACGTATCCGTATCCTGGAAAAGGAAAACAGCGGCGCCGCGAAGACCAGAAACGCGGGGCTTAAGGAGAGCCGCGGGCGCTATATCGCCTACCTGGATGCGGATGATCTGTGGGAGGAGGAAAAGCTGGAAAAACAGCTTGCCTTTATGCGGGAAAAGGAGGCGGCCTTTTCCTTTACGGGATATGAATTCGCGGACAGCGGGGGCAGAGGAACGGGGAAGATCGTAAAAGTGCCGGAAACGCTGTCTTACCGGCAGGTTTTGAAAAATACGACTATTTTTACCTCCACGGTGATGTTTGATACGGAAAAGATAGAAAAGAGCCGGCTGGAAATGCCGGATATCAAAAGCGAGGACACGGCGCTGTGGTTCCGCATCCTGCGGGAGGGCCGCACGGCTTACGGGCTGAATGAGAATCTGGTGCGCTACAGGAGGACGGGAGGCTCTCTTTCCGCCAATAAGCTGGAAGCGGTAAAACGGATATGGAACCTGTACCGGAAGGCGGAGGGCCTTTCCGTTCCCGACAGTATGTACAATTTCTGCTTCTGGGCGGCGCGGGCGGTCATGCGGAGGATCTGAACAGGGGGATATGATGAAAACAGACAACAGAGAATTTTCCAGAGATCATACCGGAATGACCAAGGGGCTCCTGGTCATCATGATGCTGATCCATCACGCCATGAATGTGGATATGGTAGAGGCTTACGGAGTCCGCAGAATGATCGCCGATCCGGTATTGTCCAATCAGATCGTGCTGTTCTGCAAGACCTGTATCGCGGGATTCGCGTTTCTGTCCGCTTACGGCATGACCCTTACCCTGAAAAAACAGAAGGATGACAATTTGGAAAATTACCTTTTCTTAAGCCTCCGCAGACTGATCAAGCTGTTTTCCGGCGTGGTCTTTATCTATGTACTGGCGGTGCTGTGGGAGGGATTTGCCATGGGCAGACCGTTCTGGGAGATATACGGAGAAGGAGGAAGGGATCCTTTAAGGATACTGGTTTGTATGCTCCTGGATCTGAGCGGCCTGGCCGGTCTGTGCAATACGCCCACCATCAATATCACCTGGTGGTATCTGTCCTTTATCGTGCCCGTCATTCTGCTCATGCCCGTATTTTATATCCTGTACAAAAAATTCCGGTATTTTTTGATACCGGCTTTCCTTCTGCCGTCCTTTCTCCTGCCGGGGGACAGGATCAACTTTATCTATCTTCTGCCGGTGACGATCCTGGGCGTCGCTTTTGCCTTTGAGGGCTGGCTTACCGGAGAAGAGCGGCGGGCGGTGAGGCTGCTGAAGACCTGCGGCTGTCTGCTGCTGTTTGCCGCGGCGTACAGTATGACTATGCGGGTGGGGATCATGTGTGGTTATACGCTGATGTTTACGCTTCCCTGCATAGTGTATTACTGTGTGGGATATATCCCAATCCTGCGGGATATACTGGGTTTTTTAGGAAAACACGCCACCAATATATTCCTGACCCATACGTTCCTGTATTATTATTTTTATCCTGATCTTATTTATTCTTTCCGGGATTCCTGGAAGATCCTGGCGGTGCTTCTCGCGTTCAGTCTGTGCGTGTCCATGGCGATAGAGCTGATAAAAAAGATCACGGGCTATCAGTGGCTGTGCGGTAAGATCCTGGAGGCGTTTGATAAAAAGTGGCCGTCCAACGGGTAAAACTTGCGGCATGGGGTACTCCATGATATAATGGTCCTGCTGGAGATATAAGGAGGGATTTATGAAAACGGCGGCACAGAAGGAGATCAGACAGGCAAACAGAAATGTGATAACGGAAATCGCGGTCATCGGCATACTGCTGGTATTTATCGCGTTTTCTTTTTTTACGTTTATAAGAGATACCAATATGCGCGTACTGGAGCAGAATGACAGCATTATCGAGGCCGCTACGGAGCAGACGGCGGACCGTGTCAACGATCTGCTGAGCACATCCCAGAGAAACGTGGAACTGATGGCGCATCTTTACAGTTCCAACATGACGGAGCCGGTGGTGGATGCGGATATGCTGCGGGATATGTCGGAGCGTTCCCCGTTTGACTATGTGGAATTTATCTCTCCGGACGGAACGGACCTGACCGCGGACGGGCGGACGGCCGATCTGTCGGACCGGGAGTATTTTCAACAGGGAATGCTGGGAAACAGCGGCAAGTGCGTGATCCACAATTCCCGCATCACAAATGAAACGCTGCTGATCTTTTATACGCCGTTTTATTATGAAGACCGGATCATCGGCGTTCTCAGCGGCATTCTGCAGGGAGAACATGTTTACGACGTGCTGACCGCCGACTATTTCGGCCTGCAGGGCAGCATTTATATCACGGAAAGAAACGGGGACGTTTTGCTCTATCAGGGCGGCGGTTCCCAGCCGGAAAATCTGCTGGTGTCGCTGCAGGAAAGAGAAAAGCTGTACGCTGAGGACATGGAAAAGCTGCAGAGGGTGCTGCACGAGGGCGGTTCCGCCAACTTTAACTACAGGGGAAGCAGCGGCACGGGAAGCGCCTACGCCATTATGCTGGATGACGGGGAATGGGTACTGGTGAAGAGTTTTCCTTCCACGCTGACCAAAGGCATGGCGGAGAAAGCCAATTCCGCCGGTATTTTACTGGAGATCAAACTGGCGGCGGCTTTTCTGGTATATATTCTGTATCTGATCGCCAGGAACGCCATCCAGAAAAAGAAGCTGGTGTCCGAGAAACAGGAAATTTCCCGTATCCTGGATGTGATACCCCAGATCTTTTCCCGTTTCGCGGTAGTGGATTTTACCCAGGATACCTATGAGTATCTGGAGAATAAAAAGGGGGAGGCGCCGGAAAAGGGAACCTATTCGGAACTGATTGGCTATCTGTCACCCAAATATATTGCCGCGGGAGAAAACGGCCCCAGGATGGAAGAGATTCTTTCCAGGGAGTATATACAGACGCATCTCACCTCGGATGTGCCTTATTTGCAGTATGAATATGAGATTGATATGGGAGGAAGGCACTGGGAAAATATTGCCGTTCTCTGTCTGGAACGGGAGGACGGACTGCCTTCCCGCGTTCTGGCGGCCATTCAGGATATTACCGCTTTAAAAGAGCGGGAGAGGGAGATCCGTCTGGCGCTGAAGAACGCTTCCGAAGCGGCGGAGGCGGCAAACAGGGCCAAGTCAGAATTCCTGGCCCGTATGTCCCACGATATCCGTACCCCCATGAACGCCATTATGGGAATGACGGCTGTGGCGGCCATGCATATGGACGATACGGAAAGGCTGGCGGACTGCCTGAGCAAGATCACCCTCTCCAGCCGGCATCTGCTGGCGCTTATCAACGATGTGCTGGATATGTCCAAGATCGAGAGCGGTAAGGTTTCTCTGTCGGAGGAGCCCTTTAATATGGCGGATATGGTGGACGGCGTAGCTACCATTATCAAAGCGCAGGCGGCCGCCAGACACCAGCAGCTGCGGGTACATATCTCGGATATCGCCCATGAGGATGTGATCGGGGATGAACTGCGTCTTAGACAGATATTCGTGAACATTCTGGGCAACGCGGTAAAATTTACCCCGGAGGAAGGGACCATTATCTTTTCCATCAAGGAGTGCCCTTCCCTGATACAGGAAATGGCCTGCTATGAATTTGTCTGTGAGGATACGGGGATCGGCATGGAGGAAGATTTTATCAAGACGATCTTTGAGCCGTTCAGCCGTTCCTCCAACTCCGTCAGCCGCAACATCGAAGGCACCGGTCTGGGTATGTCCATCACCCGCAATATCGTGCGTATGATGGAAGGCGATATCAAAGTGGAAAGCAAACTGGGCGTAGGCTCTAAATTTACAGTGCAGCTGTACCTGAAACTGCAGGATCCGAAGGCGGAGGACGTGGAAGATCTGCAGGATCTCCACGTGCTGGTGGCCGACGATAATCAGGATTCCTGCGTTACCACCAGTGAGATCCTGGAAAGCATCGGCATGAAGCCGGAATGGGTGCTGAGCGGCGCGGAAGCGGTAGAAAAAGCGGAAGCGGCGCATAAGGCGCGGAATGATTTCGCGGCGATCATCCTGGACTGGAAGATGCCGGAAAAGGACGGTGTGCAGACGGCGCGGGAGATCCGTGCCCTGACGGGGGACGATGTTCCCATTATCATTCTGTCCGCTTATGACTGGACGGAGATAGAAGCGGAAGCCAGGGAAGCGGGGATCCAGGCTTTCATTGAAAAACCCCTGTTCCGTTCCCGTCTGGTCTACGCTCTGAAATCCGTGCTGGCAAAGGGCGGTAAGGGCAGAGGGCAGAACCCGGAGGCGGCCGGGCAGGACAGCTACGCCGGGAAACGGGTGCTGCTGGTGGAGGACAACGAGCTGAACCGGGAGATCGCGGAAGAACTTTTGGGATTTACCGGTGTCAGCGTGGAGCAGGCGGAAGACGGACGTATGGCTCTGGAGATGGTGGAAAAGAGCGGAGCCGGGTACTATGATCTGATCTTTATGGATATCCAGATGCCTGTGATGAACGGTTATGAAGCGGCCCGGTATATCCGCGGGCTGGAGCGGGAAGATGCCAAAACGATCCCGATCATTGCCATGACGGCCAATGCCTTCGCGGATGACGTCAAGGAAGCCAGAGAAGCGGGCATGAACGACCACATAGCCAAACCCGTGGAGATTTCCAAGATCCTGGAGGCATTCAGGAAATGGCTGTAGAAGACACCCAGGCCCGGGACAGCGGGAGAAAGAAGGGCAGCTGTATGAAACCGGCAGAAGAATTGCGTGCCATACTGGACCGGATCGACCACAGGGGATATCCGGCGTATAAAGATACGAAGGGCAGTTATGATTTCGGAAGATACGCGCTGATCATTGAACATGTACAGGGGGATCCTTTCGCGGCGCCCTCCAGGGTGAGCGTAAAAGTAAGCGGCCGCGCCGCGGGCTTTCCCTCCGCCCTCTACGGGGAAAGACACAGAAGGATCGCGCTGCAGGATTATCTGCTGCGGCAGTTCGGCCGGCAGACGGCGGAATTTTCTTTTCGGGCCGGAGGTTCCGGAAAGAGCGGCCTGATGTGCGTCAGCCGCTGCGGACAGGAGATCCTGGAGAGGAGCGCCTGCGAGGTGGATACCGAAGACGGCTCCATACTGCTGCGCATGGAGATCGGATTTCCTGCTAACGGCAGGACGGTCAACAGCGGAGAACTGAAAAAGATCCTGTTTGAGTTTCTGCCAAGGTGCGTGGAGCGTTCCCTTTTTTACGCGGCCCTGCCGGAGAAGAAGCCGGAGGAAAACGCGGAGCTGGCGGACGATCAGCTTTTTATCAGGGAGAGTCTGAAAAAGCTGGGACTGGTAGTGTTTGTGGCGGACGGTTCCGTGCTGCCCCGCGCTTCCGGCGTATCGGACAAGCCCATGAAAGGGGCGGTGCCTTTTCGGTCACCGGAAAGTCTGGCGGTCACCCTGGAGCTGCCGCATAAGGGAAAGCTGCGGGGAATGGGGATCCGCCGGGGCGTGACGATGATCGCGGGAGGCGGCTATCACGGCAAATCCACTCTGCTGGAAGCGGTGGAGAGGGGCGTGTATGACCATATTGCCGGGGACGGCAGGGAGTATGTGATGACCGACGGGGACGCTGTCAAGATACGGGCGGAGGACGGAAGGAGCGTCAGCGGAACGGACATTTCGCTGTTTATCCGCAATCTGCCCAACGGCAGGGATACCAAGGTCTTTTCTTCCGAAGATGCCAGCGGAAGCACCTCTCAGGCAGCGGCGGTGGTGGAAGCGATGGAAGCCGGCGCCAGCGCGCTTTTGATCGACGAGGATACCAGCGCCACCAATTTTATGATACGGGACGAATTGATGCAGCGGGTGGTCAATCGGGACAAAGAACCCATCATTCCTTTTATTGACCGGGTAAGACAGCTGTATGAGGAAGAAGGGATCTCCACGATCCTGGTGGCGGGCAGTTCCGGTTCCTATTTCCGCAAAGCCGACTGCATCATTCAGATGGACTGTTACAAACCGGTGGACATTACGGACTTCGCCAAACAGGAAGCGGAGAAATTTCCGGATTTTGAGGGGGAGATCCCCCCGTACCACAGGCCTTCCTTTGACAGACGCGTCATGGCTGACCGGGCTATGTGGGACAATGAACGCCTGAAGATAAAGACCATGGGTCTGGACGGGATTTCTCTGAACAGGGAAACCGTGGATCTGCGATATGTAGAACAGCTCGTGGACACGGAACAGCTCAACGCGCTGGGATATCTGCTAAGGTACGCCGGGCGGCATCTCTTCGACGGAAAACGGACGATGCGGGAGATCGCGGAGGCTCTGGCAGAACTGCTGGAGAAGAAAGGGCTGGCGTTTCTGGCGGAGGGCGGGTATCTGCCGGTGGGGCTGGCAGCGCCCAGGAAACAGGAGATCCTGGCCTGCTTCGACCGTTTCAGAGGACTGAAACTGCAGGGCAAAAAAAGCTGAAGCCGCGGGGCAAAAAAGCTGAAGCCGCGGGGCGTTCCTGATATTTTGGGAGATTTACGCCATACTATAAGAATGGAAAATTTCCCAAAAGGAGGTCACAAATTGAAGATTTTGTTTTTCGGAACCAAGAGCTATGACAAGGAGTTTTTTTCAAAAACGGACGAGGACTGCCCCGATGCGGATATCACGTTTATCGAGCCGAACCTGAGCCCGGAAACCGCCAGGCTGGCGGAGGGATTTGAAGCGGTCTGCGCCTTTGTGAACATGGACCTTTCCGCCAGGACCATCAATATCCTGCACGACTGCGGAGTCAAACTGATCTTAATGCGCTGCGCGGGATACAACAATGTGGATCTGGAGGCCGCCGGAGCCTGCGGCATTACCGTTATGCATGTGCCGGGATATTCTCCGGAGGCGGTGGCGGAGCACGCCATGGCACTGGTGCTCACCGCTGACAGGCATACGCATAAGGCCTATATCAAGTGCCGGGAAAATAATTTTAATCTGTCCGGGCTGATGGGGATCAATCTGTACGGCAGGACAGCGGGAATCGTGGGAACGGGAAAGATCGGAGCGGCCATGGCCCGTATCTGCCGCGGCTTCGGGATGCGTGTCATCGCTTACGACATGTACCCCAACAAGTCCCTGGAATTTGTGGAATATGTGGAGTTTGAACGCCTGCTGGAGGAAGCGGACCTGATCTCCCTGCACTGTCCCCTGACCAAGGACAATTACCATATGATCAACGAAAATACCATTGCCAAAATGAAGGACGGCGTGATTCTGGTCAATACTTCCAGGGGGGCCCTGATCAGGACCGAGGATCTGATCCAGGGGATACGGGACGGCAAGTTTTTCGCGGTGGGACTGGACGTGTATGAGGAGGAAAACGGCACCGTATACGAGGATATGTCGGACAGGATCCTGGAGCACTCCACCATGGCCAGGCTGCTGTCCTTTCCCAACGTAATGGTAACTTCCCATCAGGGCTTCTTTACGAAGGAGGCGCTTTCGGCCATCAGCCGGACCACCATGGAGAACGCCGCGGCCTTTGCGCAGGGCCGTAAAAACGGAAATGAATTGTAAAATGTGTTGACAATCCTTTGACAATACGATACAATATCATTCGTCGGTGCAGTATTGCGCCGCGTGTGTTCGTAGCTCAGCTGGATAGAGCAACGGCCTTCTAAGCCGTGGGTCGGGGGTTCGAATCCCTTCGAGCACGCTCTGCGGTCGGATCTTTCCGCAGTGTATGTTTACATGGTGGGTATAGCGCAGCTGGTTAGCGCGCCAGATTGTGGCTCTGGAGGCCAAGGGTTCGAATCCCTTTATCCACCCTCATTGTTAGGAATGCAGTGAGAACTTGAGGTTGGCGGCATATGATGGGCTATCGCCAAGCGGTAAGGCACAGGACTTTGACTCCTGCATTCGCTGGTTCGAATCCAGCTAGCCCAGTTGTGATTAAGGAGCACTAGCTCAGTCGGTAGAGCACCTGACTTTTAATCAGGTTGTCGGGGGTTCGAATCCCCCGTGCTTCATTGAAAGCACGGTGGGCTTCATTGAAAGCACGGTGGGCTTCATTGAAAGCACGGTGGGCTTCAGCGGCCGACGGAAAACTGAACATGGAGAAGCCTTTTTTTTTTGGCGTTTTTTCTTGGAAGGGAAAGGAGCAGGAATAACTGTGGAAATGAAAGAAAATAAAATGGGCGTGATGCCTGTCAATAAGCTGCTATTGAGCATGTCCCTGCCCATGATGCTCTCCATGCTGGTACAGGCGCTCTACAATATCGTGGACAGTATTTTTGTATCCAGAGTAGACGAATACGCGGTGCGGGCGGTTTCCCTGGCCTTTCCGGTGCAGAGCCTGATGATAGCCCTGGCGGTGGGAACCGCGGTAGGCGTCAACGCCCTGCTTTCCCGGGCTCTGGGAGAAAAAAATTACGAACGGGTAAACAAGGTGGCTTCCAACGGCCTGTTCGCTATCATAATCTGCTATTTTCTGTTCCTGATCGTGGGACTGACGCTGGTCAAGCCTTTTATGGCCAGCCAGAGTGACGTGGAACAGGTGCGGGTATACGGAAACGCGTATCTGAGCATCTGCTGCGTCCTTTCCATAGGGATCTATATCCAGACCATATTTGAAAGGCTTCTGCAGTCTACGGGCAAAACCTTTTATACCATGATCACTCAGGGCATCGGCGCCATTACCAATATCATTCTGGATCCGATCATGATCTTCGGGTACTTCGGGTTTCCCCGGATGGAAGCGGCCGGCGCCGCTGTCGCTACGGTCTGCGGCCAGATGGTGGCTGCAGTGGCTGCCATGGTGTTCCACTTCCGTTTCAACAAAGAGGTAAAGCTAAAGCTGAAGGGGTTCAGGCCCAGCCTGTCCATGCTGGGACAGATTTACGCGGTGGGCGCACCCTCCATTGTGGTGCAGGCCATCGGTTCCGTCATGACCTACGGCATGAATCTGATCCTGGCGGCTTACGGCGTGGCGCAGACGGTTTTCGGGCTCTATTTCAAACTGCAGAGTTTTGTCTTTATGCCTATTTTCGGACTGAATAACGGCATGGTGCCCATCGTGGCCTATAATTATGGATCCGGCAACAGGGAGAGAGTGGTGGAAGTGATCAGGCGGAGCATTGTCTACGCGGTGTGTATCATGCTGGCGGGGCTTGTGATCATGCAGGTGTTCCCGGACAAACTGCTGCTTTTGTTCAACGCGCAGGAGGAACTGCTGAACGTGGGTGTGCCGGCGCTGCGTACCATCAGCCTGAGCTTTATATTCGCGGGTTACTGTATTATCGTCGGAAGTGTTTTCCAGGCGCTGGGCAACGGAGTTTACAGTATGATAGTATCCATCGCCAGGCAGCTGGTGGTACTGCTGCCCGTGGCCTATCTGCTCTCCCTGACCGGCCAGGTGACCAATATCTGGTGGGCGTTTCCCATCGCGGAGCTGATGTCCACCAGCGTGACAACGTTTTTCCTGATCCGGATCAATAAGAAGATCATCAGTAAAATATAGATCATACGCGGTTATGATGGAATTGGCAGACATGCAAGATTTAGGTTCTTGTGCCGCAGGGCGTGTGGGTTCAAGTCCCACTAACCGCATTCCGGCATATGGAGAGTACGCGATGAAAGCCTGTGTGAAGAAACTCAAAAATATCTATCTGCTTTCTTTTCTGATTCCCGTTCTGGGAGTGGTGGGTATTTTTTGGGAAAGAGGGATTTTTCCCTTTGGCGGCAGCAGCTTTATGTACTCCGATATGTATCATCAGTATATTCCCTTTTTAACGGAATTCTGGCGCAAACTGCGCGGTGGGGAGAGCCTGCTTTTTTCGTGGCGGGCGGGGCTGGGCTCCGACTTCGTGACGATCTACGCCTATTATCTGGCCAGCCCGGAAAACTGGCTGGCGTATTTTGTGCCGGAAGGGTACCTGATCGAGTTTATGACTTTTTTCGTGGTGATCAAGATAGGGCTCTGCGGCCTTACCTTTGCCTGTTATCTGCGGAAACGTTTTCATACCAGAGATCTGCGCATCGTGTGGTTTTCCGTGTTTTACGCGCTGTCCGGCTATGTGGCGGCCTACAGCTGGAATCATATGTGGATGGACTGTCTGTGGCTTTCTCCGCTGATCCTGCTGGGCCTGGAAGCGCTGGTAAAAGAAGGGCGCTGCGCGCTTTACTGCCTGACGCTGGCCCTCTCCATTCTGACCAATTATTATCTTTCTATTCCCCTTTGTCTGTTTCTGTGCCTGTATTTTCTGATGCAGCTGTTTACCAACGGGCTGACATGGAAGCGCAAGGCCGCGGCGCTGCTGCGATTTACCGTTTCTTCCCTGCTGGCGGGAGGAATGGGCGCCGTCCTGCTTTTTCCTGTGGTGCGCGCCATGCTGTCCACTGATTTCGCCGCTTTCAGTTTCCCCAAAAAGGCGGAGGTGTATTTTGACACGCTGGAAATGCTGGCCCGGCATGTGCCTATGCTGCAGGTGGAAAGGGGTCTGGACCACTGGCCCAATCTTTACTGCGGCGTGCTGGTTTTCGTACTGGTGCCGGTCTATTTCCTGCATAAAAGCATTCCTTTCAGGGAAAAAGCGGGCAGGTTCCTCCTTCTGGGCATCCTGCTGGCGTCTTTCGCGGTCAATTTCCTGAATTTTATCTGGCATGGTTTTAATTACCCCAATTCCCTGCCCGCCAGACAGTCCTTCCTGTATATTTTTCTGGTGCTTACCATGTGCTTTGAAGCGGTGCACAGGGACAGGGAAAACGCGCGTTTCAACCGTATGGGAGGGATCGTCTGCGGCTTGGCTTTGCTGGCGGCCTGCGGCCTCTTTGTGACCACGGAAGGGCTGACCGTGAGGGTGATGGCCTGCGCGTGGATTTTTCTGGCCGGGTATTTTCTGCTGTGGATCTTGTTTGACGGGTGCGTCTGGAAACGGCTGTATAAGGCCCGGCCTCTGCGGAAGCTGGCGCTGTACGGGAAATGGGCCATTCTGGCGCTGGTGGTGGTGGAAGCCGTTATGAATATGGAGCAGACGGGGATCCCGACGGTAGGAAGGGACTATTACGTGAACTATATCGCGGATCTGAAAGCGCTTCTGGCGAAGACAGACGAGGAAGAGGGAGATCAGTTTTACCGGACGGAAAGTCTGCGGCAGATGACGAAAAACGACGGTATGCTGGCCGGTTATGCCTCGGCTTCCATTTTCTCGTCCACTGTCAGCGGCGGCGTGGAGGATTGTTATGCCGCGCTGGGCATGGGCGGAAATAAGGTTTCTTATTTTTACCGGGGCGCCACGCCCTTTACGGCGGCGCTGCTGGGAGTCCGCTATACCGTTTCCCGGCAGGAAGAGCGGGATGCCGATATCTATGAACCGGCCGGGATGCAGGGGGAGCAATATCTGTACCGGAACCGTTTTACGCTGCCCGTGGGCGTGCTGCTTCCGAAAGAGGAGGCGCGGCTGCTGGAAGACAAGCTGGAGAGCGGTTCGGGGAACGGGATCGGGTTGCAGAACGCCATGGTCCGGGAGCTTTGCGGGAAAACGCTTTTTTCCATGCTGGAAAGCGGGGAGCATGAAGATACGGAGAACGGGATCCGGGTACAGATGCGGGAGGACGGACATCTTTACGCGGCGGTCACAAGCGCGCCGGAAGAAAAGGTGTGGCTGGAAGAGAACGGGCAGAGCCGTGAGCTGGAAAATGTGGACACAAAATGCCTGCTGGATTTAGGCTGGTATGCTGCCGGAGAGAGTTTTTCCGTTGCGGCGGAGGGCGGAGAGGCCCTGTCCATGCGGATATACCGAATGGACAGGGAAGTCCTGCGGGAGGCTGTGGAGAAACTGGGAAGCGTTCCTTTTACGGTGGAGCGCGTGGAAGATACGGGACTGGCGGGGCTGGCGCGGGCCGGCGGAGAAGAGGTTCTGATCCTGTCCGTGCCCTATGACGGAAACTGGACGGCGCGGGTGGACGGAGTGGAAACGGAAGCGGAAAGTTTCGGCGGCGCGTTTCTTGGGATCCCTCTGGAGGAGGGGCTCCATCGGGTGGAACTGAACTATGAGGTGTGGGGCTTAAAGGAGGGCGCCGCCGTCAGCGCGGTCAGCCTGTTCTTGTTTTGCATATTTTACGGGAGAAAGTTGACATTTGTCCGGTCATTTTGTATGATGAGGAAAGGAAAATCTTAACCGAAAAGGAGAACGGGAATGAGTCTGGAGCAGAAGCTGAATGCGTTGACAAAGAAGCGTTACAGAAAGAGCATAGAGGAGTGCGGCAATAAAGAAATTTATTACAGCCTGCTGGAACTGACCAAGGAATACATCAGCCAGAAGAAAGTGATCGAAGGCAGCAAAAAGGTGTATTATATATCCGCGGAATTTTTGATCGGGAAGCTGCTGTCCAATAATCTGATCAACCTTGGGCTTTATGACGAACTGGACGAACTGCTTGCCCAGAAGGGAAAATCCCTGGCCGAGATAGCGGAAACGGAGCCGGAGCCTTCTCTGGGAAACGGCGGCCTGGGCAGACTGGCGGCCTGCTTTCTGGATTCTATCGCTACCCTGGGACTGCCGGGTGACGGCATCGGTTTAAACTACCATTTCGGGCTTTTTAAGCAGGTATTTCAGAACAAGCTCCAGGGAGTACGCAAAAATGACTGGATGGAAAAGCAGTCCTGGCTGCATAGGACGGATACCGTTTATACCGTGGAATTCGGAGATCGGAAAGTGACCTCCAGGCTCTACGATATTGATATAGTAGGCTATGATCAGGGCGTGAACAAGCTGCATCTGTTCGATGTGGAATCTGTGGACGAATCCATCGTGAAGAGGGGCATTACGTTTGACAAGGAAGATATTGAGAAGAACCTGACGCTTTTCCTCTATCCGGACGATTCCGACGAAGCGGGAAATCTGCTGCGTATCTATCAGCAGTATTTTATGGTGAGCAACGCCGCCAGACTGATCCTGCAGGAGATGAAGGAAAAGGGATATGATCTGCGCAGGCTCTATGAGCACGCGGTCATTCAGATCAACGATACCCACCCTACCATGATCATTCCGGAACTGATCCGTATTCTGATACTGGAAGAGGATTTTACCATGTCGGAGGCCATTGACGTGGTCAGCAGGACCTGCGCTTACACCAATCATACCATTCTGGCGGAGGCGCTGGAGAAGTGGCCCGCCCGCTACCTCTGGAAGGTAGTGCCCCAGCTGATGCCCATTATTAAGGAGCTGGACAGGAGAGCGGCGCTTCGTTTTCCGGATCCCAGAGTGCGCATTATCGACGAAGCGGGCAGGGTGCATATGGCCCATCTGGATATCCATTACGGATTTTCCGTCAACGGCGTGGCGGCTCTTCATACGGAGATCCTGAAAGAATCCGAGTTGAATCATTTTTACAGGATCTACCCAGAAAAATTCAATAACAAGACCAACGGCATCACCTTCCGCCGCTGGCTGCTTTCCTGTAACCGTAAGCTGGCGGGACTGATCTCGGAAACCATCGGGGACGGATATAAACGGAACGCGGATGAGCTGGAAAAGCTGCTGGCCTGGAAAGATGACGAAGTATTTTTAAATAAGCTGGAGGATGTTAAAAAGCAGAAAAAGCAGGAGCTGATCGCGTATATCCAGGAAAAGGAAGGGGTGGCGCTGGACCCGGATTCCATTTTCGATATCCAGATCAAGCGTCTGCATGAGTATAAGCGCCAGCAGATGAACGCTCTCTATATCATTCACAAATATCTGGAGATCAAGCGCGGCAAAAAGCCCGTCAGACCGCTGACTTTTATTTTCGGCGCGAAAGCGGCGCCCGCCTATATCATCGCGCAGGATATCATCCATCTGATCCTGGTGCTGCAGGATATCATCGCGGCCGATCCGGAGGTAAGTCCGTATATGAGGGTGCTGATGGTGGAAAATTATAATGTAAGCTACGCGGAAAAACTGATCCCCGCCTGCGACATTTCGGAGCAGATCTCCCTGGCTTCCAAGGAGGCATCCGGTACCGGCAACATGAAGTTCATGTTAAACGGCGCGGTAACCCTGGGAACTGCCGACGGCGCCAACGTGGAGATCGCGGAGCTGGTGGGAGAAGAAAATATTTATATTTTCGGCGAGAGATCCGAGAAGGTGATAGAGCATTACGCCAAAGCGGACTACGTGTCCCGGGACTATTATGAAAAGAGCCCGGTCATCAAAGAGGCCGTGGATTTCATTGTGAGTAAGCAGGCGCTGAAAGCGGGCCATAAGAAGAACCTGGAAAGGCTCTATAAGGAGCTGCTGAACAAGGACTGGTTCATGACGCTTCTGGATCTGGAGGACTATATCGCGGTCAAAGACAGAATGTTCGCGGACTATGAGGACCGGGAAAAGTGGAAGCGGATGATGTTAGTCAATATCGCGAAAGCGGGCTTCTTCTCTTCGGACAGGACCATCGCGGAATACAATCAGGATATCTGGAAGCTGAAATAGGAGGAAGATGTGAGGAAAAGCGGAATTCTGCTGCCGGTGGCAAGCCTGCCGTCTTCTTACGGCATCGGAACATTTTCAAAAGAAGCATACGCGTTTGTGGATTTTCTGAAAGCGGCGGGACAGAAGCTCTGGCAGATCCTGCCTCTGGGGCCCACCGGCTATGGGGATTCGCCCTATCAGTCTTTTTCTACTTTCGCGGGAAATCCTTATTATATCGACCTGGAAACGCTGTGCGGCGAGGGCTATTTAAAACCGGAGGAATGCGCCGCCTGCGATTTCGGAAACGATGAGGAGGCGGTGGATTACGGGAAAATATACCGTTCCCGTTTCCGGCTTCTGGAAAAAGCCGCTGCCCGTGCCCGCGCGAAGGGCGTGGAAAAGACAGCGGCATTTCGGGATTTTGTGTCCCAAAACAGGAGCTGGCTGGAGGATTACTGCCTGTATATGGCAGTAAAGAACAGCTTTGGCGGCGCCTGCTACAGTGAGTGGGATGAGGATATCCGGCTGCGCAGGCCGGCTGCCCTGAAGAAATACCGGGCAAAATATGAAAAGGAAATAGGTGTCCACCGGTTTATCCAGTATGAGTTCAGCCGGCAGTGGAAGGCCCTGAAGGCTTACGCCAATGAAAACGGGATCCAGATAGTGGGGGATATTCCCATATATGTGGCGTTTGACAGCGCGGATACCTGGGCGAATCCGGAGCTTTTTCAGCTGGATGAGGACGGACGGCCCCTAGCGGTGGCCGGCTGCCCGCCGGACGCGTTCTCGGCTTCCGGACAGCTCTGGGGCAACCCCCTTTACCGCTGGGAATATCACCGGGAAACGGATTTCGCGTGGTGGATGAAAAGGCTGGAGTACTGTTTCACCCTTTATGATGTGGTGCGTATTGACCATTTCAGAGGGTTTGACGAGTACTGGTCGGTTCCTTACGGGGATCCCACGGCGGAGAACGGCAAGTGGTGCAAGGGGCCGGGCTACGCCATCTTCGCCCGTATGAAGGAACAACTGGGTGACAGACAGGTGATAGCGGAAGATCTGGGATTTTTGACAAAGAGCGTGATACGCCTGGTAAAGCGGACAGGATATCCCGGCATGAAGATCCTGCAGTTCGCGTTTGATTCCAGGGAGGAAAGCGATTATCTGCCCCACAATTATTCCAGCAACTGCGTGGTCTATACCGGAACCCATGACAATGACACTACCCGCGGCTGGTACCGGGCGCTGTCTGCCGCGGACAGGAATTTCGCAAGACGGTATCTGGATATTCCCAGGGGGAAGAAGGAAGTGGAATGGGAATTTATCCGGGCGGCTCTGGCTTCCGTGGCGGATACCGCCATTATTCCCATGCAGGACTATCTGGGACTGGGAGGGGAAGCGCGCATCAATCTGCCTTCCACGCTGGGAAACAACTGGCGCTGGAGAATGCGCGGGGACGCCTGCGCTCCGCAGCTGGCGGAGCGGATCCGGGAAATGACAAAACTATACGGAAGGCTGTAAGGACAGAGGCGTTTTGGCGATACTTAAATAAGAATTGTGATAAGCTACATTGTAGGTAACGTCTTCCAGAAACCAGTCGGGAGGAAGAAAGGTTTCGGCGGCGATCTTGCTGCCAAATTCCACCTCGGCCAGGATCAGGGGAGCGAAGGGAGCATCGAAGATATCCAGTTCGATGGTGAGGGTATAGTCTTCCGGCGGTTTGGGACCGCCCTCCGCGAAGCGGGGATGCTCTAACGGGATCATATAGCGGGTCTTGGAGATGATGTTGCCGTCCGCTTTGTCCCGTAAATGCAGATAAGCCTCTTTGTTGAGAGGCAGATTGTACTCTTCTCTTGCCATCATGCCGCGTCCCTTGTACGTCATGTAATACTCGTCATCCTGTTTGCGCACGCGGACTACGGGGTCGGTATTCAGGTAGGCCTGCTCGATGTGGTGGGAGGGATAAAGCTCCAGGTGAGCGGGCAGTTTTCGGATAGTAAATTTACGTTCTATTTCCATGGAAATTCTCCTTTTAGGGTTCTCTTTATATTAGTAGCATAACCGAAGAAATATGTCAATTACGCGGGATATCTTTTACGGACGGCCCGCGGGAAAGAGAGGCGCGTTATATGAGTAAGGTACTGGTGTTTTTGGCGGAGGGCTTCGAGGAGATCGAAGCGCTTACCGTGGTGGATCTGTGCAGAAGAGCGGGGATCGAAACGGATACGGTGGCGGTATCCGGGGAGCGCGTTGTCACAGGCTCCCATCGGGTGCCGGTGCAGGCGGATGTACTGTTGGCGGAGGCGGATTTTGAAGGGGCGGATATGCTGGTACTGCCCGGAGGTATGCCGGGAACCCGCAATCTGGAAGCCTGCGGGCCTCTGATGGAACGGCTGGACGCGTTTTACAGGGAAGGCAGATGCGTGAGCGCTATCTGCGCGGCTCCCAGTATTTTCGGGCACAGGGGCTATCTGCGTGGCAGGAACGCCTGTTCCTATCCGGAATTTGAAAAAGAGCTGGAAGGCGCCAAAGTGAGCCGCGGCGCGGTGGAAGTATCGGATCATGTGACCACTTCCAGGGGAATGGGAACGGCGCTGGATTTCGGACTGGCCATTGTGGAACGTTTTTGCGGGAAAGAAAAGGCGGAAGAACTGGCGAAGAAAGTCGTATATCTGAGATAGGATATGCCGGTATAAAAAAAGGGACAGCACGCTGTCCCTTTTTCCGCTATCGCCGATAGCTATTTCATGGATTCTTCCTGCTTCTTAATCATTCTGCGGACCATTTCGCCGCCGATAGAACCGGCTTCCTTAGAGGTCAGGTCACCGTTGTAACCCTCCTTTAAGTTTACGCCCAGCTCAGAAGCAACCTCAGTCTTAAAACGGTCCAGAGCTGCTTTTGCTTCAGGAACCTCAACCTTGTTGGTCTTGTTGCTTGCCATGATTATTCACCTCCAAATTTAAGTTTTCTTTTTCTTGATTCTGCGATCTATCTTCAAGATAAGCGGATAATCACCGCTTATCTCGGATATCCTAACCTTTGCTTTTCCGTAACCGGGTAATGCTTTCCGTGCATAAGCGTGTGTTTATCACCTATCTTGATGTTAGTATTAGCAGGCAAAAAAAAATTATAATGGTAAGTTTTTCAAGATTTCTTCCGAAGTTTGGCTTGCGCGCGAAAAGGGACAGTGTTATACTACAAAAATAAAAACGTTTTTATTACGGGAGTTTTTGTATGGCGGAACAAAAAGAAAAATACGCGGCGCGATTAAAGGCGCTTGGCAGAAAAGCGGCGGCGGACGGGATGGTGCTGCTGAAGAACGAAGACGGCATGCTTCCTTTTAAAGAAGAGGATACGGTATCGGTCTTCGGCAGATGTCAGATCGACTATTACAGGAGCGGTACCGGCTCAGGAGGTTCCGTCAATGTGGAATATACCACCAATCTGCTGGATAGTCTGAGAGAAAGCGGTAAAGTCAGGATAAACGAAGAACTGGCGGCTGTTTACCAGGACTGGGTGAGGAAAAACCCTGCCGATAACGGCAACGGGCTCTTTGGTTCCCAGCCCGGCCATCAGGCGGAAATGCCGCTGACGGAGGAAATCGTGACGGCTGCCGCTGCCCTTTCCGGGAAAGCGCTGATCGTCATTGGAAGAACGGCGGGGGAGGAGCAGGAGAACGCGGATGAGGACGGCGGATACCGTCTGACCGAAGTGGAGCGGAATATGGTTTCGCTGGTCACTTCCCGCTTTTCCCAAACGGCGGTTATTTTTAACACATCCGGTATCGTGGACATGAGCTGGACTGACCGGCCCGGTATCAAAGCCATTCTTTACGCGTGGCAGGGCGGCGTGGAAGGCGGAAATGGGGCGGCCGACATATTGACCGGAAAGGTCACGCCATCCGGCGGACTGACCGATACCGTTGCTTTTCAGCTTTCGGACTATCCTGCCCACGCCAATTACGGAAGTGAGATCCGCAATTTCTATCAGGAAGATATTTATGTAGGATACCGCTACTTTGAAACGTTCTGCCCCGAAAGGGTGCGTTATCCCTTTGGGTTCGGACTTTCCTATACGACGTTTGAGAGAAAGCTCCTCCGCGCGCAAATGGAGGGAGAAGACGCGGAAGCGGCGGCAGTGCTGGAATATCAGATCACCAATACAGGCAGTCTGGCCGGCAGGGAGGTGCTGCAGATCTACCTGGAAGCGCCCCAGGGCAGGCTGGGAAAGCCCAGAAAGGTTCTGGCCGGATTCGCCAAGACCGCGCTGCTGGAGCCGAAAGAGAGCGGATATCTGCGGCTGCGGATCCCCTTTCGGAAGTTCGCTTCTTACGATGACGGCGGAGCGACGGGAAACAGGTCCTGCTTCGTATTGGAAGAAGGGGATTACCGTCTGCACGCGGGAAGGAACTGCCGCGATACGGAGGAGATTACCGCGGACGGAAAGGCGTTCTGGCATTTGGACAGACTGGTGGTAACGGAAAAGCTGCAGGAAGCGGCGGCTCCGGTCAGGGGGTTTACCAGAATGAAGCCGGAAGTGGCCGGCGCGGGCTATACCGTATCCTATGAAGACGTGCCCCAGCGCGCGGTGGATATACGGAAAAGGATAGAGGAGAATCTGCCCCGGCCGCTGGCGGCCCCGGCAAAAGCGGCCGTGACTTTTCAGGATGTAAAAGCGGGAAACGCTTCTTTGGAGGATCTGGCGGCATCCCTTTCCCCGGAGGAAATGGCGGTTATGGTTCTGGGAGAGGGTATGTGCAACGCCAGAGTGACGTCGGGGACCGCGGCGGCCTTCGGCGGTATCTGCGACGAGCTGACGGCAAGAGGGATCCCGGCCGCCTGCGCTTCGGACGGGCCTTCCGGTATCCGCAGGGATACGGGAGAAAAGGCTTTCCAGCTGCCCATTGGCACCATGCTGGCCTGCAGCTTTGATGTGGAACTGATGGAGGAACTGTTTTACTTGGAAGGGCTGGAGATACTGGAGAACCGGATCGATACGCTGCTGGGGCCCGGAATGAATATCCACCGTTATCCTGTAAACGGCAGAAATTTTGAATACTATTCTGAGGATCCTTATCTGACGGGCGCCATGGGGGCGGCCTGTGTCCGGGGACTGAACAGAGCGGGCGTGAGGGGCACGATCAAGCATTTCGCCTGCAATAACCAGGAAAAGGGGCGGCATACCGCGGATGCCGTGGTGTCGGAAAGGGCTCTGCGGGAAATTTACCTGCGCGGTTTTGAAATGGCGGTAAAAGAAGGCGGCGCCTGTTCCGTGATGACTACGTACAATCCGCTCAACGGCTTTCAGAATGCCTGCGGTTATGATCTGAATACCACCATTCTGCGGAAGGAATGGGGATACCGCGGGATCGTGATGACGGACTGGTGGGCAAGGCTGAACAATGTGACGGAAGGCGGGGAAGCCGGCTGGACCGATGTGGTTTCTATGCTGCGTGCCCAGAATGATATCTACATGGTAGTCAATAACAACGGCGCGGTAGTGAACCCCAAAAAGGAAGCGATCTTAAAGGCGCTGAAAACAGGGGAACTGACACAGGGAGAACTGCAGAGGAGCGCTCTGAATATCCTGCGTTTTCTGCTGTCCGTTCCGGCGGCGGAGCGGGAAGTCCGGGTGCCCGTGCCCGCGGCGGTCATGCCTCTTTCGGATATTGCCGAAAGCGAAAAACAGAAGGCGCGGTCTGACGGCCGGATTTCCGCAGAGCAGCTTGCCGCGGATCAAAACGGAGTTCTGCTCCGGGTGCGGAAGGAAGGGCTGTACAGCCTGCTGGCGGAATATACGGCAGCGGGAACGACCCGGGATCAGATGCTGCTACGCCTCAGCCTCAACGATGTACCGGCGGATCTGCAGACCAACGGCACCCACGGCCAGCGTTTGGTACAGCGGGTATGCCGGCTGCGGCTGCGGGAAGGATACTACCGGCTGACAGCGCGGCATTTAAGGCCCGGCATCACATTGTTGTCCGTCCGGTTAACGGCGGCTGAAGGGGAAGAACATGGGAAGAGTAACGATTAAAGAAGTGGCGAAGGAAGCCGGCGTGTCCATTTCCACGGTGTCCAACGCGTTAAACGATGTGGACGTGCTGAATCCGGACACCAAGGCGCGCGTGCTGGAAGCGGCCAGGCGCCTGCACTATATCCCCAATCTGAACGGCAAAAATTTAAAAAGCGGCGCCACCGGAGTGATCGGTATGTTTGTCACGCATTTGGGCGGTTACTACATGGGAGCTCTGGTGGATACCATATCGAAGGAATGCGCGGCGGAAGGATATGAGCTGAATGTGCTGGTGACCGGTAAGATACGGTCCGTGATGGTCAATCTGCTGGGACGCAGGGTGGACGGCGCCATTATCGTAGACAGCGTTCTGACAGAGGAAGAAAAGAACATGTTGAAGGAAGCGGAACTGCCCATCGTGTACCTGAACCGTGAAGAGAAGGGCCCGTACCAGGCCAGCGTCTGCTTTGATTCTTATGAGGCCGGCAGGATAGCGGCGGATTACCTTCTGTATAGAGGAAAGACCAATCTGGGATTTATCGCGGGAAACGACAATTACGACGGCCTTGAGCGCGGCAGAGGATTCTTCAGCGTCTTAAAAGAACGGGAAATCCCTTTCCGGGAAGAGTTTCAGATCCAGGGCGGTTTCATGCGGGATATATCCTATCAGAATACCCAGCGCTTTTTACGCCGTATGGGTTCCGATAAGGCCAATCTGCCCCAGGCCATATTCGCCGCCAATGACCAGAGCGCCATAGGCTGTATGGAGGCCCTTACGCAGGCAGGCTGGCGCGTACCGGAAGATATCGGCGTGATCGGGTGCGACGATAATGAGCTGGACAATTATCTGCAGCCGCCCCTGACCACGATCCGCACCAATTTTGAAGAGCAGGGGATACGGGCGGCCAAAGCGCTGTTAAGTATGCTGGAAGGTGAAAAGGAAGGCCGCCTGTACAAGCTGGACTGCCGTCTGATCCCCAGACAGTCCGTGTGAGATCCCGAAGACTGTGCCTTATGGGCGCTTTATGGAGCGGAAGAGCAGGAACAGAGCCAGGATGTTGGGGAATACCATAATGGCGTTGACCAGATCGGTAAAGCTCCAGATCAGCCGCATGGGGAGGATGGCCCCTATGTAGATCATAACGATATAGACCAAGTGATAGGAGTGGACGCCTGTTTCCCCAAACAGATACGCCACTCCTTTTTCTCCCAGATAACACCAGCCCACCAGGGTCGCGAGGGCAAAAGCCATCAGGGACAGGGTGAGGAAAGTACCGCCCTGGGGCAGAAAGGCAAAGGCGGCATGCGTCAGTCCGCCGTCGGAATAACCGGCGGCGCTGCCGGGATGAGCCAGCATACTGCTGACAATGGTCAGGCCGGTGAGCGTGCACATAACGATAGTATCCCAGAATACCGCCGTCATGGAGATCAGCGCCTGCCTTTCCGGCCGGGAAGAATCGGCCGCGCCCGCGGCAATGGCGGCGGTTCCGATACCCGCTTCATTGGTAAAAAGCCCTCTGGCGATACCGAAACGGGCGGCTAGGAGAAAGCCGCCTCCCACGAAACCGCCGCCCACAGCCTTGCCCGTAAAGGCAGAAGAAAGGATCGCGGCGAGGGAAGGCAGCAGAAAGCCGCGGTTCTGCCAGAGAAGGAGAAGGCAGGCCCCCATGTAGAGAAAACTCAGGGGCGGGACCAGTCTGGTACAGAATCTGCCAATGCTTTTGATCCCGCCGAGGATGACCATAGCGGTCAAGACAGCGGCCGCCATACCTGTCAGGTGAGGAGAAAGATGCCAGGTGGAGAGGGCCGCATCCGCGATGGCAGAGGCCTGGGTAGTGCATCCGGCGCCAATGGCGGCGCATATGACGCATATGGCGTAAAATTTACCGAGTGTCATACCTAATTTTCCGGGCCGGACGCCCTGCTCCAGCACGTACATGGGACCCCCCACGCAGCTTCCGTCCGGCAGCTTTCTTTTATACAGACCGCTGAGATAGCACTCCGCGTAGGCGGTGGCCATGCCGAACAGACCGGTGAGGAAGCACCAGAAAAGCGCGCCGGGTCCGCCCAGCGCCACAGCGGTGGAAACGCCTACGATATTGCCGGTGCCCAGCGTGGCGGCCAGCGTTGTGGCCAGAGCCGCGAATCCGCTCAGCCCTCCGCCCGTTTTCTTTTTCTCAGGGGTAACGGACAGACGGAGAGCGTGAAAGAGGCGGCACTGGGGATGCAGCCGGAAAGTAAAAAAAAGGTGGGTGGCGGACAGCAGCAGAAGGACGGGACCGTTCCAGAGCAGTCCGTTGATATGTTCCAGACAGGAAATCAGCCATGCGGCCATAGGAAACCTCTTGAAAAAGGGATTATTATAGTATATGGACAAAGTTTTTAGAAAATGTTTATATTTTCCGTATTGATTTTTATATCCCCTGTGTTATAGTGTCAATAGAACAAAGTGAAGGAAAGGGGGACATTCGCATGAATATTTCAAAATTTACGCAGAAATCGGTGGAGGCGGTGGAAGGCTGCCAGAAACTGGCTTATGAATACGGAAATCAGGAAATCGAGCAGGAGCATCTGCTCTACAGTCTTTTAACCGTAGAAGACAGCCTGATACTGAAACTTGTGGAAAAAATGGAAATACAGAAGGAGCATTTCCTGAACAGAGTGGAAGAAGCGCTGAATAAACGGGTAAAAGTGCAGGGAGGCGAGCTCCATATCGGCCCGGACTTAAACAAGGCGCTGCTGGCGGCAGAGGACGAGGCGGCCAGACTGGGTGACGAGTATGTGTCGGTAGAGCATCTGTTCCTGTCCCTGTTAAAGCATCCCAATAAAGCGTTAAAAGAGCTGTTTCGGGAATACGGCATTACGGAAGAACGTTTTCTGCAGGCGCTGTCCACCGTGCGGGGCAACCAGCGGGTAACCAACGACAATCCGGAGGCTACTTACGATACCCTGAATAAATACGGGCAGGATCTGGTGGAGAAGGCAAGGTCGCAGAAGCTGGATCCCGTGATCGGACGGGACAGTGAGATCCGCAATGTGATACGGATCCTTTCTCGCAAGACCAAAAACAATCCGGTATTGATCGGAGAACCCGGCGTGGGAAAAACCGCCGTTGTGGAAGGGCTGGCCCAGAGGATCGTACGGGGAGATGTGCCCCAGGGATTAAAGGATAAAAAAATCTTCGCACTGGATATGGGCGCGCTGGTAGCCGGCGCCAAATACCGGGGCGAGTTTGAGGAGCGGCTGAAGGCCGTGCTGGAAGAAGTCAAAAAGAGCGAGGGCCAGATCCTTTTGTTTATCGACGAGCTGCATACCATTGTAGGCGCGGGCAAAACGGACGGGGCGCTGGATGCCGGCAATATGCTCAAGCCCATGCTGGCCAGAGGCGAACTGCACTGTATCGGCGCTACCACGCTGGATGAATACAGACAGTATATTGAAAAGGATGCGGCTCTGGAAAGGCGTTTTCAGCCCGTTATGGTGGAGGAACCTACCGTAGAGGACACCATTTCCATTCTGCGGGGATTAAAAGAGCGTTATGAGGTGTACCATGGCGTGAAGATCATGGACAACGCGCTGGTGAGCGCCGCCGTGCTTTCCAACCGGTATATTTCCGACAGATTCCTGCCGGATAAGGCCATTGACCTGGTGGATGAAGCCTGCGCGCTGATCAAAACGGAACTGGATTCCATGCCTACGGAGCTGGATGAACTGCAGAGGCGGATCATGCAGCTGGAGATCGAGGAGGCGGCCCTGAAAAAAGAGGATGACAGGCTGAGTATGGAAAGGCTGGAAAATCTTCAGAAAGAGCTGGCCGAGTGCAAAGAAAATTTCGCGGGCAGAAAAGCCCAGTGGGACAACGAAAAGGCTTCTGTTGACAAACTTTCCGGACTGCGGGAGGAGATCGACGCCGTAAACAGCCAGATCCAGATCGCCCAGAGAGAAGGAGATCTGGAAAAAGCTGCCGAACTTTCCTATGGCAGGCTGCCTTCTTTAAGAAAACAGCTGGAGCAGGAGGAAGAGCATATCCGCGCGGCGGGACATTCCCTGGTGCATGAGAGCGTCAGCGATGAGGAGATCGCCCGCATTGTTTCCCGGTGGACGGGGATCCCGGTAGCGAAGCTGACGGAAAGCGAACGGAACAAAACCCTGCATCTGGACGAAGAACTGCACAAAAGAGTGGTAGGGCAGGACGAGGGCGTCACCAAGGTGTCCGAGGCTATCATGCGCTCCAAGGCCGGTATCAAGGATCCCACCAAGCCCATCGGCTCCTTCCTCTTCCTGGGCCCCACGGGCGTGGGCAAGACGGAGCTGGCAAAGGCGCTGGCGCAGGCGTTATTTGATGACGAGAGCAGTATGGTACGTATTGATATGAGCGAGTACATGGAAAAGTACGCGGTTTCCCGCCTGATCGGAGCGCCTCCCGGATACGTAGGCTATGAGGAGGGCGGACAGCTCACCGAAGCCGTCAGGAGAAAGCCTTACTCGGTAGTGCTCTTCGATGAGATCGAAAAGGCCCACCCGGACGTGTTCAATGTGCTTCTGCAGGTGCTGGATGACGGGCGTATCACGGACTCCCAGGGCCGGACGGTGGACTTTAAGAACACGATCCTCATTATGACTTCCAATATCGGCGCCCAGTATCTGCTGGACGGCATCAGTGAAGAGGGAGAGATCCTGCCCGAAGCGGAAAAAGCAGTTATGGAAGAGCTGCGCGCTCATTTCAGACCGGAATTTCTGAACCGTCTGGACGAAACCATTCTCTTTAAGCCACTGACCAAGGCCAACATCGGCAGCATCATCGGTCTGATCATCGCGGATCTGAACAGAAGGCTGGCGGACAGGGAGCTGACGGTGGTTCTTTCTGAGGAAGCGGAGAAGTTTATCGTAGAAAACGCCTACGATCCGGTATACGGCGCGAGGCCGCTGAAGCGCTATATCCAGAAGTATGTGGAAACCCTTTCCGCCAGACTGATCCTGGCAGATGAGGTAAGCGAGGGCTCCACCATAAAGATCGTGGTGGAAGACGGCAGGTTAAAAGCGAGAGCGGAATAAATTTATATTGGATAAAGGGCTTACAGATTCCGTGTTCTGCGGTATACTGTTAGACAGAACGAAAAACGATACTTGCGGAAGGAAACAGATCCTTATGAAAAATGTACACAGAAAGCTCCGGCTGGCAGCGGCGCTTTTGCTGCTGTTGCTGCTTACGGCCTGCGCGGGAAACGCGGGCGGAGAAAAGCGGGAACCCGCAGGCCATCCTGAAACAGCGGCCACGGAAACGCGGACACCGGAGGAAACCCCGGCAGAACAGGAAACGCGGGTACCTGCGGATTCTGTGGAAGTCCCGGCGGGCGGGGAGCTGCCCGTGGAAGGCGGCAGTTATTACGATGTGGAAAATGTAGTGCTGTATCTGTACCTGTACGGAGAGCTGCCTCCCAATTATATCACCAAGGAGGAAGCGGAAGCCCTGGGCTGGAGCGGCGGCTCCGTGGAAAAATATGAAGCGGGAGCGGCTATTGGCGGTGACAGGTTCGGCAACAGGGAGGGATTGCTGCCCGCGGAGCGGGGACGTGAGTATACGGAATGCGATATCGATACTCTGGGAGCGGACACGAGAGGGGCCAAACGGCTGGTCTTTTCCAATGACGGGCTGTATTTTTACACCGCGGACCACTATGAGTCCTTTTCGGAAGTAGTTGTGTCGGAGGATTATCAGGTGGAGGTACGGTGATGGCGGAAGCGGAATATATTCTGGACTGCAGGGAAATGCTGGGAAAGAAGAAAGCCCACGCCTATCTGGCAGAGCAGCTTTCTTTCCCGCCCTACTATGGGAAAAATCTGGATGCGCTCTATGACTGCCTGCGGGAAATGCCGCGGGCCCATATCATTCTGCGCTGCCCGGAGGCTTTCAAAGATGACGGGTATGGCAGGGCGCTGAAAAAAACTTTCTTTGACGCCATGGCGGACAATCCGCGGCTGACGGTAACGGAGGAGATCGGATGATACCTAAAGACCCTGTATTATTATTGAGTTTTGTCAATCTGAAGCTTCGGGATTTTTATCCCGATCTGGAAGTGCTGTGCGATGAACTGAATCTGGACAGGAAGGAACTGGAAGAAAAGCTGGCAGGGATAGATTACCACTATGACGAACGGACCAATCAATTCATTTAAAAAAGGGACCCGCTGTAAGATCTGCACAGGCTGCGGCAGGTGTTTCGGAGGCGGAAAGCCCGATGTGGTGTGTGCTTTTTTCCCGGAAGAACTTTTTCCCCCGCAATATCCCCCCATATCGGGAGAGAGCGGAGGGGAGGAAGAGGAGTGCGTAGCCGCGGCGGATATCGGGACTACCACGATCGCCATGCAGCTAAGGCGGACAGCGGACGGCAGGATACTGGATACTTTCACGTGCCTGAATCCTCAGCGGAATTACGGAGCTGACGTGCTGTCCCGGATTGAGGCGGCGGAGCGGCCGGAAGCGGCACAGGATATGAAGAGAGCGGTAAGAGAGGCGCTGGGGCAGGGGATTTCCCGGTTTCGCAGGAGGCTGTCCGTACTGCAGATGCAGACGGCGGATACGGAAAAAAAGCCTGTGCTGAAACGTCTGGTGATCGCGGGCAATACCACCATGGCGCATCTTTTTATGGGATATGATGTCAGCGGGATGGGGCGCTATCCCTTTACGCCCTGTACGCTTTCCGCCGTGAGGACCCGTTTCCTGGAACTGGATACGCTGGTGATGCCGGGAGCCTCTGCCTTTATCGGCGGGGATATCGTGGCGGATATCCATGCGCTGCGTATGGACGAAAGGGAAGAGATCACGCTGCTTCTGGACCTGGGGACCAACGGAGAGATGGTGCTGGGAAACAGGAACAGACTGGTGGCGGCGGCCGCGGCGGCGGGGCCGGCTTTTGAAGGAAGCGGCGGAACATACGGAGCGGACCTGATGGCGCTGACGGCCCGCCTGCTGGAGGAAGGGCTGCTGGACAGCACGGGACTGCTCGCGGAGCCGTATTTTACCAACGGCGTGGAGATAGGAGGGGTGCGGCTGACAGGCCGCCATATCCGGCAGCTGCAGATGGCGAAATCCGCGATCGCCACGGGGATCCGCATCCTGTGCGGCAAATACGGGATAACCGATATGGGCTCCGTGGCCGGGGTATGGCTGGCAGGCGGAATGGGGTATTATCTGGACGCGAAAGCGGCGGCGGCTGTGGGGCTTTTTCCCCGGGAACTGGAAGACCGTACCCGGCCGGTGGGCAACGCGGTTTTGGAGGGCGCTTTTTTATACGGCAGGGAAGACGCGGCCGGCGCGCCTCCGAAAGTACCCGCCATAGAGGTATATAATCTGGCGGAAGAACCTGATTTTCAGGAAAAATATATTGCAGGCATGGAACTGTGTCCCTGCAAATAAAATGTAGCAAGCAACAAAAAAGCGTGAGCGGCAGTGAAAAGGAATAGAAAACGGACGGCATTTATACTATTGATCGGTTTGGTATTGATGTCGTCTTTTTGTACGGTAAAGCGGTTTTGGGGACTGCCGGCAGCGTCCCGGAATGTGAGGCGGGATGCGGCGGAAGAAGAAAAGAAGATAGCGCTGACCTTCGATGACGGTCCGCATCCCTACTATACGGAGCAGCTTCTGGACGGCTTAAAAGAAAGAGGCGTGCACGTGACTTTTTTTGTGACGGGGGAACACGCGCAGCTTCACCCGGATATTATTGAAAGGATGAGCGAAGAGGGGCATCTGATCGGCAACCACACCTACAGCCATATACAGCTGACGGCGAATAACAGGGAGGAATTTAAGGAGGAACTGGTCAGGACCAGCGAGATCATCACCGGCATTACGGGGCAGGAGGTGATTTTTGTGCGGCCGCCCTACGGCTGCTGGGACAAGAGGCTGGAAGAGGAACTGAATATGTTTCCCGTATTGTGGAATGTGGATCCTCTGGACTGGTCTTCCCGGAACGCTGCCCGCATTACGGAAAAAATCGTTTCCGCGGCGGGAGAAAACGACATCATCCTTATGCACGATTATTACAAGACCTCCGTGACCGCGGCGCTGGACGCCATTGACAGGCTTAAGGAGGAAGGATATACTTTTGTGACAGTGGATGAAATTTTGTTTGATTAACGGGATAAGAGGAAAAATGGATATTTTTGAATACATGCGGCAGAATCATATGGAAAAAGAATCGCCTCTGGCGGCCAGAATGCGTCCTGCATCCCTGGACGAGGTGGTGGGACAGCGGCATATCATAGATAAGGACAAGCTGCTTTACAGAGCCATTCAGGCGGATAAACTCAGCTCCCTTATCTTTTACGGCCCGCCGGGGACCGGCAAGACCACGCTGGCCAGGGTGATCGCCAATACCACCAGCGCGGAATTTATCCAGCTCAACGCCGCGGCCGCGGGGAAGAAGGACATGGAGGAAGTGGTGGAAAAGGCCAAAGGCAACCGCGGCATGTACGGCAGAAGGACGATCTTGTTCATAGATGAGATTCACCGTTTCAATAAAGGGCAGCAGGATTATCTGCTTCCTTTTGTGGAGGACGGTACGATCGTCCTGATAGGAGCCACCACAGAAAATCCTTATTTTGAAGTAAACGGCGCGCTGCTTTCCCGTTCCGCTGTGTTTGAGCTGAAGCCCCTGGAAAAGGAGGATATCAGAGGGCTGATCCAAAAAGCCGTCTATGACCGGGACCGGGGTATGGGCAGCTATGACGCGGTGATAGAGGAGGACGCGCTGGAGTTTCTGGCGGACATGGCGGACGGGGATGCCAGGCACGCGCTGAACGCGGTGGAACTGGGCATTCTCACCACAAACCGCAGTGAAGACGGGAAGATCCATATCACCATGGAGGTGGCCCAGGAGTGTATCCAGCGGAGGGCGCTCCGCTATGACAAGAGCGGGGATTCCCATTACGATACCATTTCCGCTTTTATCAAAAGCATGCGAGGTTCCGATGCGGATGCGGCGGTATATTATCTTGCCAGAATGCTGTACGCGGGCGAAAGCGTAACGTTTATTGCCAGGAGGATCATGATCTGCGCCGCGGAAGATGTGGGAAATGCCGATCCCCGGGCTCTGACGGTGGCGGTCAGCGCTTCCCTGGCGGCAGAGCGGGTAGGGATGCCGGAAGCGCAGATCATTCTGGCTCAGGCTGCGGCCTATGTTGCCAGCGCACCCAAGAGCAATTCGGCCTCTTCGGCCATAGCCGCCGCTGCCGCGGAAGTGGAAAAAAGCGGCAATCTTCCGATCCCGCCGCATCTGCAGGATGCCCATTACCAGGGGGCGGCCAAGCTCGGACACGGAACGGGTTATAAATACGCGCACGATTATCCCAATCACTACGTCAGACAGCAGTATCTGCCCTATGAATTAAGCGGAAGGGAGTTTTACAGTCCTTCGGGAAACGGTTATGAGGTAAAGATAAGGGAGCATATGAAACGGATCAGGGAAGAGGCGGAAGAAACGCCTTAAAAGAAGTCAGAACAGCTGCTCTGTCAGATACTGATAGATCAGCTGATTTTTTTTCTGCCAGTTGCCGCAGACGGAAGCCGCGAGCTCTTTTGTGGGTACGGAAAGGGTGATGTCCACCAGCGTGATGCCCCTGTCGCGTGCCAGCAGATGCGCTTCGTACTCGCCGCTGGGGGCCTTATCATAGCTGCCCTGTACCGATACCTCATTGAGCAGCTCGATCTCCTTTTCCTGAAAATAGGCGTCGATCTCCTCCCGGATAGCGCTGCCGATGCGGTTCTTAAAAAAGCGCAGGGTTTCCCGGCCTTCTTCCGTAATGGAAAACTGGGTACGGTTTAAGATGGTCTTGGCCTGTATCAGACCGGTATCGGCAAGCTCGGCAAAGACCTGCTGCAGGGTAAAGAAATTGGTGTAATCCCTGTCCTGGACAAATTCGCTTATCTGGTTCCTGGTTAAGGGAAAAGCGGCTTTGTCCAGCATGTAAAGCACGATCAGTTTATACAGAGTGAAGGGTTCCTTCGTCATGATAACATCTCCCCTGAAAAGTACCGCGGCGCCGGATCTCCTGATGCAGCGTGTTCAGTACATTTCTTTTATGCAGGCTCCAAAGCGGAGCGATCGTCAGTTCTCTGGGCCCGTCCCCGGTCAGCCGGTGGATTACCATATCGGGGCGCAGTATTTCCAGACAGTGGATCAGAATATCCAGGTATTCTTCCTGGGACAGAACGGTAAAATTTCCCAGCTCTCCCCGCAGGAACGCGTTCCCCAGAGGCGTGTTTTTCAGGATGTGGAGCAGCTGCAGCTTGATGCCGGAAACGGGCAGGCCGTTTAAGCAGCGGCAGGTGTCGTACATCATTTCCGGCGTTTCTCCCGGCAGTCCCAAAATGACATGAACGATGACGGGAACGGAACGTTCTGCCAGCGCTTTTACGGCTTCCCGGAATACGGGAAGGGAGTATCCCCTGTTGCAGAACGCGGCGGTCCGCTCGTGTATGGTCTGCAGTCCCAGCTCCAGCCAGATGAATTTGTCGGGGTAAGCGGCCTTCAGTTCCGTCAGGAGCGCTAAGACCTCTTCAGGCAGGCAGTCGGGACGCGTGGCGATGGAAATGCCGGCCGTTTGAGGAAGCTCCAGAGCAGCCGTATAGAGCGTACGGAGATAGGAAACGGGCGCATAGGTGCCCGTATAAGCCTGAAAATACGCGATAAAGCGGCTGCCGGTCTTTTTGCGGCCGAAAAGACGAAAGCCTTCCTGCAGCCGCGCTTCCATGACCGTCTTTGTGTCAGGGCACAGTGATCCTTCCTGCCGCACCCTGACCGCGAAATCTCCGCTGCCGCCTTCACTGCAGAAGATGCAGCCTCCCCTGCCCGCGGTGCCGTCCCGGTTGGGACAGCTGAAACCGCCGTCCAGCGCGATCTTATAATATTTTTCCCCATAGGTATTCTTCAGAAAGGCATCCAGGGAATAGTAAGGTCTGCCCAGCCAGTCCGCGGTCATAAACGATCATCGGATATGGGACTTGACGGCCTGCGCCACTACGTCCGCGACCTTGGGATCAAAGGCTTCCGGCATGATATTGTCCTCGGAGAGTTCTTCGTCGGGAACCAGTCCGGCAATAGCCGTCGCTGCCGCCAGTTTCATTTCCTCGGTGATGCGGGAAGCGCGGCCTTCCAGCGCGCCTTTGAAGATGCCGGGAAAAGCCACTACGTTGTTGACCTGATTGGGAAAATCGGAACGTCCGGTACCCACCACTCTGGCACCGGCTTTTTTGGCCAGATCCGGCATGATCTCGGGAATGGGATTGGCCATGGCGAACAGAATGGCGTCTTTGTTCATGGAAGAAACCATTTCCTGCGTTACGATATTGGGGGCGGAAACGCCCACGAAAATATCCGCGCCCTTCATGGCATCCGCCAGAGTGCCCGTTTCGCCCTGCAGATTGGTGACTTCGGTCATTTTCTGCTGCATCCAGTTCAGGCCTTCCGCGGATCTGGAAAGGATGCCCGCCTTATCGCACATGATGATATGAGGAAAGCCGTAGGTCAGCAGAAGCCTGGTAATGGCTACGCCGGCGCTGCCCGCGCCGTTGACTACGACCCGGCAGTTTTCTTTTTTCTTGCCCACCACCTTAAGGGCGTTGATGATGCCGGCCAGTACCACGATGGCGGTACCGTGCTGGTCATCATGGAAGACGGGGATATCCAGGATTTCGTTAAGCCTTTCCTCGATCTCAAAACAGCGGGGCGCACTGATATCCTCCAGATTGATGCCGCCAAAGCCGGGAGCCAGATAGGTGACGGCTTTGATGATCTCTTCCGTGTCCTGGGTATCCAGACAGATGGGGACCGCGTTGACGCCGCCGAATTCCTTGAACAGGACCGCTTTGCCTTCCATGACGGGCATAGCGGCGTAGGGACCGATATTTCCCAGTCCCAGTACGGCGCTGCCGTCGGAAACTACGGCAACGGTATTGGCTTTCATGGTATATTGATAGGCGGCTTCTTTATCCTGCGCGATGACTTTGCAGGGTTCCGCCACGCCGGGTGTGTAGGCCAGGGCAAGGTCCTCCCTGGATTTGACAGGAGCCTTGCTGACGGTTTCCAGTTTGCCGTTCCACTGTTTATGGAGCAGCAGCGCTTTTTCATTCGTTGTCATATTTTTTCTCCTTGCTTTTTCATGGTATCTGCACTCTTCCATCATAGTCCATTTTCATTTCTTCCGCAAGGAAGAAATTGTTTCCGCAAGGAAGAAATTGTTTCCGCAAGGAAGAAATTTTTTTCCGCAGGGAAGCGTGGTAAAATCTTTTCATCGGAGCGGAAACTTCGGTGAGAGGCCGGCTGCCGCACGGAAAACAGATTCTTTTACCCGTAAAAATAGGGGAAGAGGTAAAAGAGAAATGAAATACGAAAAGGACTTGAAAAACTACGAAAACTATTTAAGACAGAAGGAACTGTCTGACGGGAGTATTGGAATCTATGTCAGAGAAGCGGGAAGGCTGCTGGAATTTTTAAAAGAGCGGCCTGTGACGAAGGAGGTGATGATCGCCTATAAAGCGAAGCTGCTGGAGAAGAAGCAAAAGGCCGCTACGATAAACCTGCGAATAGTAGCGGCAAATCAGTATATCAAGTATGCGGGGTACGAAAACTGCGTGATCAAAACAGAGAGGATACAGAAGAAGCGTTCCCTGGACAATGTGATCACCGCGGAAGAGTACAGGAGGCTTTTGGAATACGCGAAAGAGAGCGGAAGGGAAAAATATTATTATATTTTCATGACGCTGGCTCTTACCGGCATGCGCATCAGCGAGCTGCGCTTTCTGACAAGAGAAGTGCTGGAAAATGGCAGGTTTACGGTACACAATAAAGGCAAGATAAGAGAGATATACCTGTCGGAACGGCTTGTCCGGAACCTGCTTGTATACTGTGAAAGCAGAAATCTGCATCAGGGTGTTATCTTTCGGGGTAATGGGGAGGCTCCCATCAGCAGGATCGCCGTATATAAAATGCTTCGCCATCTGGGTGATATGGCAGGGATCGATAAAAAGAAACTGCATCCCCACGGGCTTCGTCATCTGTTCGCTGTAACTTATATGAAACAGTTCGCGGATCTGACAGAGCTCGCGGATATACTGGGTCACTCCAGTCTGGAAACGACCCGTATCTATACCACGACCACTGCCGAGGAAAAGAGGAAACGGTTAAACGGGCTGCGTTTTTAAAACCGAGTAAACCATAGCATAGGAAAACGGAAGTAGGGAAGCGGTTTTCCTGTGCGGCGGAAAGGCTGAAAGGTTAACAAAATACGATATTTTGAAATAAAAATCAAGCCCTGTAAAGAAAAAATTTCTATTTTTAAAAACAGATCTTGCGGGGTAAGGGCCTGCGCATTCCGGAAAGTATATTCACAATAAACTAAATATATATTTTGAATGTACTAAAACAGAAAAAACGGCGGAAAAGGGTTGACAAAATATCGTATTATGTAAAAAACGGGAGGCCCGTTCTCAACAAGAAAAGGCGATACGCTTAAAAGGAGGAAAAAATGGATTTTTTATTGCGTTTGGACAAAAAGTTTCTGCATGAAGACCTGGAAAAGATCAGAGAGGGAAGGAAACAGCTATGTAAGACGGTTTTGGGGCAATCTCAATCGGCCCAGGGAGGGGCGGGCGAAGAAGCGCAGCGCGCTCATATCCAGGTAGCGGGAACAGGGGGAAAGGAAAATATCATTATTCTGGAAGCCGTGGGCAGCAATCTGTGGATGGAGGGATTTCAAACGGAAAAAAGCGAAAAGATCATTCCGTTTAGCCAGGACAGAGAAGAATTACGCTATAAGGACAATGATCATTGCTGTCTGCTTGAACTGTCTGCGCTGCAGAGTACACTGGGAAAATTGCGCTCTTATGTGAAAAAGCCGAAGTCGGAGCAGAAAAAGTTGCAATCGGATAAGACGTATCGGCAAGGTTTTCTGGCAGGAGTGTTTGTAGCCTCGGAAATGGTCAGAAATGAATTTCTGGAAAGAATCGTTCTGGCAGACGGGCTGCGAAACTATACCTGGGAGAAAGCGCTTCTTTTGTACCGGAACTGGGAAACTGTGGCGAAGCGGCTGTACTGCATAGAAGGAGGAAAATCCGAGATGATACCTGTTATCAGAGTAAATGACATGGCAGCGATGGGAGCAGTCAGGCTCAGAGGTGAAGATATGAAAAATATATGGGAGTGTTATCAGGAACTGCTGCGGTGTCTGAAGATATGCTGAAAAATAGGAAATATAACAAGAGAGCGTCCCGGGACGCTCTCTTGTCCATAAAATTTCCAAAAAGGTATTTTGGGATTATTCTTTATCGTGTATCTCACTGTGGAGCTGCTGAAGGGATTTGACCTCGCTGTCCCCATGAGTTTTCACATAACGGATACCGTTTACGGTAGCCTGAGCCGCGGCCACGGTGGTCATATAGGGAATCTTGGCTTTGATGGCCGCTTTGCGCAGATAGCTGTCATCGTGAACGCTGTCCTTGCCCACCGGGGAATTGACGATCAGGTCGATCTTTCCGTTGGTGATCAAATCCAGGATATTGGGACGTCCTTCGTACAGCTTGTTCACCCTTTCGGCAGGAATGCCCGCCCGGTTGATGGCCTCACAGGTGGCGCCGGTGGACACGATGCGGAAGCCGCATTGAGCGAATTCCCTGGCCACGTCCACCACTTCTTCCCGATCCTTGCGGTTGACGGAGATCAGTACGGTTCCTTCCAGAGGCAGCTTGGACTGGGCGGCTTCCTGCGCCTTATAGAATGCCTCCCCATAGGAGTGGGACAGGCCCAGTACTTCGCCGGTGGAACGCATTTCAGGACCCAGTATGGGATCCACTTCCTGGAACATATTGAAGGGGAAGACCGCTTCCTTTACACCGTAGTTGGGGATCTCCTGTTCTTTCAGGGAAGGAACGGGAGAAGGTCTGCCGGTCAGTTCCGAAGTGATGATCTCCGTTGCCAGAGGCACCATGCGGATGTTGCAGACTTTGGATACCAGCGGAACGGTGCGGGAGGCTCTGGGATTGGCTTCCAGTACGTAAACTCTGCCGTTTTCAATGGCGTACTGCATATTCATCAGGCCTTTTACATGCATTTCTTCCGCGATCCGCCTGGTATATTCCTTGATAACGCGTACATTTTCTTCCGAAATGTGCACGGAGGGGATGATGCACGCCGAGTCACCGGAATGGATGCCTGCCAGCTCGATATGTTCCATGACCGCGGGCACAAACGCGTGAGTGCCGTCGCTGATAGCATCCGCCTCACATTCCAGAGCGTGATTCAGGAACCGGTCGATCAGAATGGGCCTGTCCGGGGTGACGCCCACGGCGGCCTTCATATATTCACGCATGCTGTCATCGTCGTAGACCACTTCCATGCCCCGGCCTCCCAGCACATAGGAAGGACGGACCATAACGGGATATCCGATCCTGCCGGCAATGACCAGCGCTTCCTCCACAGTGGCTGCCATGCCGGATTCCGGCATTGGAATGTCGAGCTTTTCCATGATGGCCCGGAACTGGTCCCTGTCCTCGGCCAGGTCGATGACGGCGGGAGAGGTGCCCAGGATCCTGACGCCGTTCTTTTCCAGATCCGCCGCCAGATTCAGAGGGGTCTGTCCGCCGAACTGGGCGATGACGCCCAGGGGCTGCTCCTTTTTGTAAATGCTCAGCACGTCTTCCAGAGTAAGAGGCTCGAAGTACAGCTTATCGGAGGTATCGTAATCCGTGGATACGGTTTCGGGATTGCAGTTGACGATGATGGTTTCAAATCCCAGCTTTTTTAAAGCCAGGGAAGCATGTACGCAGCAGTAGTCAAATTCAATGCCCTGGCCGATGCGGTTAGGTCCGCCGCCCAGGATCATGATCTTGGATTTTTGGCTGCTGACAGGATTTTTATCGGCCGCGTTATAGGTGGAGAAGTAGTAGGAACTGTCCTGCGTGCCGCTGACATGCACGCCTTCCCAGGCTTCCTCCACACCCAGGGCGATCCTGCGGTCGCGGATATCCGCTTCCGGCACCTCCAGAAGCCGGCTTAAGTATTTGTCGGAGAAACCGTCCTTCTTGGCGGCGGTCAGAAGTTCGTCCGGGGGCAGGGAGCCCTTGAAACGCAGAAGGTTTTCTTCTTCCTCCACCAGTTCTTTCATCTGTTCGATGAACCAGGTCTTTACATGGGTGATCTCATGGATCTCATCTATGGAAGCCCCTTTGCGCAGCGCCTCGTACATCAGGAAATGGCGTTCGCTGGACGGGGTGATCAGCCTTTTTAAAAGTTCCTCCCTGGAAAGGGAGCCGAAGTTCTTGACACCTCCCAGGCCGTAACGGCCGGTTTCCAGTGAGCGGATGGCCTTCTGAAAAGCCTCTTTGTAAGTCTTTCCGATGCTCATGACTTCACCGACGGCCCGCATCTGGGTGCCCAGCCTGTCCTCTACGCCCTTGAATTTTTCAAAGGCCCAGCGGGCAAATTTGATCACTACATAGTCCCCGTCCGGCACATATTGATCCAGGGTGCCGTATTTTCCGCATGGGATCTCCTTTAAGGTCAGGCCGGAAGCCAGCATGGCCGAAACCAGCGCGATGGGGAAGCCGGTGGCTTTGGAAGCCAGCGCGGAGGAGCGGGAAGTACGGGGATTGATCTCGATGACTACAATACGGTCGCTTTTGGGATCATGGGCGAACTGTACGTTGGTGCCGCCGATGACCTGGACGGATTCTACGATACGGTAAGCCTGTTCCTGCAGTCTTTTCTGGGTTTCCGGGGAGATGGTCAGCATGGGAGCGGAGCAGAAGGAATCTCCTGTATGGACGCCCATGGGGTCGATATTTTCGATGAAGCAGACCGTGATCATGTTGTTGTCTTTGTCACGCACTACTTCCAGTTCCAGCTCTTCCCAGCCGAGAACGGATTCCTCTACCAGTACCTGGCCAACCAGGCTGGCCTGCAGGCCTCTGGCGCAGACGGTCTTTAATTCTTCTCTGTTGTAGACCAGGCCGCCGCCGGCGCCTCCCATGGTGTAAGCCGGGCGGAGCACTACGGGATAGCCGAGCCCGTCCGCGATGCGCAGGGCTTCTTCCACGCTGTAGGCTACCTCGCTGCGGGCCATCTCAATGCCCAGCGCGTTCATGGCGTTTTTAAATTCGATACGGTCTTCTCCCCGTTCGATGGCATCTACCTGCACGCCGATGACCTTTACGTGATATTTATCCAAAATGCCGGCGCTGTTCAGTTCGGCGCACAGATTCAGTCCGGACTGGCCGCCCAGATTGGGCAGCAGGGCATCGGGCCTCTCTTTGGCGATGATCTGTTCCAGCCTGTGGACATTCAGAGGTTCAATATAGGTGACGTCCGCGATTTCCGGATCCGTCATAATGGTGGCCGGATTGGAATTGACCAGCACGATCTCGTATCCCAGTCTGCGCAGCGCCTTGCAGGCCTGTGTGCCGGAATAATCGAACTCGCATGCCTGGCCTATGACAATGGGACCGGAGCCGATAATGAGCACTTTGTGGATATCTGTTCTCTTTGGCATTGGTATTTCTCCTCCTGTTTGTTTTCCTTCTTCTCATTATATAGAAAATCAAAGAAATCACAAGGGCTTTTCCAAAATAATTTTGCCCGGAAAGCGCAGAAATTTCTTTCCTTGAAGAGGGCTTTATGCTATACTGAACATGGAAAACTGTAAAATAACAGGGATAAAAGGGCGTGGGGATGAAACATATATTACTGATAGATGACAGCCTGATACAGCTGCGGATCCTGGAAGTGCTTTTACGGGACAAGTATGACATTCAGATGGCCACCTCCGGCATGGAAGGAGTCCGGTACGCGCGGAAGACCCATCCGGATCTGATCTTACTGGATTATGACATGCCCGTCCAAAGCGGGAAGGAAACCTTTGAGCAGCTCAGAAGCATGGAAGAAACAAGCGACATTCCGGTAATCTTTCTGACCGGCGTACACGAGAAGGAAGTTGTGGCGGAGGTGTTGAAGCTGCGCCCCAGCGGTTACCTGTTAAAGCCGGTCAGCCAGGACGTGCTGTTTCGGACTATCGCCAAAACGCTGGCGGACTGAAAGAAGGAACAAAACCATGGATGAAAATCATTTGCAGGACCCCTGTATCCTGATCGTGGATGACACGGAGTCCCAGCGTTTTCTGTTAAAAAATATTGTGGAGGATATGGGATGCCGTCCGGTATTGGCGGAAAGCGGCCGTCAGGCGCTGCGGGTATTTTCCGGCTGCCGTCCGGCGCTGGTGCTGCTGGACGTTTCCATGCCGGAGATGGACGGCTTTGAGGTGTGCGCGAAACTAAAGGCGGATCCGGCTTCCCGAAACGTGCCGGTGCTCTTTATTTCCGCTTTTGAGAGCCGGGAAGAAATCGTAAAAGTCTTTGAAGCGGGGGGCGCGGACTATGTGACGAAGCCTTTTATACCGGAAGCGGTCAAAGCCCGTGTGGGCGCGTACCTGAAGCTGGCGCGGCGCGGATAGGAGGACAAGGTGCAGGAGGACAAATTACAGACAACGGCGCAGGCCGGTATAGAAAGGTTTCTGCTGCTGTTCTATTTTATCTGCAACGCTGTGATAACGGTGGTTACGGTCCGATTCGGATGGCCCGTCTGGGTGGCTCTGCTTACGGATATGGGCTGGTGCCTCGGCCTTGTGCTCTACTGCGCGAAAGTGCGCACCTACACGTTCAGAGCCTATGTGACCACCTGCCTTATGCAGATGGGCGTCATACTCTGGTCGGTGTACGCGGGCAGCTTTTCCATGACGGCGCCGGTGCTGTCCGTAATGGCCGTTATGCTGGTGTTTTACGGTATTTCGGAACTGCTGTATGTGTTGTTTGGGGTAACGGTATTTCTGGGACTGTACCACATCCTGATCCAGAAGACGGAGGATCTGGCTTCCGGTGAGAAGATTCTGCAGACGGCGCTGGAGATCGTTTCCGTTTTTTTTATCGAGTACATCGTATATATTTTAAACCGGATGCGGATGGAGGGCGTGGCCAGGCAGAAGGAAACCATAGATTCCCTCAGGGAGGCGGAGCGCAGCAAAGACGATTTTATGGCGAATGTGAGCCATGAGATCCGTACTCCCATCAATACCATCTGCGGCATGAGCGAGATCGTGCTGCGGGAAGAGCTCAGCGACCAGGTGAGGGCGGACGTGTTCAGCATCCAGACCGCGGGACGGAGTCTGCAGTCCATTGTCAGCGACGTGTTGGATTTTACGGAGATGCAGACCGGAAAGATGGAACTGGTGGAAGAAACCTATAACATTACTTCCACCATCAACGACGTGATCAATATGTCCATGGCCCGCAAGAATGAAAAGGAGATCGACCTGATCGTGGACTGCGACGCGGACCTGCCCGGCGGACTGGTGGGAGATGAGCAGAAGATCCGCCGGGTCATCATGAACCTGGTGAACAACGCCCTGAAATTTACGGTAGAAGGCTGTGTGACCATTGTCATCGGCTTCAGGAAGACCGATTACGGCATCAATCTGATCGTGCAGGTCAGGGATACGGGCATCGGGATGAAGAAGGAGAGCCTGGAGAAGCTTTTTAACAGCTTCAATCAGGTGGATACCAAGCGCAACAGGCAGAAGACCGGTATCGGGCTGGGCCTGGCCATTTCCCAGGCTCTGGTGGAGCGGATGGGGGGATTTATTACCGTATCCAGCGAGTTCGGGCGGGGCAGCGAGGTGCAGTTCGTGATCCCCCAGAAGGTGGCGGACGCTTCTCCCATTGCCGCGGTAAAGGACAGGGAGCGTGTCAATGTCGCTATTTACGTGGATATGGAGAGATATGACAGGCCGGAGGTGCGGGAGGCGTACGGACAGGTGATCTTCCATATGATCTCCCAGCTGCGGGTGCGCTGCCATGTTTGCCAGAATCTGTCGGAATTAAAACGAAGGGCGGAACGGGAAACTTTTACCCATGTGTTTATCAGCATAGAGGAGTATGAGGAGGACAGGGATTATTTCGACAGGATGTCCCAGACGGTGAGAGTAGTGGCGGTCATCGAGCGCTTTAACGACGTAAGGGTGCTGAATCCCCGGATACAGAAGTTATATAAACCGTTTTTTATCCTGCCGATCGTGATGGCGCTGAATGATGAAAGAATGGTACAGGGCATCGATGCCAGTTACGATTACCAGGGCAGGTTTACCGCTCCTGACGCTGCCGTGCTGATAGTGGATGACAACCTGATGAACATAAGGGTGCTGGAAGGGCTGCTGCAGCCGTACAGGATTAGGGCGGACATAGCCACCGGAGGCGCGGAGGCTCTGGAAAAGATCGAAGGCATGGGATATGATCTGGTGTTTATGGATCATATGATGCCGGAAATGGATGGGGTCGAAACCCTGCAGAGGATCCGCCGCAAGCAGGGCAGCTACTTTAAGAAACTGCCTGTGGTAGCGGTAACGGCCAACGCCGTAGGCGGTATGCGGGAGGTGTTCCTGAACGAAGGATTTCAGGATTTTATCGCCAAACCCATTGAAATATCCGTATTGGAGAGGGTGCTCAGACGGGTGCTTCCTCAGGAGAAACTGATTCCCGTAAAGGAAGAAACCAAAACGGAAAAGCAGGAGCGGGAGCCCGCGGCGGACAGGGATACGGCGCGTCCCGCACGCCGCACGGATCTGCCGGCGGATGTTTTTGACGAGCAGAAGGGGCTGGCTTACTGCGGCACCCTGAAGGACTACATAGAGATCCTGCGCCTGATACGGAGCAACGGCCCGGCGGACCGCAGGCGGATAGAGGATCTCTATCAGGCCGGGGACTGGAAAGAGTACGCCACTCTGGTGCATGCCCTGAAAAGCACCATGCTCAGCGTGGGCGTGGCGAAACTTTCCGCCATGGCGAAGGAACTGGAACTGGCCGGGAAACGGGAGGACGAAGGGTTTATCCGGGCGCACCATGAGGAACTGATGCGGGAGTACCGGCGGGTCCTGGACCTCCTGAACGAAAGCCAAGCGGTGGGACGGAAGGAACAGCGGGCGGAAGCGGCGGGAGATACGGAAGAACTGGAAGAGGGCGAGCTGGATAAGCTGGCCATGGCCTTTGAAGATGCCGCGTACGCCTTTGATAAAGCAAAGATGGAGGAACTTGCCGGACGCCTGTCCAGATGCAGTTTTCATGGGCGGCCTCTGGCGGAGGCAATGGAACCCGTCGCGCGCAAGCTTCAAATGTCGGATTATTTGTCCGCGGCGGAAGCGGTGCTGAGATTAAAGGACAGGATTGAGGAATATGCTGGAGAAAATTAAAAATATATTTTACAAAGGCTCCATGGATATCCGGGAACGGCTTTTCCGATTGATCCTGCTCACCGGTTTTGCCGTTTCGGTCATCGCGATCGTGGCGGGGGTCGCTCTGGAAGATCCGCTGGTCAATGCGATCCCGGTGTTCGCTCTTTTGGTCGTTATCATGATCGCCATGGCGGCCACGTTCCGGTATCATAAGGTGGAATTTGCCATCGTATTGTTCGCGTTGTTCGCTATTTGCGGGATCTTTCCCTTTGTGTTCTTTTCCAGCGGCGGCATCGAAAGCGGCGCCACGGTCTGGTTTGTGCTGGGGCTGCTTTACATTTTTATTATGTTCCGGGGCAAAAAGCTGATCCTGTTTCTGACGATCACGCTGATGGTGGATACGGGAACCTATATTTTCGCGTATTTCCATTCGGACCTGATCAATCCGCTGGGTTCCAAGTCGGCAGTCTACTATGATTCCCTTTTTGCCGTGGTGACCGTCAGCGTGGCGGTAGGGATCATCATGCGGTTTCAGCTGAGAGCCTACGAAAAAGAGCGGGAAAGGACCATGGCCCAGAAAGAGGAGATCGAGAGGATCGTCAGATCCAAAGACGCGTTCTTTGCCAATATGAGCCATGAGATCCGCACGCCCATCAGCGCCATCATCGGCCTGAATGAGATGATACTCAGGGAGGATATTTCCGATGAAGTGGCGGAGGACGCCCTGAAGGTCAGGAACGCCAGCAAGATCCTGCTGAATCTGATCAACGATATCCTGGATTTTTCCCAGATCGAGAGCGACAGGATGGCGATCGTGCCGGTGGAATACCATACTAAGGAACTTTTTGACGATGTGGTGGGGCTGCTGCAGATCCGCATCAGTGAAAAGAACCTGGATTTCCACGTGGACATTGACAGTGAACTGCCCTGCGTGCTGTACGGAGATGAAATGCGTATCCGTCAGATCCTGTTCAATCTGCTGACAAACGCGGCCAAGTATACGCAGGAGGGTTCCGTGACGCTGTCCGTACAGGGAGAATCCCTGGGGAACGGCAGGGAAAAGCTGACGATCTCCGTTGCCGATACGGGTATCGGCATCAAGAAGGAGGACCTGGCATCCCTGTACGATTATTTCAAGCGAGTGGACAGGGAAAGAAACCGTAAGATAGAAGGCAGCGGCCTGGGACTGACCATTACCAAACAGCTTGTCAGTCTGATGGGCGGAACCATTACGGTGGACAGTATTTACAGGCAGGGCTCCGTTTTTACCGTGACGCTGGAACAGCCGGTGGTCGATGCCAGGCCCATCGGGGACGTGAACTATCTGCGGAAGCTGCAGAGCCGGGAGCGCATACACTATAAACAGAGCTTTGAGGCGCCCATGGCGAAAGTGCTGGTGGTAGATGACAACGAAACCAATCTCATGGTCATCAGCAAGCTGCTGCGGGCCACCAAAGTGCAGATCGAAACGGCAAAAAGCGGAGAAGAGTGCCTGGATATGGTAAAGAAAAAGGTGTATCATGTCATTCTTCTCGACAGTATGATGCCGGGCATGGACGGGCAGACGGTCATGAAATCCATCCGAAGGCTGGAGAGCAGCGGACGCCGCCAGACGCCGGTTATCGTGGTAACGGCCAACGCGTCCGCGGCGGATAAGCGGAAGTATCTGGAGGAAGGATTTGACGGTTATCTCTCCAAACCCGTTGACAGCAGGCTTCTGGAGGCGGAGGTCTTAAAATTCCTGCCGGAAGGCCTGATCGAGTACCGCATCAATGAGGAAGAGGAGGACCTGGCGGCAGCCAGATCCGTGCTGCGGCGCAGAAAGAAAAAGATCCAGATATCCACGGACTGTATCAGTGATCTGTCCAGGGAACATCTGGCGCAGTACGACATTAAAATGATATACGCCTACATAGAAACGAAGCAGGGGACTTTCCGGGATACGGTGGAGATCGATTCCGATAACCTGCAGCGCTACCTGTCGGATCCCGCGCATGAAGCGCTGGCGGTCAGCGCTTCAGTGGAGGAATTTGAGGCCTTTTACGCGCAGGCGCTGACAGAGGCGGAGGAAGTGATCCACATTTCCATGGCTTCCGGGCCGGGAGGCAGTTACCAGAACGCGGCGCTGGCGGCGGAGGGATTTGACCATGTGCATGTGATCAACGCGGGACATATTTCCTGCGGGGAAGGACTGCTGGTGCTGGCGGCGGGCAAGCTGCTGCTCAACGGCGTGAACCGGGTGGAGGAGCTCTGCGGAGAGCTGGAAGTGTTGAAGAAACAGATCGAAACCACCTTTTTCATGCCCAATATAGGAAGCTACGCCAAGAGCGGGCACGGAGAAAGGGCGCTGAATACGTTGTTCCGGATACTGAACCTCTATCCCATCGTAGGGATGAAGCATAACGATACCAGAGTGATCGGTTTCCGCGCGGGAAATCTGGATAAGGCTAGGAAGAGCTTTGTCCGCAGCCTGCTCCGCCGGAAGCGCAGGATAGATACCCGTGTGGTATTTATTTCTCACGCGAGCTGCACGTTAAAACAGCAGGAAGAAGTGATAAGCGAGGTGCTGAAATATATTCCCTTTGAAAAGGTCATCGTGACCAGGGCTTCCGTGTCCTGTTCCAGCAACGGCGGACTGGGTTCCATCGGCATCGCTTATCTGACGAAAACGGACGGAAAGGAATATGATAAATTTTAATGGTGGGCAGAAAAAAGCGGGATCTCTCCCATATTAAAAAAGATATAGTGTCCGGCATCGTGGTGGCGCTGGTGTCCATTCCCATTTCCATGGGTTACGCGCAGGTGGCGGGGCTGCCTGCCGTGTACGGACTTTACGGCTCGGTCTTTCCCGTGCTGGTGTACGCGCTGGTGACATCGTCCCCCCAGTTTGTCTTTGGGGTGGATGCCACTCCCGCGGCGCTGGTGGGCGGCGCGCTGGCGGGGCTGGGCGTCGCGGCAGGTTCACAGGAGGCCGCCGCCCTGGTACCGGCGGTGACGGCGGTCACGGCGATCTGGCTGTTCGTGTTTTTTCTGCTGAAAGCGGGCAGGCTGGTAAAATATATCTCCAAGCCCGTGATGGGAGGTTTTATTTCGGGGATCGGCTGTACCATTATCCTGATGCAGGTGCCCAAGCTTTTCGGGGGCAGCGCCGGAACGGGAGAGCTTTTTGTCCTGCTCTACCATATCGGACAGGAGCTGCGGTCATTTCATCCGCTGTCCGCGCTTTTGGGAGTGGGGACGGTGGTGATCCTGCAGATGGCCCGGAAAAAAGCCCCCAAATTTCCCATGTCCGTAGTTCTCATGGCCGCGGGGGCGGGACTGACCGTGTTCTGCCGTCTGGAAGAGCGCGGGGTGAAGCTGCTTTCCGGGGCGCCCGCGGGGCTGCCGAAGCTGGTGATACCCGATCTTTCCCTGATCCTGCCGCACCTGGAGGAGATCGTCCTGCTTTCCCTCACCATCGCGCTGGTCATTATGGCGCAGACGCTGCTGGCCACGGGCAATTACGCTCTGAAATACAATTATAAGATTCAGAACAACAGGGAAGTGCTGGCCTACGCGGCGGGAAATGCCGCTGCCGCTTTTACAGGCTGCTGTCCTGTCAACGGGAGCGTGTCCAGAAGCGGGATCGCGGATCAGTACGGCTGCAGTTCCCAGTTGATGTCGGTGACCGCCGGTGCCGCTATGATCCTGGTGCTGTTGTTCGGAACGGATCTGCTGCGGTTTTTTCCGGTGCCGGTCCTGACCGGGATTGTGCTTTCCGCGTTGTTGGGCATACTGGAGGTCGATCTGGCCAGACAGACCTGGAAGGCGGATAAACAGGAATTTGCTATTTTTATGGGCGCTTTTTGGGGAGTGCTGATCTTCGGGACCATTTACGGGGTGCTGATCGGGGTGATCCTGTCCTTTGTGGCGGTCATCATACGGGCGGTGATCCCGCCCAAGGCCTTTCTGGGCATGATATCGGGACATGAGGGGCTGCATAATCTCAGCCGCAACAAAAATGCCCGCCCCATTGCGGGTACGGTAGTTTACCGCTTCAGCGGCAATCTCTTTTTTGCCAATATCGATGCCTTTCAGGAAGATATCGAAAACGCGCTGAAGGAGGATACCAGACAGGTCATCGTGGATGCCAGGGGCATCGGCAGCGTGGACATTACCGCCGCCGAAAGACTGGTGATACTGAAGCGGAATCTGAACGCGAAGGGGATTTCTTTCTACCTTACGGAGCATACGGATGCGGTGAACGACCAGCTCCGCGCGCTGGGCGCCGGAAAGCTGATCGAAGAGGGCTGTGTCAGGAGGACCGTGTCCCTGGCCCTGCGCGCCGCCGGCGTGAATAAGCCATATCCCCTGGAAGGGATCTCCGGGGAGGAAGCCTATCCTTATACGGAGGCCAATGAGAGATTGGCGGAATTTGAATGGGCTTTTGGAGAGGGCGCGGGAGAAAAGCTGGAAGCGCTGGCTGTGGAAGTGGCGGAAAAACTGGCGGATTCCGGCGATTACAGTATGGAGAGCATCGTAAAAGCGGAAAATACGGTTTCCTGGGGGCGGGTAGGACTTTTTGACGAGGATGAACTGCTGAACCGGCTGGAGCTGTATTTTTCCGCGCTGGAGGGAAAAGGCCGTTCCGACATTAAGCAGATAGAAGAACGGCTGGAAGGCCGCCGCCATATCATAGAGGAAAAACTGAAAGAACTGAGCCCCGAGGCGATGGAACTTCTGCGCAGGCACCGGGCGGAAATGGAAGATCGTTTCAGGGAGAAAAAACCGGAGGCTTATGCCCGCTATCTGGAAATGCGCGAAAAATTCCACGAGCGGATGGAAGAATAAGAATAACAAAAGATTTCCGAGGGAGGAACCGGAAACATGGCCGGAAAAATAAAAAAGAAAAGTAATATCAAACAGGACAGGAGCCTGACAGCGACCGGTGTTGTCATAGCGGTCATCATCATACTTCTGACAGGGGCCTATTTCATGATCACCGCGGTGCTGCGGGAGCGTTCCCTGACGCGTATGGAAGAAGGCGTCAATACCGTGATACAGGAAGTGAGGGCCAAGCTGGAGCGGGAAAGCCGTATTTTAAATGCCGCGGCGGGTATTATCTCCGAAGCCGACAATTTCAATGTGGAGGAAACGGAAGCCATTATGGTAACGGTTTCGCCGCTGCTGGAAACCATGAAGGTGCGGGTGCTCTTACCGGATGACACGGTGCTGGTGCCGGACGGGAGTATGGTGGACGCGTCGGGCAGCGAAAACCTTTCTTTCGCGGAGGAAGCGCCGCTGGGAGAGCATGTGACCAATCTTACCATGAGCGTGGACGGAAAGACACCCATGCTGCGCCACTTTGTTCCCATTGTGCAGGACGGGGACGTGGCCGCGCTGCTGTACGGCGTTACGGAGTTAAAGGACCTTCCCAAGAGCCTTAATATCGGCAATATTTACAATGCCAGCGCAAGTGTCTATATCATAGATACCAAGACGGGAGATTTTCTTCTGGATACGTACCATGAGGAGCTGAAAAATATAGCGGACTACGCGGAAGAGGTATATCCCAGGAAAACGAAAGGAGAGCTGACCTGGGACGAGTATGTGGATGACGTGATGAATCAAGGAACCGGCTATATGGTCTTCCGCACGCCGCAAACCGACGGATGGGAATATATGTATTATGCGCCCGCGGGCATCAACCAATGGAGCATTGCCGTGTCCGTACCGGAAAAGGAGGCGTTTTCCAGTGTGTTCGCCGTGCAGAGGGTATGCGTTTATCTGGGCGTTCTGATGGCCGCGGTCATTATCCTGTACTATATGTGGGTACGCGGCAACGCCAAACGGATCACGCAAAAGGCCGTGGAGCAGGCTGTACTGACCGAGAAGCTGCAGAAAGCGGAAGCGGCCGACAGGGCCAAGAGCGTTTTCCTTTCCAATATGTCCCATGATATCCGCACGCCCATGAACGCCATCATCGGTTTTACCACTCTGGCGCAGGCCAATCTGGACAACAGGGAAAAGGCGCAGGAATATTTAAAGAAGATCCTGTCCTCCAGCAATCATCTCCTCTCTCTCATCAACGATATCCTGGACATGAGCCGGATCGAATCGGGCAAGTTGCACATTGAGGAGAAAGAGTGTACCATTCCGGACATCTTCCGGGATATGCGCAATATCATCCAGACGCAGATGCAGGAAAAGCAGCTGAATTTCTTTATGGACGCCATGGATGTGACGGATGAGAACATTTACTGCGATAAGCTGCATGTCAACCAGGTGCTGCTGAATCTGCTTTCCAACGCCATTAAATTTACGCCGCCCGGCGGTACCGTGGCGCTGACCATCCGCCAGAAACCCGGCGCGCCCAAGGGCTACGGTTCTTACCAGATCTGTGTCCAGGATACGGGTATTGGTATGAACGACGAATTTATCCGGCATATCTTTGAACCTTTTGAAAGGGAAAGAAACTCTACGGTAAGCGGGATCCAGGGTACGGGACTGGGCATGGCCATTACGAAAAACATCATAGACACCATGGGCGGTACCATCGCGGTCCAGTCCGAGCAGGGAAAAGGCACCCGGTTTATCGTGGATCTGGATTTCAGGCTGCAGTCCGAACCTCATCGGGAGGAAAAGGTGGAAGAACTGGAAGGTCTGCACGCGCTGGTGGTGGATGACAATTTCGCGACCTGCGACAGCGTGACTAGGATGTTGAAGCAGATCGGTATGCGTTCCGAGTGGGTGCTGCACGGCAGAGAGGCCGTACTGCACGCCAGACAGGCGCATGAGCTGGGAGATGATTACCACGCTTATATTGTAGACTGGTTTCTGCCTGATCTAAGCGGCCTGGAAGTGGTACGCCAGATCCGCGCCATTGTGGGAGAGGACGCGCCTATTATCATCGTAACCGCTTATGACTGGAGAGCGTTTGAGGAGGAGGCCAGAGAGGCCGGCGTGACCGCCTTCTGCAACAAGCCCATCTTTTTCTCCGAACTGCGCAGCCTTCTGGTCGCGGCGGCCGAAGGAGATACATCCCAGGGGGAAGTCACCGCGGAAGAAGCGCTTATCCCGAATGTGGGAGATCGGTTCAGGGGTGTGCGGCTGCTGCTGACGGAGGACAATGAGCTGAATCGAGAGATCGCGGAAGAACTGCTTTCCGACAGCGGTTTTTTGGTGGATACCGCGGAGGACGGCACTGTGGCGGTGGAGAAGGTCAAAAACGCCGAACCGGGGTATTACGCGCTGATCCTGATGGACATCCAGATGCCCAGAATGAACGGATATGAAGCCACCAGAGCCATCCGCGCGCTGGACGATCCAGGGATCGCCAATATCCCCATTGTGGCCATGACGGCCAACGCGTTTGAGGAAGATAAGAAGCAGGCCTTGGAAAGCGGTATGAACGCGCATATCGCGAAACCCATCGACGTGAAAAAACTGCTGGAGGTGCTCACGGATATCCTGAGCGGGAGGCAGGAGTGATCAGGACATTAAACATTAATAACAGAAGATATCTGGGAAATAAATACAAGCTGCTTTCTTTTATCCAGCGGGTGGTGGAAGACGAATGCGGGAACGTGGACACAGTAGCCGATATTTTCGCGGGAACGGGGGCCGTCGCGTCGGCGTTTCAGGACAAGCAGCTGATAACCAACGACATTATGTACAGCAATTATATCTGCAATCTGGCATGGTTTTCGCCCAGACAGTACGATATCGGGAAAATAGAGCGGATCCTTGGGGAATATAATGAACTGCGCGTCCGGGAAGAAAATTACATGACCGAAAATTTTTCGGACACTTATTTCAGCCATGATGACTGTTCCAAAATAGGCTTTATCAGACAGGATATCGAGGACAGGTACCGGGCCGGGAGGATCACGTTAAGGGAAAAGGCCCTGTTAGTCACTTCCCTGCTCTACGGGATGGACAAGATCGCCAAAACCTGCGGCCACTATGACGCCTACCGCCAGGATGTGGAATTTGACATGCATCTGGAGATGGCGCTTCCGCTGGCCAGCCGGGAGAACGATCCCCGCAACAGGTGCTATAACACGGACGCCAATGTTCTGGCGAGAAAAATAAAAGCGGACCTAGTGTATCTGGATCCGCCGTACAATTCCCGCCAGTACTGTGATGCCTATCATCTGCTGGAAAATGTGGCGCGCTGGGAAAAGCCGGATGTGTTCGGCGTCGCGAGAAAAATGGACCGGAGCAGGTTGAAGAGCCGCTACTGCACCAGAAGCGCGGGAGAGGCCTTTGAGGATCTGGTCCGGCACCTTTGCTGCCGGTATATCCTGTTTTCCTATAATAACATGGCGGAAAAAGGAAACGAGCGGTCCAACGCGAGGATTTCCGACGAGGATATCTACAGGATCCTGGAGGCGAAAGGAACCGTAAAGGTGTTTTCGGAGGACTATAAAGCGTTTACCACAGGAAAATCGGAGATAGCGGACAATCAGGAAAGATTGTTCCTGTGTATCTGCGGAGAAGAGGAGCAGGAAAAGGTATGGTGCAATCGCCTTTGAATTATACGGGGGGCAAATACAGGCTGCTGCCTCAGATACTGCCGCTTTTTCCGGAGAGGATAGACACGTTTGTGGATCTGTTCTGCGGCGGCTGCAATGTGGGGATCAACGTGAAGGCCAACCGGTATGTGTACAATGACATTTCCGAAGCGCTCATCGGCGTGTTTTCCGTGATGCGGCGGACGGAGCGCGACAGGTTTGTAAACAGGGTGCAGGAGATCATTGATGAGTACGGTCTGTCGGACGTAAAGACCAACGGATACGCCTTTTACGGCTGCAACAGCGCAGACGGCCTGAGCGCCTATAACCGGGAACCTTTTTTCAGGCTCCGGGCGGATGTCAACGCGTCTGCCGTCCACGATGATCCGTATTACATAAAATTATACGTGCTGATCCTGTATGCCTTTAACAATCAGATCCGGTTTAACGCCAACGGAGAGTTCAATCTGCCGCCGGGGAAAAGGGATTTCAATCAGAAAATGTACGAGAAACTGTGTCGGTTCATTGACCTGCTGCAGGCGCAGCAGGCCGTATTTTCCAACCGCCCGTTTACGGAGGTTGGCCTGGAGAAGCTTGGAGAGGAGGATTTCGTCTATGCGGATCCGCCCTATCTGATCACCTGCGCCTCTTACAATGAAAAGGGAGGATGGACCGAACGGGATGAGTACGATCTGCTGCGGGTATTGGACAGCCTGACAAAACGGCATATCCGGTTTGCCCTGTCCAATGTACTGGAAGCAAAGGGAAGAGTGAATACGATACTTTCGGAATGGCTCCGGGAAAGACCGGAATACAGAATGGTGGAGCTGCGGTTTACCTACAATAACGCAAGCTATCAGCGGCAGAACAAAGAAAAGCGTACCAGGGAAATCCTGGTTCTGAATTATGATCAGGGGGATTCGCGATGAAGGTGGCGGACGGCCAGATCTTTAATCTGATGGATACAAACGGAAGACGGAACGATGTCATCAATGCCCTGCAGGGGTATCTGACTGTTTTGGACAATGTGCAGAATGAGCAGAAGATGGAATGGGCTTCCATGCCGGATAGTCTGGCGCAGTATGAGTTTTACCGGCAGGCGCTGGAACTCTCTCCGGAGGTATTCCGCCAGCATCAGCCGTATGACCGGCTTCTGGATGAGCTGGAAAAATATCCCGATTTTAAAAACGCCGTGGAAAACGGAGATCTGGACTGGATAAAAAACAACCGGCGTAAGTACGGCGGGCTGATCAAACAATTTGACAAAGGAGTGGAGGACAGGGCCCGCCACTATACCAGCAACCTGGTCAAACTGGGGTTTGCCGATAAAGGGAGAAAACTCTCGCCCGCGGGAGAACTGCTGCTGGATCTGAAAAAGATAAAAAAGGACGCGCTGGAGCGGCTGCTGCCCATAGACGGGGTAAATATCGTCTATTTAAGGCAGCTTCTGAAACTCAGGATTTTCTCGTCAGACGGAAAGCGTTATTATTCGCCGTTTCATCTGGCCTTGTTCGCACTGTTAAAAAGGCCGCGCTTTGCGGAGGACGAGTTTCTGGAACTGGTGCAGGGGTTTAACCCTTCCGTCGGCGTCCCGGATCTGGAGTTTTATGTCCTGCATTACCGGGCGGGAGATATCGCGGACGGGATCCCGGTTTTTGTTCCCGATTCCCTGAAACAGGGTGGGAAAATGACGGAGGAGGAGTTCAGAAACCATTTTAAAAACAGAAAAAGCGGCACCGGCGTAGATATTTACTGGGATTTTTATGACGCGCTGTGGAATTTTGCCGCGGACAGATCCGAAAGCGGTCTGGATAAGCTGCTGACCTGTTATAACGGCAGCAGGGAAATGCTGGATAAGGCGTTCGGCAGGGGAAAGCGTCTGTTCCGGTATCAGGCGGGGGAAAGGCCGGCGGTGGAGCGCTTTTTAAGCGAGAACGGGGAAATGTTTACTTCAGATCTCAATCAGGATCTGTACGCGCGTTTTTCGCTGTCAAAGACGCTGGACCAGATCCGGGAATACTCCGATACCACCAAACGTATCTTTAAGGCAACGGGGATCATCAGCTTTGACAGCGGCTTTGTGGAGCTGGCGTACAGGGAACTGTGCGTATGTCTGCTGGATGAGGCGAAGATCAGGGAACAGGCGGCCGGAAACGTAGAGGAAGTGTCCTGTCCCCACGGCGCCTCTTACGAAGAATATGAAGAAGGCGTAAACAGTTATTTTTGCGGCGTGACACAGCTTTCGCGGATCCTGGGATATACGGAGAGCGAGATACGCCGCATAGAAGCCAATGTGCGGAAAGAGTTCGCGGGAGCGCCGATTGACCGGATCCCTGCCATCGTGGCGGACAAGCGCGGGAAGGAATTCGCGGCGTTTATCAGGAAAAACTATCCGGCGGACAAGGTGAAGGAGATCCTGGCCCTGTTTGGGGACCGCTCCAGGGATAACGCGATCCAGAGGCTGGTCAGCACGGACGCCACGGTCCCCACTATCTATGAGTATATGACGGGAATAGCGTGGTACTATTTTTCAGGGGAGAAGATCAATCTGCTGGACAGCTATAACCTGACTTTGTCCGCGGATTTTGAACCACTGGTCCACGCGGGAGGCGGACAGGGGGATATCGTGATCCGCGAAAAAGACAAGGTCGTGATGCTGGAAGCCACGCTGATGAATGCCGGGAACCAGAAGCGGGGGGAATGGGAGCCGGTGCTGCGTCATGCCATCAACCTGAAGGTGGAAGAAGAAACGGCGGGAACGGGAAGAGAGGTCACTACCTTTTTTATCGCGGACCATTTTGACAGCAATACCATCAATATCTGGAAAGCGGTGGCCGCGGTACCGCTGCAGTCTTCCGTGGATAAGGGAAAATTTACGGACAATGTGGTCATCATGCCGGTCCGGACCGATGAACTGGCCGCCCTTATGGACAGGCATGAGGAATACGATGCGGTCATTTCCAGTGTACACAGACTTTTTGAAGCGGAAAAAAACGAAGTTTGACATGAAGTGGAGAGAAAACTTCATGGAGGAAATCCTGTAATGGCGGCAACGCAAATATAAGAGGGAGGTATGGATATGAAAAAAAGACTGCTTGGGAAAACCGGTCTTTCTGTAAGCGAGATAGGGTTCGGAGGAGAGTGGCTGGAACGCCATCCGCAGGAAGAGGCCGTGGAACTTATGCGTTACGCGGCGGACAAAGGCATAAATATCATAGACTGCTGGATGCCGGATCCCAAATCCAGAGATATTATCGGAAAGGCCATGTCCGGCAGCAGGGAAAAGTGGTATGTGCAGGGGCATCTGGGTTCCACCTGGCAGAACGGCCAGTATGTGCGTACCAGGGATATGAAGTATGTAAAGCCGGCATTTGAGGATCTGCTGGAAAGGCTGCGGACGGATTATATTGACCTTGGCATGATCCATTATGTGGATACGGAGGAGGACTGGAACCGGATCCAGGATTCCCCGTATATGGAATATGTCAGGGAACTGAAAGCCCGGGGAACTGTCCGGCACATCGGAATGAGTTCCCACAATCCCAAGGTCGCGCTGCTGGCTGCCCAGTCGGATTTTATAGAAATGCTCCTTTTCAGCGTGAATCCGGCTTTTGATATGCTTCCGGCCAATGAGGACCTGGACGAACTGCTTTCGGAAGGATATCAGTACAGCAGGGAACTCTCCGGCATCGATGCCGACAGGGCCCGGCTCTACAGGATTTGTGAAGAAAAAAACGTGGGGATCACCGTTATGAAGGGCTTTGCCGGAGGCAGGCTGTTTGACGCGGCGCGCTCTCCGTTTGGAGTGAGCCTCTCTCCGGTCCAGTGCATTCATTACGCGCTGACGCGTCCCGGTACGGCTTCGATCTTATGCGGCTTTGATACCAAAGAGCAGATCGACCAGGCAGTGCGTTACGAGGAGGCTTCGGAAGAGGAAAAAGATTACGCTTCCGTACTGGCGAACGCGCCGTTTCACTCTTACAGAGGAGAATGTACCTACTGCGGTCATTGCAGACCATGCGCGGCGGAACTGGATATTGCCATGATCAACAAATATTATGATCTGGCGGTGATGCAGCCGGAAGTGCCCGCGGGAATCAAATCCCATTATATGCTGCTGGAACGTAAGGCTTCCGCGTGTACCGCCTGCGGCGCCTGTGAAACCAGATGCCCGTTTGGCGTGCCCGTCGCGGAGAGAATGAAAAAGACCGCGGAATTGTTCGGGTGTTAGTCCACGGCCGCTGACTTCGCGCGGGCGCGCGTCTTCCCGGGGTCAGCGGGAAGACAGGACTTCTTTGGATACGGTGGAGATCACGAAAAGAGCCGCGATATCCAGCACCGCTTCCACGATCAGGGAAATGCCGGTAAAGATCCACAGGACATAAGCGGCACCAAACGGATTTTTTAAAATGACGATACTGCAGATCAGGGAGATGACCGCGCTCAATGCGGGCAGTCCCCACTTTCCCAGTTTCAGGCGGATGATATTGACGGCCCACTGGATTTTGACCAGACCTGAGATCAGCACTGCCACACCGTACAGAATGGCCAGAACCGGGAACGCAGCGATGAACCAGTCAGACCGGGTGACGCAGAATATACCGGCGATCAGCGCGGACAATCCTTTGAGGAGCGATTGGCTCGCAGCGGCCCGGACAGCGTCCATCCGAAAATAACCGATCACGCAGATCAATCCGACCGCAATCAGCACGATCCCGAATACCGATACGATGGCGGTGGTAAATTTTTCGGGATTGATCAGAAGCAAAATACCCACCAGAATCTCGAACAGGCATAAAATAATACTGTTTGCGTGTTGTTTCATAAATTTCATATTGTTGTTTCCCTCCTTGCGATGCAAGTATAGTACATTGCTTTGGAAAAAACAAGTTCCTGTTCGGGAAGAAGAGATGTATTGCGGGAAGCAGCAAGGTATGATGCTAGGAAAAGATAAGATCAAGATAGGGGGAATTCAGAATGATGAAGGAAAAAAGAACGGGGAAACAAAAAGGGGCCGCGCCTGCCTTATGCGGGGAGAAAAGCGCGGAATACGGCGGACAGTGCCGTTACTGCTATACGCCCATAGAAACCTGTATCCACGCGAGAAGATGCTTTATAACGGGAGAATATTGTTCCAAGCAGACCAATATACAGTATGAGCGTGAAAAAATACATAAAAGCGGGAAAATAAAGATCCGGGCGTTTGTGGTGATGAATTTTTCCGACATGTCCAACGTTGTCTATAAATGGCGCCTGAAATCCTTTATTGAATCACTGGCGGCGTATCTGTATATTGATGAGCGGAACAACAGATTATATTGCTGCCCCACGGAAGATGACGGCGGTCTGCCGTGGAAAAAGGTGGATGAGATAGAAGTGATACGCTCGGATACGGCTCCGGCATCCAACTATGTGGTATGCAACCGCATATGCCAGCAGATGCAGATCGCCGATCTGATCGTCGTGGATGTTTCAAGCCAGAACGCCAATGTATTCTATGAATTCGGAATGGCGGTAGCCCTTGGAAAGCTGATCCTGCCCATTTGTTACAGCGAAAGCTTTTATAAAATGGTTTATCCCGAAAAATGGAAACAAAAATATGTGGATCTCACAGAGGCTGAAAGGAAAAAGATCGAACACCACATAGGATTTTTCCCGTGGCGAAAGGCGCTGTTTGAGTACTACGGGATCCGGTATAAGAATGAAAACTCAAAAACAAAATACGCGGATTTCAGTGAAGTGATAAAACCGGAATATGGTTTCGATGATCTGAAATACGACCGATTTCCTTACCATGAGGTGATACTTCCGGAGCAGGGCGGGCCCGTCCAAAGCGGCGCGGCGCCGGGCGGAGGCAAAAGTAAGAAAAAGGGAAAAGGGAGCATAGGAGAAAAGATCTACGATCAGCTCAGCGATAACTATAACAAAGCGGAGGAACGGGATAATACTCTGGTCGTTTATACGATGGACGCGTTTCTCAACAGGAAACAGGCGGGAAGCTGTATTGTCAATTTTTATCATGATATCACATCCCGCATGAATCAGGAAAAATGTTTTCGAGGTGAACGCGTAGGCGTTTTGGTACAGGAAAACAGCATTCCTGAAAATGAGAAGGATGCCGCAGAGCAGACGGATCTTTTTTATAATATCGGTGAGATCATCCAGATCGGCACCAATCAGGCCACTTACCTGGCGGCGGAAGAAAAGATCAAGGCGGATGATGATTTTACGCGGCTGGAACGGTCTGCCGGGGGCGGGATATCGGAATTTGAAAAGCTGCAGAGAAAAGATATCGAGAGGTTTGTCAAGGAACATATCACAAACCGCGCCATGCGGATCTATCCCAACAATCCGGTCTTTGTGGACCGGATGAGAAATCTTCTGCACAAGGATATTCTGAAAAGCGGCGGGCCTGTGGCAGAGCAGGAATGCGGCTGTTATGATCTGAAATCCTTCTGCTTATATCACGTTATGCTGCGGACGCTTCGTTATACCAATGAGATCGTGGTCGACATCAGTAACAACGATCTGCAGTCGCTGTTTTGGCTGGGGGCGGCGCATGGATCCGATATTCATGCCATTACCGTCAGCCACGAGAAAACGGAAACAGAAAAAGCAAGAGATCTTAACGGCGCGGGAAAGGACAATCGCAATATATTCGACGTGGCCGGGTTGTGGATGGCGATCCTGCGCAAGGACGATATCGAGGGCTTTTATCAGCAGCTGGCACTGGCGCAGATCGGAATCGAGCGTCATTCCAAACTGCTGCTTACCAACAGTGATTTTTATAAAACCGCGGCGCAGGAATATATGTTCCCGTTTGATGTGGCGATGCGGGATAAGGACGGTCAAAATGACCCGAAGAGATTATACGAGCAGAAACTTCTGGAAGAAATGAATACCATGGGGACATATTACCGTACCTGCTTTTGGAATCCCATGCTCAGCTATAACAAGCTGTGTATTTATCTGTCGCAGACCAACGAGAGGGGAGAAAACAATCGGGAACCCAGATTGTACATGTCCAAGTGGGATTATGACGCGGCGGCTGTTTTTACGAACTATCTGTCCAAAAGAAAGATAATCGGAGAATATTGCCTGATCTCACTGCCGGAGGGAAAGCATATCACGGATCCGAGGCAGGATCCGGCCAAAATGAATTTTATCTGTGTGGGGAGCAGGGTGCAGCCGCTGGAGGAGAGCCTGCCTGATTATATCAGCAAAAAGATTGCCCGTTCCTCATTCACCGCGGAGGGGATCGCGGGGGTCAATGAAGTGCACAGGAGATGGGATGCCGGCGTCCATGGGGTCAGCGGAAAGGAATGCGAAAAAGAGATCCGCAGCTTTAAAGGATTTGAACGCGTGGGCGGCAGCGGGGAAGGCTTTCTGACACAGCAGCCGCAGGTCAACGCGTGCACGGGATGTCCGCGGCTTACGCGAAACCAGAACCGGGAAGATAACGAAACCGACGGCATCGGCATAGCCGCTTCGTACTGTGAAGCGGAGAGAATGTCCTGCCGGCTGAAGAAAAACGGGGAGCATTATGAAATAGCCCAGCTGATCTTATGGCGTGACGATTCCGAGAACATGAGCGGAGAAAATTATTTCCGGATAGGGATCATGGGCTGTTCCGGACCGGCAACGTACGCGCTTTCGACCCTGTTTGTGTCAGGCAGGCATTATGGCGGCGATGAAAATCTGCTTTATGACCTGCAGAAAACGGCACGCGGTAAATTTATGGAAGTATTCCTGAAAAAGCTTCGGAAAGAGCTGGAGAAGATTCCCATGGAATTTCGCGACAGAAACGGCCAGCCCGCGGAATCCTGCGGCGAATGCCAGAAGGAGAAGTATTTCGCCCTGGTGGAACATGCTGTATGCGCGTATTTGAATACGGTGCTTTACCGCTATTTTTTCCCGTGTTTATCCGAAAAAGATGTTGACCGTATATGCAACGGGATGTATACGTTCGTCAATTCCATGAAAGCGGCTGCCGTCAGTCCCTTCGCGCTGAACTATAACACGAAAAAAGATAAGGAATACAGCAGCGTGGTTTCCAATGAAACGATCACGTCGATCGTGGTCAGGATTCCCGAGGTGCTGGGATCCGTAATAAAATGTTTTAAAGGACTGGAAGCGTTTTATCAGGTTACCGTAAAACACTGCCTGGAAGAATCCGGTACTTGGGAGGATACCCGGCAGATCGTACATATTGAACCGATGCGGGATAAGAGATTTTCCAGTGTAAACTGCTTTTTTACAGAATAGGGGAAAGGGCCGCCGGGGCGGAAGAGGAAGAGGATATGAAGATTGCCGGAGTTTTAAAGAGAAATATAAGCTGCGTATGGAAATACTGGCTGAGGTGTATTGGCGTTTTTACCGGTATCCTCTCGGTTGTCTTTTTGTTTGTTTCCTGGGAAGATATCGGGATCAAAACGGTATCCTTCAAGGCCGCGCTGCTGGCCGCGGCGTGCCTGATGCTGTTGATCTGGTCCGTATTGTGGATCTGCGTATTCCGGAAACAAAAGGTGGTGTGGCAGAATGCTTCCGGAAGGCTCATAGTCAGATACGGTGATATACTGCGGGAAAGTTTCCACAGGCAGGATAAAGGCAAGCGATTATATGTGATCCCCGTAAACTCGGCGTTCGACACGGTCGTGGATCCCGATGTTTCCGAATGTGCCGATCCGCTGGTTTCGCCCAATTCCCTTCATGGCAGGTGGATAGGCAAGATGGTGGAAAGCGGGAAAACCACAGAGGAGATAGATCGTGAGATCCGGGAAGATCTGCGCCGGCAGTCCAGGACCGCGAAAAGGGTCTATACTGCCGAAGAAAGAGAGAGGGGAAAACGGGAATGTTATGAACTGGGTACCATAGCGGTAGTGAAAGGGCAGGCCAACAGCGACTTCCTGCTGCTGGCTTTAACGGATTTTGACGCGTATAACAAAGCCTGCGTATCACTGGATGACTATGAACGTATCATCAATATGCTGCTGACCTTTTATGACCGGCGGGGACAGGGGTATGAGCTGGCAGTTCCGCTGATGGGGACCGGCTTTTCCAATACGGGGCTGGACCATGAGGCGGCGCTCAGAACGATCGTATCCCTGTTTCAGCTGCACGGGAACAAAATACGCGGGGATGTGAGCATAATCATATATCAAGGGGACAGGGATAAAGTGTCGATCGGCATATAGAAGGAAACCAGGTCCCATAAATCTTCTATGCAGAAGAAGAAAAATATGATACAATAACCTTATTAACTTTGGAAGATCCGCAAGAGCTACACAGAGGAAAGGAGAATACCGGTGAAACAGTTTTTCGGAAAAAGTCAGTCAGGGGATTTACAGGAAGCGGTCAGGGGCCTTACGGCACCGGGACTGATCATGCTGATGTCCAGCGCGGACAGGTTTGAAGAGCATGTGGCGCAGCTGGAGGCGCTTTTCCCAGGCGTGCCCAGCATCGGCTGTATCGGCATGTGCTACGATAACCAGGTAGTGGAAAAAGGGGTGGGCGTGGTTGCCTATACGGAAGGAGTGGTGGCGGCCGCCGGTGTTCTGGAAGAGGTTTCCGTCATGCCCGTAAAATATATCCGCCGCCTGGAGGAGGATGTGCGCAGAGTGGGGGCCCAGTCCAGAGATACTATCTGCATTGATTTCTGCGCGGCAAACGACGCCTGCGTACTGACCACCATGAACAGCGTGCTGGGAAAGCAGGGAATCTCCCTGGTAGGAGGCACGGGAGATGGGGGAAAAGTATCCGCCAACGGCAGAGTGTATAACGATGCGGTAGCGTACGCGCTGGTCAAGAATCAGGGCGGCAGGGTAAAGGCCTACAAGGAAAACATCTACGCGCCCCTTTCAGGCGAGGACTGCAGGCTGATCGCGTCCAAAACCGACAGAGCCCGCTACATTATGGGCGAGCTGAACGGAAAGCCCGCGAAACAGGTCTATCAGGATATCTTACATATTAACGAGAGCGAGATCACTTCCCAGACCTTTAAGAATCCTTTCGGCAAGGTCAGCGGGGACGAGATGTGCATTATTTCCATAAAAGACGTAGAGGGAAATGCGCTTTCCTGCTACAGGCAGGTGAACGATTCGGACGTATTGATTCTGCTGGAACTGCAGGATTACAAGAAGATAGCGGAGGAAACGGTGCAGAATATCCGCAGTGATTTTTCGCGTATATCCGGCGTGTTTTCCATTAACTGCCTGTTCCGGTATCTGCTGTTTACCCAGAACGGTGACATGCAGCATTATCTGGACACTATGAGCGGCTTGGGAAACCATGCGGGACTGATCGGTTATGGGGAGCATTTCAACAACCGTTTTGTCAACCAGTCCATGACCTGCGTTGTGTTTGAATAACCGAAAGGGCGGAGGAGGAGCGTATGTTATTCGGAAAAGGTAAAAAGGTAAAGGAAGAAGTTGAGGTAAGGGCGGAAAAGCCGGATCTGTATCCCATTGTGCATGTGGCGGACAGCTTAAAGGACTATCAGCGCCAGCTGGTATCCAAGGAGGTAAGTTCCCTGCAGGAACTGCGGGAGATCGAGAGGGCCTTTGATAAAGTACTGGAAGAAAACAGTGTACTGCGCGAAAAGCTGGGCGCTTTTCACGGGCGGTTTGAGGATGTGGGGGAGATCTCCGGCCGCTACGATGCGGTAAAGACGGATATTATGGGTTCCGTGGAGGAGGCGCAGCGGCAGGTGAATGGTCTGCGCGCCAGTTCCGAGCAGGTGCAGAGCCATTTCGGGGAGATCCAGGATACCTTTACGGATTTCCAGAGTTCTGTTCAGAAGATCAAAGACTGCATGAACCAGATCATCGCCATTGCCAACCAGACCAATATGCTGGCGCTGAATGCCTCTATTGAAGCGGCCAGAGCCGGCGAACAGGGCAAAGGATTTGCCGTGGTGGCGGAAGAGGTCAAGAATCTGGCGGATGCGATCAAGGGACTGGTCAGTACGGTAGAAGGCAGCATCGGGGATGTGGAAAAGGGCACCGATAAGATGAAGGCCAGCATCCAGACTTCCGGGGAAGCGTTAAACCACAGCATGGAAGGGGTGGACGCTACCTATGCCACTTTTGACAAGATCACGGCGGCGGCGGGCGGCGCTGAAACGGTGCAGAAACAGATCGGAGAGGCCATCGGCACTTCCAAACGGGAACTGGACGAGGTCAGCCGCTATTTCGGAGAAACGGAAGCCCAGTATCAGCAGGTGCTGAAACACATCGGCCAGGCCAACAATCTGGGAACTACCAAGAGTTCCATGTTTGAGGATATCGACAATATGATCTCCCAGATAAAACCCATGGTGGATGAGATTAATCAAAAGCAGTCCTTTCAGGCATAGGCTGCGGAATGAGAAGGAAATATGAAAAAGCTCAGCATCGGGATACTGGCGCATGTGGACGCCGGTAAAACCACCCTCTCGGAAGCGCTTTTATATGTGAGCGGCAGTATTCGGAAAATGGGCAGAGTGGACAATCGGGACGCTTTTCTGGACACGGATGCCATGGAGAAGGAGCGGGGCATTACGATTTTTTCCAAACAGGCGGAATTTGTTTACCGGGATATGGCGGTCACGCTCCTGGATACGCCCGGACATGTGGATTTTTCGGCGGAAACGGAGAGAACGCTGCAGGTGCTGGACGCGGCGGTGCTTCTGATCAACGGCGCGGACGGGGTGCAGGCTCATACCAGAACCCTCTGGCGTCTGCTGGCGGAATACGGCGTGCCGGTGTTCCTTTTTGTCAATAAAATGGACCGGCAGGGGGTGGACAGAGCCTCTCTGCTGGCCGGTCTGCGGGAAAGTTTAAGCGATGCCTGCGTAGATTTTGAAGATGCGGCGGGGGAAGCCTTTTTTGAGAATGTGGCGGTCTGTGATGAAACGCTTCTGGAGATATTTCTGGAACGCGGCAGTTTAAGTGACGGACAGATAAGCGGCCTGATTCGGGAAAGAAAGGTCTTTCCCTGTTTTTTTGGTTCCGCGCTGCGGCTCTGGGGAGTGGAAACACTGCTGGAGGGGCTCCGCCGTTTCGCCCAGGCGCCGGATTATCCGGAAGCGTTCGGAGCCAGAGTCTTTAAGATCACGCGGGATATGCAGGGAAACCGGCTGACCTGTTTAAAGGTGACGGGGGGCACCCTGCGCATGCGGGACAGTATCCGCGCGGGTGAGGGTGAAGACGGCTGGGAAGAAAAGGTGACCGGTATCAGGGTATATTCCGGAGAGAAGTATGAAACCCTGCAGGAAGCGCCGGCGGGCACGGTCTGTTCGGTCACGGGACTTTCCCGTACCTATGCGGGAGAAGGGCTGGGCATAGAGAGCGGAAGGGAGATCCCTCTTTTGGAGCCGGTGCTGGTCTATCGGGTGATCCTGCCGCCGGATGAGGATGCGGCGGCCATGCTGCCCAGACTGCGCCTTCTGGAGGAAGAAGAGCCTCAGCTCCATGTGGTATGGGATGAAACCCTGCGGGAAATCCAGGTGCGCATTATGGGAGAGATCCAGCTGGAGATCCTGCAAAGACAGATAAAAGACCGGTTCGGCGTAACGGTGGAGTTTGGGGAAGGCAGCGTGATCTATAAAGAAACCATCGCGTCCGCTGCGGTGGGGATCGGGCATTTTGAACCCCTGCGCCACTACGCGGAGGTACAGCTTCTGCTGGAGCCGGGAGAAGCGGGAAGCGGACTGAGCTTTGCCAGCCTGTGCAGTGAGGACGCGCTGGCCGGGAACTGGCAGCGGCTGGTGCTGGCGCATTTGGAAGAAAAAGAGCACAAGGGCGTTTTGACGGGCTCTCCTGTAACGGATATGAGGATCACGCTGCTGACGGGCAGGGCCCACTTAAAGCATACGCAGGGCGGGGACTTCAGACAGGCGGCCTGCAGAGCGGTGCGCCAGGGGCTGATGGAGGCCGAAAGCGTGCTGCTGGAGCCTTATTATTCTTTTACGCTGGAGGTGCCGGAACGCCACATAGGACGGGCCATGACGGATATAGACCGTATGTGCGGGATCCCCGGGACGCCTGTTATCGAGGGAGGCGTGGCGTTGCTTGTCGGGATCGCGCCGGTGACATCCATGCGGGGGTATCAGAGAGAGGTCGCGGCTTATACCCAGGGAGTGGGAAAGCTGTCCTGTACGCTCAGGGGATATTTTCCCTGCCACAATACGGAAGAGGTGATGGCGGGGCTGGCTTATGACCCTGAGGAGGATACGAGCGAGCCCGCGGGCTCCGTGTTCTGCGCCCATGGGGCAGGTTTCGCGGTGCCCTGGTATGAGGTAAAGAACTATGCCCACACAGAGGTGTGGAAAATACCGGAAACGGACCGGGGAAGCGTTTCGCCTCCATGCCCGGAAGCGGCAGTGAAAAGGGCCGCGGAGGCGGCAGAGAGAAAAGCGGGAAAATCAGCGGCGGATATGACCCTGGGGACTGACGAGATAGACGCGATCCTGGAGCGGACCTTCGGCGCCAACAGGCGGAGAGGGGAAACAGGAAAGGGGATCTACAGGAAGGCAAAGAAAACGGCGGAAAACACGCGGGCGGTTGTCAGGAACTTTAAACCCGCGGAAAAGAAAGAGGAATATCTGCTGATAGACGGCTACAATATCATTTTTGCCTGGGAAGAGCTTTCGGAACTGGCCAGGATCAGCATAGACGGAGCAAGGGGCAGGCTTCTGGATATTCTGTCGGATTACCACGGCATGAGGACTGGGGAGCTTATTGTGGTGTTTGATGCCTACCGTGTGCAGGGGCATGCCGCGGAGATCATAGATTACCACAATATCCATGTGGTCTTTACCGCGGAGGCGCAGACCGCGGACAGCTATATAGAAAAATTCGCCCATGAAAACGGGAAAAAATACCGGGTGACGGTGGCCACTTCGGATGGTCTGGAGCAGATCATCATCAGGGGAGAGGGCTGTTTGCTGCTCTCTGCCAGGGAACTGTGGCTGGAAGTGGAGGCCCATAAAAAGCGGATAAGGGAGGAATATCATGTCTGACACCAGAACAGAAGAGGATCTGCGGACAGGAAAAGAGTGGATCTTACAGGGGCGGACGGCCCTGGGAATAGAATTTGGCTCCACCAGGATCAAGGCGGTGCTCATAGGAGAGGACTACCGTATTCTGGCGGACGGCAGCCACGCGTGGGAAAACAGTCTGCGCGGAGGACTCTGGACCTATTCTCTGGAAGATATCTGGGGCGGTCTGCAGGACTGTTACGCCGCGCTGGCCGGAGAGGTGCTGGCTAAATACGGCGTGGTCTTAAAAACCGTAGGCAGCATTGGCATTTCCGGCATGATGCACGGATATATGGCTTTTGATTCCCAGGGGAATCTGCTGGTGCCCTTCAGAACCTGGAGAAATACCACGACGGCCCGGGCGGCGGAAGAACTGACGGCGCTTTTCGGGTATCCGATCCCCCAGAGATGGAGCGTGGCCCATCTTTATCAGGCCGTGCTGAATGACGAACCCCACCTGGAGAGGCTGGCTTATCTGACTACATTGGCCGGGTATGTGCATTTTAAGCTGACGGGAGAAAGGCTGGTGGGCGTGGGAGAAGCCTCCGGTATGTTCCCCGTGGACGGGGAGGGGCGCGGTTACGACAGGGAGATGCTGCGGCGTTTTACGGCGCTCATGCAGGAAAAATACAGGGGAAAGTATCCGTGGAACATAGAGGATATCCTGCCCCGGGTGCGGACGGCGGGAGAAGCGGGAGGCGTATTGAGCCCGGAAGGCGCGAAACTGCTGGACGTAAGCGGCAATCTGGAGGCGGGCATCCCGCTGTGTCCTCCTGAGGGGGACGCGGGCACCGGCATGGTGGCTACCTGCAGCGTTGCCAGGCGGACGGGAAATATTTCCGCCGGGACTTCTGTATTTGCCATGGTGGTGCTGGAAAAGCCGCTCTCCCGCGTTTACAGGGAGATCGACCTGGTAACGACGCCTGCCGGAGCGCCGGTGGCTATGGTGCACTGCAACAACTGTACCTCCGATCTAAACGCCTGGGCCGGTCTGTTCGGAGAATGTCTGGAAGTCTTTGGCAGAAAAACGGAGGCGGAAGAACTCTATACCGTTCTTTATCGGAAGGCTTTGGAGGGAGCGCCGGACTGCGGCGGCCTTCTTTCCTACAATTATGTATCGGGAGAGCCTGTAACGGGATTTTCGGAGGGCAGGCCGTTATTTGTGAGAAAACCGGATGCCGCCCTGCATCTGGCGGATTTTATGCGGCTGCAGCTGTACAGCGCGCTGGCGGCGCTGGAAACCGGTATGGATATCCTGCGGAAGGAACAGGTAGGAATCGACAGGCTGCTGGGGCACGGCGGTTTTTATAAAACGCCGGAGGCCGGTCAGCGCGTAACGGCGGCAGCCCTGAATTGTCCCGTAACGGTGATGGAAACGGCGGGAGAAGGAGGCGCGTGGGGCATGGCGGTGTTGGCGGCCTACGGGAGGAAGAAAGAAGAAGGAGAAACGCTGGAGGCTTTTCTGGATAAGAAAGTATTCGCGGAAGCGGCCGGAACGACGATCACTCCCGAAGCGGCGGAAGTGAAAGGATTTGAAACCTTTATGGAACATTACCGCCGGGGACTGGATATAGAGCGGGCGGCCGTGGAAGCGTTCTGAAAAACGCGCGGACTGTGCCGCGGGAACGGGCGCGCCGCGGGAAAAGGAGAAAAATATGCTGGAAAGATTAAAGCAGGAGGTCTACGAGGCCAATATGGAACTGCCCCGCCGCGGGCTGGTAACGTTGACCTGGGGAAACGTGAGCGGTATTGACCGGGAGAGCGGTCTTTTTGTCATAAAACCCAGCGGAGTACCCTATGAGGAATTAAAGCCGCAGGATATGGTAGTGCTCAATCTGCGGGGAGAGCAGGTGGAAGGGACATACCGGCCTTCCTCCGACACGCCGACACATCTGGAACTGTACCGGGCTTTTCCCAAGATCGGAGGGATCACGCACACCCATTCCGCCTGGGCCGCCAGCTGGGCGCAGGCAGGCAGGGCGATCCCCTGTTACGGGACTACTCACGCGGATTATATATACGGCGAGGTCCCCTGTGTCCGGAATCTGACGGAAGAAGAAATTGCATCGGCCTATGAGCAGAATACAGGGCTGCTGATCGTAAGGGAGTTTCAGGAAAGAGGGTTGGACGAGGAGGCGGTACCTGCCGTACTCTGTAAGAATCATGGCCCCTTCACCTGGGGCAGGGATGCCGGGGAAGCGCTGCGCAACGCGGTGGTATTGGAAGAGGTGGCCAGAATGGCGGCCCGTACCGAAATGCTCAACCCGCAGGTAAAGCCTGCTCCCCGCGCCTTGCAGGAAAAACATTATTCCAGAAAGCACGGGGCAGGAGCTTATTACGGTCAGAAGAAAAAATAGAGCGGACGTCAGATCTTGAAACGCCGCATATGTTCTGCCAGCGTAAAGGAAGCCTGGGATACGGTTTCGGCGCTTTCCTCCACCTTTTTGCTGTCTTCGGAGATATGTAAGGAAGACTCCGCGAGCACCTGGGTGGAAGCCAGGATCTCTTCCGTGCTGGCTGACTGTTCTTCGGAGAGCGCGGCAATATTGGTAGCCACGTCATCTACCTGATGTATCTGCGTGACAATGTGCTGCAGGACCTCTCCCGTAGAGGAAACGTTCTGGTAGATATGATTGAAGATCTCACAGGAGTCGGTGACCTTGGAAGCGTTGTCCTCTATAAAGTGTACGCTTTCGTCCGTTTTCTTTACCATATCGTCTACCTGCACCGTAACGTGGGAAATGATATCGGCGATCTGGGTGGCGGAATCCGAACTGATCTCCGCCAGTTTGCGGATCTCATCGGCAACCACCGAGAAGCCGCGGCCCGCTTCGCCTGCCCGAGCCGCCTCGATAGCGGCGTTCAGGGAAAGCAGATTGGTCTGTTTGGCGATATCGCTGATAACCTGCACGATGGAGTGGATCTGGGCGGTGGAAGTACCTACGCCGGCTACCACTTCTTCCAGTTCTTTCATGGTGGTGACGATGGACTGCATGGTATCCGCCACCTGTTCCATATCCGCGCGGCCCTGTCTAGCCACGGTAACGGTCTGCTGCATCTTTTCGCTGGCCGTGCCGCTGTCCTGATTGGTGCTGTTGACCACTTCAGCCAGAGTGGTGGCGTGCTGCGCCAGTTCCTGAATGGCATTGGCCACCTGGTCCAGAGTGATCTGCATATCCCCCATGGATTCCGCCTGTGTCTGGGAGGTGCCGGCGAGGGCTTCCGCGATCTGCTTGGTGGAACCGGAGTGCGTGCTTAAGGAATCGGAAACGCTGCGGATATCCGTGATGACCTCGCCCATAACGGAAACAAAATCCTTTAAGGCGCCGCTCATGACCGCGATTTCGTCGTGGCCGGCCGGTTTTGTGATCTGTACGGAGAAATCACCGTCCGTAATGCTGGTCAATACCTTTGTCAGCTTGTTGATGGGAGCCGTGGTACGGTTGATGACGATGCTGACTATGACGAGGATGATGAGCAGCATGATCAGAATGACAGCCATCAGGCCGAGGAAAGTGGGAACCAGGTCGTTGGTAATATAGGAATCCGGCATGCAGAACACCAGCACCCAGGGCATCTTCTGAAAAGGCTGGGCAAGGACGTAATAGGAATCGGAGCCGTCCTTTAAGTGTTTTACGGGCAGTTCCTCATCCAGCCCTTTGGGCAGGTTGGAGATCATATCGGCGATTTCGCCCAGGAAGGAATCCGCTTCCGCTTCATAGATGATGCTGTTTTTCACATCGTTGTTTTTGTTGGCCAGGACCTTGCCGGTATCCCGGTCTACCAGAAAAGCGTAACCGCAGTCCATGACGGAGAGATTTTCCATCTCACTGTAAATGTTCCAGAGCGCCGAGGGCCTGTCAAAAATCTTGTTGTAAGCGCCGTCCAGGGAGGGCGAGCTGGTATATGTCACCATGTCCACGGTAAAGGAATTGACGTTGGATTCGGCTTCCTTGCGCAGCGTTCGGATGGCGGAATCGGTCAGGATGCTTCTGGTGCTGAAAAAGCTGACCAGTATAAGCAGAGCGAAGGAAATGACGAACAGCACGGTGATGATGCCCAGCAGTCTGGTGCGGATGCTGGAAATCTTTCTGCCGGCGGTCTGACGGACCTTAGCTCTGGCCTTTTTAACGGAACCTTTCGGAAGGGAAGCTCGTTTGTGGGACATGGAAATTCCTCCTTAATTTAGGATAATAATTACTATCAGTATATCATAATTTGAGAGAATAATCAATGAATCTTAAAAGATTTCTTTGTGTCTGTTGAATATGGAAAGGAGAAAGATCATGGCGGATACTGTGACGGATTACGTGAAGCGTTACGGGGATTATACATTTATGGAAAAACCCCTGAATGCTGTGGACAGCCTGGCGCTCTGTCAGCTTTCCTATTTGAAATTTGAGAACCTGGTGCCGCCTCCTGAAAAGGGGAAAAAGCCGGTCAGCCTGCGGAAAATAGCGGCGGACAAGGCCGCGGACGGACTTTTCGCGGACAAGCGTTTTGAGAAAGAAAACCGGGAACTGTTTTCCGCTCTCAGAAAAAGCAGGCGGTTCGGAAAGCTGAAAATGAACTATTATGTCAACTATATTGAAACCGAAAAAGAAACCCAGTTTTCCGCGATTACGTTTTTCCTGGAAGACGGTACGGTGTTTATCGCTTTCCGGGGGACCGACGAAACGCTGATAGGGTGGAAAGAAGATTTTAACATGGCGGTCTGGTGGCCTCTGTTCGGCCAGCTCTGCGCTGTGGAATACCTGGAGCGCGTGGCGGAGAATTTTTCGGGAGCTTTCCAGATGGGAGGACACTCCAAAGGAGGAAATTTTGCCGTTTACGCGGCCATGCGCTGTAAACCCGAGGTCAGGGAGAGGATCGGGAAGATCTACAGTATGGACGGGCCCGGATTTCCGGCGGAGGCGGTAAAGCCGGAGGAGTACGCGGAAATAGAAGACAGAGTGGTGAAGATCCTGCCGCATTCCTCCGTGGTGGGTATGCTGTTTGAAAATAAGGGGCCGATCCGGGTAGTGGAGAGCAAAGGATTCGGACTGCTGCAGCACGATCCTTATACCTGGCTCATCGACGGAGATGATTTCCGGTATGTGAAAGATATCTATGCCGCAAGACGGTTTCAGGACAAGGCCCTGAATATCTGGATACGCTCGCTGGAGGAAGAGGACAGAAAGCTGTTTGTCAACACGCTCTACCGGGTGGCCGCCGCGTCCGAAGCGAAGGATCTGATAGAGCTGACGGCGGACTGGAAGAAGAGCGCGGCGGGAATGCTGGGGGAATTAAAAGAGATGGATGCGGAAACCAGGCGCAGGCTGCGGAAACTGATGAAAGGCTTCTTTGACACCGCGGCAGAACAGATGAAGGGGAGCCGGTCAGTCCGTAAGAGAGGCAAAAAAACGCAATAGTTTTTCCCCTTCCGGCAGCAGGCGCTCCGGATGCCACTGTACGCCGAAAACGGGCAGGCTTTTGTGGCAGAAAGCTTCCGGAACAGGGGAAGGCAGGGCATACTGGACAGGCAGCAGACCCGTTCCCAGCCGGTCCACGCATTGGTGATGGGCGCTGTTTACGCGCAGAGAGGCGCCGTAAAGGGAAAAGAGAAAGGTATCGGGGAAAATGACGGTGTCGTGATACTGATCTCCGTCTTTGTAGCAGTGGCTGTCCGCTTCCTGCATGTGCTGGCATAAGGTGCCGCCGAAAAATACGTTGATGAGCTGCATCCCTTTGCAGATGCCCAGTACGGGTCTGCGGCAGCGCAGGGCAAGTTCCAGAGCCTGCAGCTGCAGAATGTCCAGCTCCGTATCAATGTGGCGGGAACCGTTGTTCTTCTGTCCGAAAAACGCGGGAGTGATGTCACCGCCCCCCGGCAGCAGCAGGGCGGAGCAGGAAGCGGCCGCGCTGGCGGAAAGGGTGGTTATGGTGGGGACGCCGATGTCCCCCAGGGCTTTTTCGTAGCGGCCGGTGGATTCCCTGCGGCCGGCGATCAGGATCGGACGGGCAGTTCGCTGCATAGAGAACTCCGTAAGGTTTTCTGTTATTGTATGCGTGGGAAAGGAAAACGATGACAGCCAAGCGGTCATGGAAAAGCCGTAAAAGTTATACTTGGAAATCCATGGAAAATAAGGTAAAATGACCTTATCAAGGGCCGTTATAGCGGCGGAATGAGAGGAAACGATGAGCAGCAGATTGTGGTATGAGCGGCCGGCGGCCGTCTGGGAAGAAGCCCTCCCGCTGGGAAACGGCAGGATGGGAGCTATGGTATTCGGAGAACCCGTCAACGAACTGATCCAGGTGAATGAGGACAGTATGTGGTACGGAGGTCCTGTGGACAGGATCAACCCGGATACCAGGAAGTATCTGCCTCAGATCCGGGAACTGATCTTAAAGGGGGAGATCCGCAGGGCGGAACGGCTGATGAAAATGGCCATGTCCGGCTGTCCCGACAGCGCCCATCCCTATCAGACGCTGGGAAATATTCATTTTCTGTTTGAAAATGTGGGAGAAGTGAGCGGTTACAGACGTTCGCTGGATCTGGAAAAAGCTCTGTACGAAAGCAGTTTTTCGGCGGACGGCGTCTTCTATACAAGGGAGATCTTTTTTTCCGCTCCGGACGATGTCATGGTCATGCGCCTGAAAGCGGACCGGGAAGGGGCCATTACGTTTCAGACGCTGCTGCGCCGGGAAAAATTTTTTGACGGTATCAGAAAATGTGGAAACAACGGGATCTGTCTTTACGGGAATCTGGGAAAGGGCGGATTTGATTTTGCCATGCAGGTTTCGGCGTTTGCCAGGGGCGGAAGCGTATGCGTCATCGGGGAACATCTGCTGGTGGAGGAAGCGGACGAGGTGCTGCTGTTTTTCTGCGCGGGCACCACATACCGTATGGAGAATGTGGAAGAGGAGATCGACGATAAGATCCGCCGGGCCGCGGCCAGATCTTTTGAAACGCTTTTAGCCGCCCACACGGAGGATTACGGCGCGCTGTTTGGCCGGGTGGAATTTTCCCTGGGAGATTTGTCCGCGTATGACGCGGTTCCCACGGACGAGCGTATCCGGCGGGCAAAGGAAGGCAGCATAGATAAGGGACTGTCCAAACTCTATTTTGATTTCGGACGCTATCTGCTGATCGCCTGCAGCAGGGAAGGTACTCTGCCCGCTACCCTGCAGGGTATCTGGAACAAAGATATGCTGCCGCCCTGGGACTGCAAATACACCATCAATATCAATACCCAGATGAACTACTGGCCGGCGGAAGTCTGCAATCTGACAGAATGTCATATGCCGCTGTTTGAGCAGATCAAGAACATGGTGGCGAAGGGACGGGAAACGGCGGAGCGCATGTACGGCTGCAGAGGCTTTATGTGCCACCACAATACGGATATCTGGGGAGATACGGTAACGCAGGATCAATGGATACCGGGTTCCTACTGGGTGATGGGAGCGGCCTGGCTGTGCACCCACCAGTGGACGCATTTTGAATATACCCGGGATATGGAGTTTTTAAAGGAGCATTTCCCGATCATGCGGGAGGCGGCGCTGTTCTTCCTGGACTATATGATAGAGGACGGCGGGTATCTGAAAACCTGTCCTTCCGTTTCGCCGGAGAACACCTTTATCCTGCCCAGCGGAGAAAGAGGATCCAACACGGCGGGGGTGACCATGGACAACCAGATCCTGCGGGATCTTTTTACCCAGTGTATTGAAGCCGCCGCTGTTCTGGGCGTGGACGATGCGTTAAACGAGGAGATAAAGGCTGCCAGGGATAAACTGCTGCCTACGCGGATAGGGCCGAAGGGAAACATCCTGGAATGGCCGGAGGACTATGAGGAAGCGGAGCCGGGGCACAGGCACATTTCTCATCTGTACGGGCTGCATCCTTCCGGACAGATCACCGTGGACGGCACGCCGGAGCTGGCCGCGGCCGCCAGAGTGACGCTGGAGCGCAGGCTGTCCCACGGGGGCGGACACACCGGCTGGAGCAGAGCGTGGATCATGAACCATTATGCCAAGCTCTGGGACGGAGAAAAGGCCTATGAGAATTTTGAGCAGCTGATGGCGCAATCCACTCTGCCAAATCTCTTTGACAATCATCCGCCTTTCCAGATAGACGGCAATTTCGGCGCCACGGCCGCCATAGCGGAAATGCTGGTACAGAGCAGTTCTGAAAGGATCGTGCTTCTGCCGGCGCTGCCGGAAAAATGGCAGGAAGGCAGCGTACGGGGGCTCTGCGTAAAGGGCGGAGGTGAAATAGAGCTCGCCTGGAAGGACGGAAAACTGACGAAGGCCCTGCTGCGCGCCAGACAGGATATGCGCACCAAGGTCAGGCTGGGAGAAAGCGTTCAGGAAGTGTGCCTGAAAGCGGGGGAAGAACGGGAACTGATTTTTCCTGACTCTGCCGTAAAAACGGCGTGTGCCGGGAGCGCGCGGGAGGGATGAACATGAAAAAGGTGGTATGTATGGGGGACAGTATCACGGAGGGGTTTTCCATTGAACCGGAGGAAGCCTATCCCGCCAGGCTGCAGGAACTGCTGGGCGGAGATCATCTTGTGGTCAATAAGGGCGCCTGCTCCAGCTGCGTCATTGACGTGGAGATGGACGGACAGCCCATGGGATACGCTTACATGCGCCTGGAAAAATACAGGGAGGCCCTGGAGGAAAAGGGGGATATCTACATCCTGATGTTCGGCACCAACGATGCCCAAGACGGAATGGACGATACGGAGGATATCCGGTATCCGCTCTTTGATATGATAAGCAGAAAGGCGGATTTTGTACCCTGCTACCAGCGGATGCTGGACAGCGTCAGGAAAGCCGCGCCGGAAGCGGAGATTTATCTGGGCATTCCCATGCCCATAGGGAAATGTGTTTGGAGGAAGCATCAGGAGAAGTATCTTCAGGAACTGATACCCTGCTATGAGGAGCTTTTGCGGAGGAATCCCGGCCTGCGGAAGATCGACGTACACGGAGCTTTCGGGGCCCTTACGGCGAAGGAGAGAGAGGGACTTTACCTGGAAGACGGGCTCCATCCGAATCCGAAAGGGGCGGAGCTGATCGCCGAAACGGTATACCGGGCGCTGAAAACATCGGCTCGGAAAGGAAGCTCCTGAACGGATTTTTTATTGGGGGGCATCATACCCACCGCCCGTGATGAAAACGGCCTTTCCGAATAAGGCGATGCCATGGAATCTTGTACTTTCCGGGAGTTTATGCTATCATACAGAGTGCTTTACAAAAATATTGGAAGAAGGGCCGTTCCAAAGGTGTAGTCAGTATGTTATTTAATTCCTATGCTTTTTTAATGTTGTTTTTGCCAATTACCTTTTTGGTATATTTTGGCCTGAATCGGTGCGGATGTTATCGGGCGGCTTCTGTTGCGCTGCTGTCAGCGTCTTTTATATTTTATGGCTACGAAAACTGGAGATTGTGTCTGCTGCTGGCGGCGAGTATTGGTATTAATTATCTGTTTCACGCTGCTTTGACTGAAGGCAGGATAAATATTGTATGGTATCGGAAACTGTTGCTTTTCTGCGGTTTGGCAGTTAATTTGGGAATATTATTTTATTTTAAATATTTGAACTTTTTCCTGACCAATGTCAACAAACTGACAGGAAGTAGCTTTTTACTGAAAAATGTGGTGCTGCCATTGGGAATCAGTTTTTATACGTTTCAGCAGGTTTCTTTTGTGGTGGATAGCTATCGGGGAGAAATGCGGCAGTATCCGTTTTGGGAATATGCTTTGTTTGTTTCTTTTTTTCCTCAGTTGGTGGCTGGGCCTATTGTTTTACACAGAGAGATGATTCCCCAGTTTACTGATCCGGAAAAACGCAGGATTAATTATGCTAATTTATTCTCTGGAGCAGAATATTTGATTCTGGGATTGGCCAAGAAAATGCTGCTGGCCGATTCTTTCAGTAAAATCTGTGATATATGTTGTGAATCGGGGGGGTACTCTGTCATTGTTTCTCTGGACAGCCTGAGCGCGGCAGCGGTAATTCTTTCTTATACTTTGGAGATTTACTTTGATTTCAGCGGATACTGTGACATGGCGATAGGCATTGGACGGCTGTTTAATTTTGAAATACCGATAAATTTTCGCTCTCCCTATAAAGCGATCAATATAGCCGATTTTTGGAAACGATGGCACATTACGCTGACACGTTTTCTGACTACATATCTTTATATTCCGTTGGGGGGCAACAGAGGAAGTAAATGGAAAACCTACCGTAATGTGTTGATTGTTTTCACTTTGAGCGGTCTTTGGCATGGTGCCGATTGGCATTTTGTAATCTGGGGAATGCTCCATGGAGTGATGATGGTGTTTTACAGAACGAATCAAACTTGGATCGATCGGTTACCTAAATGGCTGACATGGTTTTTAACCTTTGGATTTGTCAATGCAGCATGGATGTTTTTCTGGTTGGAGAGTGAAAAGATGCCGCTCAGGCTGTTTTCAAGATTGTTCTGTGGGGGCTTGGGAAATACTTGGACAACGCTTTCTCAAGGATTTTGCGAAGATAGCTTTTTTGTTTCTTTTGTTATGATGTTTGCCGGTGCTGAAACGGTGCAGGCTGTGTCCCAAATTTATATGTTGATTTGGCTGTGTGCGGGATTGCTGATTTGTGTGGCGGCACCTTCCACACATGAGATCGTGGCTAAAAAACACCGTAACCAGATTTATTATTTGGGGCTTGCCGTGTTGTTTTTTGCCGCGGTAGTTCATCTGTCCGGTGTGTCAAAGTTTATTTACTTTAATTTTTAGACCAAAGAAAGCGATTTGGATGTTGATGTCCGGTTTCTCTGCATCAGGTATAGCGTGTCAGCAGTGAAAAGATTCTGGAAGACATAAGGCGTTGAGGAGTAGAAAATGGAAGAAAAGAAAGAGTTTTGGAATCTTTTGACTGATTTGGTTGTGATAGGAATGCTTCTCGCGGGATTTGTAATCTGCGTGGATCCATTTTACCAGTATCACAAGGTATGGTTTGGATTACCGGTAATATTGGAAAATGCGGTGTACCAAACGCCCGGAGCGGCCAGAAATTTATCATATGACAGTGTAATTATAGGGACTTCGATGACGGAAAATTTTCATGCCTCATGGTTTGATGAACTGGGATGGAACACTGTAAAATTATCTTATTCGGGAGCCCGTACCAATGATTTACAGGCAATTTTGACACAGGTTTTTTCCAGGGAGGAGGCACCAGCACATGTGTTGATGGATATCAATCATTATCAGTTGACTGTTCCAGCCCAGACAGCTTATGTTAAACGGCCGGATAATTTATATGATACATGTGTGTTAAATGATGTTTCCTATTTGTACAATCATGACAGTTTGCGCATGTCGATACAGCGCATTGTGGATAAACTGCAAGGCAGGGAAAGCAATCTCGATACAGCGTATACATGGGAAGACAGTAGTCTATTCGGCGCTCAGATTGCGAGAAACGCGGCATGGAATGACAGAAAATTAGCTCTGGAATCAGCGGGCCAAACCGTTGATTTGAAGGAACTGCTGCGCTGCTGCGATGAAAATCTGGATCAACTTACGCCATTTATTGAGGCTCACCCGGAAACAGAGTTTTACATTTTTTATCCTCCGTATAGTATGCTGTATTGGGAGCAGAGAAAATATGATGGAACGCTTGATGAAATACTGATGGTCTATCAACATTCCATGGAGAGATTTCTTTCATATGAGAACGTGCAGGTTTATGATTTTCAGACAGAAACGAATATCATATCCAATCTAGATAATTATCGGGATGCGGCACATCACAAGCCAGAATGGAATTACTATATTTTTGAGTGTATTCGGGACGAAAAGAACCGCGTGACGAAAGAAAATCTTTCTACTTACATCGGGGCGATGTATAAGTATGCGAATGAATTTGATTATGATGCGCTGTGGGAGGACGATTCGCCTCTTTAAGAAAAGGTTATTAAAAGTTGTTTATTATAACACGGATAGAAGAGATGTGTTGTAAAATGCGGAAACTCAAAAAAGAAAAGTATAGTAAAAAGAAAAAGTTTGTGTTATAATGTAAGCACTTACATAAAACATTGTTACAGATGGGAAAGGAGCGTAAGCGTGGAACTGAGAACAGCGGTATCACCTAAAGATGTAAAGTATTATACGACGGAAAGACTGCGGGAGGAATTTCTGATCCAGAACCTGTTTGTTCCCGGAGAGATCAAGCTGGTATACAGCCATATCGACAGGATCATCACGGGAGCGGCGGTGCCGGTAAAGCCTCTTACCCTGACCGCGGGAGAAGAACTGCGGGCGGAATATTTCTGCCAGAGAAGAGAACTGGGCGTGATCAATATCGGGGGCGCGGGCAGCATTACCGTGGACGGCAGAGTTTACCAGGTAGGCTTCAAGGAAGCCATGTATATCGGGATGGGATCGAAGGAGATCATCTTTGCCAGCGAGGATGAAAAGACGCCTGCCAAATTTTATCTGAACAGCGCGCCTGCCCACAGGACCTGCCCTACCGTGCTGATCAAGCCGGAAGGAAAACCGGAAGAGAGCGTGGTCATCGTGAAAGATGAAAACAAGGTGGAGCTGGGTTCCCTGGAGGACGCCAATCACAGGGTCATCTGCAAATATATCCTGCCGGGACAGGTGGAGAGCTGCCAGCTGGAAATGGGTATGACGAAGCTGGAGCCCGGGAGCGTGTGGAACACCATGCCCTGCCACACCCACGACAGAAGAATGGAAGTATATCTGTATTTTGAAATGCCGGAGGATGCCTTTGTCATGCACTATATGGGCGAGCCTTCGGAAACCCGTCACATCGTCATGAGAAATGAAGAGGCGGTGATCTCGCCCAGCTGGTCCATTCATTCCGGCTGCGGCTCCAGGGCCTACACCTTTATCTGGGGCATGGTGGGAGAAAACCAGGATTTTGACGATATGGACGGCGTGGACATGAAAGATCTGCTCTGAGCAATAATTTCAAAAAAATAAAAGGAGGTTTCACATGAGCGATTTTACAAATTTCAGCCTGGAGGGCAAGGTAGCACTGGTGACAGGCGCTTCCTACGGCATCGGATTCGCCATCGCGTCCGCTTACGCGGAAGCGGGAGCGACCATCTGCTTTAACGACATCAATCAGGAACTTGTGGACAAGGGGATAGCGGCCTATCAGGAAAAGGGCATCCAGGTTCACGGCTATGTCTGCGACGTGACCAACGAGGAAGCGGTCAACGCGCTGGTAGCGAAGATCGAGAAGGAAGTGGGAGTGATCGATATCCTGGTCAACAACGCGGGTATCATCAAACGGATCCCCATGCTGGAGATGACGGCGGCGCAGTTCAGACAGGTAGTGGACGTAGATCTGAACGCTCCTTTTATCGTATCCAAGGCGGTTCTTCCTTCCATGATCAAAAAGGGACACGGCAAGATCATCAACATCTGTTCCATGATGTCCGAACTGGGACGGGAAACGGTATCCGCTTACGCGGCGGCGAAGGGCGGCCTGAAGATGCTGACCAGGAATATCTGCTCCGAGTACGGCCAGTACAATATCCAGTGTAACGGCATTGGCCCCGGTTATATCGCCACACCCCAGACGGCTCCGCTGCGTGAGATCCAGCCGGATGGCAGCAGGCATCCCTTCGATCAGTTTATCTGCGCGAAAACGCCCGCCAACAGATGGCTGCAGGCCGAGGAACTGACCGGTCCCGCCGTATTTTTGGCATCCGAAGCATCCAATGCCGTGAACGGCCATATCCTCTATGTGGACGGCGGTATCCTGGCCTATATCGGCAAACAGCCGGGCTGATAGGGGGACCTTTATGAAGATAGCGTTGATCAACGAAAACAGCCAGGCGGCCAAGAACGCCATGATATTTGAGGTTTTGAAAAAGGTAGTGGAGCCCATGGGGCATGAGGCGGTCAATTACGGTATGTACTCCGCGGAAGACGTCCATTCCCTGACCTATGTGCAGAACGGCATTCTGGCGGCGGTACTTTTAAATTCCGGAGCGGCGGATTATGTGATCACGGGCTGCGGCACCGGAGAGGGCGCCATGCTGGCCTGCAACGCCTTTCCCGGCGTGCTCTGCGGGCACATTGAATCTCCGCTGGACGCTTACCTGTTCTCCCAGGTAAATGACGGCAACTGTGTGGCCCTTCCTTTCGCGGAGAATTTCGGCTGGGGCGGAGAACTGAATCTGGAATATATCTTTGAAAAGCTTTTCTGCGCGCCCGGCGGCGGAGGCTATCCGAAGGAGAGAGTGGTGCCGGAACAGCGCAACAAGAAGATACTGGATGAGGTCAAGAAAGTGACCCATACGGATATGGCGGTCATTCTGCGTACTCTGGACAGGGAGCTGGTAAGAGGCGCCTTATCGGGAGAAAGGTTCGCGGATTACTTTTTCGCGGACTGCAAGTGCGAAAAGATCGCGGAGGCGGTCAGGGAAATCCTGGCCTAGAAAATAAAAACGCCCTTTCGGGCGCGTATGAGAGGAGAATTGGTCATGAACGCGGTATTAGAAAAAATAAGCAGGATCGGTATTGTGCCGGTAGTAAAGATAGACAGAGCGGAGGACGCGGTACCTCTCGCGAAGGCGCTCTGCCAGGGTGGTCTGCCCTGCGCGGAAGTAACGTTCCGTACCGATGCGGCGGCCGCCGCCATCAAAGCCATGACGGAAAACTTTCCCCAGATGTGCGTGGGCGCCGGTACGGTGCTGAACGCGGAACAGGTGGATGCCGCCGTGGCGGCGGGAGCGCAGTTCATCGTAAGCCCCGGCTTAAATCCCAATACGGTAAAATACTGTATCGGCAAGAATATCCCCATCACACCCGGTACCTCCAGTCCTTCCGATATTGAGCAGGCCATTGAACTGGGTCTGGACGTAGTGAAATTCTTTCCTGCGGAGCAGTCGGGCGGCCTTGCCAAGATCAAGGCGATGGCGGCTCCCTATGTCAATATGAAATTTATGCCTACCGGAGGCATCAATGCCAAGAACCTGACTTCCTATCTGGACTTTAACAAGATCATCGCCTGCGGCGGTTCCTGGATGGTGCCCGGTGACCTGATCAACGCCGGCGAGTGGGATAAGATCGAGCAGCTGACCAGGGAGGCCGTACAGACCATGCTGGGCTTTGAACTGGCGCATATAGGCGTCAACGCGGAAAACGCGGACGAGGCGGAGAAGACGGCGGAAAGGTTCGGCTATATTTTTGGCATGCCTGCCAAGGCCGGTAACAGTTCCGTATTCGCGGGAACCGCTCTGGAAGTCATGAAAACCCCTTATCTTGGCAGACACGGACATATCGCGGTCAGGACCAACTATATCGACAGGGCGGTCAATTACCTGAGCACCGTGCTGGGCGTGGAATTTGATGAAAGCACCGCCAAGAAGGACGCGAAGGGCGGCCTGAAGGCCATTTATCTGAAAGAAGAGATCGGCGGCTTCGCGGTACATCTGGTACAGAAATAGGACGGCATAGGAGCCCAAACCGCGGAAAATAAAAAGCGTAGACAACCAATTAAGAAAGGAAATGAAAAAATGGCAAAAGTAATTACCATGGGTGAGATCATGTTAAGGCTGTCCACCCCCAACAACGAGAAGTTTATCCAGGCCGACGAGTTTGACATCAACTACGGCGGCGGAGAGGCCAATGTAGCGGTTTCCCTTGCCAATTACGGACATGACGCCGAGTTTGTAACGGCGGTGCCGGACAACGAGATCGGAGAATGCGCCGTAGCCGCTCTGCGGAAATACAACGTAGGTACCGGCCATATCGCGAAATGCGGTGAAAGACTGGGCATCTACTATCTGGAATCCGGTTCCTCCATGCGTCCCTCCAAGGTGGTGTACGACAGGGCCCATTCTTCTATTTCCACCGCGACGGAAGCGGATTTTGATTTTGACGCGATCTTTGAAGGCGCGGACTGGTTCCACTTTACCGGCATTACCCCGGCGATCTCCGATGCCGCTGCAGAGCTGACCGAGAAAGCGCTGATCGCGGCCAAGAAACACGGCGTAAAGGTGTCCGTGGATCTGAACTTCCGCAAAAAGCTCTGGTCTTCCGAGAAAGCCCAGAAGGTGATGACCAATCTGATGAAGTATGTGGACGTATGCATTGGCAACGAAGAGGATGCCGAGCTGGTACTGGGCTTTAAGCCCGGCGAAACCGATGTGACCAGCGGAGAGCTGGAACTGGCCGGTTACAAGTCCATTTTTGAGCAGATGGTGGAGAAATTCAATTTTGAGTACTGCGTATCCTCCCTGCGCGTGAGCCATTCCGCATCCGACAACGGCTGGTCCGCGTGTATTTATTCCAGGGATACAAAGGAATTTTATCATTCCAAGGAATACAGCATCCATCCCATCGTGGACCGCGTAGGCGGCGGTGACTCCTTTGCCGGCGGCGTGATCTGCGGTATGCTGGACGGCAAGAACTTCAAGGCCGCTCTGGAATTCGGCGTGGCCGCTTCCGCGCTGAAACATACCATTCCCGGCGATTTCAACCTGGTATCCAGAAAAGAAGTGGAAACTCTGGCAGGCGGGGACGCTTCCGGGCGTGTGCAGAGGTAAGTATTTAAAAAACGTTTATACGATGACAGGACCGGCGTACGTGAAAGCGTGCGCCGGTGTTTCATTGGGCTCCGCGCGTAATGGGGAAGTTCCACCATAGCGCGCATTTTACAGAAACATGAATACTTGGGGCATACAGTGAATTGTATTGTGCGTGTGGGGGTGATAAAATATCAGCGTTGAACAATGAAACAAAGTTGATAATTTCCCGTATGCTTGGACGTTGCAAAACCCTAGGAAGAATGAGGGCGAAATTATGTATTCCCTTTTAAGAAATCTCAGTGGGCAACCGTTTGAAAAATTTATTTCCTTCTGTTTTGAAAATTCAGATATAAATCATTGGTTCTGCTATCGAGTGCCAGAGGGGTATGACATAGAGGTTTATCTGTTTACGGTCACCGCAGAATCAAAACGGAAAGCTGATGGTCGGAAGTGTTTCTCATGAGAAAATTTGCTTTTTGTATCCACAAACCAACGAGTGGATGACTTTGACCGAAATCTGCGGAACATGGGAAGAAGTTCTAAACGAGCCAGAAGAACAAATTCAACTATAAATCATAATTTGAAAGAGAGTTAATTATGAATGATAAAAAAGTAACAGGATTTGATTATTTATGGTTATCAATGTATGCAGTGGCAGGATTTTTCTTTGAATTATTATTAGTATTTATCGAACAAGCAATTGGAATAGATATAAATAATAGTACATCTTCGCAAATGAGTATTCATTGGGTTATAACAATTATTGTCTGGGTATTAATAGGCGTAATTATTACTAAATTAGGAAAGAAAACTACTAACTTTGATATTTGGGAAAATCCAAATAATAAAGTAAAATTATGGCAGATAGTTGCAATTATTTTATGCTTTATTATAAATATTGCGGTAAAGTATATTGATTGGAATGGATTTAAAGTTATACAAGAATTTCAATCAAGAGGGACATTGCTTTTTATATTTCAATATATGTACTATATTGCCGAAGGTTTTTTAATTTCATTGGTTATAGTATATGGGCAAAAAGCGTGCGAAATATGGTTTAAAAAAGACAATATACCTTATGGCGGTATTATTTTAGGACTAACCTGGGGGATAGGGCATATTTTATCTAAAGGAAGTATCACAGTTGGACTATTATCCACTATTGCAGGCGTTTTATTCGGGGCAGTATATTTACTTGTTAATAGGGATTATAAAAAAGCATTTCCAATTATTACACTATTGTTTATGCTATAAGCTAAAACTATAGACTTAACAATAGCGTTAAGTTAAATAAAGGCTTGCTATATATTTCAAAGTGATCACAGACTATTTATTGGGCTTGGAAAGGAATGATACTCTATCACAGTTACAACTAAATAGCGACACAGCGCAAGGGCGGTTATAAACGTGAAGTTTGTAGCCGTCTTTTTTGTTGGAAAAGGAGCAGAGAATGAAGAAATCGAATACCACTGATAGGGCGCAGGGAAAGAGTAAAGGATTTACCAAGAAAATCAGCAGCCTACCTATGATGTGTCGTTTCATTAACAGCCGACAGAGCAGGGAGAGCATGAATGATAAAATTCTCCGACTGATCGAGAATGATATGCAGGGCAGGAAAATAGCTGAATATTTGGGCATTTTTAGATATTTTGCGTTATGTCGAATCTTTCCAAAGTTAGTTGAAATATAGCTTTTCTTTAATGGAAAAATGTGGTATCATAAATACAGTGTTTCATAC
>CANRPU010000011.1 GCA_947632555.1 uncultured Lachnospiraceae bacterium
GCAAAAATGTTTTTGTTTGTACTGATCGGATACCTTATCGTTTTGTTCTTTGATTTCAGACGAATTAAAAGAATACCACTGAACGAAGCGCTGAAAAATGCGGAATAAATTTTAAAATGTGACCCATTATGATGCTTATAAACGATTATATGGATGGGCAGGATCTGTAGTAGGAAAGGGCAGATGAACAGCGTGGCAGGCGATGCTTGACTTTTCCGTTTCTGTCAGCCATAATGAAAAACGGATATCGCGAAAACAATGGTTCATCATGACAGCGAGGACAGATCATGCCGCCAAAATGTAAATTTACAAAGGAAGAAATCGTGAAAGCCGCTTTGGACCTGACGAGGGAAGCGGGGATCGATGCGCTTACGGCGAGGGCTCTGGGAGCGAAACTCGGCTCGTCACCCAAACCGATCTTTACTTTTTTTACCAATATGGAAGAAGTACAGTCGGAAGTTCAAAAAGCGGCGAAAGCGTTGTATGCCGCCTATATTCAGGAGGGACTTTCGCAGGACCCCGCTTTTAAGGGGGTGGGGACACAGTATATCCTGTTTGCGCTTCGGGAACCGAAGCTGTTTCAGCTTCTCTTTATGACGGAACAGACACGGAAACCGCCGGTCAAAGGGGTGCTGCCGGTAATCGACGAGAATTATCCGCGGATACTCGCTTCCGTGCAAAACGGCTATGGTCTGGATGAGGCCGCTGCCGAAACCGTCTACCGCCATTTATGGATATATTCCCATGGGATAGCGGTGCTTTGCGCGACGAATATGTGCTCGTTTACCGCAGAGGAGATCAGCAGGATGATCAGCGAGATATTCGCGGCGTTATTAAAATGCATAAATAATGTGGTAAAAACATAAAATTTTAAGGGAGAGCTGTATTGACTTTCTGCCTTGTGCCTGTTAAAATAATAGCACAAGGAAAGTTTACCACTGACCGATATGTGGTATATAAATGGTCGGGTTGAAAGTTTACCGCTGACCAATATGCGGTATATAAGTGGTTGGGTTGAAAGTATAGTCCTTCGCCGTAAGGCGGAGGACTTTTCTGTAATGAGGACGCACAAATGAAGAAAACCGGATTTTATATTATCAAAGATAAATTTTTCGATGATATGTCAGATCCATATCTGAAAGGAAATAAAGCAGGGAACAGGCCGCATTATTACTGTTTTGAAGATTCGAGTACCGGAATATACTGGATGATACCGTTGTCCAGCCGAATTGATAAATACAGACGGATTATGGAGAAAAAAGAAAAGCTTGGAAAAACTTGCGACATTCTTCATATTGTTAAACTGGACGATAATAGGGAGAGCGCATTTCTGATACAGGATATGTTTCCTATAACGGAGGAGTATATAGAGCGTGAATACACAATCGCCGGAAATCATCTGATGTTGACGAGTGAACATACTGCCAGAGAGATTGAGCAAAAGGCAAGAAAAGTCATGGGTATGTTGAAACGCGGTATCAAATTCACGCCAACGCAGCCGGATGTTATGACAATATTAGAAAAACTGAGGGAAAATGGATAAATTTCCTTGTTAGTGTGAGCATTATATGGTGCTAACACCATGTGTTTTTCTGCCGCTTTTACAGCGGCTTTTTTTAATCCCAGGAGTTAGGTTAGACTAATTTCCTGGATCAACAAATTTTCCGGTAAGCCTGCCTGATCCGGTCATCGCCATATGGCAGCTTATGCTGCGGATATGGCATCCTGCGTCCGGGGAGGTTGTGAAAGAAAACATATGCGGTATAATCATTTTGCTGACAGAAAATTTTCGCGGCCGCGGCACTTCAGGGCGCGTGGAAGGACGGTGAAATATTGAAGGTAGAAATTGTTGTGGATGACAAAGCGGATGATCTGGGTATTGTAGTGACCTGCAGGCAGTTAACGCCGGAGATTGAAAAACTGCTGGAAACTCTGCGGATGATGGACCATCAGCTGACGGCGAAGAAAAATGAGGAAACTTATCTGCTGGATATCGCGGATGTGGTTTACATAGAAAGCGTGGACAGAAAATGCTTTGTGTATACCGCGGACGAGGTCTATGAAACGGACTTTCGGCTCTATGAGCTGGAAAGGCAGCTGGAGGAGTTCGGATTCCTGCGCGTAAGCAAGTCCTTTTTGATCCATTTACAGAAGGTACAATCTTTAAAGACCGACATCAACAGAAAGATACGCATTACCATGTCCAGCGGAGAACAGATCATAGCCTCCAGACAGTATGCGGATGAGTTAAAAAAACGATTGGGAGTGATATGACTATGGAAGAAAAGAAAACGATCTTTGATTATCTGGCGCAGACGATGCTTTTGTTTGGCGTTACCGTACTGATCCTGAACCTCTTTTGCCTTGTGTTCGGAAATTCCGCGAAAGATGTTTCGGCCATTTTCGCACTGGGAGCGCAGGGCCTTCCTGTGGGGATTTCCTTTCAGTTTTTATGCGTTTCCGTTTTGATCACGGGAGCCCGCTATGTTTTTTTCACGGATGTGGTGATCAAAAAAATGCCGGTCTGGTTAAGAACGGCCTGTATGCTGACGTTCACGGTGATCCTGATCTCGGCGTTTATCATTCTCTTTCACTGGTTTCCGATCCATTTGTGGCAGCCGTGGTTCATGTTCTTTCTCTGCTTCGGGATCTGTTTTGCCTGCAGCTGCTTTTTTGTGACGCTCAAAGAGAAGGCGGAAAACAGGCGGATGGAAGAAGCGCTGCGGCGTCTGAAGGAAACGGGGAGGGATCAAAAATGAACGCTTGCATCACGGCCAGCCGGCTGACGGTCAGATTTTCAGGAAATCCGGTTTTGGACCACATTTCTTTTGAAGTGCCGGAAGGGATGATCTTTGGACTGCTCGGTCCGTCCGGCGCGGGAAAGACCACATTGATAAAAGTGCTGACGGGACAGCTTTGTCAGGATGAGGGGAAGGCCTGTCTTTTTGGAAAGGACACCCGAAGTTTAACGGCGCGGGAGCATAAAAAGATCGGCGCCATGCTGGATAACTATGGTTTATACCAGCGGCTGTCCGTTTATGAGAATCTGGCTTTTTACGCGGACATTTATCGGATTTCCCGCCGGGTGATCCCTGACATATTAAAAAGCATCGGACTGTATGAGAGCCGCAAAACGCCTGTTTCCAAACTTTCCAAGGGCATGACCAGCCGGCTGTCGCTGGCGAGGGCTCTTATGAACAACGGGAAGCTGCTCTTTCTGGATGAGCCGACTTCCGGGCTGGATCCGGTAACCACAAAGGAGATACACGACGTTCTGCTTGCGCAAAAGAGGAAGGGCACCACCATTTTTTTGACCACGCATAATATGTTTGAAGCGGAAAGCATCTGCGACCATGTGATTCTGCTGCACAGGGGCAATATCATAGAACAGGGAAGGCCGGCGGATATTTGCGGGAAATACGACCGTCAGAACAAGCTGCGTATCACGCTGACGGACGGTACGGAACTGACGCTGGACAATAACAGTACTTCCGCGGCCGCGGTCGGGGAATATCTGGAGCAGAACAGGATCCGGGCCATCCATTCCTCCGAACCAACGCTGGAAACGGCTTTTATCGAACTGACGGGAAAGGAGCTGGAATAACATGAAAAATATGATCGCTGTTTTTAAAAAACAGATCAAAGACACTCTGCGGAATAAGACGATTCTGATCCAGTTTCTGATGTTTCCGGCAATGACGCTCATCATGAGTCATACTGTCAGACTGCCGGATATGCCGGAAAACTTTTTCGTGAACTTATTTGCCTCGATGTACATAGGCATGGCGCCTTTGACCAGTATGTCCGCGGTCATTTCAGAGGAAAAAGAAAAAAATACCCTGCGCGTTCTGATCATGTCCAACGTAAAGCCGTATGAGTACCTGCTTGGGGTTGGCAGCTATGTGTGGCTTGCCTGCATGGTCGGGAGCATGGTCATCTGCGCGGCCGGTCATTACCACGGGAAGACGGGACTGCTCTTTATGGGCATTATGGCGGTGGGGATCCTTATCTCCCTGCTGGTCGGGGCAGTCATAGGGATCTGGAGCAAAACCGAAATGATGGCCACTTCCATTACCGTCCCCGTTATGATGGTTTTTTCGTTTCTCCCCATGTTGTCGCTGTTTAACGACAGGATCGCGAAAATAGGGGGGTTTGTGTATTCGGAACAGATCAGCCGTATGCTTCGCGGCATAAACAGTTTTGAGCTTACCGCCGAAAGAGCGGGCGTGATGGGAGTGAATATTCTCATCGCGGCGCTGGCGTTTACGGCAGTGTTCCGAAAACGCGGCCTGTCATAACAGGGCGTATCCAGGTTATTTTCCCGTATTGACTTTTTCGGCCTCCGCGGCTATAATAAATTTGTAATATTTTTGTAACATACGGTTCCGCAGTCAGCTGCGGTGTTGATATAGGATGATAACGGGTAAAAAGAGATGAATCGAAAAAAACATATGACGTGTCTGGCCGGCGTATGCGCTGTATGTACGGCGGCAGGATTTTTCGGCCTGCAACCGCCCATGGAAGTAAGTGCCTCGGGCAGCGTGTCCATTCAGGAAGTGACTTCCGGGACAGGAGCTTCCTATCTGTTCGGTATGGCTTTGGATGAAGAGGAGTGCCTGGCGGCGGCTCAGTCCGCCCAGGGAGCGCTCTGGGGATATACCAATCTGGGGATCGCCAAATTGGAAAGCGGCAATCTGAATGTAAGGGAAACTCCCGATACCGGCGGTAAACTGGTGGGGAAGATGCCCAAGGATTCCGCCTGCGAGATCCTGGAAGTGACGGAGGACGGATGGGCGAGGATCACCTCCGGCGATGTGACCGGTTATGTCAGCATGGAATATCTGTATACGGGCGCGGACGCGGTCATGCGCGCCAGCGAGTTGATGAATACGGTAGCTGTAGTCAACGCGGACGCTTTGAAGGTAAGAGATGAGCCCAGTGTGGAGAGCGCGGTTTTGACCCAGGTTCCCAAAGGGGAGGAACTGGAAGTGCTGGAAGTGCTGGAAGAGTGGGTGATGGTTTCCATTGACGGAGATGAGGCCTATGTGGCTTCCGAGTTTGTGACGGTGGAAGAGAAGCTAAATACCGCCGTTACCATGAGTGAACTGCGTTACGGCGAGGGCGTATCGGATCTGCGCGTGGATATTGTGGAATACGCGAAGCAGTTTCTGGGCAACCGCTATGTGTACGGCGGCACCAGTCTGACAAAAGGCGTGGACTGCTCCGGTTTTACCATGGCGGTATATAAGCATTTCGGGATCAGCCTGCCGCATCATTCCGGCTCTCAGGCCAGAGAAGGAACCAAGATCACCGCGGATCAGCTGCAGCCCGGTGACCTGATCTTCTATGCCGACAGTTCAGGCACCATCAATCATGTGGCGCTTTATATCGGCGGCGGACAGGTGATCCATGCCAGCAACGAAAAGACCGGTATCCGGATCTCCAATTACAGATACCGTACACCGGTCAGATATGTAAGTATTATCCAGGACTAAAACAGTTTATGGGAAAAAACGGAATGGCGTTTACAGCGTTTTCCCGGCGGCGTTTCTGCCGCTTCGCAGGACCGCTGCCTCGCCGGCCGCTTTTTCCCATATTTCATGATCCGCGGCGCTTCGGACATAAAAGTGCCCGTTCCGGAAAGAAGAGTATCGGATCAAAGCGTCCTGCGCGTACAGAGTTTCAAAAGAACGGATCTGTTCATATCTTCTGCAGAAAATATGATCCTGATAGGTTTCATACAAAAAAGGGGCTGTGGTATACAGCCGGAACTCCACCCGGTCATCCAGCGCCGCCAGTGTCAGAGGGATCGTCCCGCAATAACCCGACTCGATCACAAGGATGTTTTCTTCCGGGATCCCCCGCAACAGTTCCCGGAGCGCTCTTTCCAAAGCGGGATATCCGCGCAGCGTTTCCCGGATGCGGGCTTCGCAGAAGGCGGAGAAATCCCGGTATTCTGAAATGCCGCTTTCCAGCGCTTCATACACAGGAAGCCGAAGCAGGTCATCCACGCCCTTTCCGGCAGTCTGCCACAGAAAATCACGATTGATGACCCACGGGTACAGAGCGTCTTTTCCCATGCTCTTAAAATAGAGATACGGCAGAAAAGCGTCGCGGAGGAGAAATATATAGGCGGTATGGGGCCGTGAGCCGATCCAGCCGCAGTAATCCCTAAGGTCGGCGAGAAACGGGTCATTTGATGGAGTGATGCCGTTTTTAACACGCTGTTCCAGCTGATGGACCACCGTTTCTATTTCCACTTCCCTGTCGCTGTATCTTACGCCGGAACACACGGGCCTTTTGACCGGAAACGGCAGTTCGTGATGGGCCTTCAGAATTTCCCGCAATCGAGAAAGGGCACCGTATTTTTCTTCCAGTACATGGCTCAGCGCGAAATATCCCTCGTCCAGCAGATCGTCGGAAAGTTTGAGAAGCTGCTTCACTTCATAGAGTTCGCCCGCGTTTAACGCTCTGCCTTCCAGTCTTTTCAGAGATTCGGCATAATATGTTTCGTTGAATGAAAGAAATCCCATTTTTATTTTCTCTCTTCCTGTACCGCCTGTAATGTGTTATAATTCCCGCAGGAAAGGGGGAAAGAATATGTGGTTTTTGTTTGCTCTATTGTCCGCCGTATTCGCGGCGCTTACTTCTATACTGGCCAAAATTGGGATTGAAGGCGTAAACTCCAATCTTGCGACCGCTGTCAGAACGGTGGTGGTGCTGCTGATGGCGTGGGGAATGGTCTTTTTGACCGATGCGCAGGGCGGGATCGCGAATATCAGCAGGAAAAGCTGGATCTTCCTGATATTGTCCGGTCTGGCTACCGGCGCTTCCTGGCTTTGCTATTATAAGGCCCTGCAGATGGGGGAGGCTTCCAAAGTGGTGCCGGTGGATAAACTGAGCGTGGTGATCACTCTAGTTTTGGCGTTTGTGTGTCTGCACGAAAAAGTGACTGTGAAATCCGTGGCAGGCTGTATCCTGATAGGAGCGGGGACGTTATTGATGGTTTTATGACGGTCCTCCCGGCATATTTTTGCCGGTTTTCATATCTTCTCCCGGAGGATTCCCTCCCGGTTCCACCATAGGACAGGTTCATATCCCAGCCTGCTGTACCAGGGCGCCAGATGCGTGTAATGGATCCAGGAAAGATCGAATCCGTCCCGCCGCAGGATCTGTGTGGCCTGCCGTACCATTTCCAGCCCGATGCCCTGTCTGCGGAAAGCGGGTACGGTTCCCACGCAGCCGGGGCCGCCGATGCGCAGGTTCTGAAACCGGCCCATGTCGCTCAGACAGCAGAAAGCCGCGATGGTTTTCCCGCTGAAGGCGCAAAAATATCTTTCCCCCTCTGTAAAATACGGAAGCCAGTCTTCCTCTACCAGAGAAACCGCTTCGCGAAGGGGCGTAAGTTCTCCCTCATATTCTCTAAAGGTGATGCCGCGGACCGTACCGGTCAGCTCCATCTGGGGAGGCATCGCGCGCAGATCCATGACCAATTCCGTAAATACCCTGTCCGCGGGCAGGGCGCGGATGCTTTCCTGCTGGAAAAAATCCGGCTGCAGTTTTTGAAAAAATTCTTTAGGATTCATCTGTTTCTCTCCTGATCACTGCTTATTTTAGCATACTCCCCTGCCTGTTTCAACGCAAAAAATCGGTTTACATACGGCGGTCAGAACGGTATATTAGAAGAAGATACTCTCAGGGCAGAGGAAAGGAAAGGGAAAAAATATGTATGAACTGATACAGGTTTCGGAAAGATGCTATTATGTACAAAGTCCCGCGAAGATAGGACTGGTCAGACTGGATGACGAAAATGTCTGCCTGATCGACAGCGGCAGCGACAAGGACGCCGGCAGGAAGGTACGGCAGATCCTGGATGCCAGAAAGTGGAAACTGACCGCCATTTACAATACCCATTCCAACGCGGACCATATAGGGGGGAACAAGTATCTGCAGTCCCAGACAGGCTGCCGGATATACGCGCCGGGAATGGAACAGGCTTTTACCAGGTATCCTGTTTTGGAGCCTTCTTTTTTATACGGGGGCTATCCCTGTAAGGAACTGCGGCATAAGTTTCTTCTGGCGCAGGAAAGCGACGCGCGGGAACTGACGCCGGAGGTCCTTCCGGAAGGATTTGAGATCATCCGTCTGCCGGGACATTTCCTGGATATGGCGGGATTCCGCGCGCCGGACGATGTAGTCTATCTGGCGGACTGCCTGTCTTCAAAGGAAACCCTGGACAAATACAGGATCAGTTTTCTTTATGACGTGGAAGCCTACCTGCGGACGCTGGAAATGGTAAAGGAGATGCGGGCCAGGATCTTTATTCCGGCACACGCGGACGCGGTGGAGAATATTTCGGAACTGGCGCAGTATAACATAGACAGGGTGAAAGAAACGGCGGAGAAGATCCTTTCTCTCTGCGGAGAGCCGAGGTCCTTTGAGGAAATCCTGCGCGGGATCTTTACCGACTATGCTCTGACCATGAATTTTGAGCAGTATGCGTTGATAGGAAGCACCGTCCGTTCCTACCTGTCCTGGCTGAAGGATACGGGCAGGATGAGCGCGGAATTTCAGAACAATACGCTGCTCTGGAAATGTGAGGGATCGGTTTGAAGGAAAAACAGGATCGGAAACAGAAAATGCTGACAGGAAGTCCGGCGGGGACACTTTTCTTTTTTGCCCTGCCCATGATACTGGGAAATCTGTTTCAGCAGTTTTACAATATGGCGGACTCCATGATCGTGGGGCGGTATGTGGGAGAGGACGCGCTGGCCGCGGTAGGGGCTTCTTATTCGCTGACTACGGTATTTATCATGATCGCCATTGGAGGCGGCATGGGCGCCTCCGTCCTGACCAGCCAGTATCTGGGGGCCGGAGAGTACCGTCATATGAAAACCAGTATCTGCACGGCGCTGTTCAGTTTTCTGGGAGTGAGCTTGATCCTGGCCTGCGGGGGATTTTTCCTGAACCGATGCATTCTGATAGCGTTAAAAACGCCGGCCAACATTCTGGACTCGGCGGTGCTGTACCTGCGGATCTATTTTTGCGGGCTGCCGTTTCTGTTCATGTACAATGTTCTTTCCGCCGTGTTCAATGCCCTGGGGAGATCCAGGATCCCTCTGTGTTTACTGATCTTTTCCTCCGTACTGAACGTGGCGCTGGATCTGTATATGGTGCGGGCGCTCGCGTGGGGAGTGGCGGGCGTGGCCGTTGCCACCGTGATCGCGCAGGGAATCTCCGCGCTGATCTCATTCGGCATCCTGCTGGCGCATTTGCGCGGATACGAAAGCGGAGAGGAAAAGCCCCGGCTTTACGATACGGAGATGCTGGCCAGAGGCGTCCGGATCGCCGTTCCTTCCATTGTGCAGCAGTCCATAGTCAGTATCGGCATGCTGCTGGTGCAGTCCGTGGTAAATGGCTTCGGCTCCTCCGTTCTGGCGGGTTATTCCGCGGGTATGAGGATCGAATCCATCTGTATTGTACCCATGATCGCCACGGGGAACGCGGTATCCACGTTCACGGCCCAGAATATCGGGGCCGGACAGCCGGAAAGGGTAAAAAAAGGCTACCGCGGCGGGCTTCTGATGTCGGCGGCGTTCGCGGTACTGATCTGCGTGATCCTGCAGCTCTTTTACGGGGATATCATCGGGGCTTTTCTGAAAGAAGATTCGGGACCTGCCGCGTATGAAACGGGCAGCGCCTATCTGAAATTTATCGGCTGGTTCTTTGTGCTGATCGGGCTGAAGGCCTCCACGGACGGCGTGCTGCGCGGGGCGGGAGATGTGAACGTCTATATGGCGGCCAATCTGCTCAATCTCGCGGTCAGAGTGTTGTTCGCCAACCTGATGGCGCCGGTGGCGGGCATACAGGCGGTCTGGTGGGCGGTACCCATGGGCTGGGGAGTGAATTTCCTGGTTTCCTACGCCTGGTACCGGACGGGAAGATGGAGCAGAAAGCGGATCATATAGACGGTTTCCGGCCTGGAGCTGCCTGCGGTTTAAGGAATCGCCTCCTTGGCGGCGTCAAAGGGAAGGGGATTCGTCGCGCCTATGGCGGTGCGGTACATGGGCGTATCCGCTCCCCAGGGGGTAAAATACACATAGCGGGAGGTGACGTTGATATGGGTAAAGTTACCTTCCGCCACCGTTTCCGGATCCTGCCCGTCCGTGCCCATCCGGATCAGAGCCGGAGAAGCGGCGGAATTTCTCTGGTAATAAATATAGCCGCCGGCCAGGTTGTAGCAGTCCACTCTGTCGTGGGTGAGGATCTCCACGGCATCTTCCGAGAGGGAATAGCGGCAGAGCCTGTAATCGGCGGATACGTCCAGATAATAAATATAGCCGTTTTCATAAACGGGATACCAGATGCTGCCTTCCCATACCTGGGTAGAAGTGCCCGTGGAAGTATCGTAGCGGCAGAGGTTATGACCGTTTTCTCCGTCTACATAATAGATGGTGCCGTCGGACATGGCGCAGGAAAAATCCACATTCCGGGCAAAGAGTTCTTCCGGCTCCCCGCCCTGGACGGGAACCTGATAGAAGTGAGGGCCGTCTTCGGCGGAAGAGAGCAGATAGAGGGCATTGCCCGCCAGCTGCATGTTAAAGATCACATCGTCGAACAGACAGACGCTCTTCCTGCCGTTTAGATCGGAACGGTATACGCCGTGACGGCTGCGCACGTATCCCAGCCCGGCGCTGCCGGATGCTCGGGACTGAAAATAGAAAAGATAGCTGCCGCCGGCATTGAGATGGGAAACGCTGACGGCGCTTAACTTATGGACGCCGCTTTCATCGGGATTCATGGCGTAAAGGGCGCCGCCGTCGTAGGGATTGGAAAAATAGACCACGCCGTCGTATTCGCAGAAGAGTCCGTCGTTATAGGAATTACCCGCTGTATTGCCTGTGGTGCCAAAAGGAACGGAAGCGGCCCGGTTCAGAAAACGGGGCAGGATCGCCGCGGCTGACAGAAGCAGGAGCAGGACGCTGACAAAGAGGATAAGAAAAACGGTCTGTTTTCGGGAACTCATAAAATCTCCTTTCCGCCATTCGGATTTTACACTATTATATCCGCTATTTTACTTGCTATCAAGTGGGTTTTGGTATAAGATAAGCGTAACAAAGTTATCTTGGATAAAGGAGCGTTTTATGGATTTAGCACAACTGCGGGAGCAGATCGACGAGATAGATGCCGGGATCGTGGAGCTCTATGAAAAACGGATGGAAGTCTGCAAAAACGTGGCGGAATACAAGATCAGCACCGGGAAAAAAGTCTTTGACAGCGCGAGAGAACAGGAGAAGCTGGAAAAGGTCAAAGCCATGGTGCGGGATGATTTTAACCGGCATGGCGTGGAAGAGCTGTTTGAGCAGCTGATGAGCATGAGCCGGAAGATGCAGTACAGGCTGCTGGCGCAGAACGGCAGCATGGGGCGTCTTCCCTTTATCGCGGTGGACGAGCTGGATACGGGCAAGGCCAGAGTGGTCTTTCAGGGCAGCGAAGGCTCCTACTCTCAGGAGGCCATGAAGAAATTCTTCGGCGGGAACGTCAACAGTTTTCACGTACAGACCTTTCGGGACGCCATGAGCGCCATAGAAGAGGGCAGCGCGGATTTCGCGGTCCTGCCCATTGAAAACTCCACTGCCGGCATTGTCAGTGAGATCTATGACCTGCTGGTGGAGTTTGAAAACTATATCGTAGGGGAGCAGATCATAGAGATCCGGCATTGTCTGCTGGCCCTGCCTGACGCGGAAAAGGAGGACATCAGAACGGTGTATTCCCACCCGCAGTCCCTGATGCAGTGCGCAAGGTATCTGCAGGGATACGACTGGCAGCAGATCAGTATGAAGAACAACGCTTTCGCGGCGGGCAAGGTGGCTCGGGACATGGACAAAACCCAGGCGGCCATCGCGGGGGAGCACGCGGCCGAAGCCTACGGGTTAAAGGTGCTGGAGCGGGATATCAACCAGTCCGACACCAATTCCACCCGTTTTATCGTGGTAAGCAACCAAAAGGTATTCAAGAAAGACGCGGGAAAGATCAGCATATGCTTCGAGGTGCCGCACAGGAGCGGCTCCCTCTATCACATGCTCTCCCATTTTATCTATAACAATCTGAATATGTGCAAGATAGAGAGCCGTCCCATAGAGGACAGGAACTGGGAATACCGCTTCTTTATTGATTTTGAGGGCAATCTGGCTGACGAGGCGGTCAAGAACGCGCTCAGGGGCCTGAGAGATGAAACCCGTAACATGAAGATACTGGGAAATTATTGAGCAAGGGACGGAGGAGAGAAAATGCGGCAGCGGGAATTGCTGATCTATCGTGTGGAAAAAATGGAAGGCGGCGCTCTGCTGGATGACGCGGCGCGGCTTCTGGAAGGGATACAGGAAATTGGGAGCGGCGTGCCGGAAAAGACGGGGGAGCTTTTCTATGCTTTCGCCCACAGTCTTTTGGAACTGGCGGGGAGCCATGGCTTTTCCGGCAATCTCTGGCACTGTTATCTGACCAATCTTCTGGTGGGATGCGAGAATAGCTACAGCATGGCCTGTGAGATCAGGGGAAACGTGGAAGGGAGCATCAATGACGCGGCGCTGCATGATATCGGGATCTTCAAGGAGTTTTTTGACGCGGATTTCGGGCCGCTGCTGAAGGCGCTGGGCGCGGAAGACTGTGGGATCCTGTTCCGCTATCAGGTGAGCAGTCAGGAGAGCAGGGTTTACAATACCCGCATCTGCAGGCGCATCTGCACGCTGGCGAAGGAACTGGGAGAGTGCCGCACGGCAGCGGAGATGAAGTACGCGCTGACGGATTTTTACAGGGATTACGGTGTGGGGAAATTCGGCCTGCACAAATCCTTCCGCGTGGTACACAATACGGAAGGAGCCGGATACGGGGAGAGCGGGGCGCAGATCGTTCCCATTCTGAATATCGCCCATGTGAAACTTTCCGATCTGGTGGGCTATGAGAGCGCGAAGCGGAAGCTGATAGAAAATACGGAAGCCTTTGTGGAAGGCAGGAAAGCCAACAACTGCCTGCTTTACGGAGATGCGGGAACGGGAAAATCCTCCAGTATCAAGGGGATCATCAACGAGTATTACGACAGAGGGCTCCGCATTATCGAGATCTACAGACACCAGTTCAGGGCTTTGAACGACGTGATCGCGCAGATCAAGAACCGGAACTATAAGTTCATTATTTACATGGACGATCTGAGTTTTGAGGATTTTGAAACGGAATATAAATATCTGAAGGCGGTCATTGAAGGCGGGCTGGAGAAAAAGCCGGACAACGTGCTGATCTACGCCACTTCCAACAGAAGACATCTGATCCGGGAGAAATTCAGTGACAAGGAAGAGCGGGAAGACGATCTGCACAAGGGCGATACGCTGGCGGAAAAACTTTCGCTGGTGGCCCGTTTCGGCGTTACCATTTATTTCGGTGCGCCGGACAGAAAGCTGTTCCGTGAGATCGTGCGCGTGCTGGCGGAGAGAAACGGGATCAAGATGGAGGAAGAAGAGCTGTATCTGCAGGCCAGCCAGTGGGAGTTAAGCCACGGCGGTCTTTCCGGCAGGACGGCCCAGCAGTTCATCGACTATCTCGCGGGAAAAGAATGAGAGGAAATATGAAATCAGTCAAGATGTTCGCGGCAATTGATGTAGGCTCTTATGAGCTGGCCATGAAGATTTTCAGTTTTTCCGGCAGGAACAAAATGCAGGAGGTGGACCATATCCGGCACAGGCTGGATCTGGGAACGGAAACCTATTCCACCGGCAAGCTGAGTTTTGAAAAAGTGGAGGAGCTGGGCCGGATATTGGAGGAATACCGCAAGATCATGCAGTCTTACCGGGTGGATGCCTATAAGGCTTATGGGACCAGCGCCATACGGGAGATGGAGAACAGGGGCATCGTGCTGGAGCAGATCGCCCAGCGCACCGGCATTGAGATCGAAGTGATCAGCAACTCGGAGCAGCGTTTTCTGGATTATAAGGCCGTGGCCCTGCGGGGAGAGGAATTTGACAAGGTATTGGAAAAAGGAACGCTGTTCGTGGATGTGGGCGGAGGCAGTATCCAGCTTTCCCTCTTTGACAAGGGGATCCTGACCACGACGCAGAACCTCCGGCTGGGGGTGCTGCGGCTGGCGGAACGGCTGCATCATATCAACGCCCGGCCGTCCAGACTGGAAGCGCTGATAGCCGAGCTGGCGGAGGCGCAGCTGTCCGTATACAAAAAATTCTACTTAAAGGACCAGGATGTACATAATATCATACTGGTGGATGACCATATTTCCCGTTTCATGGAAGCGCGCAGGGGAGATACGGAAAACCCGGGTTACGTCAAAAAGGAAGGTTATGCCGCCTTTATGGAATACCTGGGCAGCGTCAGCGGCACGGGAATGGCGGAGGGCCTGGGGATCTCGGAAGAAAACGCCAGGCTGCTCTTTATCTCCGCGGTCCTGGTGCAGAGCATCCTGAAAATGACCGGGGCGGAAAATATCTGGATCCCCGGAGCGACGCTCTGCGACGGCATCGCCTATGAGTACGCCCAGCGCCAGAGGCTGATCGTAGGGGGCCACGATTTTGAAAAGGATATCCTCTACTGCGCGCTGAACATCAGCAAACGCTACATGGGCAGCAGGAAGCGGGCGGCTACGCTGGAAAGCCTTACCATGACGATCTTCGATGCCACGAAGAAGCTTCACGGACTGGGGAAGCGGGAAAGGTTTTACTTAAGGCTGGCGGCCATTCTGCATGACTGCGGCAAATATATCAGTATGCTCAACCTGGGCGAATGTTCCTACCAGATCATCATGGCCACGGAGATCATCGGGCTTTCTCATATGGAAAGGGAAATGATCGCCAATATCGTCAAATTCAACCATGAGGATTTTCTGTATTTTGAAGAGCTGAGCAGGGCTTCTTCACTGGATAAGCAGGCTTACCTGACGGTGGCGAAGCTGACGGCGATCCTGCGGATCGCCAATGGCCTGGACCGCAGCCACAAACAGAAATTCAAGGATGTAAAGGCGGTCCTGAAGGAAACGGAACTGGTCCTGACCGTGGATACGGGAGAGGACATCACTCTGGAAAAAGGGCTGTTTGAAGACAGAGCCACTTTCTTTGAAGAAGTTTTTAACGTGAAGCCGGTGATCCGGCAGAAGCGGAGTCTGTAAGAAAAGAAGGGAAATATATGGGAGAGGTAAAACAGGATTACCGGGATCCTGCCTATTATACCAACCGGGAAATGAGCTGGGTGCTGTTCAATTACAGGGTGCTTTCGGAAGCGAGGGACAAGAGCATCCCTCTGTTTGAGAGGCTGAAATTCTTGAGCATTACCGCCTCCAATCTGGACGAGTTTTTCATGATCCGCATCGCTTCTCTGAAGGATATGGTAAACGCCGGCTATCAGAAAAAAGATATTGCCGGTCTGACTGCCGGGGAGCAGCTTCGCGCGCTGAACCAAAGGATACACGAACTGGTGGAACTGCAGTATTCCACCTATAACCGTTCCCTTCTGCCCCTGCTGGAGGGACAGGGACTGCATGTCATCAAGAAGCATGAGCAGCTTTCCAAAGAGGACGGCGCGTTTATCGACGGCTATTTTGAGGACAATGTCTATCCGGTGCTGACGCCTATGGCGGTGGATTCTTCCCGGCCGTTTCCGCTGATCCGGAACAAATCCCTGAACCTGGGAGCGCTGGTCACCAAAAAGGGAGGAAGCGGGGAACTGGAATTTGCCACGGTGCAGGTTCCCAGCGTGCTGCCCAGGGTGGTGGAGCTGCCTTCCGGCTCCGAATGCAGGCGGGTGATCCTGCTGGAGGAGATCATTGAAAGAAATATCCATAAACTCTTTTTAAATTATGACATCATATGCGTGCATCCTTTCCGTATTATGCGGAACGCGGATCTGACCATTGAAGAGGACGAAGCGGCGGATCTGCTGAAGGAGATCGAACGGCAGCTGAAAAAGCGGCAGTGGGGCGAGGCTATCCGGCTGGAAGTGGAGGCCGGCATCGACAAACGGCTGTTAAAATTTCTGAAAGAGGAGCTTTCCATTCACACGGAAAGCATCTATGCCATCGACGGTCCCCTGGATCTGACCTTTCTCATGAAGATGTACGCCCTGGAGGGTTTCGCACATTTAAAGGTTCCCGAGCACGTTCCTCAGCCGGTGCCGGAACTGCCGGCCGGAACGGATATTTTCGCGGCGGTCAGGAAAGGGGATATCCTGCTGCATCATCCCTATCAGACTTTTACGCCTGTGGTGGACTTTATCAGGCAGGCGGCCGCCGATAAGGATGTGCTGGCCATTAAGCAGACGCTGTACCGCGTCAGCGGCAATTCCCCCATCATCGGGGCGCTGGCGCAGGCCGCCGAAAACGGCAAGCAGGTTTCCGTGTTGGTGGAGCTGAAGGCGCGGTTTGACGAGGAAAACAATATCGTATGGGCCAGAATGCTGGAAAAAGCTGGCTGCCATGTGATCTATGGGCTGGTGGGATTAAAGACGCACAGCAAGATCACGCTGGTGGTCAGGCGGGAAGAGGACGGTATCCGCCGGTATGTGCATCTGGGTACCGGCAACTATAACGACGCCACCGCCAAGCTCTATACGGACATCGGCCTGCTGACCTGCTCGGAGGCTATAGGAGAAGATGCTACGGCGGTATTCAATATGCTGTCCGGCTATTCGGAGCCGCTGCGCTGGAACAAGCTGTCTTTGGCGCCTCTGTGGCTGAAGGACCGGTTCCTCTATTTGATAGACCGGGAGAGAAAGGCCGCGGAAGAAGGGCGGCCGGCCCATATCATCGCCAAGATGAATTCTCTCTGCGATCCCGATGTGATCGCCGCTCTCTACGCTGCCAGCGCCGCCGGCGTCAAAACGGAACTGATCGTCAGAGGGATCTGCTGTCTGAAGGTGGGCATCCCCGGCGTCAGCGAAAATATTACGGTAAGGTCCATTGTGGGGAATTTTCTGGAGCACAGCCGCATTTTTTATTTTGAGAACGGCGGTATGCCGGAAGTGTACTGTTCCAGCGCGGACTGGATGCCCAGGAACCTGGAAAGACGGGTGGAGATCCTGTTCCCCGTGGAAGAGGAAAGATTAAAAGAACGGCTTCTGCATATTCTGCAGAGCCATCTGCGGGATACCATGAAAGCGCATCTGCTGAAGGCGGATGGCAGCTACGAGAAGGTGGACAGACGGGGAAAAGAGCTGTACAGTTCTCAGGAAGCGTTCTGCAGGGAAGCGGCCGCTATGGCAGGAAAAAGCGGCGGAGAGGAAAAGGGGAGAGTTTTTATCCCCGAGAAACGTCATGAATAGATTGATACTGGCCAGCGCATCTCCCAGGCGGAGGGAACTGCTGCGGCAGATCGGGCTGGAATTTGAGGTAATGGAAAGCGGCTGTGAGGAAACCGTGGGAAAACTCCCGCCGCGGGACGCGGTCTGCAGGCTGTCCGCCCGGAAAGCGGAACAGGTCCGTGACAGGATCGCCGGCGGAGATGGCGTGGTCGTGATAGGCGCGGACACGGTAGTGGCTTTTGAGGACAGGATCCTGGGAAAACCGGCGGACGAAGAGGATGCGCGCGCCATGCTGCGGATGCTTTCCGGCAATACCCACAGGGTATATACCGGCGTCACGCTCTGCTATGGCGAAGGCTGCCGGAAGAGCCGGATCTTTTATGAGATGACGGAGGTTACCCTTTATCCCCTGAGCGAGGAGGAGATCCGGGATTACGTGCGGACCGGAGAACCTCTGGACAAGGCGGGCGCCTACGGCATACAGGGTTGCTTCGCGGCCTATGTCAAAGGTATCAGAGGGGATTATAACAATGTGGTGGGACTGCCCGTGGGGCGGCTCTATCAGGAACTAAAGGACCTGGGAGTATGAAAAAGGCTGTGATCTTTGATCTGGACGGCACGTTGAACAACACCCTTGCTTCCATCAAAAAAAGCGCGGATGAGGTCATGGAACGCTTTGGATTCGGCCCCTATACCGAAGAACAGTACAAGCGTTTTGTAGGTGACGGCGCGGCGGTGCTGGTGGAGAGATGTCTGGAAGCCGGCGGCGATACGGAGCACGCGTACTTTGAGGAGGCATACGCGGCGTATCGCGCGGTATTTGAGAAATATTGTCTGTATGAGGTAAGACCCTATGAGGGGATCCGAAAGCTGCTGGAGGAATTGCAGGCAAGGGGCGTGAAGCTGGCGGTGCTGAGCAATAAACCTCACCTGAGAACGCTGGAGGTCATAGAAGCGGTATTTGGAAAGGACTGTTTTGACATCGTTTTGGGACAGACGGACAAACTGCGCAGAAAGCCGGCTCCGGACGGCGTGTTTTATATTCTGGAACAGCTGGGGTTAAAAGCCGGAGAGGTCCTGTATCTTGGAGATACGGGAACGGATATGCGGACGGGAAGGGCCGCTGGAGTATTCAGTATAGGAGCGCTCTGGGGATTTCGGGACAGGGCGGAACTGGAAGAAAATCACGCGGACGCGGTCATAGAGAATCCTCTGGAACTGTTGGCGTATTTATAAAAGGAGATGAAAGAATGCAGGAATATGATGACGCGGTATTGGAATGTTTTCTGAAAAAACAGAAGCAGCTTTTTCCGGAAGAAGTGGCGTCCAATCCGGAAGAGGCGGAGAGCTTCCTGGAGGACTGCATGGCGGAGGTAGTAAATTCTCCGGAAGAGGTGCTGGCCTATTTTGAGGAAGCGGGCGTGGATATGGAAGATGCGGACGTAGAATCCGTTCTGGAAGAAGCGGAGGTCTTTGAGGTAGGGGACGGCAGATACCTGATCGTGGAAGGATAGCTTATCTGGCCTGCTTCAGGTTTTCCCAGATATCTTCAGGAATAAAAAGACGGCCGTAGCCGGTGCCGAACTGCAGGCCCGGCTTGTTCGCGCCATGAAAATCGGAACCGCCGCTGACGAGAAGCCCCAGTTTTTTGGCGAGCCCCTGCATTTCTCTGGTTTCCGCGGGCGTGTAGGTAGAGTAGAGGGCCTCAATGGCCGCAAGGCCGGCTTCCTTTAAAAGACCGGCCAGCTGTTCCAGACGCCGATTGCTCATACGGTAAAGGACGGGATGGGCCAGTACCGGAATGCCGCCGGCAGAGCGGATGAGGGAAACCGCCTCCACGGGAGAAACTTTTTCCCTGGGAATAAAGCAGGGGGCATGATCCCCCACATAACGCTCGAAGGCTTCCGGGATGCTTTTTACATAGCCTTCTTCCAGAAGAAAACGGGCATAGTGCGCTCTGGTAATGACCGCGCCGGGAAAGCGTTCCCGCAGGGCCGGATAGGTCAGCGGAATGCCGTGCAAGGTCAGCAGCGCGCACATTTTTTCGTTGCGGTTTTCCCTGGAGCGCACGAAATGTTCCAGGCGTTCCGAAAAGACTTTGTCCTGATAACGGATGTCCAGTCCTACGATATGGATATCCCTTCCCTCGTATTCCGTGGAAAACTCAATACCGGCGATGACCTCCACCGTGTTCCCTTCCGGGTTGGCGGCGCAGCGTCTGCCTGAAAGTTCTTTTGCGGCGGCAAAGGCTTCCGGCAGCCCCGCCGTGGTATCATGGTCAGTCAGGGCGAAGGCGCTGATGCCATGGGTTAGAGCATACTCCACCAACTGGCGCGGAGAAAAGGAGCCGTCTGAAAAATGGGAATGCACATGCAGATCTATCATGATCAATCCTCGTCATCCGCGGTTTTGGTGTACACGGTACGCTTTCTGGCCATCTCGTCGCTGGCCAGGTACTCGTCGTAAGTGGTGATCTTGTCGATCAGAGAGCCGTTAGGAAGGATCTCCATGATGCGGTTGGCCGTGGTCTGGACGAACTGGTGGTCATGGCAGGAGAAGAGTTCCACCCCGGTAAATTTGATCAGGCCGTTGTTTAGGGCGGTAATGGCCTCCATATCCAGGTGGTTGGTGGGCTCGTCCAGAAGCAGACAGTTGGCGCCGCTGATCATCATTTTGGAGAGAAGACAGCGCACCTTTTCTCCTCCGGAAAGTACTCTGACCTTCTTTACGCCGTCCTCGCCGGCAAACAGCATACGTCCCAGAAATCCCCTTACATAGGTGACGTCCTTAATGGGAGAATAGCCTGTGAGCCAGTCCGCGATGGTCAGGTCGTTGTCAAATTCCGCGGTATAATCCTTGGGGAAATAGGCCTGGGAGGTGGTAACGCCCCATTTGAAGCTGCCGGAATCCGGCTCCAGTTCTCCCGCCAGGATCTGAAACAGGGTAGTCTTGGCCGCCTCATTTCCTCCCACAAAAGCGATTTTATCGTCGTGTCCCACGATGAAAGAAATATCGTCCAGCACCTTGACGCCGCCGACGGTTTTGGTAAGGTGCTCCACGGTAAGGACTTCATTCCCGATCTCCCGCTCCGGCCTGAAGTCGATATACGGATATTTTCTGCTGGAAGGACGGATCTCTTCCAGTTCGATCTTCTCCAGCGCCCGCTTTCTGGCGGTAGCCTGTTTGGATTTGGAAGCGTTGGCGGAGAAGCGGGAAATAAACTCCTGCAGTTCTTTGATCTTTTCTTCCTTCTTTTTATTGGCTTCCTTCATCTGCCGGATCAGGAGCTGGCTGGATTCATACCAGAAATCGTAGTTGCCGGCATAGAGCTGGATCTTGCCGTAGTCGATGTCCGCGATATGGGTGCAGACCTTGTTCAGGAAGTAGCGGTCGTGGGAAACCACGATGACCGTATTTTCAAAACCGATCAGAAAATCTTCCAGCCACGCGATGGCGTCCAGATCCAGGTGGTTGGTGGGCTCGTCCAGAAGCAGGATATCCGGGCTGCCGAACAGCGCCTTGGCCAGAAGGACCTTTACCTTCTCATTGCCCCCCAGATCCTTCATGAGGGAGTAATGGAGAGCGGTGTCGATGCCCAGGCCGTTTAGGAGGGAAGCGGCGTCGGATTCGGCTTCCCAGCCGTTCATTTCCGCGAATTCGGCTTCCAGTTCACTGGCCCGGATGCCGTCCTCGTCGGAAAAGTCCTCCTTGGCGTAGATGGCGTCCTTTTCCTTCATGATCCGGTAGAGCCTCTCGTTGCCCATGATGACCAGATCCAGCACCGTGTAATCGTCGTATTTGAAATGATCCTGTTCCAGCACGGAAAGCCGCTGGCCGGGCGTGATGAACACTTCGCCGCTGGTGGTTTCCAGCTGGCCGGAGAGGATCTTTAAAAAGGTGGACTTTCCCGCGCCGTTGGCGCCGATCAGACCATAGCAGCAGCCTTCGGTAAATTTAATGTTCACATCTTCAAACAATGCTTTTTTTCCGATACGTAAAGTGACGTTGTTTGCGCTAATCATAATTTTCCCAATAAAACCTTTCTGTTGTTCATAAAAACAGTTTCCCTACCTATTTTACAGAAAACGCAGGATTTTTCAACCCATTCTTGAGAATTTGAAGAAAAACCTGTTTGCACTTTTCAGAAAATCAGGTAAAATGTAGATGATACGCGCGAACGGCTTTTTGCTCCTGCCGGCTTTGGCGGGGAAAGGAAGGAAAGGACCTATATGAAGGCGGACGGAAATAAGAGGAAACTGATCTCAGGGAAAGAATGGAAAGAACTGAAATTCGTCAATTTCCTTTTTCTGGCGGCCGCGGGCATGGTGAACGCGTTCGGGGTTTCGCTGTTTCTGTTTCCTGTCAAACTGTATGACAGCGGCATATCGGGGCTTTCGATGCTGCTGGATCAGCTTACTTCGTCGACGCTCACGCTTTCCATGTTCCTGATCTTTCTGAACTTTCCTGTTTTTTTGTTTGGGCTGAAAAAACAGGGGCTGTCCTTTACGATATATTCTCTGTTCACGATCGGGATATATTCCCTGGGGTCGTTTTTGATCATGCATGTACTGCCCATCGACGTCAATTTTGTTTCCCCTCTGGCGGGAAGCGATCTGCTTTTGTGCGCGGTCTTCGGAGGGATCATCTCGGGGATCGGCAGCGGCCTGACGATCCGTTTCGGCGGCGCCATTGACGGGATAGACGTATTGTCAGTAATCTTCGCGAAGAAACTGGGCATCTCTATCGGCACGTTTGTGATGATCTTCAATACGCTGCTCTACATTGTCTGCGGTATCGTTATCCACAGCTGGATCTTACCGCTTTATTCCATTGTGACATACTATGTGGGTTCCAGAACGATAGATGCGATCGTGGAGGGCTTTGACAGGTCCATGTGCGCGATGATCGTCACCAATAAGGCCGGCGAGATCTCGGCGGCGCTGTCGGAAAACTTTAAGGCCGGCGGGACGATCGTCAACGCTACCGGAGGCTATTCCAAGGATGAAAAGCAGATCATTTATTTTATCGTCAATCACTTTCAGATCAACCGGCTGAAAAGGATCGTCACGGCAGTTGACGGCAACGCCTTTATCTCTCTGCAGAATGTGGCGGATATTGTGAAAAAGACGGCGGAATGATATGGTACGGACGGGGGCCGCTGCTTTTACGGAAACGGAGGATTTATCATGACGTGGATCGGAATAATGGGAATTGCGGTTTTCCTGGCGGTCCTCTATTTTTTTATGATTATGCCCAGAATGCTGCGCAGACCGGATATGACGCCTTTTAGGGGCGTGCTCTACGCGCACAGGGGGCTGCACGACAATCATTCCCAGGCGCCGGAAAACTCCATGGCCGCCTTTTTACTGGCAGTGGAAGCGGGTTACGGCATTGAACTGGATGTGCGGCTTTCCAGGGATAAAGTACCGGTGGTATTTCACGATTCCACCCTGGAGCGGATCTGCGGGGATAAGGGAAGAGTGGAGGATTATACATATGAGGAACTGCGCCGGTTTTCCCTCTGCGGCTCCGGAGAAAAGATCCCTTCCCTGGAGGAGGTTCTGAAGCTGGTGAACGGCAGAGTTCCCCTGATCGTGGAATACAAAATCGACGGGCTCAGAGCGGAGGTATGCCCCATCGCGGAGAAACTGCTGGGGAAATACAAAGGGGCTTACTGTATGGAATCCTTCAATCCTCTGGGGGTATTCTGGTACAGGAGAAACCGGGGAAAGATCCCGCGGGGGCAGCTCGCGGACAATTTTATCAGGGCCGGGGAAAAAAGCTTTTCGCCGCTTTTGTATTTTGCCCTGCACCACCTGTTGTTCAATTTTCTGACCAAACCGGATTTCATCGCGTACAATCATTTTCTTTACAGGGATGTATCCCGCAGGCTCTGCCGGCGTTTCTACAGGGCATCCGCCGCGGCCTGGACCATAAAGAACGAAACGGAACTGAAGGACTGCGAAAAGGAATTTGACATGTTTATCTTTGATTCTTTCCGCCCGGTGGAAAGAAAGATCGTGAAGAGTACATATGTGTAACCACTTACATTTTTGGATATAATGTCTAAATAAAAGAAAGCGTTTTGAACATAATAGACAAAAGTGTATTTGAAATGGGAAAAATTTACCTGTATTGCTTGATGTTTACAGGTCAAATTGGTACAATTAACTAAATAAACATGCTCCACAAAATTTAAGGCAAGGGAGATTATAGCGCATGAACAAATGGGTGTACAAGTTTAAAGAGGGCAGCGCCGATATGAGGAACCTGCTCGGCGGCAAGGGTGCCAATCTGGCGGAAATGACCAGCCTGGGGCTCCCTATTCCGCAGGGATTTACGGTGACTACAGAAGCCTGTATCGACTATTACAAACAGGGAAAAACGATTTCTCCGGAAATTCAGGAGCAGATTTTCCAGAATCTTTCGGATCTGGAAGAATTGATGGGTAAGAAATTCGGGGATACGGAAGATCCGCTTCTGGTGTCGGTCCGCTCCGGCGCGAGAGCGTCCATGCCCGGTATGATGGATACGATCTTAAATCTGGGGTTAAATGATGTGGCGGTGGAAGGATTTGCCAGAAAGACCGGTAATCCCCGATTTGCCTATGATTCCTACCGCCGTTTTATACAGATGTATTCCGATGTGGTAATGGAAGTGCCCAAGTCCTTTTTTGAAAAGATCATTGATGAGATGAAGGCCGCCAAGGGCGTGACCTTTGACACGGAGCTGGATGCCAATGACCTGAAGGAACTGGCGGAGAGATTTAAAGCGGTATATAAAGAGGCTATGAAGGGGGCCGAGTTCCCCCAGGATCCGAGAGAGCAGTTGATGGGTGCCGTAAAGGCCGTATTCCGCTCCTGGGACAACCCTCGCGCCATCGTATACAGACGTATGAACGATATCCCCGGTGACTGGGGTACCGCCGTGAACGTGCAGTGCATGGTATTCGGCAACAAGGGAGAAACCTCCGGTACCGGCGTGGCGTTTACCCGGAATCCTTCCACCGGCGAGAAGGGTATTTTTGGTGAATACCTGATCAACGCCCAGGGAGAAGACGTGGTGGCGGGCGTGCGTACTCCACAGCCCATTACCCAGCTGGAAAAGGATCTGCCCGACTGTTACGCGCAGTTTATGGAACTTGCCATGAAACTAGAAGACCATTACCGGGATATGCAGGATATGGAATTCACCATAGAAGAAGGCAAACTCTACTTCCTGCAGACCAGGAACGGCAAGAGGACCGCTCCCGCGGCCATCAATATCGCCTGTGATCTGGTGGATGAAGGAAAGATCACTCCTGAAGAAGCGGTCAGCCGTATCGAGGCCAAGTCGCTGGATCAGCTTCTGCATCCTACCTTTGATACGGAAGCGCTGAAAGCCGGCGAGGTGATCGCCACAGCGCTGCCCGCATCCCCCGGTGCCGCTGCCGGAAAGGTGTGCTTCAGCGCGGAGGACGCCAAGGCTTTGGGAACCGGCGGCAAGGGCGAGAGAGTGATCCTGGTACGTCTGGAAACTTCTCCCGAAGACATTGAAGGTATGCATGCGGCGCAGGGTATCCTCACGGGGCGCGGCGGTATGACTTCTCACGCGGCAGTGGTTGCCCGCGGTATGGGAACCTGCTGTGTATCCGGCTGCAGCGAGTTAAAGATCGACGAGGAAGCAAAGGTATTTGAGCTTGGCGGATATACCTTCCACGAAGGAGATTATATTTCCCTGGACGGTACCACCGGCAAGATTTACAAAGGTGACATCAAGACCGTGGAGGCATCCGTAACCGGCAATTTCGGGCGTATCATGGACTGGGCCGACCAGTTCAGAACTTTGAAGGTGCGTACCAACGCGGATACGCCGGCGGATACCGCCAAAGCGGTGGAGCTGGGAGCGGAAGGGATCGGCCTGTGCCGTACCGAGCACATGTTCTTCGGAGAAGACAGGATCCCCAAGATCCGCAAGATGATCCTTTCGGATACCGTGGAAGCCAGAGATGAGGCGCTGAGCGAACTGCTGGTATTCCAGAAAGCGGACTTCAAGGCGATGTATGAGGCTCTGCAGGGCAGGCCCATGACGGTTCGTTATCTGGATCCCCCTCTGCATGAGTTTGTACCCACTTCCATAGAAGATATGGAAGCTTTGGCGAAGGATATGGGCTTAAGCGTGGAGGACGTAAAGAATAAATGCGATTCTCTTCATGAGTTCAATCCCATGATGGGACACCGGGGCTGCCGGCTGGCGGTCACGTATCCCGAGATCGCCAGAATGCAGACCAGGGCCGTAATGGAAGCTGCCATTGAAGTAAAGGCGGAAAAGGGCTATGATATTGTCCCTGAGATCATGATCCCCCTGGTAGGTGAAAAGAAAGAATTAAAATATGTCAAGGATATCGTGGTGGAAACCGCGGAGCAGGTGAAGAAAGAAAAGGGATCCGACATGGCGTACCACATCGGCACCATGATCGAGATTCCCCGTGCCGCTCTGACGGCGGATGCCGTAGCGGAAGAGGCGGAGTTTTTCTCCTTTGGCACCAATGACCTGACGCAGATGACTTTCGGCTTCTCCCGTGATGACGCCGGCAAGTTCCTGGACGCGTACTATCAGGCCAAGATCTATGAGTCCGACCCGTTCGCAAGACTGGATCAGAACGGCGTGGGCCAGCTGGTCAAGATGGCGGTGGAAAAGGGCCGCAAGACCCGTCCCGACTTAAAGTGCGGTATCTGCGGCGAACATGGCGGCGATCCGTCCTCCGTGGAGTTCTGCCATAAGGTAGGATTGAATTACGTGTCCTGCTCGCCGTTCCGCGTTCCTATCGCGAGGCTGGCGGCAGCGCAGGCGGCGATCAATAATAAATGAGTTTTGGAGAGCCGGTGCTATTGGCAAATGAGTAAATAAATGGATCAAAAGCAGAAAACAGGGCTTTCTGTCAGGAATTTTGAGGAAGAGAGGTTCACCAGGTGACTGGTGGACCTCTTTTTATGGAAGTATTTTAAATGAAAAAACATCGGCATTATTGTCATCTCTGGCCTTTGCGCTTTCGTCATCTTTGTGGTAATTATGTTCACGCACCAGTATATTGATGCGAAGAATACTTTCTGGCGCTTTTTTACTACCTGCAGTTCAAAGATGGATCTACAGTCCTGAGAAACTGCGATCTCCATCCTCCCATAGCTGCTGTTTACCTGTTTGGTCTTATAGCCGTTACGGGAATCATCACTGCCAGAACGTTCTGATCTGCTGTAGCTGAGATAATCGTCCATCTCAGCTTTCATCATTTCTTTGATTGTACCGCCGAGCAGACCTTTGAGAGTTTCCTGGATATCTTGGGCGGATTCGATGTCATATTCCTCCAGGAGTTGACGGATAGTGTTACGCTTTCCTTTGGTCATTTGTGCTTTGTGTACGGGTTTCTTTTCTCTTGCCATAATAAAAGGCTTCCTATGATTTAGATTTTATGATAGAAGCCTGATACTAATATCTATTTACAGAAAAACTTTCATACGCTCACATTTCCGCAAAAACGCCTGGTGTTTCCACAATGCGATGTCGCGGGCCAACTATCACCACCTTCAAAAAGGCGTCCATGAAACGACGGGACTGTCTGCTTTTAACTGTAATAACGCTGCTTTTTGCTTTTGGGTTTGTTGGGAATGGTAAGCCGTATCTTTCCACTTTCGACAAGGGGATGAACAATATTTGTCATAAGATAATTTATGGACAATCTGCCTTTAAAATGTTCCTCAAGCTCTGCGCGGGTTCTCGGTGTTTTGCAGAAAACCAGTAAATCTGCTTCATTGCCTGTGGAGGGCTGCGCTATATCAGTTCCGTTATAAAGTGTCACTTTGAACACTCCCCGTTCGTTTTCAAATTTTGGCTCAGGCAGCCCGGCATTTTTCATAGCGCTGTAAACAGTTGGTATGCCGCTGTATCTGTTTTCGGTAATGTCAAGGACCTCCAACGCGTTTGCGAGGAATGGGTTGCGGGTATCAGCCGCTGCCTTTCCCAGTCTGTCAAGAGTCATTCTCCCGTAAAGGCCGCCTGGATTCTCTATTTCAAGGCGGTTGGAAAACATTTTTATCGTTATAGGGGTAAAATCCGTATGATTGCTGTAATCGCGGTGAACAAGAGCGTTCAGTATCAACTCTCTGACAGCGATAATAGGATATTCTGTTTTATCGGCGCGTTTTCCCGTCTGCGAGTCAATAAATGTCGATGTCTTCATATTTTTTCTTACAAATTTCAATGCGCCATCTAGCATAAGCTCGATATTTCCTTCAATACGCGCATTATCAATAAAGCGTTCGTCTGCCGCATTATCTATGCTCATTTCTGTGCCTTGGATTGATACGGCAGTAATGCATAATTGTGGGAAAAAGCCCTGCGGGTACAAAGAAAACAGTAGTACTCCTGCCAGGGTGGGCTTATTATCTACCGCAAAGCCCTGTAAGGAATTGATTTTGTCATTTGCAAGACCGGCAAGATTCGGTTTTTTTGTTCGCATTGAAAAAATGTACTCAGTATGCGCATCTGTTTCAATATCAGAAAGCGTGGCGCGTTCTGCAACTCGTAGCTCGTCCTGTATCTTTTTTCTGAATGCTTCATAGCTGTAAACCTCATACTCGGTCATATGCCTATCTCCGTCACCCACACGCACGTAAGAGCCTTTTAATCGTCCGACGCCTTTATAAAAACAAGGTTTTTGGTCGTTATCGATCTCCTGTATTTCTACGCTTACGACGGTTTTTCCATTTATATGCGCAACGGTACATAGAGGCCGCAGCTCAGGTTCCATCTGAATGGCCTGCTCCATCAGCTTTTTCTGTAAATCGGCAGAATCATATACGCCGCAAACTTGAAAGTCGTTTTTCTCGTCAATTCCAAAGACAATAATTCCTCCGCCATTTTGGTTAGAAAACGAAGAAAGAGTTTCAAGCAGTTTCGGACAGCCTTCACGAGCCGCTTTCACTTCAAGATAATTACTCTCACTTTTGGTTTGCAGGATTTTGTTTACTAATTCAACTAATTCAGTTTCAAGCATTTTTCTCACCTCGATAAATCAATTATACGCATTTTATAACGCTTTGTAAATAGAAAATCCGTATAAATTTAAATAAATCGTTATAATTTAAAAAATATCGTTATAAATATGTTGAAAATTGTTATAAAATATCTATTGATTAAAGAATATAGAAACAAATGATTGTAAGTGTAATCAAACAAGAATATGATTAAAGAGGAGTAATTTTAATTGGAAGTGATCAGCTTTTATGAAAATGAAAGACAGAGTTATTGGTTTAATGAAAAATTTCAAAACTGTTTCATTGCATTGCTTATAAAGACAAGCTATACTTGAGGGCAGGAGGTATGGCTATGGCTAATGAAGATAAAAAAGATTTTAACTCTATGCTGAATGATAGCAAGGATATGCCAAAGTTTCAGACGATTACAGACGAAAAGAGCATAGAAAAATATGGTGGGAGCAGAATGTATTTTGCTCCGCCTATCGACTATGACAAAATAATGAAACGTGTTCCCTGTGGAAGCGTGATCACTGTCGGAAAAATCCGTGAGTACTTTGCAAAATTGAACGGCGCGGATTTTACAGAACCGATTACTGCCGGGATTTTTGTATCTATCGCGGCGTGGGCAAGCCACCAGCGTTCCGAGGATAAAACGCCTTATTGGAGAACGCTGAAGGCGAACGGGGAGTTAAATGAAAAGTATCCCGGCGGCATCCGGGCACAAAAGGAAATGCTGGAAGCGGAAGGCCATACGATCATTCAAAAAGGCCGCAAAAATATCAGGTACTATGTAAAGGATTATGAGAAAGTTCTTTTTGAATTGAATTAAAAAACGGTGCTTGGAGGAAAAATGAGTGGAAATAAAGACGTTTGAAATTTTATATTTGCACGATATTGACAAAAGCAAAAATAGGAAGCGAATATCAGAATACAGGAATAGGTTCCGCACTTGTGAAAGAAAGCATTAAAAGGGCTGAAAAGTCAGGATTTTTCAGAATTGCTTTACTGGGTGGAAACTATTATTCACGGTTTGGATTTGAAAGTGGAAAACATTATGGGATTTTTACAGAAGGAATATTATGTCAGAAGCAAAAGGTTTGGAATGGACATTTGATACAGTGGCATCTGTTTATGAAAAGTTTCGCCCTTCGTATCCCGCTGCGCTCTATGAGATGATAGGGAATTATACCACTCTCAATGAGGCCTGTCATGCTGTTGAAGTGGGAATTGGCAGCGGACAGGCAACATTGCCGATTTTAAAGACCGGATGTAATTTGACCGCGGTGGAATGCGGCAGGGAATTTTCTGAATTATGTGAAAAAAAGTTTAAAGAATATCCGAATTTTTCTGTTTTAACAAACAAATTTGAAGATACGTCTTTCGAGAATAACCAATATGATTTGGTGTATTCCGCAACTGCATTTCATTGGATTGATGAGAGTATCGGATATGAAAAAGTGTTTTCCATGCTGAAAAGCGGCGGAGTGTTTGCGAGATTTGCGAATCATCCTTATCCGGCTAAAGATAATTTACCTCTTTTTGAAAAAATGCAAAGTATTTACGGCGAACATTATCATAATAGAAAGCAAAAATCGCCGACAGAATATACCGAGGAGCAGGCTGCGCAAATAGCGAAAATCGCGGAAAAGTACGGCTTTACGGATATAAAGCACGCATTGTTTCACAGAACACGAAATTTTTCCGCAAGTGAATACTGTGCGCTGCTTGGAACATATTCCGATCATATTGCAATTGAGGAAACCATAAGGAAGATATTTTTCTCAAAAATTGAGGATGCAATAAACCATTATGGTGGCACAATTACAGTGTATGATACCATCGATCTGCAGCTTGCGAGAAAACCGTAAATTTCCATTTTTCGCTTGCGGTGTATCAGTTGTGCTGCCGGATGAATAGCGGTAGATCTACTCACGATTTTATGGTACGATCTATTAAGATATAGCCACGTTCGCCTGGCAGATAGGCATTTTGTAGAGGTAAAAGGAATGCATTTTCATGCTTCTTCTATAGGTGGAATTATGGAAAACATAAAATGGCTTTTCTTTGATATTGGTTCGACACTTATCGATGAAAGCAAATGCTATTGGTTGAGATACCGCGAAGCTGTTGTGGGCACAACGATCAGTTCCGCAGATTTTGAGAACATGGTTATTGAATTTTCCAAACAAAATCGGAAGGGCGATCACGAGGCAGCAAAATACTATGGTATAGAGCTGCCGCCATGGCACAAAGAGGCGGAAAAACCATATACAGATACGAAATATGTCTTAAATCAGTTATCCAGCAAAGGGTATCGGCTCGGCGTGATTGCGAATTGATATTGTTTTAGCTTCTGCGGAGGAAGGCATATCAAAGCCGAATCCAGAGATGTTTCATCGGGCGCTAATTGCCGCAAACTGCTGGCCGGACAACGCTGTCATGATAGGAGATAGGTTGGACCATGACCACTCGGTCGGATTTGTAAAAGGTGAGATGTGCTCGCCGGGAATAGCAGCTCAATCCGAGGATTTGATGGCCGCGGGAGCGGGAGGATATCCGGGGACACCTATCGGAGATGTGGTGATTACTGACGGAGCGTTTCCTATATGAGATCATTTGTGAGCGATATGCGCAGACGATTGTTGATGAAAGCGTTTTGATAAGGGAAGGGAATCTATCATGGATGTGATCGAGTATGGAAATCCAATAGCAGAAACCGTTTTGATACAGCTGGCGGGCGATCACGATATCGGAACAATAAAAAGTGAATATGACAGCATCAAAGAAAATACAGAGAAAGAATTCAGACTGATAGCCATGAAGGTTGACGATTGGAACAGGGATCTTTCCCCATGGGAAGCGCCTGCCGTTTTCGGTAAAGAGGGGTTTGGAGAAGGCGCTTTGGACACACTCTCTGCGGTGCGAAAATACTGCGCGGACCAGAACAGGAAATATTATATCGGCGGTTATTCGCTGGCCGGACTTTTTGCGCTTTGGGCCGCGTATCAGACAGATCTCTTTCAGGGAGTGGCCGCGGCGTCTCCATCTGTCTGGTTCCCGAAATTTACGGAATATATGAAAGCTCATGAAATCAAATGTCCCGCTGTTTATCTCAGTCTTGGGGATAAAGAGGAAAAAACGCGGAATCTTGTTATGGCTTCTGTAGGAGAAAAGATCCGCCAGGCTTACGGCCTGCTGAAAGAGCGCGGCACAGACTGCACACTGGAATGGAATCCGGGAAATCATTTCAGGGATCCGGAATGGAGAATGGCGAAAGCGTTTGCCTGGGTGATGGAGAGAAAAATATTCAAAGAAAAATCGGAGTTTTTGCAATCGAAATCAAGATAATGCTTTGCTTGCACTGTATAATTAGCATAGAGCGATCAAAAGAGGTGCAGCAGGAAATGAGCGAATGGTACAGATTGGTACAAACAATTGTAGAAGAGGTTGACGAGTGCATTATGAAACGTAATGATGAAGCATTAACACTTTCTAACCTTTCTGAAAAGCTGGGCTATTCTGAATTTTACATTTCCCGTAAATTCAGGGAGATCTCAGGAATGCATTTTCGCGATTACCTACGGAATCGTACTGCAATAAATTCTTTGCATTTAATGCTTGACTTTTTACTTATTGTTCTAAAACTGGATTTTTATGCAAATATGTGCTAACATATATAGAACGGACAAACAAATCAAGGTTTGGAGGTCAATTAAGTGATGGCATCTACTATTATTTATTTGGTGATTTCTGCACTTGTTTCGCTTATTTTTATAGTGCTGGGTATAAAGCAGTTTCGGTCTAAAGTTCCGGTTTCATTGAATACAGGCGAAGCTCCTCCAAGAGAAGATGAACTTACTGATATGTCGGAATGGAATCATAAACATGGAAGAAATTTGATAATATATGGATGTGTTTTGTTTGTGACAATGTCTGTCTTTCTATATTTTCTTTTAAAATTTGATAACACTGAGTTTCAAGTGTTTGTATTTTTTATCGTAATATTCGCTGAAACAGCTTGGCTTCTAATTCAACATGCCCTGCTAAAAAAGAAGCTGATCAAAAAAGCATAGTATTTAAGGTTTAATGTTTTTACTAAAGAAATGAACTCTCTACAACTTCGGGATTTGTTGGTGACTTTGCTAGATTTAATATGTCTTAATGTGATAAGGGAAGAGGAAAAAACGCGAAATCTTGTTATGGCTTCAGTAGGAGAAAAGATCCTTCAGGCTTACGGCCTGCTGAAAGAGCTCGGCACAGACTGCACACTGGAAGGGAATCCGGGAAATCATTTCAGGGATCCGAAATGGAGAATGGCGAAAGCGTTTGCCTGGGTGATGGAGAGAAAAATCTAGTACATGCTTTTGGGGTTATATGTTTGCAGCCGGAGGCGTTTTTGATATACTCAAAGAGAAATCGTGGTTTTATAGAGGGATATTTTCGGTTGCGGGGACGAAAAATGTAGCTTTGGAGAAGGGTGTAATGAATAGTCAATTTATACAGGGAGTAATGTTTGATTGGAATAAAATAAGCATCATGGGTTTAATCCGGAAGGCGGAACAAAGAATTACCCAGGAGGAATATGCGGATATTGCGCATCCCTCGGCTAAATACCATGAAAAATCACACGGAGAAAGCTTTCTGGTATTAACGCAGAATAATCTGCAGGCGAATGGACTGTATCTTTTTGATGAACCGGAAGCGGCATTATCACCGCAAAGACAGCTTACTTTGTTAATGGAGATATACAGATGCGCAAAAGAAGGATCGCAATTTCTTATAGTTACTCATTCCCCCATTTTGCCGGGAATCCCGAACAAAGACATGTTGCGGAATTTAAAGCTGATGTGGTGGTAATTGGAAGTGGTTTTGCTATAATGTAAAATCATCAAATATAGAAAAGCGAATATTGGAGTGGAATAATGGCGTCAAGTAAAGGATATTTAGATTTTATTTTAGGGCAATTATCCGAATTGGATGAAATTACATATCGGGCTATGATGGGAGAATTTATCATCTATTACCGTGGCAAAATCGTAGGCGGTATCTATGATGACAGGCTGCTTGTAAAACCAATAAAAGCAGCGATCAGCTATATGCCGACAGCGACCTATGAATTGCCCTACGAGGGAGCAAAAGAGATGTTGTTGGTAGAAGAAGTTGACAACAGAGAGTTTTTGACAGATTTATTTAATGCCATGTATGAGGAACTGCCGGCGCCAAAGCCGAAAAAGCAATGATGTAATGTGATAGAAATTCCCGCTTTTGGGAAGCAGAAAGAAAAATCGATATTTGAAGATGAAAGACAGTGTTTTTTGCTCTGATAACTCACCCAACTACAATATGGATACCATGGAATTGTATTTAGGGCCGATCAACGGCACCGTTAAAGTAAAACTTTTTCGGAAGAAGATTAAAAATGTATATTTGAAAGTTTTCCGGTCATTAGATGTAGTGTTATCTGTTCCGGAGCATGTTTCGGATGAATGGATCAGCTCTTTTCTTTCCGACCGTCAAAAATGGATTGACAGGCAAATAACCAAATATAAAAAGACAAGCGGATGCGACGATCCGCTTGCGGTCAGAAATGGTTCATCCGTTCGGTTTCTCGGCAGAGATATGGAAATCTGTAAAGAGGCATCATCTGTCAACCGTGTAGAAGCGGATGAGAAAAAAGTCTGTCTGTATGTAACTGACATCACAGATGAAGCGCTGATCCGGAACATATTCCGCAAATGGTGGAGGCAGACTGCCCAAACAGTTTATCAGCAGGAAGTGGATCGTTTCTATGAGGCTGTCATCCGCGGGTATGGAATCGCCAAACCCGAAATTACAGTGCGGAAAATGAAGACTTTGTGGGGCAGCTGCATCCCGTCAAAAAATAAGATCACGTTGAATGAGTATTTGCTGAAGGCTGACATTCACTGTATTCAATATGTGGTTTTACACGAGCTGACACATTTATTGTATCCAAATCACAATGCGGATTTTTACAACTTTCTGACCATTCATATGCCGGATTGGAAGGAAAGAAAAAAGCGGCTGAATGCGGAAGCGCGGTAAGCTCTGTATCTTCCTTCGCATCCATTCATCTTTTGCGCGCGGCGCCGTCGGTCTTACCGCAGTTCCCGATAGGTTCCCGCGATCAGGCAGACGGCAATGAGAAAGGTCAGGATATCGGAAAGGGGCATGGAATACAGGACGCCGTCAAGACCGAAGAAGACCGGCAGCCAGAGGGCGAATCCCACACCGAAGAGGATTTCCCGGACCATGGACAACACGGTAGAAGACACGGCCTTCCCCATTGCCTGCAGGAAGATAAAACAGGCTTTGTTCATGCAGGCGAACAGGATCATGCACAGATAGATGCGGAAGGCTTTCACCGCGAAATCGGTATAGTAGACGCTTTCGTTGGAAGCACCGAAGATACGGATCAGCTGATGGGGAAACAGTTCCGCGATGATAAGCGCCGCGGCGCCCACGGCGGCTTCCGCTGCGAGCAGCCGGGTAAACAGCGCCCTGACGCGTTCGCGTTTTCCGGCGCCCATATTGAAGCCTACAATGGGAATGCAGCCGGCGGCCATACCCACCACGATGGAGATGACGATCTGAAAAAATTTCATGACGATGCCTACCACCGCCATGGGGATCTGGGCGTACCGCTCCTGTCCGAAAACCGGATCCAGCGCGCCGTATTTCCGGATCATATTGTTGATCGCGGCCATGGCGGCAACCAGAGAGATCTGGGACAGAAAGCTGGTCGCGCCAAGGGCAAGGGTCTTCCTGCAGATACGGACGTCTATACGAAGATCCGCTCCCGCGGGCTTGATCAGCTTCATATGCAGGAGGTACCAGACCGAGAGGGCGGCGGTGACCATCTGACCCAGGACGGTAGCCGCGGCGGCTCCCGTCATGCCCCACCGAAGGGGAAAGATAAAGACAGGGTCGAGGATAATATTCACCACCGCGCCCGCGAGGGTGGAGGCCATGGCGAAGCGGGGGCTTCCGTCCGCCCGGATAATGGGGTTCAGCGCCTGCCCGAACATATAAAACGGGATCCCGAGCGAGATGGAAAAGAAATATTCTCTGGAATACCGGAAGGTTTCCGGGTTTACGGTCCCGCCGAACATGGCGATGATCTGACTGCCGAAGAGCAGATACAAAGCGCAGAGCGCCAGACCGCTGACGATCACCATGATGACGGCGCAGCCTACGCTCTTTTTGGCGGTCTGCGGCTGTTTCATGCCCAGACAGAGGCTCACGAACGCGCAGCAGCCATCTCCGATCATGACGGCGATGGCAAGGGCGATCACCGTCAGCGGGAAAACCACCGTGTTGGCGGCGTTTCCGTAGGAGCCAAGATAAGAAGCGTTGGCGATAAAGATCTGGTCAACGATATTGTAGAGAGCGCCTACCAGCAGAGAGATCATGCAGGGAACGGCATACTTTTTCATCAGTCTGCCCACAGGCTCTTCCCCCAGGAACTGATTTGTTTTTTCTTCCATGATTTGATTTTTCTCCTTTTTCTTGAAATAAAAACAACGTGTGGCCTCAACCGGATTTACGCAGTTGAAACGCCACACGTTGCTTTCTTATTATATCAAGGATCCCCTTCGGGCGCAAATGGGCAATTTTCCCAAAATACCCCGCGCGAAAAAATAATAATTTTATAAAATTTTACGGATTTTATTGACTTTACGGTGGATTTGCTCAATGATAAAATGTAATGACAATAAAAAGAGAGCAGGGATGAAATATGATAAAAACACTTGCGGCGCAGATCAAGGAGTTTAAGCGGGAGTCCGTTCTGACGCCGTTTTTTATGGTTTTAGAAGTATTGTTTGAAACGCTGATCCCGTTTCTGATGGCTTCCATCATCGACGATGGCGTGGAAACGGGAAATATGCGGCATATCTACATAGTGGGCGCTCTGATGATCCTGATGGCTCTGGCGGGCCTTTTCTGCGGTATCATGGGCGGCAAGTACGGCGCGAGGGCCTCCACGGGGTTCGCCAGGAACCTCAGACAGGCGATGTTTGAAAATATCCAGACCTTTTCTTTTGCCAATCTGGACAAATTCAGCACGGCAGGGCTGGTGACCAGGCTGACCACGGATGTGACGAATATCCAGATGGCATATCAGATGCTGCTGCGTATGTGCTTCCGCGCGCCCATCAGTATGATCTGCGCCATGGGGATGGCGTTTTTTATCAACGGACGGCTGGCGTCGGTGTATTTGGTCGCGGTCATCCTGCTGGCAGTGGTGCTTGCTTTCCTGATCAAGAGGGCGATGAAATATTTTCAGATGGCATTTCCCAAATACGACGAGCTGAACGCTTCGGTGCAGGAAAATGTCAGCGCGATCCGCGTAGTTAAGGCCTATGTGCGGGAAGATTACGAAACGGGCAAATTTAAGAAGGCAAGCCAGGGCATTTACGATATCTTCCTGAAGGCGGAGAAAAATGTGGTCCTGAATATGCCGATTATGCAGCTGACGGTGTACAGCTGTATTCTTCTGATCAGCTGGATGGGAGCGAAGATGATCGTGCAGGATACCCTGAAAACCGGGGAACTGATGAGCCTGCTGGCGTACTGCATGAATATTCTGATGAATCTGATGATGATCTCCATGATCTTTGTCATGATGAGTATGAGCGTGGCCAGCGCCAGACGTGTCAGCGAGGTTTTGAACGAGAAAAGCAGTCTGGTCAATCCTCCGGAGCCGCTGTACCAGGTTCCAAACGGTGAGATCGAGTTTAAAAACGTGGAGTTTTCTTATTACGGAAGCAGAGAAAAAGCGGTGCTCCATGATATCAATCTGAAGATCGGGGCGGGGGAAACCATAGGCATCATCGGCGGCACGGGCAGCGCCAAGACCAGTATGGTAAACCTGATCAGCCGGCTTTACGACGTAACGGAAGGTTCCGTGATGGTAGGAGGCCATGACGTGCGGGAGTACGATATGGAGAGCCTGCGGAACCAGGTGGCGGTGGTGCTGCAGAAAAACGTGCTCTTCTCCGGCACCATACTGGAGAACCTGCGCTGGGGCAGCGCCGACGCTACGGAAGAGGAATGCAGGCGCGCCTGCCGTCTGGCCTGCGCGGATGAATTTATTGAAAAAATGCCGGACGGCTACAATACCTACATAGAACAGGGCGGAACCAATGTGTCCGGAGGACAGAAGCAGCGGCTGTGCATCGCCAGAGCGCTTTTGAAAAAGCCGAAGGTTTTGATCTTAGATGACAGCACCAGCGCTGTGGACACCGCTACGGACGCGAAGATCCGCAGGGCTTTCGCCAGGGAAATACCGGATACGACCAAGCTGATCATCGCGCAGCGGGTATCCAGTGTGGAACACGCGGACCGGATCATAGTAATGGATAACGGACGGATCGACGGTTTCGGCACTCATGAGGAGCTGCTCGCGAACAATAAGATCTACCGTGAAGTTTATGAATCCCAGACCGGTGGCGGGGATTTTGATGAAAAGGCAGGTGAAGCGTAATGCCGGGACCAATGGGAAGAATGCCGAGAGGCGTAAAAATAGAAAATCCGGGTAAGATTTTTAAAAGACTGATGAAGTATGTGGCGAAAAATTACGGCGCGCACCTGGCGGTGGTGGCAGTGCTGATCTTTATCAGCGTACTGGCCAACGTACAGGGGACCATGTTTATCCAGCGGCTGATCGACGATTATATCGCGCCCATGCTGGTGTCGGACACCCCTGATTTTGGACCGCTGGCGGGCGCCATCCTGCGGGTGGCGGGCTTTTACGCGGTGGGAGTGGCCGCCGCCTATGCCTATAACCGTATCATGATCAATGTGACGCAGGGCACGCTCCGCAACGTAAGGGACGATCTGTTTTCCCATATGCAGACACTGCCTGTCAAATATTTTGACACCCATTCTCATGGCGATATCATGTCGGTCTATACCAACGACGCGGATACGCTCCGCCAGATGATCAGCCAGAGTATGCCGCAGATATTCAACAGCGCCATTACCATAGTCAGTGTGTTCGCCAGTATGCTGGTACTGAGCGTGCCGCTGACGGTGGTCACGCTCATGATGGTGGCGGTGATGCTTCTGGCTACCAGGAAAGTGGCCGGATTAAGCAGCCGCTATTTCCTGCAGCAGCAGAAGGATCTGGGCGTGGTCAACGGGTTCATCGAGGAAATGATGAACGGACAGAAGGTCGTGAAAGTCTTCTGCCACGAGGAAGCCAATATCGACCGTTTCCGGGAACTGAATGACAATCTGTATCACAGTGCGGATAAGGCGAATTATCTGGTCAATATCGTGGGGCCGGTCAACGCGCAGCTCGGCAATGTCAGCTACGTGGTATGCGCCATTGTGGGCGGCGTACTGGCGCTGTCCGGTATTTCCGGTCTGACACTGGGAAAACTGGCCAGTTTCCTGACCTTTAACAAAAGTTTCAATATGCCGATCAACCAGGTGAGCCAGCAGTTTAATTCCATTGTGATGGCAATGGCAGGCGCGGAGCGTATTTTTAAGATGATGGACGAGGCCAGGGAAACGGACAACGGCTATGTAACGCTGGTGCATGTAAAGGAAGAGAACGGCCGGCTGGTGGAAAGTCCGCAGCGGACCGGCCGCTGGGCATGGCGGCATGAGCATCAGGCGGATCATTCCGTGGATTACGTGGAGTTAAAAGGCGGCGTGGTGTTTGACGGCGTGGACTTCGGATACACCGATGACAAAATGGTGCTGCACGATGTCAGGCTCTACGCGGAACCGGGACAGAAGATCGCGTTTGTTGGTTCCACCGGCGCCGGCAAGACCACCATCACCAACCTGATCAACCGGTTTTATGATATACAGGACGGCAAGATCCGTTACGACGGCATCAATGTCAACAAGATCAAAAAAGCCGACTTAAGGCGTTCCCTGGGCATTGTGCTGCAGGATACTCATCTTTTCACGGGAACGGTGGCGGACAATATCCGCTACGGCAAGCTGGATGCTTCGGATGAGGAAGTGACCGCGGCTGCCAGGCTGGCTAACGCGGACGGTTTTATCCGGCTTCTGCCCCAGGGATATGATACGGTGCTGACAGGAGATGGCGCCAACCTGAGCCAGGGACAGCGGCAGCTTCTTGCCATCGCGCGGGCGGCCATTGCCGATCCCCCGGTGCTGATCCTGGACGAGGCTACCAGCTCCATTGATACCCGTACCGAGAGCATTGTGCAGGACGGCATGGATAAGCTGATGAAGGGCAGAACGACCTTTGTGATCGCCCACAGGCTGTCCACTGTCAAAAATTCCGACTGCATCATGGTTCTGGAGCAGGGACGGATCATCGAGCGAGGCACCCATGAGCAGCTTCTGGAGCAGAAAGGCAGATACTATCAGCTGTATACGGGAAACGCGATAGCCACGTGATTGGCTATACGGCCGGGCAGGAGGACGGACCTGATATGTGGGAACAGTTTTCGAGAACGGAATTATTGCTTGGGCAGGAAGCTATGGACAGACTGCTCAACGCCAGGGTAGCGGTGTTCGGGATCGGCGGCGTGGGCGGCTATGTATGTGAAGCCCTGGTCCGGAGCGGCGTCAAGACGTTTGGGCTGGTGGATAAGGATACCGTCTGCCTGAGCAATCTGAACAGGCAGCTGATAGCCACCTGGAAAACATTGGGCAGATATAAGACGGAAGTGATGAAGGAGCGGATGCTGGAAATCAATCCGGAGGCGGAGATAAAGATATACAGCTGTTTTTTTCTGCCGGAAAACGCGGAGGAATTTCCCTTTGAGGAATATGATTATATTGTCGATGCCGTCGATACCGTTACCGCCAAGATCGCGCTGGTGATGAAGGCGCGGGAAAAGGGAATCCCCATCATCAGCAGTATGGGTGCCGGAAATAAACTGGATGGAAGCCTGTTCAGAGTTGCGGATATCTACGATACGAAAGTCTGTCCTCTGGCCAGGGTGATGCGGAGGGAACTAAAAAAGCGTGGAGTGGAGAGCCTGAAGGTGGTCTACTCCGAAGAAAAGCCTGTGAAAACACGGGCGGATGTACCCGGGAGCACGGCCTTCGTGCCTTCGGCGGCGGGACTTCTCATCGCGGGAGAGGTGGTAAAGGATCTGTCTTCCTTGCGCTCCTCCCAATAGTGTGATATACTTTTGAAAACTGAATAGCATATGCTTCTGCGTCGGAAGACGCCAGCGCGCAGGCGCTGAGGGAATCGACTGAAACTGTCGGGCTATCCCAGTAACCGTGAAGCGGACGAAAGGGCAATCAAGTCACTGCCGTAAGGTGGGAAGGCGCCCAAGTAGGAAGAGGCCAAGCCGGGAGACCTGTCTGCATATGATACACTTCTGGGGTTGGGTGGAAACCGCGCAGGTCTGTGCGAGCCTGCGTTATTTGTGTTACTCTCCAATCTGGGGAGCATTTTTTTGCTCCTTTTTCTATTCAGCGAACATACAGAAAGGGGGACTGATCAAATGAAAATATCAGTCAAACGCACAAGAACGCTGGCGGCATTACTGGCCGCCGCGATGCTGCTGGCATTTACCGCCTGCGGCACTGAAAACAAGGAAACAGAGAGTTCTCCCATTACCGTCACGGACATGATGGGCAGGGAGATCACTCTGGAGAAGCCGGCCGAGAGGATCGTGGCGCTCACGCCGTCGGACTGCGAGATCCTCTACGCCATCGGCGCCGGGGATGCTCTGGTGGGAAGAGGAACTTACTGTGACTATCCCGCGGAGGTGGCCGATGTGCCCGAAGTGGGCTCAGGCAGCGACACCAACATCGAGCAGATCCTTGCCCTGGAGCCCCAGGTCCTTCTGATGAGCACCATGTCGCAGACGGAAGAACAGGCCAAACAGCTTGAGGATGCCGGGGTGCGCGTGGTGATAAGCGACGCCCAGGACATCGAAGGGGTCTATACCGCCATTGAGATGATCGGCGCTCTGATGGGAAAAGACGAAGAAGCCGCCGCTCTGGTCCAAAGTATGAAGACGGCGTTTGCCGAGTTGGAAGAAAAGGCCGAGCCGGACGGCTCCAAGACCATTTATTTTGAGGTTTCTCCGCTGGAATACGGGCTCTGGGCCGCCGGAAAAAATACCTTTATGGATGAGGTGGCCAATATGCTGGGACTGAAGAACTGCTTTGACGATCTGGACGGCTGGGCTTCCGTATCGGAGGAACAGGTGCTGGAGCGAAATCCTGACTATATCCTGACCATTACCATGTACTATGGGGAAGGGCCGCTGCCGGAAGAGGAGATCATGGCCCGGCCCGGCTGGGAAAATGTGACCGCCGTAAAAAACGGGGCTATCCTGAATCTTCAGAACAATGAGCTTTCCAGGCCTGCTCCCCGTCTGGTGGACGGCGCCAGGATGCTTTATGATTTTGTGTACGGAGAAGAATGATACGAAACGCGGGGGGAAGGATTTCCCCCCTGCGTACGTAAGTCGGGAGCGGAAGGGAGGGGAAGAGCCTTGCGGGTTCATAAAGAGCGTTTTTCGGCTCCGGAGTATCTGCTGTTTACTGCTGTGACTTTTGGTATATTTTGTTTCTGCGTCTGTACCGGGAGCGTGTCCATTCCGCTGAAAGATACGCTTTCCCTGATCCGGGACGCGGTATGCGGCGTGATCGGAAGCTGGATCGACCATACGGAGTCGGTCCTGCCCGAGGGAACGACGGCCTCCATTCTTCTGGCGGTGCGGCTGCCCCGGGTGCTCTGTACGGCGCTGACGGGCGCGGCGCTTTCGCTGGCCGGGGCGGCCATGCAGGGGCTTTTGAAAAATCCTCTGGCGGACGGTTCCACCCTGGGAGTTTCTTCCGGAGCGGCTCTGGGAGCAGTGTGCGCCATAGCCTTCGGCATCACTTTTCCGGCCCTGCCTTTTGCGGGGACCATGGTGACGGCCGTTCTTTTCGCGTTTCTCTCCCTGCTGCTCATTCTGGGGCTTGCCTACAGACTGGACCATTCTCTGTCCACCGACACGATCATCCTGATAGGCGTGGTCTTTTCCATGTTCGTGTCCAGCCTGATGAGTATTGTCATCACCTTTGCCGCGGACCGGGTGCAGCATATCACTTTTTGGACCATGGGGAGCCTGCAGGGAAAAGGATACCCTGACGTGCTGGTCCTCTTAGGAGCGCTGGTCTTTTTCGGCGGCGTGATCTTCCTGCATAGCCGGGAACTGAACGCCTTTGCCATGGGAGAAGAGAATGCCGGGCATATCGGGGTGAACGTGCGCAGGGTGCGGCTGGTTCTGCTGATCGCCGTATCGGGACTGATCGGTGTCTGCGTGTCCGTGGGAGGGACCATTGGTTTTGTGGGACTTGTGACCCCGCATATGCTTCGGATGCTGACGGGGCCAAATCACCGGCGGCTGCTGCCCGCCTCCCTCTTTGGCGGCGCCTGTTTCCTGATGCTGGCGGATCTGGCCGCACGCACTTTGCTGAACCCCCGTGAGCTCAATGTGGGTATCGTCACCAGCCTGGCGGGGGCCGTAGTATTTATCCTGATATTTTACCGCGCGAGAAGGAGAGGATGATGCGGGAGATGCTGGAAGTAAAAGCCCTTTCCGTACGCCTGGGACAAAAACAGATCCTGGAGGATCTAAGCTTTTCCGTAGGGGAGGGAGAGTGGCTGATGATCGCGGGGCCCAACGGCGCCGGGAAATCCACCGCCGTCCGGGCCATGACCAGAGGGGTGGACTATAAGGGGACCGTCCTGTTCCAGGGACAGGATATCCGGCGGAAGAAAAGCGTCGAGCTGGCCCGCTGTATCGGCGTGCTGGCCCAGTCCAACCCCGTATCCTATTCTTTTTCCGTGGAGGAAGTGGTTTCTCTGGGAAGGTATTCCCACGCGCCGGGACTGTTCCCGTTCTTCCGGCGGGGGACGGCGGAACAGAAGCCGGATGCGCCGGAAGCGTCCCAAAACTCTGACCGGGATATGGTGGAGTACGCGCTGGAACTTACGGGGATGACAAGGCAGCGCGGACAGTCCGTTCTTACGCTGTCCGGCGGCGAACTGCAGAGGACCTTTCTGGCGCAGGCGCTGGCGCAGGATCCCAGGCTCCTTGTGCTGGACGAGCCTACGAACCATCTGGATCTTCTTTATCAGAAACAGGTGTTTGAACTGATCGGGGAATGGCTGAAAACTCCCGGCAGAGCCGTGATCTCCGTCACCCACGATCTATCTCTGGCAAAGGCCTACGGCACCGGAGTACTGCTTTTGGACCATGGAAGGAAGGCGGCTTTAGGAAAGGCAGAAGAAGTGCTGACGCCCCAGGTCCTGGAGCGCGTGTACCGGATGGACGTCTACGGCTGGATGAGGAAAATGCTCTCCCAGTGGGCGGAAGAAACCTGATAAGAAAACCGGAGGAACCTAAAATGGACTGGAAAGAATTAAACAGCCGGATCCTGCCCCCGGACGCCGCCGCCATAAAGGCTGCGGGGAACCGTCTGGACGCAATCGCCAAACCGCTGAACGGTCTGGGGGAACTGGAGGAGATCTGTAAAAAAATAGCGGGACTTTTGGGAAGCGATACCTTTTCCCTGAAAAAAAGAGCGGTAGTGGTATTCTGCGCGGACAACGGCGTCACGGCGGAAGGAATCACCCAGACGGACGCGTCCGTCACCGCCTCCATGGCGGAACACATCGCCGGGGGCCTCTCCTGCGTCTGCCGTATGGCGCGGGCCGCCGGAGCCGACGTGTTTCCCGTGGACGTGGGGATGTTCCGCCGGGTGAAAAAGGTCAGGGATCTGCATGTGGCGGACGGCACGGGGAATATAGCCCGGGGGCCGGCCATGACGGAAGAACAGGCGCTGCGCGCCATTGAAACGGGGATCCGCCTGGCGGGAGAACTGAAAACGAAAGGATATCAGCTGCTGGCCTGCGGTGAAATGGGGATCGGCAACACTACAACCTGCGCGGCTATGGCCGCCGTGCTTTTGAATCTGCCGGTGGAGAGGACAACGGGGCCGGGCGCCGGGCTTACCAGGGAGGGGCTTCAAAAAAAACGGGAAGTCGTGGCCAGAGCGATCCGGGTCAACCATCCCGTACCGGAAGATCCCCTGGGAGTGCTGGCCGGGCTGGGCGGCTTTGATATCGCCGCCATGACCGGGCTGTACCTGGGAGGCGCGCTGTATCGGATCCCCGTGATCATAGACGGGATCATCAGTTCCGTGGCGGCGCTGACGGCGGCAGCCCTCTGTCCCGGCTGTGTATGCGCCATGATCCCCAGCCATTGTTCGGCAGAACCCGCCGCCGGCGCTGTCATGGAAAAACTGGGCTTGCGCCCTCTGCTGCGGGGAAACTTCAAGCTGGGGGAGGGGACCGGCGCCGTCTGCATGATGCCGCTGCTGGATCTGGTTCTCGCGGTATACGACGGCGCTCTGCGTTTCGCGGACGCGGGGATCCCGCAATATGAAAGGGAAAGTGACTGATATGATGATCTTACTGACCGGCGGCTCCGGCTGCGGCAAAAGCTTCTACGCGGAATCCCTCTGCGGAAAGCTTCCCGGTCCCCGGTATTATATTGCCGCCATGCGTCCTTTTGGGGCGGAGAGCCTGGAAAAAATTGAAAAACACCGCCGGATGCGGGAGGGGAAAGGATTTGAAACGATTGAGAGATACACGGATCTGGCTTCTCTGAAACTGTCGGAAAGGGGAACGGCCCTGTTAGAGTGCGTCTGTAACCTGACGGCCAACGAGATGTTCGGTGAAGACGGTTCCCGCAGGGATCCTTTTGCCAGCGTGATGGGGGGAGTAGAGGCGCTTCTGGAGCAGAGCGGCCATGTGGTCATCGTAACCAACGACGTGTCCAGCGACGGAGAGCTTTACGAAGAGGGGACCATGGCCTATATCCGGGCGCTGGGCAGGATCAACGCGGCGCTGGCCCGGCGGGCCGATACCGTCTGTGAACTGGTCTGCGGGATCCCAATCCCACGGAAGGGGGCGATCCTTTGGTAAAAGAGCTTTTTCGTTCTCTGATCATGGCTTTTTCCCTGTTTTCCGTCGTTCCCATGCCGAAGATCCGGTGGAAACAGGAGAATCTGAAATATATGCTGGCCTGGCTGCCTCTTGTGGGCGTATGCGCCGGGGCTCTGCAGGTGGGATGGCTGTACGTGTGCGAGGCCCTGTCCTTCGGCCCTCTGCTTTTTGCGGCGGGTCTGACGCTGCTGCCCCTGCTTTTTACCGGCGGCATCCATATGGACGGCTTTATGGACACCATGGACGCGCTTTCCAGCCATGGGACGCCGGAGCGGAAACGGGAGATCTTAAAAGATCCCCACGCGGGGGCCTTTGCCGTGATTTCCTGCTTCTGCTGTCTGCTTTTCTCCGTTTCCCTCTGCGCGGAGCTTCCCCGCACGGTCACCGCCGTACTTACCCTGGGACTTCATCAGGTGTCCGCCAGGGCTCTGGGCGCGTTTGCCAGCGTGTGTTTTCCCTCCTCTGCGGAGGAAGGGCTCCAGTATACGTTTCGCCAGGCCGCGGCCGGGCCTGTGGCCGTGGTGCTGCTTCTCTGGGAGGCGGCCTGCGGGCTGGGAATGTGCTTCCTGTCCCCTGCGGGCGGGGCGGCGTGTATTCTTGTGTTTTGCTTTTCCGCTCTGTTCCTTTACAGGATGTCCAGGAGGGAATTTGGCGGAATGTCCGGCGATCTGGCCGGATATATCATCACGCTGGGGGAACTTTTGATGCTGTTATGTTATATGGTAACGGACAAATTATGAAAAGATACCGTTTAAACGGAATGAGGAGGGTATGATGATCTTGATCGTGGGCGGCGAAGGATCGGGAAAAAGAACTTTCGCCAGATCTTTGGGTTACAGGGAAGAGGATATGGCCGACGGGTGCCTGAACGGGCTCCCCGTTGTCTGTCACGTGGAACGGATGGTCTTCGCCAGACCGGAGGAAACGGATCTTCTGTTCAGTGAGCTGGTGAAAAAGGAAGTTGTCATCTGCAACGAGGTGGGGAGCGGCGTGATCCCCATGGAACCGGACAAAAGGCAGGGCCGGGAGGCTGTGGGAAGGCTCTGCGCCCGGCTGGCGGAACAGGCGGAGAAAGTCATCCGAATGGTCTGCGGGATCCCCTCCGTGATCAAGGGAGAGGAGGATGCGCGATGAAGATCCTGCTGCTCCGCCACGGCGCCACTGCCGGGAACCGGCAGCGCAGGTATATCGGAAGGACGGACGAGCCGTTAAGTCCCGATGGCCTCCGGCAGGCGGAAGCGGCGGGAGCGCTGCCCGGCTATCCGTTTGTCTACGTGTCCCCCCTGATGCGCGCGCGCCAGACGGCGGAGATCCTGTTTCCGGGGGCGGAGCAGGTGGTCCTGAAAGATCTGCGGGAGATGGATTTCGGCGTTTTTGAAGGCAGAAACGCGGCGGAGATGGAAGAGGATCCGGCATATCGAAGCTGGGTGGAGAGCGGATGCCTGAGCCCCTGTCCGGAAGGAGAATCCAGGGCGGGATTTTCCCGGCGCGCGGGGCGCTGTTTTGAGGAGGCGGTCTTATCCCGGTTCGACCTGGGAACGGAACGGCTTGCCTTTGTAGTGCACGGCGGTGTGATCATGGCCGTTCTGGAACAATTTGCCAGACCCGCTGTGAGCTATTACGAGGGATATGTGGACAACTGCCAGGGCTATCTCTGTACGGCAGTCCGGGGCTGTGGGAAGAGCCCTTCCTTGTTTCTTACGGACCTTAAGAAAATTTCCCTGCTGAAGGAGAGCGGACAGATATGACAGGGTATCATGCGGCGGCGTTTTTGACAGGCTTTTTCCTGGATCTGTGGCTGGGGGATCCCCTGGGCGGGTTCCATATCGTGATCATGATCGGAAAGGCGGTTTCTCTTCTGGAGCGGTGGATCAGAAAGATATTTCCCAGGAAAGCCGGGTGGGAACTGGCCGGCGGCGCCATTCTCGTACTGATCCTGTGCGTGGGCTCCTATGGAGCCGGAACGGCCGTTTTGTTTCTGCTCTATAGGATTTGGCCTCCGGCCGGGTTTCTAGCGGAAAGTTTTTTGTGCTGGCAGTGTCTGGCTATGAAGTGTCTGAAAGAAGAAAGCCTGCGGGTGTATGCCTGCCGGAACGACCTTCCGGCAGCCCGGACTGCCGTGGGACGGATCGTTGGCCGTGACACGGAGCGGCTGGATCTGGCCGGGGTGTTCAGGGCCTGTGTGGAAACTGTGGCGGAAAACAGCTCCGACGGTGAGATCGCGCCCATGCTGTACCTTGCTCTGGGCGGCGCTCCTTTGGGAGTTTTGTATAAAACCGTCAATACCATGGACAGTATGCTGGGGTATCAAAACGAAACATATCTGTTTTTTGGCCGAGCGGCGGCAAAGCTGGACGATGCGGTCAATTTTGTGCCTGCCCGGCTGGCGGCGCTTTTGGCTCTGTTTTCCGCCTGGCTTCTGAAACTGGACGGGGCAAACGCGTGGCGGATTTTTCTCAGGGACCGCCGCCGTCACGCAAGTCCCAACTCCGCTCAGACCGAATCCGTTTACGCGGGAGCCCTGCATATCCGCCTGGGAGGCCCGGCCAGCTATTTTGGCCGGACCGAGGATAAGCCGTATCTGGGTGACGATGACCGCCCGATAGAGGCGGAAGACATTCTGCGGGCGAACCGGCTTCTGTATGTATCCGGATTTCTCTGTTTTTTGCTCTGCGTATGTTGGAAAGGGAGGATGATGTTATGAGGCCGGCGCACGGCGGAGATAGGATCGCGTTTTATGAAACCTTCGGAAAAGAGCCCCTGGATTTTTCGGTAAACATAAATCCCATGGGTATGTCCCCAAAGGCGCTGGAAACCCTTGGAAAGGCCACGGACCGGTGGGTCTGCTACCCGGATACGCGGTATCGCCGTCTGCGGCGTGCTGTCGCGGATTTTTACCGGATCCCGGCGGAATTTATCCTGCCGGGGAACGGAGCCAGCGATCTGATCTGGCGGGCCGCCGCGATGCTCAGAGGAGGCCGCGTGCTTCTTACCGCGCCCACCTTTTCGGAGTATGAGTGCGCGCTTTCCGCTTTTGGGTGCGGGATCCGCCGGCATTTTCTGAAACCGGAAGACCGGTTCGCACTGACGGACCGCATCCTGGAGGAGATCACCCCGGATCTGGATGCGCTGTTTTTATGCAATCCCAACAATCCCACGGGCAGGACCGCGGATCCGGCGCTTATGGCGCTGGTTCTGGAGCGCTGCAGGGAAAATCAGGTGATTCTGTGGGTGGATGAATGTTTTAACGGTTTCCTGGAGGAACCGGAGGATCATTCCTTGACGGACAAGCTGTTTGAATATGATAATCTTGTGATCCTTCAGGCGGCTACAAAACTCTGCGCTCTGGCCGGACTGCGTCTGGGCTATGTCTTCTGTGGAGGCGAGAGGCTGCGGGAGGCTCTGGCAGGGTACGGCCAAAGCTGGCCCGTTTCCGTTGTTGCCCAGGAGGCCGGTATCGCGTCTATGGAAGACAAAGACTATCTTTCCCGGTCCCGCGCTCTGATCGCGGGAGAGCGGGAGAGAATGTGGAAGGCCCTGGAAAGCGCCGGGCTGGAAGTTCTGGGCGGCGAGGCCAACTATCTGTTTTTTTGGACGTCAGTTCCTTCTTTCGGGCACAGGATGGGGCAGATGGGAATACTGCTGCGGGACTGCGGTTCCTATCCCGGCCTGCGCAGCGGCTATTACCGTATGGCCCTGCGCATGCCCCGGGATAATGATTGTTTTTGCGGGGCAGTAAAACGGATAACAGACAGAACGGCGGAATAGGAGGGAGCGCGAATGGCGGATTGCGTTATGATACAGGGAACCATGTCAGGTGCGGGAAAAAGTCTGGTTACAGCGGGACTTTGCCGTATTTTTCACCAGGAAGGCATAGCGGTTGCACCTTTTAAGAGCCAGAACATGTCGCTCAACAGCTATATCACGAAGGAGGGGCTGGAGATGGGAAGGGCTCAGGTGGTACAGGCGCAGGCTGCCTGCGTGGAACCCAGTGTTCTGATGAATCCTATTCTCTTAAAGCCCTGTTCCGATATGGGCAGCCAGGTTATCGTAAACGGGGAGGTGGCCGGTACCATGAGCGCCTCAGAGTATTACGCGTACCGGCCGAAACTGCGGGGCATTATCCGACAAGCGTATGAAAAACTACGGGAAAACTATGACCGGATCGTGATCGAAGGCGCGGGAAGTCCGGCGGAGATCAATCTCAATCAGAATGATCTGGTCAACATGGGGATAGCCGAGATGTTTGACGCGCCTGTGCTCCTGGTGGCGGATATTGACAGAGGCGGGGTATTTGCCCAGATCTACGGCACCGTCATGCTGCTGCCGGAGAAGCAGCGGGCGCGGATACGAGGTATTATTATCAACAAATTCCGGGGAGATGTGGAGATCTTAAGACCCGGGCTTGCCAGGATAGAGGAACTGACCGGTGTGCCTGTGCTGGGTGTGGTGCCATATCTGCATGTGGACATCGACGATGAGGACAGCGTGGTCCGGCGGGAAAACGTTCCGCGTAAGCCGCTGGAGATCGCGGTCATCCGGTTTCCCAGAATCTCCAATGCCACAGATTTTAATCCTCTGGCCAGACTGTCTGCCGTCCATGTCAATTATGTCGCGGACATGTCCGAATTTTCCGACCCGGACATGGTGATCCTGCCGGGGACCAAGAGTACTATGGCGGACCTGGAGTGGATGAGGCAGAACGGGCTGGAGGCTCTTGTGAAAAAAGCCGCGGCGGCGGGAAAACCGGTTCTGGGCATATGCGGCGGTTATCAGATGCTGGGGACCGTTATCCGCGACCCGTACCGGATCGAACGCGGCGGGCAGATGGCCGGCCTGTCGCTCCTGCCGGTGGAAACAGTATTTGAACCGAAAAAGACCAGGCTCCGCTCCAAAGGCGAGATCCTCGGGGCCGACGGCGTTTTTCGGGACCTTTCCGGGGCGTTCTTCGAAGGGTATCAGATCCACATGGGGATTTCAAACCCCTTGGAAGAAGTCAGCGCCTTTGCGCGGCTTTTGGACGGCAGCCGTGACGGAGCCGTCTGCCGGAACGTGGCCGGGACCTATATCCACGGGATCTTCGACCAGGATGCCGCGGCGGCGCTGGAGGAAATGCTCCTGGAGCGAAAAGGGATAATCCGAAACGACCTGCCGGCGGCCGTGGACGCGGAAACCTTTCGCCAGAGCCAGTACGACCTTTTGGCGGCTGCGCTCAGGGAAAGCCTGGACATGGATAAAATACAGGAAATTTTTGACTAAGACCGCGGGGAAGGGCGGCTATGAAAGGAATCTTGCCCTATACTGCCGGGGCGTCATGCCGGTCTGCTTCTTAAAAGCGGCGGTAAGATTTCCCGGGTACTGGTAACCGCTTTCCAGGGCGATCTCCGTGACGGATTTCCCGGTGCCGAGAAGCAGGCGTTCGGCGTTTCTAATGCGGAGGCTGCCCAGGTATTCCGTATAGGATTTGCCCAGCTGCGCCTTAAACAGCCTGGAAAAATAAGCGGTGGAATAGTTTGCCATGCCGGCGGCCGTTTCGATGGAAATGGTTTCGGCGTAGTGCTTTTCCATGTAGTAGATGGCCTCGATGACGGGAGGCGTCAGCGTGGCGGGATAGATATCGGCGTTATCGTCCGCCAGCCTGTGTTCCGCGATCGTCAGCAGCAGCTCCGACAGCATACACTGGAGCCTGCATTCGCTGTACGGGGACGCCTGCCGAGCGGGACTTTGGTATTCGTCCAGCATACGGAAGAAAAGCCGCCGGACATCGGACCGGATTTTTTTCGTAAAACGGTTGGACGGGTGGGAATAGATATCGTCTAAAAGCCGCTGCCCGAAGCGCTGCGTCAGCGGACGGATAAACAGCGGGGAAAATTTTATCAGGATGCTTTCGTAGGGAGCGGCGGAAGCGGGAAGCGTCCGGTGGTAGACCAGAGGCGCCATCACGCTGACACAGCCGGGATGGGAAACAAAGCTCATGTCCGGGGTAATGGTGGTCCGGTCCCCGCGGATGTGATATCCCAGTTCGTAATAGTCGGAAGCGGCTTCCAGGGAAGGCATCTCATAACCCGCGGGAAGTTTTCTGTATTCAATGTGAAAAAGCTGTCCTTCAGGAAGCGGAAGCGCCATGTCTTTTCCTCCTCTGCGTCCGCCCGGATCAGGCGGCGGTCATCATATGTCATATCCGCATAAATTACACCCCCATTATCTCATAAAATGATAAGAAAAGCAAAATCAGATTTATTAAACTTTATCCTGTAGAACAAAACATACTTGGAACGGCGGGAGAAGACAGCTATGGAAAAAAACGGAAAGATCGACATGACTACCGGACCCATCATGAAAAAAGTGCTGCTGTTCGCGCTTCCCATCATACTGGGGAATGTGCTGCAGCAGATGTATACCACGGTGGACACGCTGGTGATCGGGCAGTTCTGCGGGGATGCCTCTCTGGCGGCGGTGGGAACCAGTTCCCAGCCGGTGGAGGTGCTGCTGTGTATTTTTCTTGGAATAGGCACAGGCGTTTCCATACTGGTTTCCCAGTACGCCGGCTCCGGGAATATGGAGAAAATGAAAAAAATATGTGATACCGCGGTTTCCTTTGTCTATATGTGCGGTATTCCGCTGTGCGCCATAGGACTGCTGGTGACGCCTCTGATCCTGCGGTTTATGAATGTGCCGGAGGATGCCTGGGGACCCGCGGTGTCCTACACGCGGATCGTATTCTTAGGTTCGCTGGGAAATATCGGCTACAATATGAACGCGGGAATTTTAAGGGGACTGGGAGATAGCAGAGCGTCGCTCTGGTTTCTGGTGGTTTCCTGCGTGGCCAATATCGTGCTGGATCTGGTCTTCGTGGCCGGATTCGGGATGGATGCCGCGGGCGCGGCGCTTTCTACCAGTATCGCCATGTATCTGTCCTGGATCGTGAGTATTTTGTACATCCGCAGGCGTTTTCCCGAAATGGACTATCCGTTCCTGCCAAAGCGTTTTTACGGGGCGGAACTGAAAAATATCATCGCCATCGGCCTGCCCATCGGCCTGAACAATTCCCTCTATTCTCTTGGCCATGTGGCCATGCAGACGCTGGTCAACTCCCAGGGCTCCACGTTTATGGCGGGCCAGTCCGTGGCCGGCAGGATCACGGGGCTTTCCAATGTGGCCATTACGGCCCTGTCTTCAGCGGCCACCACCTTTTCCGGACAGAATTACGGAGCGGAGAATTTTGACAGGCTGCGGGCGGGATATATTAAGATCCCCGTTGTTTCCGGTCTGATCACGCTGGCTGCGGGACTTTTGATGATCACCGTCAGGGTGCCCATTCTGCGCTGCTTTTCTCAGGACGAAACCGTGCTGATGTACGCGGGCAGATACGTGGTGGTCATGCTGCTGTCCCAGTGGCTTTACGCGGTTTTCAACGGCATCATATGTATCGTCAACGGGGTGGGGCTGATCCGGTACAGTACGGTGGTCAATATCCTGATGCTCTGGGCGGTCAGGATCCCCAGCGCCTATCTGATCGACAGATTCTTTGACGGTACTTATATCATGCTGTGTTTTCCCATCAGTTTCGGGTTCGGCATGGTCATGATGATCGCGTACTATCTGTTTTCCTCCAAATGGAAAAAGATCATCCGGACGGGGCTTTGAGCGCCGCACCTTTTTGCTGACATTTTGAAAGGAATGTGCTACAATAGGGGCAGTGACAGAACATTTTCCGCGCGTTGGCGCGAAGGGAGGAGAGCGGAATGGAATTACCTTTTCGGATTGATTTAACGGGACAGGTAGCGGTGGTAACGGGGGGCAGCGGCATTATCGGCGGCATGTTCTGCAGAGCCCTGGCCCTGTGCGGAGCGAAAGTGGCTGTTTTGGGCAGGCAGGCGGAGCACGGGGAACCGGTGAAGGAGGATATCCTGCGGGCCGGCGGCGAGGCGGTCACGGTGTCCGCCGACGTGCTGGATAAAGCGAGCCTGGAACGGGCCAGAGAAGAGATCCTGGCCAGATGGGGGAAGATCAATATTCTGGTCAACTGCGCGGGCGGCGCCGTAAAGAGCGCAGAGATCCCGCAGGATCAGTTCGCGGACGCGCAGGCGGACATGCCGAATTTCTTTACCGCCGATATGAACAACATCAAAAAGGAACTGGATCTGAACCTGTACGGCACCCTGCTTCCCACGCAGATCTTCGGAGCGGCCATGGTGGGACAGGAGAACGCCTGCATCGTGAATATTTCCAGCATGGGCGCTTACGGCCCTCTGACCAGGATACCGGGATATTCCGGGGCAAAGGCGGCTATTTCCAATTTTACGGAGTGGGCGGCCAACTATTTCGCGAAAAGCGGCATCCGGGTAAACGCGCTGGCACCGGGATTCTTTCAGACAACCCAGAACCACGCGCTGCATTTTAATCCGGACGGCACGCCGACCCCCAGGAGCAGGAAGATCATAGAGAGTACTCCCATGGGAAAATACGGGGAACCGGAAGATCTGATCGGCGCGCTGCTGTTTCTGGTCAGCCCCAGGGGAAGCGGCTTTGTGACCGGCGTGGTCCTGCCGGTGGACGGAGGCTTCCACTGCTATCTGGGCGTGTGATACTTATTTTTTGATTTTTTGTATACTGAAAATTGATTTATCCCGTGCCGTATGATAAAATGGCAGAGGGTTTTATCCGCAGAGGATGCCCCTTGCCGGAATGAGGGAACAGGGAATTTTCATGAAAAAAAGATTCGGAAAGATACTGCCGTCCTTACTGCTGTGCGCGGTCGGAGCCGCGGTGGTGGTGATAGGTGTTGTTTATTTTAACTTTATTTCCCGGAAGATTTACGCGGACAGCGCGGTCCACCTGGAGGAGATTTACAGTCAGGTGAACCGTTCTTTCGGCGCGTTTATGGAAAGAAACTGGGGACTGCTGGAAAGCTGGGGCAATACCTTTGCCGAAGAGGATATGGAGGATGCCGGGATAGCCGGACTCATTGAAAAAGAACAGGGCTACTGGGGATTTTCGGAATTTTATTTCCTGGCAGAGGACGGGACCTGCATAACGCCGGACGGCACGAGGAACAGTGTGGAGCCGGGAGAGGAATGGGATATCCTGACGCGGCTGAGGGAGCCTGTTATGGTGGGCGGGACGCTTCCTGACGGACAGGGCGTCACCGTTTTTGCCGTTCCGCTGCGGGAAGGGAGATATCAGGGCTTTACGTACGACGCCATCGCCGTCAGCTACACCAACGCGGATATGGCCGGTTCCCTGAAGGTGGACGCGTTTTCAGGAAACGCCAGATGTTTTGTCATCCACAGCGACGGCAGCGTGCTGCTCTCCACCCAGACGGGAGGAAACGTATTCGGGAATTATCTGTCCTATCTGGAGGCGGCTTCCGATCTGGACGGAGAGGAACTGGCCAGGATCCAGGAAGACTGGGCGAACGAAACTTCCGGCCAGCTGCGGTGTAAGATCGGAGGCGTGAGCCACTGCATCCTGTATCAGCCCGTAGGGTATCAGGGCTATATACTCTTGAGCGTAGTGCCGCAGAACGTGGTGAGCGCCGGCTTTTTGTCGGTGCAGAAGATCACCATACTGGCGCTGATCGTGATCTTCCTGCTGGTGGGGATGATGGTGCTGGCGCCCATTCTGCTGCGCAGCCGCAAGCTGTTCCGGCGGACCAGAACGGAGCTGCGGTACAGGGAATCCATGTTCGACGTGCTTTCCAACAATGTGGACGATATTTTTATCATGCTGGATATCGAGAAGGGACGGGTGGATTATATCAGTCCCAATATTGAAAGGCTGCTGGGGATCCCGGCGGCGGAAGCCAAGGAAAATATCAGGGTAATGGAAAAGTGCGCCGTGAATTACAATGTGGTGATACCCAAAAAGGAGCTGGAAGCGATCCCTCTTCACGGGAACAAATACTGGGAATGCGAGTATATGCACCAGAATACCGGTGAGCGCCGCTGGTACAGAATGACGGTGTACCACATGAATATTCAGGAAGTGACGAAATATATCGTGGTGCTTTCCGACCGTACTCAGGAGCAGCAGATGAACCAGAATCTGCAGGAAGCGCTGACCGCGGCCAAAAGCGCCAATGAGGCCAAAAGCAATTTTCTTTCCAATATGTCCCACGATATTCGTACGCCCATGAACGCCATTGTGGGATTTTCCATGCTGCTGGAGAAGGACGCCCAGAACGCGGACAAGGTACGGGAGTACGCGCGCAAGATAACGGCATCCAGCCAGCATCTGCTCAGCCTGATCAACGACGTGCTGGATATGAGCAAGATCGAGAGCGGTAAGACCTCTTTAAACGTGGACCGCTTCAGTCTGCCGGAGCTTCTGGAAGACCTGCACATCATCATCATGCCCCAGGCAAAGGCCAAAAAACAGAAATTTACCATGCATACCCAGGGAGCGCTGCCGGAACAGATAGTAGGGGATAAACTGCGCCTGAACCAGATCCTGCTCAATCTTCTTTCCAACGCGGTCAAATATACCCCGGACGGCGGCGAGGTGGATTTCTCGGTGTCGGAGATTTCCCGGACAGCGCAGCAGTACGCGCAGCTGCGGTTTGAAGTGCGCGACAACGGCATTGGAATGAGTGAAGAATTTCAGAAAAATATTTTCGCGCCTTTCAGCAGGGAGATCAGTTCCGTTACCAACAAAGTGCAGGGAACGGGCCTGGGGATGGCCATTACGAAAAACCTGGTGGATCTGATGGGCGGCGTGATAAAGGTGGAGAGCCGGACAGGCCTGGGCAGCACCTTTACCGTGGAACTGTCTTTTGTGCTTCCTGAGCAGGAGGAAGTGGAGGCCATGCTGAAACAGAAGATCACCCGTATGCTGGTGGCGGACGATGAAGAAGACATCTGTCTGGCCATACGGACTATGATGCACGATACCGGTGTGGACGTGTGCTGCGTGAACAACGGAGCGGACGCGGTGGAAAGAGCCGTTTCGGCCTGCCGAAACGGGGAAGGCTTTCAGGTGATCCTGCTGGATTGGAAGATGCCGGGGCTGAACGGTGTGGAAACTGCCCGTAAGATCAGGGAAGAGATCGGAAAAGATGTCCCGATCCTGGTGCTGACCTCTTACGACTGGAGCGAGATCGAAGAGGAGGCCAGAGAGGCCGGTATCAACGCGTTTATGTCCAAACCGTTCTTTGTATCCACATTCTGGCAGGTGATCAGGCCTCTGTTCGCTGACCTGACGGCTCAGCAGGAAAAGCGGGAAAGCGCCGGCGATACGGCCGGGGAAGACCAAGCGCGCGTCATGGCCGGAAGGCATTTCCTGGTAGCGGAGGACAATGAGCTGAACGCGGAGATCCTGACGGAGATGCTGAGCATGGAAGGGGCGGACTGTGATCTGGCCGTAAACGGCGCGGAGGCGGTGGAGATGTTCCGGCGTTCCGCTCCCGGCGAATATGATATGGTCCTGATGGACGTGCAGATGCCCGTGATGAACGGCTACGAAGCAACCAGACAGATCCGTGCCTGCGGACATCCCGCGGCTGCCCGGATCCCCATTGTGGCCATGACGGCGAACACCTTCGCCGAGGATGTGCGCAACGCCATGGATGCCGGAATGGACGGACATCTGGCAAAACCCATCGACATGACGGCGGTGCGGGAAATGATCGGCCGCCTGCTGAATCGGGATCCGGCGGAAGATAAATGAAATGAAAAGAGAAAAGACGGAGGATAAATGAAAAAAGGAAAAAGAAGAACAATGTGGAAAAAGTGTCTGTGCATATTGTTTGTGTTTATCATACCGTTTTCCCTGGCTGCCTGTCAGGATTCTCTACAGCCGGGAGCGGTCACTCTGACCATCATGGGAAAAAAGAGCGATCTGGAGAAAAGCTATATGACCGCTATTTTTCAGAGGTATGAAGAAAAGACGGGAAACAGGCTGGAGATCATCGCTTACGAGGATTCGGAGTTTGAAGCCGCTGCCGCCAGGGATTTTGAAAACGGGGATATACCGGATATCTTTTTACATTTTCATAACGCGGATCTGACCCGTTTTAACACAGCCGAAAATTTTTACTATCTGAACGGGGAAAGCTGGGAAGCGGACCTGACGGAAAGCGCCAGGGATTACTGCCAGGATAAGGACGGGAATCTTTTAGGACTGCCTTTCTGGGAAAATTCCGTTTCCGGCTGTTACTACAACAAGACCATACTGGACAGCCTGGGATTGAAGCCGGCTTCCACACAGGCCGAATTTGACATGCTCTGTCAGGCGCTCACGGAAGCGGGCTATACGCCTGTCTGCTGGCCCGCGGACGGCTGCTCGTGGATGGCGCAGTTCGGGCTGGATCCCGTGTTCGCGGACGAGCCGCTGCTGCTGGAAAGCCTGAACCGGAATGAGATCACTTACGCGGAGATCCCGGCGGTGGAGGATATGATACAGTGGATCGCGGACGCGGCGGATAAAGGCTGGTTCGGAGAGAAATACCTGGAATGGGGCTGGTCCGATATCAGTTCCGTCATGGGTTCGGGAGAAGCGGTGATGACCTTTATCTGGGATACCTGGTTTTATACGGATTTTGAACCTGGGCAGACCTATTCGCTGGAGGACTTCGCGGTCATGCCCGTGTTTCTGAACACGGCGGAGAAAGGCACGTATGAAGGCGGCAATCTGAATATGATGATGGTGAACAAAAACGGCGAACAGGTGGAGGAGGCTCTGGAATTTCTGCGTTTCTGCGCGGAACCGGAAAATTATAATACTGCTTTTGACGGTATTGCCACAGTCAACTGCTTTAACGGGCAGACTACCAATATTCAGTCCCACATGGTAACGGATGCGCTGGACTCTATTTCGGAGTATGAACGGGTATCCACGGCCGCTTCCAAAATAGTGGGATACAGCGCGGAGGATGTGGCCTGCGCGCTGGACGCTCTGTTTCATGATAAAACGGATGTGCCGGGCTGCGTGGAACTCATGGACCGGTATCGTGTGGAAGAAGCGTTGAAATACGGGACCGGCGGCTTTTAACAGATCGACGGACTGTTGTACGAAAGGCGGAAAAAGGTGAAAAACGGGGGATGGAAAAAAACGGCGGCGGTACTGCTTGCCGCGGTACTCGCCGGGCTCTGTGCGGGCCTGCCGGTATACGCGAAGGAGGCGGAATCGCCAAAAAGCCTGTTTACGGAAGAAGAACTGGCCTATATCGCGGAAGGCAGGACTTTAAAGGTGGGCTATGTCTGCGACAGGATACCGGTTTCTTTTCAGGGAAAGGATGGCAGCCTGGCGGGGATCTCCAGGCAGATATTTGACAGGATCGAACAGATCAGCGGCCTGCGCTTTGAGTATGTACCGATCCCGGCGGGAGATATCACTTACGATTATCTTCTCACGAAAGGGTTTGATCTGGTCACCAGCGTGGAATACAACAAGGAAAACCAGGCGGCCAGAGGGATCCTGATGAGCGATCCCTACCTTTCCAGCAGAAAGGTGGTGGTGGCGAAGGAAGCGCTCCGTCTGGAACCGGACGCGCATTTTACCGTGGCGATCTCCACCGGTTCTCAGACTATCCGAAAAGTGATCAACGACCAGTATCCCAATTTTAAACTGGTGGATTATGACAGTATTGAAGACTGCCTGGACGCGGTCAGCAAGGGAGAAGCGGATCTGCTGATCCAGAACCAGTATGTGGCGGAATACTGGCTGTATAAGCCCATCTATCACGACCTGGTGGTGATCCCCATGCTGGAAATGCAGGATCAGTATTGTTTTTCCGCGGTAGTGCCGCTGGAGCAGGATAACGGCACGGATTGGCGGGAGAAGGAACTTGCCATTTCCATCATCAACAAATCCATAGCGCAGATGTCCAACGGAGAAGTGGCGGCGTATATCATTACCTCCACGCTGTCCAATATGTATGAATATTCCGTCTGGGATTTTCTGTACCAGTACCGCTACTCCGTGATCCTGCTGGTTACCGCGGCCCTGCTGATCACCGCGCTGGTATATGTGAGCATCCTGTTCAGAGTGCGGGCCATTAAAGCCGGGGCGGACGCCAAGGCAAAAGGGGATTTCCTGTCATCCATGAGTCATGAGATACGAACCCCGCTGAACGGACTGGTCAGCCTGAATTATCTGATGTCCCAGAACGTGGGCGATCAGGAAAAAATATCGGACTATCTGCGGCAGTCTTCCGTTGTGACACAGTATCTGCTCTTTTTGGTGAACAATATCCTGGATATGTCGATGCTCCAGGACGGGAAAATGGAACTGGAAAAGAAACCGGTGAACCTGCGGCTCCTGATGGATACCATGGAATCCGTGGAAAGAAGGAATATGGAGGACGCCGGAATTGATTTCAGGGTAAAAGCCGCGCTGCCCTGTCCGGTCGTGACCGGCGATGCGGTCAGGATCCAGCAGGTCATACTGAACCTTCTGGAAAATGCCTGCAAATACACGGACAGAGGAGGAAGCGTGAACGTAACGGCCAGCCAGGAAGAAAGCGGCGGGAAGATCCTGACCAGGATAGAGGTGGCCGATACCGGACGGGGTATCAGCGAGGAATTTCAGAAAAAGATATTCAAGCCGTTTACCCAGGAAAGAAAAACGGTTTCCAAGGGCAATCAGGGAACAGGTCTGGGACTGGCGATCTGCGCTCTTTTGGCCGAACGGATGGGCGGCAGCCTGAGCGTAGAGAGCAGGCCGGGCGAGGGAAGCAGATTTACCTTTGTATTCGCGGGTATCCGCGTGTCTTCTGAAGAAGAGGAGGAAGGACCTGCGGAGCAGGCGGGAGGGGCGGAAAAACCCCGTATCCTGATCGCCGAGGACAATGAGCTCAACGCGCAGATCCTGATGGAGGTACTGGAAGAGGAAGGCTATCAGGTATCGCATGTGGAGGACGGGCAGAAGGCGCTGGAGGCTTTCGCGGCGTCCGAACCCGGGGAGTACGGCGTGATCCTGATGGATCTGCTGATGCCCGGAATGAACGGCTTTGAAGCGACAAAGGCGATACGGGCCCTGGAACGACCTGACGCTGCTGCGGTCAGGATATTCGCCAGCACGGCCAACACGATGCAGGAGGATAAGGAAAGGGCGTTTGCCAGCGGCATGGATGATTTTATCGAGAAACCTATTAACGTAAAGGAACTGTTAAAAAAGATTCAGCTTTCGCGCCGGTAAGGGGAACCCGCGTAAGCAGGAAGGGGAACAAAGGGATGAAACAAAAAACAAGGGGACTGAGTATCAGCATGAAGATCCTGATCCCTGCCACGCTGATCATTATCGCGCTCTGTCTGGCTCTGGGGATCAATTCCTACAGGAGGACCGCGGCCGGCTTTATCGCCATGGGCGTAGAGGAGGCGGATATGGCTTCTTCTATCGCGGTGGAAGTGATCGACGGAGATCTGGCGGGAGAGGTGGCGGCCGCGGGAGATGAGAACAGCGAGGCTTATCAGACACTGCTCTCCGCCATGCGTTCCGTTCAGGAGAACTGCGGGATCGCTTTTCTGTATTTTCTGTATACGGATGGATCCAGGGTGTACTACGGAGTGGACACGGATGCGACGGAAGGACATCGAGCGTCTGGCGAGGAGTTTGAGGAGTCCTACGCGGAGCTGGCCGACGTATTTTCGGGAAACGCCTATGTGCAGAATTATATTGACAGCACGGAGGATGGAGATCTGATCTCGGTGTACAAACCTGTAAAAGATTCCGCCGGAAAGATCGTGGGTATCCTGGGAAGCGATTATGACGCTTCCGGCGTATCCGCAAGGCTGACGGCGGTGCTCTGGCAGACTGTTTTGATCTCCGCTGTCTGTCTGGCGTTGGCCATTCTTGTCCTGAATATCATTGTCATGAGCATTTTAAAGAGCCTGCGGGTAGTGGACGGAAAAATCTACGATCTGGTGCACAGCGAGGGGGATCTGACGCGGAAGCTGGAGATCCGTTCCGGTGATGAAATGGAGCTGATCGCGGGGAATGTGAACGGACTGCTGGAGCATATCCGGAGCATTATGCTGAAGATCGCGTCCAACGCGGGGCAGATCAACGGCTCCGCCAAAAACGTGGTATCCAGCCTTTCCAGCGCGACGGGCAGTATCACCGATATATCGGCTACCATGGAAGAGATGAGCGCCGCTATGGAAGAAACCAACGCATCGTTGAGCCAGGTCAACGAATCTATCCGGAACATATACAATGAAATCGAAGAAATCTCCTCCAGGGCCGTAGAGGGAAGGAACTCTTCCGCGGATACCATGAAAAAAGCGGAAAAGGTGTTTGAGAACGCGGAAACGGAACAGCAAAACGCGAGAACTCTCGCCAAGGAAATGGCGGAGGCGGTCAATGAAAAGATCGCCCGTTCCAAAGCGGTGGAGGAAATCAGCGGGCTGACGGACAATATCATCAACATCACGGATCAGACCAATCTGCTGGCGTTAAACGCCAGCATTGAAGCGGCGCGGGCCGGCGAGGCGGGAAAAGGCTTCGCGGTGGTGGCGGATGAGATCGGAAAGCTGGCCACCAATTCCGCGGAAGCGGCGATACAGATACAGAAGGTGAGCGGGGAAGTGGTGGAAGCGGTGAACGAGCTGGCCATGAAAGCGGAAGAAATGCTGGCCTTTCTGGACGAAACCGCCATGCAGGGATATGAAAAGCTGCTGTCCACCAGCCGGGACTATCGCGGCGATGTGGGCGATATGAACAGGATGATGCAGGATTTTGCCAGCGAGAGCGGGCAGCTGAGGGAGAACATAGACAGCATCAAGGTGGCTGTGGAGGACGTGAATCTGGCTGTGGAAGAAAGCACCAAGGGCGTGGCTTATGTGGCCCAGATGGCCGTGGATCTGACGGCGAATGTGGGCAGTATCGGCCAGGAGGCCAATACCAATATGGATGTGGCGATCCGCCTGAACGAAGAGGTTGGCAAGTTTAAGCTGCAGTAATACTAGAACTTTGTTTTCAGCAGAGGATTGCGCAGCATATTGACTATCAGAGGGATCACCATAACGCACCATACGATGGGCTCCGCGGCGATGATCCCGGCGTAGCCCGCGGCGGGCGCCAGGAAAAAGGTCACAAGTATCTTGCCGATGAGCTCCAGGGTGCTGGAAAAGATGGGCGTTCTGCTGTCCCCGAATCCCTGCATGCTGTTACGGAACAGGCAGATGACGGCGGGAACAAAATAGAAGGCCGTGTTGACGCGCAGATACAGAGTGGCGGTGGAGATAATCTCAGGATCCGTGGAAGCGGTGATCACGCGTATCAGGAAAGGCGAGATGGTGTTGGCTGCCAGGATCACGCCCAGGCACCAGCAGAAGGTGACCAGTACGGTATCCCGGATCCCCACCCGCAGACGTTCGTATCTGCCTGCGCCCAGGTTCTGGCCGCAGTAGGTAGCCAGGGTAGTGCCCAGGACGGAGAAGGGCAGCATGAAGACAGAAGTGATCTTGCGGGCAGCGGTATGCGCCACGATAATGTTCCTGCCGAAGGTATTGATGGCAGTCTGTAAAACGGCGGTTCCCAGGTTGACAAAGGATACCATGAAGGCCATGGAGATGCCGGCGGCGAACAGCTTGCGGTAAGTTTCAGGTTCCGGACGCCGGTCTTCCCGGGAAAGGGAAAGATCCGGGTATTTCCGGCGCATATAGAAAAAGCAGAGAAAAGCGGAAACCATCTGGGAGATCACGGTGGCCAGGGCGGCACCGCCCACGCCCATGCCAAAGAGCAGGATAAAGCCGTAATCCAGGAAGATATTCAAAAACGAAGCCAGTATCAGAAAAAGCAGGGGCGTAAAAGAATCGCCTATGGCTCTCAGGACGGCGGCGCACATGTTGTAGAGCGTGGAAGCCAGCAGACCGGCCAGGACGATGCCGAGATAGGAACGGGCATCCCCCAGAATGGAAGCCTCCACACGCATAAGACGCAGAAGCGGGTTGAGGAACAGCAGGCAGAGGACGGTAATGGAAAGGGAAAGGCCGACGCTCAGGACGATAGTGCCGCCCAGCGCTTTTTTCATATCCTTTTTGCTGCCGGCGCCGAAGCAGGTGGAGATGACAATGGCGCAGCCGTTGCAGAAGCCGTTTAAAAAACCGGTCAGCAGGTCGCTGACGGTGGTGGTGGCGCCTACGGCGGCAAGGGCGTCCCGGCCCAGGGTGGAGCCCACGATACGGGTATCCATCAGGCTGTAGAAAAGATTGAAAAGCTGTCCCGCGAACAGGGGAACAGCAAAGAGCATGATCAGTTTTAAGGGTTTTCCTTCCGTGAGATTTTTCATGGGTGGTATCTTGCCTTTCACGCGCGTATAGTGTAAAGTGCCGGTAACGGCAAATGGAGTATACCACAAATCATGAAACAGGGAAAGAGAAAATAGAAAACAGAAATACTGATATGCCGTTTCGCGGCGGAATGAGAGGGAAAGATGATAAAAAGTAAGAAGACAAGCAATCGGATACGGGGCGGGATCATGCTGCTGGCAGCGCTGTGCCTGTTCTTTTCGGCGTGCGCCGAAGAGAGGGAGAACGGCGGGCAGGCAGGGACCGTATCCGCGGAAGAAACGGATACCGGTACCGTTTCTACGGAAACGGCCCCGGAGAACAGCGAGATAGACGTGGAGGCCCTGCGGCAGCAGACGGGTTTTTATGTGGAAGGCACCACCCTTTATGACGCCAACGGCAATCCGTTTATCATGAGAGGGATCAATCATGCCTATACCTGGTTTCCGGATAAGCTGGAAACGGCCCTCGACGGCATCGCGGCTACGGACAGCAACTGTGTCCGGATCGTGCTTTCCGACGGGGAACAGTGGACCCGGACGCCTGCGGAAACGGTGGAACATATCATTGATCTCTGCAAAGAGAGAAAGATGATCGCGGTCCTGGAAGTACACGACGCTACAGGGTACAAGGATAAGGAATCCCTGCTGGCGGCGGCGCAGTATTTTATAGATATCCGGGATGTCCTGATCGGAGAGGAAGATTACGTGATCGTCAACATTGCCAACGAGTGGCAGGGGGACAGCGAGTCCAAGGTCTGGGAAGAAGCGTATACGGAGGTGATTCCCATGCTGCGGGAAGCGGGTCTGGCGCATACGCTGCTGGTGGACAGTTCCGGCTGGGGACAGTTCGGGCGCTGCATTAAGGACGGCGGAGAAGCGGTACTGGGCTCGGATCCTTTGGGCAACGTGATGTTCGCGGTGCACATGTACGGCACCGCCGGAGGCAGTGAGGAAAGTATTCGGACCAATCTGGAGTACGCGCTGGACAGGGATCTCTGTGTCTGCGTGGGAGAATTCGGTTATACCCACAGTGACGGCGATGTGGACGAGGCGTATCTGATGGAATACTGTGAGGAAAACGATATCGGATATATGGCCTGGTCCTGGAAGGGAAATTCCGGCGGCGTGGAATATCTGGACCTGGCGGTTTCCTGGGACGGCAGCGAACTGTCCGCGGACTGGGGCGATGTAGCCGTAAACGGGGAAAACGGTATTCGGGAAACGGCCGAGATGTGTACGGTGTTTGAAGAAAGCAAAGAGGAGTAAGAGAGGACCATGAAACCGACGGGATATGGGAAAGCGGCGGCGGCGCTTCTGGCGCTGACGCTGATGTGTACGGGCTGCGGCCCGGACGGATCAACAGAAGGCGGCGCGGGGACGGCGGACGTAAGGGAAGAAAACGGCACGGGAAGCGCGGAAACTTTTCCGGACCGGGACTCTTACATGGAGGCGCTGTTCGCGGAATGCGAGTACGTGACGCCGGAAATGTATGAACGGGCCGTTTCCTACGCGCAGGGCGATCTGAGCAGACTGAAAAAAGTTTTGGAACGGGCGCGGTCCGGTGAGGACATTACAGTGGGCGTCATAGGCGGTTCCATTACCCAGGGATTTTCCGCAAAGGATCCGGAAACTTCCAGCTACGCGGCGCTTTTGCGGGACTGGTGGAAGGAAACCTTTCCGGATTCGGAGATCACCCTGGTGAATGCCGGAGTGGGCGGTACCAGCTCCTATCTGGGAGTTCACAGAGTACAGGAGGATCTGCTGCGCTATGAACCGGATTTTGTGGTGGTGGAGTTTTCCGTAAACGACGGCAACAATCATTTTTATAAAAAGAGCTACGAGAATCTGACGCGGCGGATCCTGACCGCGGAAAACCAGCCGGCGGTGATGCTTTTGTTCATGACCATGGAAGACGGCACCAGCGCCCAGGATACGGATGCCGCCGTGGGATTTGCCTACGGGCTGCCCATGCTGAGCTATGGGAACGCGGTCCTGCCGGAAATCGAGGCGGGAAATTTTTCCTGGAAAGATATTTCTCCCGACAATATTCATCCCAATGACAGGGGACATGCCATTGTGGGGGAACTCTTCTCCCTGTATCTCTCCTCCGTCCTCTATGATACCGACGGAACGGAAACGGAAGTAGAGCCTTTTGACGCGCCTTTGATCACCACGGATGACTATATGGACGCGGCGGTCTTGGACAGCCGGAGCGTTGCGCCGGATGCCGCCGGGAGCTTTGCGCAGCAGGAAGTAAACAACCTGTTCCCGTACGGCTGGTATACGGAGAGCGGTGAGGAAGAGATTTCCTTTACCGTGGAAGCGGCCAATATCGGCATCATGTATCAGCGGTTTATCAACGGAACGGGCGGCCGGTATGAGGTGTGGATAGACGGCGCGTACATGATGACTCTGGATGCGGATTTTCCCAACGGCTGGGGCAATTCCATTGAAACAACGGAAGTATATACCTCCGGGGAAAAAGCGGTCCATACCGTGGAGATCCGCAAACAGGAAGGTTCCGCCGGAAGCGCTTTCGCGCTGCTGGGACTTCTGGTATCATAATAATTGTAAAAAACGGCGTCTGCCCGCGGTGGGGGACGCCGTTTTAACGCTTTTGCAGGCCGTGTCTACGGCTGCAGGTCTTCTAAAGTGATCACATAGGGATGATTGTATACGTAGCGGAGATAATCCGGGCTGTTCTGCTCGTGGATATGCATGGTATGCCAGGTGAGGAACCAGCACCAGTCTATCTGCTTCATGGCCAGAAGACCGGGTTCCGGCAGAGGGCCGTTTTCATGGTGGCAGCAGGGCATGGGTTTGTCCGTGACGGTTTTTAACCAGTGGTAGAGCTCCTCGTGGATGCCTTCGGAATAGGCATCGCCGCCGATAACGTCCACATATTCGTCACCGGGATACCAGCCGTCATGCATTTCACCGGAATAGCCCAGCACCCAGATCAGGTTGTGAAGACCGTGCAGGCCGGTGAAACGTTTATACATCAGCCGCCACAGCCGCTGAAAGGCTTCGGGACCGCCCTTGCCCCACCAGAACCACGCGCCGTCAAATTCATGCAGGGGGCGGAAAAGCACGGGGATCCCCGCATCCCGCAGTCTGGCCAGAGCCGCGGCCGCGGTATCCAGGTTTTGCAGCATCCCTTTGTGCAGGTCGGTATCCGGGTTTAACAGCTGTTCCATGTCCACGGACTCCTGGCTGGAGCGGTATCCCGTGCCGAAGGGCGGGATGCCCCAGTGCCAGCAGATGGAAACGATGCCTCCTCTGCGATGCCAGTCCATGGCTCTCTGCGTGACGCCGTCAAAATCGTTCTCAATGTAGTCCAGCCCCAGGATGGCCGGTAGTTTTCCTGTGGTTTTTAGGATATACGACAGTTCCTCTCCCCGGGTTTTGTCCCGCGGGCATTCCTGCTGTCCGGACAATATTCCGTTTCCGCGGATGGTCTGGAGATAGCGATACAGTTTCTGTGCTTCCGGTGTGGCGCAGGCATCGGTAAGGCGTAGCGGGGTGTTTTTCATAGGCTCCTCCCTTGTTTTGATCCTGATCAGTGATAGAGGCGGCTTCCCGGACCGGCAGTTTTTACTGTCCGTCCCGCCGCTTACGCGCTATTATAGCAAATCCTGTCCGAAATGGGAAGACAGGATGCTAAAATAAGGTTAAAATAAGCTAAAATAGGCTAAATAAAATTGGAAAAAGCGAAATAAAAAGTAAAATAAGCGTGGAAGACCGGAAATTGATACAAAAAAACGTTTTTATTCAAAATATGGCAAAAGAAACAAAATAAAAATGAAATGATAAGAATATTGCACAAAAATAAAAAAGAAATATTGGCAAAAACGACAAAATGCATAAAACATATTGAGGTTTATAGTGTACTATGGTAAGATATTTTTGTGAATTAAAACAAATTAAATGAACTTAATATCCAGAGGTGAGCGATGAAGAACGACAAAAAGATATTAAGTATGGGGTTAGCGGCCATGCTGGGAGTGTGTGCCGCTGGTTGTGCTATGTCCGGGAAAGAAAAGGAGGAAGCGCCTTTTGTACCGGAAACGGTGGGCAGCTACGAAGCGGAGGACGCGGTTTTTTCGGGCAATGTGGCCGCGGCGCCGGCGCCTCAGCTGCAGGGCTTTTCCGGAACGGGCTATGTGGAGGGCTTTCAGGAGGACGGCGATGCCTGCGTTTTTTCCGTGACGGTGCCGGAGGACGGCTTTTATGACCTGAATTTTGTCAGTGCCGGCAACGGCGGAGAAAAATACAACTATGTGATCGTGGACGGGGAACAGATGGGAACCGTATACATAGCGGACAGCGCTTTCGGGGATTCGGTTCTGGACAGGGTGTACCTGGCTCAGGGAGAGCATGAGATAAGCCTTTCCAAATACTGGGGCTGGATCTTTCTGGACAGACTGGATATTTTGACGGCCAAGCCCATAGACGAGAGTATCTATCAGGTGACGGCGGGACTTTCCAATCCCAACGCTTCGGAAGAAACAAAACGGCTGTACAGTTATCTGCTGGATATCTATGGAGAGAAATTTCTGTCGGGGCAGTACTGTGATACCGGCCGGCTGGGCAGGGAATTTCAGGTGATACAGGATTCTACGGGAAAGACGCCCGCGGTGCTGGGACTGGATATGATTGAATATACGCCTTCCCGCGTGGAAAACGGCAGCAGCGGCAAAGCCGTGGAGTACGCCATTAATTTCTGGGAAGAGGGCGGGATCGTCACCTTCTGCTGGCATTGGAACGCACCGAGCAAATACCTGACAGGACAGTGGTACAGCGGTTTTTATAAGGAATATACCGATATCGACCTGGCGAAGATCATGAACGGCGAGGACGAAGAAGGATACGAGCTTCTGATGGCGGACATCGACGCCATTGCCGTACAGCTTCAGCGTCTGGAGGATGCCGGGGTGCCCATTCTCTGGCGCCCGCTGCATGAAGCCAGCGGAGGATGGTTCTGGTGGGGCGCGGCCGGACCGGAAGCGTACAAGAAACTTTACATCACCATGTATGATAAACTGACCAATGAGTACGGACTGGATAATCTGATCTGGGTGTGGAACGGACAGGACGCGGAATGGTACCCGGGTGACGAGTATGTGGATATCATCGGCGAGGACATCTATCCGGGGGAAAGGGTCTACACTTCCCAGGCCACGTCTTATATCCACGCGGCACAGGACTACAGCACCGAGCACAAAATGGTCTATCTGTCCGAGAACGGCTGTCTGTTCGATCCGGACCTGGCGATCCGGGACGGCGCCATGTGGGGTATGTGGTGCACCTGGAACGGCGAGTTCGTGGTAGAGGATGTGGTGGTATATACCCTGAGCGAGCAGTATACAGAGGAATCCATGCTGCAGAAGGTGTACGGACATGAAGCGGTACTGACTCTGGATGAGCTTCCGGATTTTAAGACTTATGAGATACGCAAGGAATTAAAATAAGTAAAGAAAGAGGTAATTGTATGAAACGGAGGAAAACCGGCAAGAAAATCATGGCAATGGTATTGGCGGCAGTGATGGCGCTGACAGTTCTGTTTCCCATGGCGGAACTGGAAACGCAGGCCAAGACGGATATGCTGATGGAAGAATTCGACGAGATCATAAGTACCTATAATATTGATGATTCCATCCCGGGCTACAACGCGTATATCGCGAATTATGCCGATGCCGCCCGTCCTGCGCAGGAAGTCGAGATCCCGGCGGGGGAGTATGTAAGATACGAAGAGGGTGACAGTGAGGCTGTTCCCGAGATCTATTCCGATTTTGAAGGGATGCCGGGTGACAGCGTGCTGACCAGCGAGGATTCTCTGATCGAGTTTGAGGTGGATGTGCCTGTCAGCGGTCTTTACAATATTTCCGTGGTCTATTATCCTGTGGCGGGTAAGAACTCCGATATAGAGCGAAGCGTTTTTGTGGACGGGAATCTTCCTTTTGAGGAAATGTCCCTGCTCACCTTCCCGAGAGTATGGGCTACTTTTACCGATGATTCTTTTGTGAACGCCGACGGCGTGACCGTCCGGAACTGGGCAAAGGACAATCAGGGCAACGATGTAAAGCCCAGGATCGAAGAAGTTCCGGAGTGGCAGTCCCGGTATCTTTACGACAGCGACGGGTATGTAACGGAAGCGCTGTCCGTATACATGGAGGCCGGCAGCCACACTATTTCCATGGTTTCCCTGAAAGAGCCCATGCTCATTAATAAGCTGGTGCTCAGCAACGAGGGGGAAGTGAAGAGTTATGAGGAGGTAAAGGCAGGATGGGATGCCGCGGGCGCTTCCGCTACGGAAGGTACGCTGATCACCATTGAAGGGGAATACGCCACCAAGACTTCTTCCCAGATGCTTTATCCTCAGCAGGATCAGTCTTCTCCTTCCGTATCTCCCGCGAGCTCCAAGGAGCTGCTGAACAATACCATCGGAGGCAATTCCTGGCGGCTGGTAGGACAGTGGATCGAATGGGATTTTGAAGTGCCGGAGGACGGTTATTACAATATTTCTCTTTATGACAGACAGAATTTCTCCAGAGGTATTCACGTATCCCGGCGTATCACCATTGACGGCGTGGTACCCTTTGAGGAAATGTCGGATTACGCGTTTGATTATTCCAATTCCTGGAGGGAAGATGTCATCAGCGATGACAACGGCGTTCCCTACAGTTTTTATCTGACCGCAGGGCACCATACCATCCGCATGGAAGTGGTGCTGGGCGAGTTTTCCGAAATAGTAGGTCTGGTAGAGGATTCCGTACAGCAGCTGAACAGTATCTACAGACAGGTCATCAAGGTAACGGGTGTAGCTCCCGATACCTACCGTGACTATCAGCTGGCGGCCACCCTGCCCGAACTGAACGGAGAGCTGGTGGCAGCGAGAGAAACCCTGAATCAGGCCATTGTCCTTTTGGAGCAGGTGGCAGGCGCCAATACCGATAAAAAGGCGGTTCTGCTCACCATGCGGGATCAGCTGGACGATCTGATCGCCGACGAAGAGTATTTCGTCAGGACCATTTCTTCTTATAAAGTCAATGTGAGAGCGCTGGGTACCTGGATCACGCAGGTTATCGGCCAGCCCCTGCAGGTGGACAGGATCAATATTTACTCGCCGAACATGGATATCAAGTACGCGAAGACTTCCTTCCTGGACGGGGCGGTATATGAGGCGCAGAGGTTGTTCTACTCCTTCATCATTGATTACAACAACATCGGCAGCGTGAGCGAAGACAAGGATTCGGAAGCCATCACTCTCTGGGTGGGTTCCGGACGTGACCAGGCGAATGTGATCAAGTCCCTGATAGATGAGAGCTTTACCAATGAAACCGGTATCAGCGTCAACGTACAGCTGGTGGATATGTCCACTCTGCTGAAAGCCACGCTGGTAGGAGAAGGGCCCGATGTGGCGATACAGGTAGCGAACACCAACGGTATCGCGGGCGCGGTGCTGACCACAGGCAACGATACCCCCGTCAATTACGGTATCCGCCACGCGGTGCTGGATCTGACGCAGTTTGACGATTACGAAGAGGTGGCCCGGAGATTTCCGGAGGCGGCCCTGACGCAGTTCGGATATGACGGCGCGGCGTACGCGCTGCCGGAAACCATCACCTATCCGGTTATGTTCTACCGCAAAGACATCCTGGCGGAGATCGGAATGGAGGTTCCGGAAACCTGGGATGACGTAAAGGTGGCCATGACCGTGCTGGCGAAGAACCAGATGGAGTTTGGTATGCTGGCAACGGAACAGCTTTTTGCTTCCCTGCTGTACCAGAACGGCGGTTCCTATTACAACGAGGACGGTACCGCTTCCGCTCTGGACTCGGATATCGCGGTCAGCGTATTCAAGGATTTCTGTGAGTATTACACGGACTACAAGCTGGATAAGGAAACCAGTGTGGAGGAACGTTTCCGTACCGGCGAGTGTCCCATTATCATAGCGGACTATACGGATTACAACAACTTTGCCGTATCCGCGCCTGATATTGCCGGTCTGTGGAGCTTTACCCAGATCCCCGGCACGGTGCAGGCGGACGGCTCGGTGGATCATTCCGTGGCAAGCACCGGCCTGGCCTGTATGGTCATGGCGGATACCGAACATCCGGACGCGAGCTGGGAGTTCTTAAAATGGTGGACCAGCGCGGAAACCCAGACCCGATACGGGCGGGAGATGGAAGGCCTGATGGGTTCCGCGGCGAGAGTGCCTACCGCCAACTACGAAGCCTTCCTGAATATGCCCTGGCCGGTAGATGACTTTGAGGCGCTGCAGGAATCCATGGAATGGGCGAAAGGTATTCCGCAGGTGCCGGGCGGTTATTATTCATGGCGTAACGTATATAACGCCTTCTACATGGTAGTAAACAATACGGATACTTCACTGCCGAGAGAAGAGCTGATGGATAAGGTTATCTATATTAATGCAGAAATCGACTACAAGCGCGAAGAGCTTGAGTTGGATTGACAGAAGGAGGAAAATATGGCTGAACAAGCAACAATATCCCAGGAAGCGTTGGACATTGCCAAAAAGCAGGCAACGCTCGGGTATCGTATCAAAAGAAACAAGGCCTGCTATTTTATGCTGGCGCCTTACTTTATCCTGTTTTTCTTCTTCACCGTGCTGCCCGTTGTCATGAGCGTGGCGTTCAGCTTTACCTATTACAACATGCTGGAAATGCCGGAATTTATCGGGTGGAAGAATTACATCAAACTTTTCCTGGAGGACGATATCTTTCTGACCTCCCTGAAGAACACTTTGATCCTGGCGGTCGTAACGGGGCCGGTCAGCTATTTCCTCTGTCTGCTCTTCGCCTGGATCATCAATGAGTTTAAAGGCTGGCTGAGAGCCTTCCTGACACTGATCTTCTATGCGCCCAGTATCTGCGGTAACGCGTATGTGGTATGGCAGCTGATCCTCTCCGGTGACCGTTACGGTTACTTAAACGGTTTCCTCATGGATCTGGGGATCCTGGATGAGGCTGTTATCTGGATGAAGACGGAAAAATACGTGCTGCCCATGCTGATCGTAGTACAGCTGTGGCTGAGTTTGGGTACCGGCTTCCTTTCCTTTATCGCCGGTCTGCAGACCGTGGATAAATCCCTCTATGAGGCTGCGGCGCTGGACGGCGTCAAGAACCGGTGGCAGGAACTGTGGTACGTGACGCTCCCGGCCATGAAGCCCCAGCTGATGTTCGGCGCGGTTATGCAGATCACCCAGTCCTTCGCCATAGCGGATGTATCCATCCAGCTGGCGGGCAACCCTTCGGTCAACTATTCCGGCGCCACGGTAGTTACCCACCTTCTGGATTACGGTACCGTGCGTTTTGAAATGGGTTACGCTTCGGCAATCGCGACGATACTGTTCCTGTTGATGGTAGGAAGCAACATGCTGGTACAGAGATTGTTAAGGAGGGTTGGAGAATAATGAAAAGACAGAAAAATTATTTGAAGCCCTATAAAAAAAGAAGATTTTTTAAACCCAAGGAAAAGAAACTGAACCGTTCCATGGCCGGAAACACGCTGCTGTTTGTTGTTATGGCCATCTGCGGCGTGGCGATGGTGCTCCCGCTGGTCATGGTCATCAACAACTGCCTGAAGCCTCTGGATGAGTTATACCAGTTCCCGCCCAAGATTTTTGTGCGGAACCCTACTCTGGAGAACTTCTCGGATCTGTTCACGCTGATGAACGATTCCTGGGTGCCTTTTTCCAGGTACATACTGAACACCATTATCATCACCGGCGGCGGTATGGTGGGTCATGTTATCATCGCGTCGCTGGCGGCGTATCCGCTGGCAAAGCACAACTTCCCCGGAAAGAACATTCTCTTCCAGATGGTAGTGCTTTCCATGATGTTCTCATGGACCGTTACCCAGACACCCCAGTACATGATCATTTCCTGGCTGCATATCAACAATACTTACTGGGCGCTGATCTTACCGGCATGCTCCTTTGGTATGGGCCTCTATCTGATGAAACAGTTTATGGAACAGCTGCCCGATTCCCTGATGGAGTCGGCCAGACTGGACGGGGCCAATGAATGGGGAATTTTCTGGCAGATCGTAATGCCGAACGTAAAGCCCGCGTGGCTGACACTGGCGATCTTCCAGTTCCAGCAGATGTGGGCCAACACCGGCAGTACTTTCCTGCGTGACGAGCAGTTAAAGCCTCTGCAGTATTCTCTGCAGCAGATTTCCGCGGGCGGTATGGCCAGAGCGGGCGCGGCGGCAGCCGTTACCTTTATCATAGCGGCGGTGCCCATCACCTTCTTCCTGATTTGTCAGAAGAATGTCCTGGAAACCATGACTTCGTCAGGTATGAAAGATTAAGGGGAGGGATAGGAGATGAAAAGAATCGGATTGTTAAGCAAGATCATATCTCTCTGTATGGCGGCGGCGGTTCTGTCGCTGGCGGTGGGAGAAGATGTATACGCGACCACCCTTCCTTACGATACTTACAACTACGACTATCGGGAGTATATCCATTTTACTCCCGCGGCGTACATACCGTCCAAGACCATAGGCGGTGCGGGTCTTACGTGGAACGGGGAATCTCTCGGCAATTTTGTGACGCCCCAGGACATTTGTAAGGACGCCGAAGGCAGGATCTATGTGGCCGATACGGGCAACAACCGTATCGTCATACTGAATCGGGATATGACGAAGGTAGAGAATGTGATCACTTCCTTCGACAACAACGGAGCGGAGGATACCTTTAAGCAGCCTTACGGCATATGCGTATCCGAGAGAGGCTGGATCTACGTGGCGGATTCCCAGAATCACAGGGTAGTTGTCCTGAATCAGTCCGGCGGACTGGAACAGATCGTGGCGAACCCCACCTCCGAAAGCCTGGAAGAGGGGTATGTGTTCACGCCGTTAAAGGTTACTGTGGATTACGCGGACAGAGTTTATGTCATTGCCCAGAACATGTTTGAAGGGATCATGGTCTTTGAAAGCAACGGCGAGTTCGCCAGCTTCTTCGGCACCATCAAGGTGGAGATCAGTCTTTGGGATAAATTCTGGCGGCGTCTGGCTACCAAGGAAGAGCGTACCCAGCAGCAGCTGTTCATTCCCACCGAGTTTACCGGTATCGACATTGATCCGGAAGGGTTTGTATACGCTTCCAACATCGATGCCACCGGCGTACAGGGGGTCAGAAGACTGAACCCCAGAGGTGAGGACGTTATCAAGAAAGGTGAAAATAAAAACGTAGGCGGTGACCTCTGGATAGACGGGCGCGGGACCTACGCAGGACCGTCCCAGTTTGTGGATGTGGTATACAGGCAGAACGGTATCTACTCCTGTCTGGACAGAAAAAGAGGACGTATCTTTACTTATGACCATGAGGGCAACCTCCTCTATATCTTCGGCGGAATGGGAACTCAGGCGGGAACCTTTTCCATGCCGGTAGCGGTAGAGGATATCGGCGGCGAACTGGCGGTGCTGGACGCTACCAGGGGCGAGATACAGACCTTTAAGGAAACGGAATACGGCAACCTGATCAATCGGGCGGTGGCGCTGCGTTATGAAGGTGACGAAACCGCGGCTGTGGAGCTCTGGGCCAGGGTATTGGAACTGGATGAAAATAACGAGCTGGCCAACAGCGGTATCGGCAAGGCCTATCTGACGGCGGGAGATTACAAGGCCGCCATGAAATATCTGAAGCTGGGCATGAACCGGGATTATTACTCCATTGCCTACAGGCGTTACCGCAACGAGATGCTGACCAAGAACGCCAGCTATTTCCTGACAGGCATTCTGGTGCTGATAGTAGCGGTTGTCATAGTCAAGAAAGTAGTGAAGAAAAAGAAGGGAGGCGCGGAATAAATGGGTAAATATTTTTCCAAGGAAAAATGGCAGTATGCGTTTTATACCATTTCCCATCCCATGGACGGATACTACTGGATACGGCACAGGGACAGGGGCAGCGTTCCTCTGGCGATCTTAATGGTGATCGTGTTTTCTTTCTGTTTTACGGCAAACCGGCTCCTGGCCAGTTTCGTAGTAAACGACCTGGATCCCCGTACCGTGGACAGCTTCTATGAACTGATAGGTATACTGGCTTTTTACCTTCTTCTGTGCGTCAGCAACTGGTCCGTGACCTGTCTGATGAACGGCGAAGGCAGACTGAAGGATATTGCCATAGCGGTAGGATATGCCACCATACCCATGAGCGTGGTGCTGGCGGTGGGAACGCTGGTCAGTCAGGTGATCGCGGATGACGAGCAGGCGTTTTACGTGTTGATAATCGGTGTGGGTATCGCCTATGGCGTTATCATGATGCTGATAGGGATCATGCAGGTGCACAATTATACTCTGGGCAAGACGCTTCTGACCTTGTTCCTGACCTTTGTGGCAATGCTGATCATTGTGTTCCTGATACTGTTGCTTTCCAACCTGATTGGTATGGTGTTCAATTTCTTCCGGAGCATCTACACCGAGATAATCTTCAGAACATAGGAGGCGTAAAATGAAATCTTCACAGAAAGAATCGAAGAAGAAAGAAAAAATAAAACGTCCCGTGAGCCTGACAAAGAGGATTGTGCTTGGCATTGTGGGAGTGGCAGCGGTATGCGGACTCTGCTATCTGGCTTATTATCTTGTGCACTATACGTTTTATGACAGATATGAGGATTTTCTGACTTCTTATGAGTACGAGCAGGGAACGGCTTTTACGCCCGCGGCGGAAAGCGGCTCCGATGTTCCGGGTATGAGCCTGGTGTGTGAAAACGAATATCTGAAGCTTTATACGGATACAAAGACCGCGGCTGTGGCAGTATATGACAAGAGGAACGGTTCCGTTACCTATTCCAATCCGCCTGACGCGGACAGCGACGCCATAGCCAATGCCGCTAACCTGAACTTTTTAAAGTCCCAGTTTATGCTCACGTATTATAACTCGGACGGTACGCAGGGTACGCTGGATTCCTACAGCCAGTCGGTGGCAAAAGGGAAGTTCAGCGTCGAGAGCATCGCGAACGGCGTCCGTTATCTCTATCGGATCGGAAATGAAAAGAATACCGACGGCAGTGAGGGCACCTATTTTGACGTAGCTCTGGAATACCGTCTGGACGGGGACTCCGTTCTGGTATCTATTCCGGTCTGCGCCATCAAGGAATACGGCACCGGCGGCGTAGGACGTATCCAGCTGCTGAGGATGATGGGCGCGGCGGATACTTCGGAATCCGGATATATGGTTGTTCCCAACGGTTCCGGTTCGCTCATTGATTTTAATAACGGCAAGACGGGAGCCGCCAACTACTCCCAGTACATATACGACATCGACCCTCTGGCGGCTACCTACTATACTACGGAGAACGTAAACGGTGCCAGACTTCCTATCTTTGGTATCTGCAGAGAGGACAGGAGCCTTTTGGTAACGGTGGAGGACGGCGCTTCCACGGCGCTGATCACCGCGGGCGTGTCCGGCGTGTATAACGAATATAATTACGCTTATCCCACTTTCGTGCTGCGCAATATCGACAACCTGAGTATGTTCGGTGACAGCACCACGGACGTGTATGTGCTGGAGAGGGATGCTTATGATATCAACCTGACCGCGCGCTACACCTTCCTGACCGACGAATACAAGGGTTACGCGGGACTGGCCAACTATTACAGGAACCGTCTGGTGGAAGAGGGCGTGCTGACCCCCGGCTCCCAGAGCGGCGATATGCCCCTGTACTATGACGTGATCGCGGGGGCCAAAGAATATTCCCATATGCTGGGTGTACAGTATCTGCATACGTTTTCCATGACTACCTTTGACCAGGCTGGACAGATCTCGGAGGATCTGGCCGCCGGCGGTGTGCAGGCGCAGGTCATGAACCTCCAGGGCTGGTTTAACGGCGGCTATTACCACGACGCCGCGGATAAGATCCGGGTGATGTGGAAACTGGGCGGCAAATCGGATCTGGAGAAACTGCAGGAAACCGTGGCCGGCAACAACGGCAGGCTCTATGTGGATGTGGCGTTCCAGCAGGTTACCTACGCGGATGACGGCTTCAATTACAACTCGGAGGGTTCCCGTTATTACGGCGCGGGCTATACGGCTTCTTTCGGCCAGGTCAACCCTACTACGCTGCGGAATACTTCCACGCTGGACTATAAGGAAACAGGCTATGATCTGCTTTCTCCCAAGTACCTTCCCAGGTATGTGGAAAAATTCGCGAGAAAGATCCAAAAGTATGATGTCTACGGTATTTCGCTCAGGGATTTGGGCAATGAGCTCCATTCCGATAAAAAGCGTACCAACGTGATCAACCGGGAAGAGGCGCTGCATATCGTGCTTGGCCAGCTGGACACCCTGAAGGATACGGGCAAGGCGATGATGACCAATAACGCCAACGCCTACGCGTTCGGCTACAGCACCGATATCATCAACGTGCCGATCACGGATAACGATGTGGTGATCGTAGACGAGGAGATCCCGCTGTATGAAATGATCATCCACGGCTGCATTTCCTATTCCACCAACCTGATGAACTATGAAGATGAGCAGGATATGACTCCCGCCATACTCAAGGCCGTCGAAGCGGGAGCGGCCCCCCATTACGTATTTACCTGGGATCCTTCCAGCGACATGAAGGATACGGGGCTGAACCGTTATTACGCCACCACCTATGAAACCTGGAAGAGCGAGGCCATCGCGGTTTACGAGCAGATGAACGGGGCTCTGAAATACGTGACCGGCGCGACCATGATAAATCATGAGATCCTGAACGAAAACGTAAGGAAAGTGACTTACGATAACGGGGTGGTCATCTACATCAACTATGGAACGGAAGCGCAGAAGGCGGACGGACTGGAGATTCCGGCCATGTCTTACAGATTGGAGGGGATTTAAATGAATCGGAATAAAAAGAAAAGACTAACTCTTCTCCAGAGGCGCAGCCTCATGGGCTACCTGTTTATACTGCCCTGGTTTGTGGGATTTATCCTCTTCTATGTGAGATCCCTGATCCTGACAGGTCAGTTCGCTTTCAATAAGCTGACCATTGATACCGTGAACGGCGGGTACATTCTGGACCCGGTAGGATTTGAAAACTTCAGATACGCGTTTCAGGTACACGGCACCTTTAAGCAGGTGCTGACCTCCTCCGTGCTGAACATGCTGGTGGATGTGCCTCTGATCATCTTTTTCAGTCTGTTCATGGCAATGCTTTTGAACAAAAAATTCCCCGGCAGGGCGATCGTAAGGGCTATTTTCTTCCTGCCGGTGCTGCTGAACTCCAGCGCCATTACGGCAGCGATGGAAATGAGCCGCCAGATGATGAACGGCGGCGTATCCACCCAGGCGGCGGAAATGGCTGCTTCCGGCACTGCCAATCTGGCGTTCAGTATAGACTATCTGGTAGATATGTTTATGAACCTGGGCCTGCCGGCTTCCCTGGTTGAATACATCGAAGCGGCGGTAGGGCGGATCAATGACATTATCGCGGCTTCCGGTATTCAGATCATTATCTTTATCGCGGCGCTGCAGTCCATCCCCGGTTCCATGTATGAGGTGGCCAAGATAGAAGGCGCCACAGGCTATGAAACTTTCTGGAAGGTCACGTTCCCCATGGTGATGCCCCATATCATTACCAACGTGGTATATACCATTGTGGACAGCTTTACGGAGAGCGATGTGGTGAATCTGGCCTATGATACGGCATTTAATGAATTTAATTACGGCCTGAGTTCCGTCTTCAGTCTGGTCAGCACCGTGGTGACCTGTGTGATCCTGGTAGTGATATGCGGCGCGATACAGAAGCGGACGTTCTACTATAACTAGGGAAGGGAGGAGAAAGAGATGCAGAAAGAAATATCCATTAAAACGGGAATGACGAAGATCAGAGCCACGTTTCAGGATCCGGATCAGACAAAACGTCTGTTTAACAACGTGAAAGGCTTCCTGCTGGTCCTGCTGCGGGCGTTGATCCTGATCGGTGTAGGATACGTCATACTGGCGCCTGTCATCGGTATGTTCGTCAATTCCATATCTTCCGATACGGACGCGTATAATCCCATGGTATTTGTGCTTCCTCAGTTCCCTACCCTGGAGAAGTACGCGCTGGTCCTCAAGAGATTGAATTATTTCAGCGTTATCTCCAAGGATCTGCTCTATACCATAACCCTGACGCTGCTGCAGCTGTTTATCTGCTCCATGGTGGGATACGGCTTCGCCAGATTTAATTTCCCGCTCAAGAAGCTGCTTTTCGGATGCGTGGTAGTGATGATCGTGATTCCCAGCCATACCATCATGCTTCCCCTGTACATGACTTTCCGTAATCTGGATCTGTTCGGACTGGGGCGGGCGCTGACCGGTACTTCCGGACTGATGGGAACGGTGATCCCCATGTATATCATGACGATTCTGGGAACAGGAGTCAGGTCGGGGCTTTATATTTATATTTTCAATCAGTTTTTCCGGGGACTGCCCAAGGAGATCGAGGAGGCGGCTCTGGTGGACGGGTGCGGCGTATGGTATACCTATTTCAAGATCATGCTCAGAAACGCCATGCCCGCTGTCATTACCGTGGCGGTATTCTCCATAGTATGGCAGTTTAATGATACTTTTTACGCAAAGTTATTTCTGATCAGCGATCAGATCGTGATAAGCAAGAGGATTTCAGGCCTGGCGGGCACCATCGCGAATATGGATAAAATACTGGTTCCCTCGATCCAGGAGCTGTATACGGACGCCGGTATCATTCTGGTGCTCCTGCCCGTGCTCATCATCTATCTGGTACTGCAGAAATACTTTATAGAGGGTGTGGAGAGAAGCGGTATCGTTGGATAACGGCTCTGCCCCCTTCAACTTTTAAAAATACAAAAAGGAGGATTGAAAAAGTTGAAAAAGAAGAAATTTTTGGCCTGTCTGATGGCAGGCGCAATGGTTCTCTCATTGGCTGCCTGCGGTGACGGCGGAAATCAGACGCCCGAAACGGCAACCGATGTAGTAGAAACCACCCCCGCGGAAACGGGCGCGGTCGATGATCAGACCACTCCGGCCGCGGAAGAAGCGAGCATCGACTTTGAAGACGGCAACATGGGCTTTGTTCAGGTTTACAGCAAGCCCGCCAACGCGGTAGCCGCTGAGCTGAGTGTTGTGGACTTCGCGGGCAGCAAGGCGCTGCAGGTAAAGTACGCACAGGAAGGATCCAAAGTGGTTCCTTATGTAGGTATTGACGCCAGCAGCCTTCTGGGCGCGGATGTAGCCAAGGTAGCCAGCATGGAGGTTTCTCTGGGCGTCAGCTATGAGGACGGCTCCTTCAACGCGGTTTCCGGTAAGATCTACGCGTGGAGCGGCGCTGACCTGGTAGAAAGCTCCGATGAGTGGTCCGTATATCTGGAGAGCGCCAACCCCAAGAAAGCGGTTGCTACTCTGGCGGAAGGCGAGGAGTTTGTGGCAGATGCCGGCAACCTCTTCATTATCTCTCTGGAAACCGATAACGGCGTAGGAGAGGGCAAGGGTAACGCTACCCTGTACATCGACAATATCCGTTTCCTGGATGCTTCCGGCAATCTGCTGGCTGCTGATTCTTCCGTAGCGTTCGCAGGTCCCGAGAGCTTCACCGGTGGCGGCGCGGATTACTCCAACCTGGCGATAGTGACCAACGCGGTAGAGTTTGAAGGCTTCGCGACCAGCGGAGATGGCTGGGCACAGGACGGCTTTGAAATGCCTCAGGAAGTGATCGACGCGCTGGTACCCGGTTCCGTAGTGGAGATTTCCTACTCCAGTGAAACCGGCAATATGTGGCTGGTAATGCCCGATGCGGCCGCAGGCTGGATGAGAGTCGGTGACGGCAACAATGGTAAGTCTTATGTAAACAACAGCATGAATGTCGCGCAGGTAACCTATGAGCAGATCGCTGAGTTCTGCGGTGACGATGTTTCTACATGGGGCGCAAGAATGCAGTGTGAATCTGACGGCGCGTGGGAAGTTTACAGCGTCAAGGTAGGCCAGAAGGCTCCCGTATATACTGTTTCCAACGCGGTAGAGTTTGAAGGCTTCGCGACCAGCGGAGATGGCTGGGCACAGGACGGCTTTGAGATGCCTCAGGAAGTGATCGACGCGCTGGTACCCGGTTCCGTAGTGGAAGTAGAGTTCAGCAGCGAGAGCGGCAAGCTGTGGCTGGTAATGCCCGATGCAGCCGCAGGCTGGATGAGAGTTGGTGACGGCAATAACGGTACGGCAGTATGTTATGACGGTAAGGCTTATATCACCTATGAGCAGATCGCTGAGTTCTGCGGCGAAGACAAGTCCACATGGGGCGCGAGGATGCAGTGTGAATCCGATACCGCATGGGAAGTTTACGCTGTAAGAGTTGGCACCGCCGCAACAGCTAAAATGGTAAACAATCTGGTAAGCTTTGAAGGTTTTGCGACCAGCGGAGATGGCTGGGCACAGGACGGCTTCGAGATGCCTCAGGAGATTATTGATGCGCTGGTACCCGGCGCGGTTGTAGAAGTGGCATTCAGCAGTGAGAGCGGCAAGCTGTGGCTGGTAATGCCCGACGCGACTGCAGGCTGGATGAGAGTCGGTGACGGCAACAACGGTAATGCTGCCTGCTTAAACGGCGTATGTCAGGTAACCTACGAGCAGATCGCTGAGTTCTGCGGTGATGATGTTTCCGCGTGGGGCGCAAGAATGCAGTGTGAATCCGATACCGCATGGGAAGTTTACAGCGTAAGCGTAGGTATGGGCGCAGAATAATAAGGAGGATAAGGAAAGAATGAAGAATGTAAAGAAGTTTTTAGCGTTAGGTCTGGCAGCGGCAATGACCCTGTCCCTGGCGGCCTGCGGCGGCAATGGCGGAAGCTCTTCTGGCGGCGAGAACCAAGGGGGGGCAAGTACACCCAGTAACGGAGGAAGCTCTGACGTTGTCAACAACGATATCTCCGTAGGTACCTGGTGGACCGATATGACCTACAACACCGGCGATGATATTTCCGCTTCCGTAGACTGGCAGAACGCGCAGCTGACCGGTACGGAAACGCCGGAAGAAGAGGAGATGAAACTCTTCAACCAGAATGTAGCGCAGATGAAATTTGACAATCTGCACGCTATTGAGGAGAAATACGGTATTTCCTGGCATTATGACAACCTGACTTACGCAGGTGTGCAGGAATCCATCAATACCTCCATCCTGGCTGGTACTCCCGACTGCGATATCTACCTGGTAGAGCCTGCGTTCGGTGTACCCGCTCAGCTGAACGGTCTGGCTATAGATTTAAGGACTATTCTGCCGGAGGATCACGACATCTTTACCGACCAGAAGATCATGTCCTATCTGGACCTGGGCGATGGCAAGGTTTGTATCATCAAGAGAACCGAGGCTCAGAGCTCTGTAGAAGCAACCTATCCTCTGGGCTTCAATATGCAGATGCTGGCTGACAACAACCTGGAAGATCCCAGGGATCTGTGGGAAAGAGGCGAGTGGACCTGGGATAAGTTCATTGAATACTGCCAGGTACTGACCCAGGATACCGACGGTGACGGCCAGATCGACCAGTATGGCTACTGCGGTTATCAGAACGAAACCTTTGAGCAGCTGCTCATGAGCAACGGCGCAAACGTTGCCAGCGGTGCTACCGAAGGCCTGACCGATCCCAAGACCACGGAAGTACTGCAGATGATCTCCGATATGTACAATACCTACAACGTATGCTATCCTTACGATGAGGATTCCAATTCCAACTCCGATTCCATGAGAAATCAGTATACGCAGGGCAACATCGGATTCTTCCCCATCGCGGCATGGATCGCGTCCGGTAACGGTGACTACAACTACGACGGCAAGTCCGAGAACCCTCTGACCTGGGATACCGCTTACGTAAGATGGCCTGTAGGACCTTCCGGCAACAAGGATACCAATGCCGGCAAGAACGCTACCGGCGGTGAGTTCTATATCATCCCTCAGGGCGTGGCTGAGCCTGAAAAGGTAGTCAACATCCTGTATGATTACTGGAACTGGTTCCATGACGATACCTCTATCCGTGATGACAAGAAGACTCTGAACTGGTGGTACGGCGTGACCGCTTACGCGGTTGACGAAAACGACCCTAACGATGAGGATCTGAGAACCGCCAACTTCGATGTAATGAACGACTGCGGATCTCACTCTACCTTTGACCTTTGGGGCAATCTGGGCGTTAATTACGATCTGGTAAGCCTGATCAACGGCACCATGACACCCGCGCAGTTCCAGGAAACCTACAAGAACGAAGTGCAGGCAGCTCTGGATGCGCTGTATAAGTAAAACCGACCGAACCTTTGAACTGAAATTTTGAAAGACAGTACACGGGGGGCGGCTGACAGCCGCCCCTGCTGTGGCAGAATGGAGTAGAATATGAGCGACGTTAAAATGATTGCTCCGCCTGTGCCCAATGTGCCCTGGCAGGAGAAACCGGAAGGCCTGAAAGGCGCGCCTGTCTGGAGATATACGGAAAACCCCATCATCGGAAGAAATCCGGTGGAGGGCGTAGCCAGGATCTTCAACAGCGCTGTTATGCCCTATGGGGACGAATTTATCGGCGTATTCCGCGGCGAGCAGACCAACGGTATCCCCTATATTTATCTGGGACGCAGCAAAGACGCTATCCACTGGGATTTTGACAAGAACAAGATCCCCTTTGTAGATGAAGACGGAAAGCCGTTCATGCCTATTTACGCATATGATCCCAGACTGGTAAAGGTAGAGGATACCTATTATATCATCTGGTGTCAGGATTTTTACGGAGCCTCCATCGGCCTGGCAAAGACCACGGATTTCAAGACCTTTACCAGACTGGAGAATCCTTTTATTCCTTTCAACAGGAACGCGGTATTGTTCCCCCGCAAGATCAACGGCAAGTTTATGATGCTGTCCCGTCCTTCTGACAGTGGACATACGCCTTTCGGTGATATTTTCTTAAGTGAAAGTTCCGATATGGTATACTGGGGCAGACACAGACATGTTATGGGACGCAGCAGCGAGTGGTGGGAGTCCGTCAAGATTGGCGGCGGCGCGGCCCCGATCGAAACTTCGGAAGGCTGGCTCTTGTTCTATCACGGCGTAAGCGGCACCTGCAACGGTCTGGTGTACAGCATCGGCGGCGCTATCCTGGATCTGGACAATCCTTCCATCGTGAAGTACCGCTGCGAAACTTTCCTGCTGACGCCGGAGGAGTGGTACGAGGAGAGAGGCTTTGTGCCTAACGTAACTTTCCCCTGCGCCACCATCCACGATCCGGAATCCGGCAAGATCGCGATTTATTACGGCTGCGCGGACAGCTATGTAGGTCTGGCGTTCACCAAGTTTGACGAGATCATGGCTTACATCAAGGAGCACAGCGTAGTAAGGACGGAAGATACCGAGATCGGCAAGAGATAAAACGACAAACTGCATGTGGGAGAGGGAACCCTCTCCCACGCTTTGTAATCACGGAAAACAAATTGGAGAAGGGTATGGCAAAAACAAAAAAGACTGTCAGGATGGCGGATATCGCGGAACAGCTCAAGTGCAGTACCGTAACGGTATCCAAAGCCCTTTCGGGAAAGAAGGGCGTCAGCGAGGAACTGCGCGGACGCATCAGGGAAACGGCGCTTAAAATGGGTTATAAGCTGCCGGTATCAGCCGCGAAGAACGGCGGCGGTAAGGGTTACAATATCGGGGTAGTGCTTTCAGGGCGCTATCTGGCCAATTATGACACTTTTTACTGGAAAATGTATCAGGAAATCGCGAGCAGGGCCACACAGAAGGAGTGTTTTACCCTGTTTGAAATCATAGATGAAGAAACGGAGAAGAATAAAAAGCTGCCTAAACTGCTCGCGGAGGGCAGGGTGGACGGCCTTCTGGTGATCGGCAAGCCCGGTTACGGGTATGAGGAATTTCTGAAAAAAGAGGTGGGACTGCCCCTGGTGTTCCTGGATTTTTATGAGCCGAACGGGGAAGTGGACTGCTTTGTTTCAGACGGATTTTACGGAACCTGGCTGCTTACCAATTATCTTTTCCAGAAGGGACACCGGGATATAGCCTACGTGGGAACACTGTTTTCCACGGATTCCATTACGGACAGATATCTGGGGTATGTGAAATCCTTAATGGAGCATGGGATGAAGCCCAAGACGGAATATCTGATCGCGGACCGGGATATCGTGAGCGGCCTGCGGGACAATTACGGCAGTATGGCGTTTCCGGGCAGAATGCCTACGGCGTTTGTCTGCAACTGCGATTTTATAGCCAGTCTGGTCATCAGGTCCTTGCGGAAGGAAGGCTTTAAGGTGCCGGAAGACGTGTCCGTAGTGGGGTATGACAACTATCTGTATCCGGAACTCAGCGATATCGGCATTACCACCTATGAGGTGGATATCCGGGAAATGGCGAAGAGCGCCATCCGCCTTTTGCTGAAAAAGCTGGACGGGGAACCGTACAAAAAAGGGATCCATATTATTGAAGGCCATCTGATAGAAAAGAGCAGCGTGGCGGAAAGGAAAAAAATATGAGCATAGCGGAAGAGATGAAGCAGCATCTGACAAAGGACATCCTGCCTTTCTGGGAGGGGCTGAAGGATGAAGAAATGGGCGGTTTTTACGGATTCGTGGGATCGGATCTGAAGGTGGACAGGAAGGCGGTAAAGGGCTGCATCCTGAACAGCCGCATCCTCTGGTTCTTTTCCAACGCCGCCATGGCGTTACAGGATGACTCCATTCTGCCTTACGCCAGGCACGCGTATCGTTTTTTTGAAGAGCACTGCCTGGATAAGGAATACGGAGGCGTGTTCTGGTCCGTCACCTTTGACGGGAAGCCGGAGGATACCACCAAGCATGTTTACAATCAGGCTTTCGCGGTCTACGCGCTTTCCTCTTACTATGCGGCCAGCGGAGATGCTTCGGCGCTGAAGAGAGCGTGGGAGCTGTTTGACGTGATCGAGAGCAAAGGCTTTGATGAGGGCGGTTATAAGGAAGCGTTGGACAGGGCTTTTCAGCCGGCGGAAAACGACAAGCTCTCCGAAAACGGCGTGATGGCGGACAGGACGATGAATACGCTCCTGCATGTGTTTGAGGCTTACACGGAACTGCTGCGGGTAACCAATGACGATCGTGTCAGACAAAAGCTGCTTTGGATACTGGATACGTTCCAAAACAAGATCTACAATCCCGAACTGCACAGACAGGAGGTCTTCTTTGACAATGAGATGAAGAGCCTGATCGACCTGCATTCCTACGGCCATGATATCGAAACTTCCTGGCTGTTGGACAGGGGACTGGCGGCTGTGGGAGATGAGGAACTGACGGCCCGGTGGCGTCCCATTATCGCGGATCTGGTACAGGAGGTCTACAGGAAGGCGTATGATAACCATTCCCTTTCCAACGAGTGCGAAAGGGGCGTAGTGGACAGGAAAAGAGTATGGTGGGTACAGGCGGAAGCCGTGGTCGGCTTCTACAACCAGTACCAGAACGCGCCGGAGCATACGGAGTACCGGGAAGCGGCGGAAGATATCTGGAATTTTATCCGCACCTATGTGGTGGACAAAAGGACCGGTTCGGAATGGTTTATGCATGTAAGCGACAAGGGGGAGCCGGAAATGGACAAACCCATTGTGGAACCCTGGAAATGTCCTTACCATAACGGGCGTATGTGTATGGAGATCATGAGAAGAGCGGCGCGGCCCGAACAGGAAAAACGATAACAGGAGGAGTAGGAAATGGTACATGAAAAATTTTACGAACTGAAGGAAAAGCAGGAGGCGCTGCTTTCCAGAAAAAACAAACCCGACGAAAATTTTTATAACGGTATTTACAGCCGCTATCAGTATCCTGTTCTGACCAGAGAACATATTCCGCTGACATGGCAGTACGATCTGGACAAGGAAACCAATCCTTTCTTTGAGGAAAGACTGGGTGTCAACGCCGTAATGAATTCCGGAGCTCTTTATCTGAACGGCAGGTACTATCTGGTGGCCCGGATCGAAGGCAACGACAGGAAATCCTTCTTCGGCGTGGCGGAGAGCGACAACGGCGTGGACGGTTTCCGTTTCTGGGACTATCCGGTAGTACTGCCGGATACCTGCCCGGAGGAAACCAATGTATACGATATGCGTCTGACCAAACATGAGGACGGGTATATTTACGGCGTGTTCTGTTCCGAGAGCAAGGATACCGAGTCCCCGGATCTGTCCGCGGCGGTGGCGGCGGCAGGCATTGTACGGACCAGGGATCTTAAGACCTGGGAAAGGCTGCCCAATCTGGTGACGTTAAATTCCCCTCAGCAGCGGAATGTAGTGCTGCACCCGGAATTTGTAGATGGAAAATACGCTTTTTATACCAGACCCATGGATGATTTCATTGATACCGGTTCCGGCGGCGGCATCGGGTTCGGCCTCTGTGATGACATTACCCACGCGGTGATCGACGAGGAGAAGATGACCAGCCTGCGGAAATACCACACCATCACCGAAGTAAAGAACGGAGCCGGCGCGGTGCCCATTAAAACGGATAGAGGATGGATCCACATCGCGCACGGCGTACGCAATACCGCGGCAGGACTGCGCTATGTCATCTATGCTTTCGCCACGGACTTAAATGATCCGGCCAAAGTGATCGCGGAGCCTTCCGGTCTGCTCATCGGCCCCAGAGGCTGGGAGAGAGTGGGTGACGTTTCCAATGTAGTATTTACCAACGGTGCCGTTGCCAATGAGAAGGGCGAGGTTTATATTTATTACGCGGCCAGCGACACCCGTCTGCATGTGGCAAAGACCGATGTGGAAAGGCTGGCGGACTATGTGTTCGCCACGCCCTCAGATCCTCTGCGCAGTCCGGACTGCGTAAAACAGCGCTGCGCGCTCATCGAGAAGAACCTGAAGCTGCTGGAGCGCCGGTAGAAGAAAAAAGAAAACACAGAAAATGCCGCTGCCTGCGGCGGAATGCGAGGACATATGAAAGAAAAAGTTGATTTTGACAGAGGGCTGGTAAATGCCGGAGATGACTCCCGTATCCTGAGCGTGATGCGGAGAGCTTTAAAAGGAGAGGCGCTGAAGCTGGCCTTCCTGGGCGGTTCCATTACCCAGGGTTCCCTGGCCTCCACGCCGGAGAACTGCTATGCTTATCTGACTTACCGGTGGTGGAAGGAGAACTTCCCGAAAGCGGAATTTACCTACATCAACGCCGGGATCGGCGGAACCACTTCCCATCTGGGAGTGGGACGGGTGGAAGAAGAGGTGCTTGCGCACAGGCCGGATTTTGTTATCGTGGAATTTTCCGTCAATGACGCGGACAACGATCCTCATTTTCAGGAAACCTACGAAAGCCTGGTACGCCGGATCCTGGGAGCGGATTTCGCGCCGGCGCTGCTCCTGGTGCACAACGTACGGTATGATGACGGAGGCAACGCGGAGGCTATCCACGGGCCGGTGGGGGACCATTATCATCTGCCCAGAGTGAGCATGAAGCCTGTCATCTACGCGCAGGTGGAAGCGGGCAATATAAACAGAAGGGATATCACCCCGGACGATCTGCATCCCAACGACGCGGGTCATGAGCTGGTGGCGGGCGTGATCACCCACTATCTGGAGCGGGAAAGACAGAAGGCGGTAAACGGCGCCGGTTCAGCGGATACGGAAAACGGAGCCGCGAAGACCGGAGGCGGAACAGAACTGCCTGCGCCTTTGACAGCCAGCGCCTATGAAAAGGCCCATCGTTTCCGCAATGACGAGCTGACGCCCGTATTCTGCGAGGGATTTACCAGAGATAACGCGGCGCAGAGCTGTGTGGCCGATTGTTTTAAGAAGGGCTGGACGGCCGCCGCCGCAGGTGCTAAAATTGTATTTGATGTGGAAGGAAGCTGTCTTGCCGTACAATACCGGAAAACGGTGAGAAAACCGGCGCCCGTCGCGCTGCTGACCATTGACGGGGACAGGGAGCACGGGGTTGTGCTGGATGCGAACTTTGATGAGGACTGGGGTGACTGCCTGTATCTGGAAACGCTCACGGAGCACCAGAAGGGCGGCAGGCACCGCGTGGAGATCGAGATTACCCAGGCGGGAGCGGAAGATCAGGAAGTCTTTTATCTGGTTTCTCTCATCTGCGCCTAGGCGGCTTTTGACAGATCAGTTTATTATTTTATTAAAGGAGAATACATACACATGAATTACGGTTATTTTGATGAAGTGAACAAGGAGTATGTGATCACCAAACCCAATACTCCCGCACCCTGGGCGAACTATCTGGGTTCCCCCGCTTACGGCGCCATCATTTCCAACAATGCCGGCGGCTACAGTTTTGTAAAGAGCGGCGCCAACGGCCGTATCCTGCGTTATCATTTCAACAGCGACGATGCGCCCGGCAGATATATCTATCTGCGGGACGATGAAACAAAAGACTACTGGTCCGCGTCCTGGCAGCCGGTGGGCAAACCTTTAGAGCAGTATAAGAGCGAGTGTCACCACGGTACCGCCTATACCAATCTGATCGCCGAGTATGCCGGGATCCGTTCCGAGGTACTGTACTATGTGCCGCTGAACAAGCAGTATGAGGTCTGGAGAGCCAAAGTGACCAACACCACCGACAAACCCAGGCAGATATCCGTCTTCGGCTACGCTGAGTTTACCAACGACAGCAATTATGAACAGGATCAGGTGAATCTGCAGTATACCCTGTTTATCACAAGGACCTACTTTAAGGGAAATAAGATCGTACAGACCATCAATGAAAATGTGGGCAAGGACGCGAAAGGCTCCAACGGCAGAGAGCGCTTCCTGGGCCTGGCAGGCGCGCCCGTTACCTCCTATAACGGCGATAAGGAAGCGTTCCTTGGCAGCTACCGAACCTACAGAAATCCCGTGGCGGTGGAAAACGGCGTATGTAACAATGTGTTAAACTATAATACCAACGGCTGCGGCGCTCTGCACAGCGCGTTAAAGCTGGCGCCCGGCGAGAGCAGAGAACTGGTTTTCGTGCTGGGACAGGCCAACGCGGAGAAAGCGGAAGAGATCATCCGGGCCTACGATGCGGCTGGCGCGGTGGACAGGGAATGGGAGGAACTGAAAGCGTACTGGCACGGTAAGCTGGAAAATTTCCAGGTAGAAACTCCCGATGCGGCGTTTAACAGCATGATCAATACCTGGAACGCGTATCAGTGTTTCATTACCTTTACCTGGTCCAGAGCGGCTTCCTTCGTATACTGCGGACAGCGCAACGGCTATGGCTACCGTGATACGGTACAGGATATCCAGGGTATCATCCACCTGGATCCCGAAATGGCCCTGCAGCAGATCCGTTTCATGCTTTCCGCCCAGGTCGATCACGGCGGAGGACTGCCTCTGGTAAAATATACCCACACACCGGGGCATGAGGATACGCCGGATGACGAATCCTATGTAAGGGAAACCGGACATCCCGCCTATCGGGCGGATGACGCTCTCTGGCTGTTCCCCACTGTCTGGAAGTATGTGGCGGAAACCGGCAACAAGGATTTCATCAACGAAGTGATCCCTTATGCCAATAAGGACGAGGGCACCGTATACGACCATTTGAAGAGAGCCATTCAGTTCTCCATGGACCGTCTGGGTGACCATAAGATGCCTGCCGGCCTGCACGCGGACTGGAATGACTGTCTGCGTCTTGGCAAGAAAGGCGAATCCACTTTTGTGGCCATGCAGCTGTATTACGCGTTCACGGTGATGAAAGGCTTCGCGGAGGATAAGCAGGATACGGAATATATCGCGTATCTGGAAAAAACCCAGAAAGAACTCGGAGATATTATCCAGAAGGAATGCTGGGAGGAGGACCGCTATGTCAGAGGCATCAAGGAAGACGGACAGGTCATCGGCTCCAAGCATGATCCGGAAGCGAGCATGTGGCTGAACCCTCAGTCCTGGGCGGTTATCAGCGGTCTGGCGGACAAGGAACAGGCGGAAGCGGCTCTGGAATCCGTACACAGGGAACTGAATACCAAGTTCGGGGTACGTCTGATGTGCCCTTCTTACGTGGACCACGCTTTTGACGGCGCGCAGGCGCTGCTGTTCAATCCTTCCACCAAGGAGAACGGCGGTATTTTCTCGCAGCCCCAGGGCTGGATCATTCTGGCTGAGGCGCTGATGGGACACGGCAACCGGGCTTATGAGTACTTTACGGAAAGCTCCCCCGCTTCTCAGAATGACAACGCGGATGTGCGTAAACTGGAGCCCTATGTACACGGGCAGTTCACGGAGAGCGTGGAATCACCTTTTGAAGGCCGTTCCCACGTACACTGGCTGACCGGTACCGCGTCCACCTGTATGGTAGGCTGTGTGGAAGGTATCTGCGGCATGCGGCCCGATTTAAACGGTCTGTGGGTATGCCCGGCGATTCCAGCGGAATGGAAGGAGATCAAAATGGAGAAGACCTTCCGGGGCAGCAGGCTGCACATTACCGTAAAGAATCCGGACGGAAAAGAGGGCGGCTTTAAAGAGTTTTACTTAAACGGTGAAAAACTGGACGCGCCTTATGTTCCCGCGGCGAAAATGCAGGCGGAGAATGAGGTAGTGCTGGTTCTGTAAAAAGATTTGGAGGTTGTGGTTATGGAAGAAAATGTGAAGACACAAAAGGGCGGATGGCGTTCCAACAAATGGATCCGCGCGGCTATTCCGGCGCTGCTTCTGCACTGCAGCATCGGTACGGTTTACTGCTGGTCCATCTTCAGCCAGGAGATCGCGGATTATATCGGTTTTTCCAAGGGCGCTACGGAATGGGCGTTCAGTTTCGCCATCTTTTTCCTGGGCATGTCGGCGGCTTTTTTGGGAAATGTGGTAGAAAAGGATATCCACAAGTCCTCGCTGATCGCGGCCATATGTTTCGCGCTGGGAATGGCAGGAACGGGCTTCTTTATCTACTACGGCGGGCAGCATCAGGGAAGCCCGCTGGCCCTGATCGGTATCTATGTCAGCTATGGTTTTATCATGGGCATCGGTCTGGGAACGGGCTATCTGTCCCCGGTCAAGACGCTGATGCTCTGGTTTGAGGACAAAAAGGGTCTGGCCACGGGCCTGGCGGTAGCCGGTTTCGGCGCGGCGAAAGCCATTGCCAGCCCCATTATGCAGGCGCTTTTAAACGGTCTGGGAGAGGGCGCTATCTATAAGATGTTCTTCCTCCTGGCAGGAGTTTACTTTGTGATGATGTTTGTGGGACATCTGCTCTTAAAGAAGCCGGATGGCTGGCATGAACCGCAGAAGAAGGGCGAAGGGCAGAGTATGCTGGCAGTGATCAAGACCAAGCCGATTTCCAACTATATCGGTATCTGGCTTATGTTCTATATCAATATCACCTGCGGCCTGGCGCTGATCTCCCAGGAGAAGATGATCGTAAAATGCATAGGCCTGGCAGGCATGGTGGGTATTATTTCCACCATTTCCGCCATTTTCAACGCGGGCGGCCGTCTGGGCTTCTCGGCGTGGGCGGACTGTATGAAGGACAGAAATACGGTTTATAAAATGATCTTTGTATTGTCCATCGTCTTTACGGGACTGGTCATCATAACCGGCGGCATTAAGAACGGAGAGGGCAATGTGGTGCTGATGATCCTGGTACTGGGTCTTATCTTTGTGGTAAACGCGGGTTACGGCGGCGGATTTTCCAATGTGCCCACCCTTTTGTCGGACCACTACGGCATGGGAAATATCAGCGCTATACACGGACTGACGCTTTCCGCGTGGGCGTTCGCCGGACTGACCGGCAATCAGATGGCAACCTGGATCGTCAATACATTCGGTTCCCCTGACCAGATAGAGCACGCGCTGGCAGACGGCACCGTGGAAATGATCGAAGTGAATCCCACGGGGTATCAGTGCGTACTTTACGCTACCGTTGTACTCTATATCCTGGCCCTGATCATCTGTCTGGTACTGGTAAAACCTACGGATAAAGCCTTAGAGGCCAAGAAAGCGAAAGCAGGATCATGAACCGTTTTTTAATCTTCGCGTTTTTGTTTTTTATAGGTTCTGTGGCGGGCTGGTTTCTGGAGTTATTTTACCGGCATTTTCACAGCAAAGAACATAAATGGGTGAATCCCGGATTCTGTACAGGGCCGTATGTGCCCCTGTACGGATTCGGGCTCTGTCTTCTCTACGGAATTTCTTCCGTAAACCTGCCCATCGCAAGTCCCTTCTGGAAGAAGCTGACGGCTTTTCTGTTAATGGCCGCCGCCATGACCGTGATCGAATATCTGGCAGGAATACTCTGCGTAAAAGTATTCAAAGTACGGCTCTGGGACTACAGCAATGAGTGGGGCAATATCCAGGGCATTATCTGTCCGAAGTTTTCTCTGATCTGGGCTGCTTTCGGCGCGTTATACTATTTCGCCGTGCATCCCTATATTTTAAATACGCTGGACTGGCTCTCCCGCAACCTGGGATTTTCTTTTGTGATAGGGCTGTTCTTCGGCGTATTCATTATTGACGCGGCTCAGTCCGCCCAGCTGATGGCAAAGCTGAAGAAGTTCGCGGAAGAGAACGACGTGATTATCCGCTACGAGCATTTAAAGACTTATATCCGGGGGATCCAGGAGAAAAACGCCATCCGCCACCGGTTCCTGCGGCCTTTTTATTCCGGCCGGCCACTCAACGAGCATTTAAGGGAAATGGCGGAATCCTTTGAAAAGAGGATAAGGAAATAAGGGGCATGGAGCGTGGCGGAGCGATATACCATTATTATTCAACATATCAGTATATTGACGGCGAGCCTGTAAAAATCAAATATGAGGAGCGGGAGGGTCTTTTGCTGGATGACCCGCAGGTGGAAGAATTCTGCGCCGCCGCGTCGGGAAAGGAAGAAGAGGCAGACTATGAGGGCCGCTGGTACTACGAGCATGTGATGGAACGCGATAGCGTGACAGGAGAACTGGAAACTGTTTCGGAGGAGTATGTCTTTTACTGTGATAACGAGAACGGGGAGCTTTCGGGCTGGGATCGGTTTCATGTAGATGCGGCCTCTTTCCTGGGATCGCGGATCGCGCAGGCGCTGGAATAGAAGTGAGGGAAAGCGGGGAAAAGCATCCGCACGCAAAAAATAAAAATTGGTTGCGTTTGTTATTGCGGGCGTGCTGTTTCTGTACTATAATAATTGCATACAAAAATGAAAAACAGCGTGCGGAAAGTTGGTGCTTGTTTGAATCAAAAGGAGATTGCACGAAAAGTGCTTAAAGACAACGGCGGAATCGCTAAAACCGCCGACTTTGCTGCGGCAGGCATAAAAAATTATGATGTAGCGGCGCTGTGTAAAGAAGGCTTTATTATGCGGATTCGGCGCGGGGTCTATCAGATTCCGGACAGTGACCAGATCACGGAGGAGCAGTTGCTCCGCGAACTGCTGCCGCAAGGGATCGTCTGCGTGGAGTCCGCTCTGTTTCATTACGGATACAGCGATTTTGTACCTCGCGCCTGGTCTGTGGCCGTACCGAGAACGGCATCCCGAGCAGTCGGCAATATGGGGGAGTTTCCAATCAAAGCCTACTACATTCAAAAGGAATATTTTTCGATTGGGAAAGTCGTTGAAAATTTTAACGGTGTGAAACTTCCCGTATATGATCGGGAACGCACCATTTGTGATTGTTTCAAGTATCGGGGGAAGATCGACAATGAAACTTTCAATAAGGCGTTGAATGCCTATGCCGCAGATGATCGGAAAAATCTCGCTAATCTTTCTTGTTACGCAAAAAAGATGAAACTCTATACGAAAGTAATGAATGTAATGGGGGTACTGCTGAGTGGCTGATGTTGCTGCGTCCGTGCTGACACGGTTGAAAAATAAGGCGAAGGAAAGCGGCAGAAGCTATCAGTTGTGTTTGCAGCTTTTCTGCCAGGAAGAATTTCTGCGGCGGTTGGAAAGGTCCAGGTATGCGGATAATCTTGTTTTAAAAGGAGGGCTGTTCCTTTACTCTCTTACAGATTTTGACAGCCGTGTTACCGTTGATGTGGATTTTCTGCTCAGAAAGATGCCTCATACGCCAGAACGCCTGAAAACAGTACTGGAAGAAATCATAGCGGTGGAAACCGGCAACGATTTCATTTCCTTTGAAATCAAGGACATCTCTCCAATCGCTATCGCCAAGAAGTATACGGGGATGGGAGCTTCTATGGTTGCCCACATCAAAAATACAAGAACACCATTCGGCATTGACTTCGGTGTGGGGGACGTGATCGTACCGAAGCAGGAAAAACGCAAAATTCCAACACAACTCGCGGGTTTTGAAGCACCGACGGTGAACACATATTCGCTGGAAACAACCATTGCCGAAAAGCTTGATGCCATCTTGAGCTTGATGGAGTTTTCCAGCCGGATGAAGGATTACTATGACATTTATTATCTGGCACAGAAGTTTAATTTTGACGGAGCAATACTCACCGAGGCTCTGAGAAAAACCTTTGAAAACCGGGGGCACAATTTTACAATAGAGCAGTTTGGGCAGGTTATGGATTTTGGAAATAATGCAGAAATGCAGAAGAAGTGGAAAGCGTTTGTCCATAAAATTAACGTGAAAACTGAAGATTATGGCACTGTTTTGATAACAATAAAAAATTTTCTTGAACAGCCGTTTACGGCGGCGGTGGGAAATAAAACATTTACTGAGCGTTGGCCTGCCGCCAGCGACACATGGATTTAATTGGGAGGAGCAAGAAAATGATTCGAGCAGATATGATTTCCACGGTTGGAAGGAAATATTTAACTAGCAATATGGAAAATGATGAATATAGTTATCCAAAAGCATTCATCGCTGCTTCTCTGACGTTTTCTCCTATTCAAAATAGTGTTGGACGTAGATTTGAGAAACTCGATATTCGCTTTGTAAAAGACAATGTTTCTGTACTAATTGAAACAAAGCAGAATTTTACAAAGGCGGATGAGGAGCAGTTATCCGCTTATGTTGAATACGAAAAGGCTCTTACAGGCAATAAAATTATTGCTATACTAGCAAATATTGCGGATGATACTGTTAAGGTATGGCGAGGTGTTGTTTCTGATAGTGATTTGACAACAGAAACAGCCCTTCGCTCAATGGATGAATATGTAGATTTTTATACCTCAAAAATCAATGATAAAGAGAAGGTGATGCAAAACACCTATAAACTTAATGAACTGTTGCATCGACATAGTATTCCTGAAAAACTACGTAGTCAGTTTGTGGGAACTTGTCTTCTTGCGCTTAAAAATAATCTTGATTATACAACCCCGAGTTTGCGTCCTACACAGATTCGTGCCCGAATAAAAGAAGTTCTTGAAGCGCTCTTAACAGATGATATAAATAAAGCGGAAAAACTTGTTCTTCTTAATCGAAATGTACTTGACAATCAATATGTGCGTGGATTGAGCATCGAAGCTTTTAGAGAAATTTTACGGTACATTGAAGAAAATATTCTTCCTTTTATTAATGATAAAAGTACATCAGGTCAGGACCTGTTGAATCTGTTCTTTGTAACATTCAATAAATATGTTGGAAAATCAGATAAGAATCAAGCTTTTACGCCTGACCATATTACCGATTTTATGGCAAAAATCACAGGTGTGAACAAGCATTCTGTCGTACTTGATCCTTGTTGCGGTAGCGGTTCGTTTCTGGTTAGGGCAATGACACAGGCATTGGATGACTGTGCAACTGCTGTCGAACAGGAAGAGGTAAAGAAAAATCAGATTTTCGGCATTGAATTTGATGAAAACATTTATGGTCTTGCCACAACTAACATGCTGATTCACTCTGATGGAAACTCAAATATACGGCAAGGCAGTTGCTTTGCGCTGGCAGACTGGATTAAAGAAGCAAAGCCAAATGTAATTCTGATGAATCCCCCGTATAATGGACAGCGTATTCATTTGCCTGCAAGTTATGTAAGTACTTGGGGAAGGGATAAAAAAGAAGATCCATCAAAAGGATTATATTTTGTAAAATATATTGCTGACACGCTTAATTCAATTAACAATCAAGCAAAACTGGCGGTATTGTTACCTGTTGCTTGTGCAATTGGTACCAGTGGAGAAATCGCTCGGCTGAAAAGGGAAATTCTTGCGGAAAATACCCTTGATGCCGTGTTTACACTTCCCAATGAGATTTTCTATCCGGGCGCAAGTGCTTCTGCTTGTTGTATGGTATTTAAGGTTGGAACAAAGCACAATGATGTTTCTAATCCAGATACGTTTTTTGGATATTACAAAGAAGATGGATTTAGGAAGAAAAAGAATCTCGGTCGAGTAGAGCAAGTAGATTTAACTACTGGAAAAAGTAGGTGGATAGAAATTGAAAAAGAATGGATTGAGTTATACCGAAATCGTCGCACTGTTGATGGCTTTTCGGCTACACATAAAGTCACCGGTGATGATGAATGGCTGTGTGAAGCTTATATGAAAACTGATTATACAAAGCTAACGGAGCAGGATTTTCAACAAACAATAAATGATTATCTTGCCTATCTTGTGAAAGAAGGGCATATTTATGAATCTTAATGCAGAGAGTTGGAAAGAGTTCCGTCTTGGGGATTTGTTTTCAGAAATGTATAAAGCTGATGCTCACGTAAAAAGTGAGCTTGAATGTTATGATATTTCATCTGATAATACAATTCGATTTATCTCTAGAACGGAAATGAACAATGGTTGTGATTGTTACGTTTTGAACAACGATCTTTCAGGTATTGAAAAGGGAAATGCAATCTCCATCGGGGATACGACAGCAACCTGTTTTTATCAAGGCGAAGACTTTGTATGTGGAGATCATATGGTTATTTGTCGCGCTGATTGGATTAATTTATATACTGCACTGTTTATTATTTCAATACTTAAACAGGAAAAATACAAATACAGTTATGGTAGAGCTTTTAAAATGGAACTGATTTCAAATACTATGCTGAAGCTTCCTGCTACCGTTGATAGTACGCCTGATTGGGATTATATGGAATGGTATATTAAATCCCTCAATCACAAGCCGTTAACCACCGATAACCGAGGATACGGATCACATATGCTTGGTTTTGAAAAATGGAAAGAGTGCAAAATCAGTGACCTGTTTAATATATACACAGGCGGTGACCTTATTCTTGCTGAAACGGATAATGGAGATTATCCTGTTGCCAGCAATAGTAGTAATAATAACAATATAGCATTTTATTCCTCTTTTATACCAAATAGAAAATTATTTAACCACACTTGTTCTATAAGCATAGCCGATCGGGGTGCCTTTAAAGCGTTCGTTCAACCAAGAGATTTTTATATTGGAACAAGAGCTAAAGGCTTAGAATGTAAAGATAAAGATATATCAACAGCGTCTTTATTGTTTATTGTTACTGTAATCAACCAACAATCCTTTAGATTTAGTTATGGATATAACTGTTGTGCACATTTGAATGATATGATTATAAAGTTACCAATGAAAAATGATGGCTCAGTGGACTATAATTTTATGGAAAACTATATAAAATCTTTGCCATATGGAGATAGAATATGAGGTAAGCCTATGTCTAAAAATATAATTCAATATGATCTCCTTATTTCGTGTCCAGGAGATATAACAAATGAGATTGACATAATCGAGGATGCAGTATCACAGTTTAATGCTCAGTTTTCCGATGTTCTTGGGATTAGTGTACGCACAAAGTATTGGCGTAAAAATTCTTATGCTCAGTCTGGAGGAAAACCTCAAGCGTTGCTAAATGAGCAATTTGTTAATGATTGTGATGCTGCAGTGGCTATTTTGTGGACACGCTTCGGAACACCCACGGATAAATATAAATCTGGTACAGAAGAAGAAATAGAAATAATGTTGTCTTCGGGAAAACAGGTATTTATGTATTTTTCTAATAAACCGTTTTGGCCATCACAAATAGACGAGGAAAAGGAAAGCTATAAGAATATTCAGGCATTTCGTGATAAATACAAAGATCGAGGTATCTACTATACATATTCATCGGATGAAGAGTTCAAAACGTTGTTTTTTGCCCATTTATCTCAGTACTTTTTAAGCGAAAAAAGAGTGGCAGAAGTTAAGAGGGAACGTCATTCTGAATTAAAAATTGTTGGAATCAACCAAAACCAGCATATTAATGATGAAGCATCCATAATTAGCTTTGTTCCGAATACAGAAATGACTATAAGTAAATATTTGGGGAAGATTCGGGAACTATTTATTGATATCAACAACATAGAACTAGAAAAGTCAATTGAACTGTCCGAATCAGTAACTAAATTTGCTTTTCCCTATAGAAAGCCTGTAAAAATATCAGAAAGACAGCGAGATTTAATTAATCTGTTTGCAAAAAAAGTAGGGTTTGATATTGGAACAGACTTTTATGGGCTTGGAAATCTATCGCAAAATGGCATACCATATATGGCTGGAGCTGGAACACTTGAGGGGACAGAGGCAGAAAAGGAAAAATATAATAACTTTCAAAAACTTCTTGACATAATTTCAAAAACTCTGAAATGGGAGCCTATCGAAAATGCCTTTACTGGTAAGAAATGTTTAAAGCTCGCTATTCAGAATTACGGTACGGACATTGATGAAGATGTAGAAATATCTCTTCGGATTCCCCAAAAATGTTTATTATCAATAAGCGAATTTCCAAAATTTGGTAATGATGAAATGGGATATCTATTGAATGATTGTGATATGAGTGAACTTTTTGGTATTTGTAGTACATCGGAATACTTGGATTATGATGCTTCTATCAGAACAAGCCATCGGTTTTCTTCATATATTGGTACTCCTCCTATTTTTCCAGAATACCCGGATTACAGTGACGATTTTGAAAGTGAACTTGCCGAGGTTTTCTGCTATTCTTACTTTGATGAGGGTGACGCATACATTTTAAAACTCAAAATTGATTATATTAAGCACAATACCACAATAGCGTTTCCTGCAGTAATATTTGTTAAAGAGCCCTTTATGTCAATTCCTTACACAATTACATCTAAAAATATACCAGACATAATATCTGGTGAAATTAAGATTAAATAAATGGTGTGGAAAATCTATAATAATAGTAGAATAAAACTGTTAGACAGAAGTGAGGGAAAGAAAAATTTTTCTATGAAAGAAAAATGTAAGAAACAGGGAGTATAATGATTATAGTAGGGATATTTTTGCTTCAATGTTGATATTTAGTCTTTTTGCGCAAGGAGGCAGACCATGCTGAAACTGGCGTTTCGCTACATAAAAAGAGAGAAAAAGAATACCGCCATATGTATTGCGGGAATTGCCGTTTCCGTGATGCTGCTGTTTTCCCTGTTGCAATTTGTCAAGGACTTTTTGAATCTTTCCAAAGTTAGTTGAAATATAGCTTTTCTTTAATGGAAAAATGTGGTATCATAAATACAGTGTTTCATA
>CANRPU010000012.1 GCA_947632555.1 uncultured Lachnospiraceae bacterium
TGGAAGCTCATCAGGGAGCCTTCAGCCCAACCATTATCATAGAAGATCAGTATTTACAGACTTTTATTCACACGCTCTTTAAACGGGACTTGTGCCATCATATCGCAAGTCCCGTTGAGAAACACACACTCATCATTATCATTGAAAGAACACACAAAATCCGGGCACACGATATCGAAATCCATATTTTTGAGCACTATCTATTCGTAAAATCTCTTGTTTTGCGAGTAAACACTTGTTTTTGGTTGCAAATACAAGGATTTTACGAATAGATGTTATTTTACATATAGACACAGAATGTTATCCACTACGTTAGAGCACTCCACAAGCCTGTCCCCGAATCTATCTACTATATCCGACGCCAGACCGCCGCCCAGATAGTCAATGCCTGTTTTTGTGTGCTGCCTGACAACTACGTGAACATATCCCACAGGGTTGAGAGATAGCAATACCCATTTTACTGTTTTCATGATTGCCCTCCTTTTGTTTCCCAAGTTTTGCTTTTCAGATATTCCTTGATAACGAAAGTGCCACTGTCACAAAGAACACGGAACCAGTCAAAGCGGTTAATCCGGCACCATTCCAGAAGCCTGCTATAACTGTAGATGTTATTTTCGGCACAGTAATCAATCATTTCTCCAATGGCTTTATACTTATCTGTAGTCAATCCAATAGTCGTGATATAATCGGCACCACCATAAGCAATAACGTCCTCCGTGTTGTATTGATATTTTTCGGGATTATCCAAATGACAAAGATACCTAGCGTACCCCCTAGTAGATACCACTTTTTCACAGCCAACCCCGCCAATCAAGTCGAAGATAGGTTTTACTTGATCTATAGACTTTACACCGTCAAACATAAGCATTACATGAAAATGAGGTTTTTTAGGCTCTCCGTCTGGGTTTACATCCATATCATGCAGGGGAGATACAAAACAGGGAATGCATTGTTCTGAAAGTATGGATTTCCAATCAGAAGGGGCGCTTTCTGGATATATCACTGTTGCAAAATTACGTGTACGGCCTCGACCGCATTTACTATTACTCATATATCAACCTCCATTATGAACAATGAACAATGAACACTAGGGGGAGAGTCGTAGTGCTCCCCCTAGCCGCTGGGAGGGGTGCGCTCCGCTCGCCACCCCTCCCACCTAGCGCATTTTCTTGCGCTGGCGTTTAAGTTTGCGGCTGGGAGATACCATATCCACGTCCGGATTGATAGCCCCACGCATAGCCAAGATTTCAGACTCGGACATCATGTCCCCACTGTCAACAGCTTTTTTCAGCCTATCCACCGTAGCAAGGGTATCATAAGCGTTATAGTCCTTGTCAGAGATAAAGAAGCCCGTACGGCGAAGCGGTTTAACCAACGTGGGATTTAAAGCGTACTCCATTTCGTCAGCGTCATAATAGCAGTTCACCATGAAGCGCCACACCTTATGGCAGTTAATAACCCTCTGCGTAACAGACCGGAGAAGAGCGTCCACCAGCTTAAACTTCTGGCTAGTATAGTACAGACTCATGTTAAAATGGCGTGACGTAATGAGTGTATTTAGGAAGTCGGCGTTGATATTAGTCTTAAATTCCCTAGAATTTAATTGACTGCTAGCTTCGTCCAAAAGGACTATTACCACGGTGCGGGTATCCTGCTTATCGTCAATCTCTTTGTTTTTCCATGCGCAACATACGATCTGGCTAAGAGAGCAGAGCTCCTCGTAAGGGACACCGTTTAGGTGCACATTTGAAATCACATGAACCTTTTGCAGAACGAATTTTTTGCGCCCTCTGTCCCAGACTTTTTTATTGTTATAGCGCCGGAACAGGATCCGGACGTAATGAGTAACAGAGAGAGTTTTGCCGCCGCCAAAGTGGGCAGAATAGCAATTTAACATGCCACCGTCGTATCGGTCAAAATCCCTGTGCTTGAAATAGTTCCAGCAATCCTTGAAAGCGTATCCGATAGTAGAGAGCGGGTGCAGAACGGCCAGCCGGACACATACGGACAGCCACATGAGAAAGATGAAAGCGCCCATGAAAAACAATAGTATCATCTCTTTAGCCCTCCTAAAATAGCGGCTACCATGTTGCACAGGCCGTCAAATATAATGCAGAACACAATCAGACCGACCATAACGCTGGGTGTAAAAGAATCGGAACCACCTGTTATGAATTGAATTATTTCTTCCATTTTTCGCTCAACCTCCTTACACCGCTATGGACTTTTCCCTCTATCCAGACAAAGAGCACGAGGAAGAGAAGAGTAGTAGCGGTATTGTTAATGTTTTCGAGTGCCACGATTATAGCCGTATCCGTGACCGGGACTTCCTGTGTTGTGGAATACTCTTCATTTCCGCTTGATTGTGCACTTTCAAAAAAAGAGTTTCCGCCAGAAATATCCACGTTTGTTTGTGTATTATAATCCGGCTGTGTTTCCGAAACCGGATTGCCGCCAGATACGGATAAGTCATTTCCACTTACATCATTCATTTAAACAACCCTCCAATTAACGCCACAAGGATACTTCCGAGTAAAAGCGTCAGAATAATATCCTGAAACGACATGGTAAAACCTAAAAGGTCAAACCGAATCTGTAATATCTGAATCAAACCTCCAATTACATTAGCCATATCATTACCTCCCTAATATTCGCAGAATCACGATCACCACGATAGCAGCGCCTATAGCTCCGGACACCCAACCAGGCAGCCAACTGAAAAAAGTGGTTACCATTGGAATCACACGATTGACGGAAGAGGACATACCCTCCAGCATGGTTATAAAATTACTCAAAGAATTATCTACAGTTCCGTCAAGCGCCAATTCAAGATCAGATTTACCGGACGCATGATTATTATAGGAATTATTCTCTAATTCAGCGTCCGTATCCATGGTAAGGCTATGATCTAAATGTTGCAGGGAATCAAACTGATCTGGGGTAAGGCCGTTAGCCGACTGATGAGTAAAATCTAAGTAAGTCCCCTTTTTGACATCATAATCCGCTAACTCTTTATACCAGTGACACCAGCGGCCATAATGGATTGCGCCGTCACTATCAATATAAAAAAAGCGAACATAGATTTCCGGCGTAAAATACGGAGAACCGGGATTTTCCAGCATGATCTTTACCGCCGCAAGTTCACGATTATATCCGGAAACAAAATTTCCTAACAAATCAGTGCCACCCGATATAGTCCGCTCAGCAAGAGGATGTTCAGAGAGAAAACGGACTTTACTCTCATCACCAATCGTATACAGATTATATCTGCCCTCAGATGAGCGCTTATCATTCGGAGATACCCAGTCGGTTAAATCACCAACCAGATCAGTATTGTAATTGATGTACCAATCAAGCCCGTCCTTATAAAGCTCCACGTCATCTACACTCCACCAGCGACCAATGATCTGCACAAAATAAGCGTCAGACGCATTGTCGATAACAAAATCCGCATTATCCTCATTAAAAGTCAAATGTGGAACCGGAATATCCTCCGAGAAAGTCCCGTCCTTTTCCAAGTCTACGGGTGGGAGATTGGTATCCGGCTGGTAGGCGTCTTTATTGCCATTATAATAATCATTTAATATCTGGTTGATTTCAGACATATTAGTAAAATACTGATACGGTTTATCAATGGACGCATTTTCACCACGAACAAACCCATAACAAAAAAAGGAATGGTCATTAGCTAAGTGATCGACCGTTTCTGCAGGAAGTGGATTGCCGTCATACGTCCGAGCGTATGTAATCGGCGCATAATCAAAATAATCATCAGGAACGACATATATTAAAAACTGCGATCCCGGAGTTATAGCGTGGAATATAAAAACACGAAACGGCTTTTCTGACGAAAACGTAATAGAATAAGGAGCAAGATCTCCAGAAGGAGGAGAATCAATGCCATTGACTGTATATTCATATAGCTTTTTTTGGCCGTCATCATCTTTATCCGCCTTTGGATACAAAGACGCATGGCTAAACAGAATCAACATGACTGCGACCATTAATATCACTTTATTTACGTATTTCATAATTACCTCCAATCTGAATTTTTGAGTATAAAAAGAGCGGAGAGTTATCTCCGCCCTTTTCCTTAACGGTTCTTGACAGTACGGACGATACCAGCAACCAATCCAACGATGGAACCGACCACGCCAATAGTGATGAATACGCCCAGGGGCGGGGTGGTCATAATGCCAAGAACACTCTTGGCACCGTCTACGATCGTGCTAATCGTTCCGGCGTCCAATACAGAAGCGTCCATATCAATACCTCCTTTCATAGATTAAAGAAACAGCCTACTTTACGATAGTGATTGTTTCGGGGCTGCCCCACCTGTTATAGTAGACGTTAATCTCCGAACCCAGCGGCGCAGCGGCAACCTGTTTGTACATATCAGAAAGGGCATTGACAAATATTTCCTGTACAGCCAGTCCCTCCACGTCGTTCTGCGAAAAGGTGCACTGAAGGGCTATTCCCTTGACGGGGCTCTTCGTTTTCTTGCTTACATAGTCAACCATTCTCTTTCCTACAATCTTCATTCTCTTTTCCTCCGTTTTCTTGACTTTTGATAGGTTTTTTGAAATAATAGCTTTGTATAAAAACTAAAAAATAACCTTCAGACATTTTTTTGATGTCGCTATTTTATTGCGATTATTTCAGAACCTATAATACATTATAAGCGATATTTTCAGAATGTAAATAGTTGTTTTTGCGTTTTTTTCAGAACTGAAAGGAATAAAATAACATGACATTAAGAGAAAGAATTAAGGAATTATGTATTGAGAATGGCACTTCTCTGAATAAATTAGAGATTGCGTGCGGATTTGGAAAAGGATATATTAGTAAATTAGATAAAAGCAAACCAAACTCTGAAAATCTACAGAAGATAGCCAACTACTTCGGCATAAGTGTCGATTATCTAATGACTGGGAAAGTGCCTACAGTCGAAGAAAATTTTGGCACAGAATACGCAAAACTTATTAGAAAAATCAGAAACGATGTAAACCTTTCAAACGCTTTACTTAAATATTTTACTTTATCTGAAAAACAAAAAGCATATATTATTGAAACAATAAATTTTTTGAGCAAGGAAAATTAGAAAGAAGTGAAACGGTGCTACGCACCTATTAACGGGGTTGCTCCTGGCACAGACATTACACGGCCACTTAAATGCCACAGTGCCGAACCGCAACCCCAAGACGGACAGCTTTGTTTACTAGAGTACCAAAGCGAGTGGAGTAAGTCGCAATAAGATTTAAATACTACGCACTGCCAAAGCCGTACCCGACGCAAGCACTAAACTCAAAAAAACTTCGCTAAGTGCTTTGCGCCACCCTAGACGCTAGGGAGTTATCATCAAGGATATACGGCAAGGCGAAGCAAACCCAGATCAGGACAAAAATTCAGGATGCACTTTTTTATAAATTTTATAAACACGTTCTTCATAGAACGCAAACTCCCGGAGTTTTCAATTTTCCACACTATCTATTCGTAAAATCTGCATTTTGCGCATAGTTTCTTCGATGTGCGCTGCTCCTCTTTTTGAGCCCTGGTCTGTTCAAGGATCGCGTAAAGTTCCTCAATTTCCTGTTCCGAAAGCGTCTGTTTCTGTGTCATGGCGCTGACCATGAGGCTGACGCTGCCTTTGTACACACGGTTCAGAAAGTTTTCCGTTTCTTTTCCGACCGCGTCATCCCTGTCTATACAGGGGCTGTACATGCGCAGTTTTCCTGTTTCCTCAAAACGGACCAGCTTTTTATCGCTCATGCGTTTCAGCATGGTCAAGGTCGTGCTTTTGGACCAGCCGACGCGTTTTTGCAGCGTATCGACGATTTCCCTGCCGGACTGAGGCGATTTTTCCCAAAGACAGTCCATTACATTCCATTCCGCGTTGGTTAAATTCATTTCAGACATATTCTTTCCCCTTTCAGTTATTTGTGAAAGTATTAACAATATCCGTGGCGGCAGCCCGCAGGGTTTCCTCGGAATCAATACTGCGCAGCTGCGCGGTCCAGTACCAGATGGCGAAAGCATTCGGTACTTGATCGGTGTCTTCCAGACAGGTGGTGAAAGAAACCGGCCCGTTTTCAAAGAAACAGCACTGACTGGTGTCCAGGAGCAGAACGGCTCCGTCCAGATAAGTCTTCAGTTCCATGGTGTACTCCACTATATCGTCTTCAGACAGACTATCCTGGAATGTCAGTTCTCCGGAGGCGGCGTTAATTTTCTGCCAGTCTTCCGTATAAGTAAAAACCTCATAGGAAAAATCACCGTAACCCTGGCCAAAATACGGGCTGTTGTATACGAGAAACCCTCTTGTTGTATCATCCTGGGAGAACGGTAAGGACCAAACGTTATCCAACCCGGAAAAATCCTGACCCAGTTCCAGACTGTCCGGCGTATGAAGACGCAGCAGACTGTACTGGGCGTTTCCCATATGGGCCTGGGCCAGATCAAAAGATTCGATGACCGCTTCTTCCCGCAGCGGACTGCCGATCTGGAAATTTTCCATATCCGCGGCCCTGGCGCCGTCATAGAGCGTGATCTGGTAATAACCCCACTGATTCTCTTCCACTGCCCTTCTTAACGCCTGGTCTAGCGGTTCTGACAGTTCCTCCGCGTTCGCGTCCACGCTGCTGATCCGCAGGATGTCCAAAACGCCGTCCCCGTTCATATCCGCCAGTTGATCGTTGATAAAAAGAGTATCCTCACCCAGCCAAAACTCTATTTCCACAGGCTCCTTTTCCTCTTCTGTTTCCCTGACTACATAAGAATCTTCCGTTTTATCCCGCGCCGGGGAAGGAAAAGGCTGGGAAGCGTCCTTCTCCCCGCAGCCGGTAAAGGTAAACAAAAACGCGCCCGTACATAAAACGGCAGCCAGGATACCGGAAAAGAAAAGTCCTCCGGGCCTTTTTGAGATACGGCGGATCCGTTCTTTTAACTGCCTTTTACCGCTGCGTGCAGTGTGCAGGCCGGCAATGTATGGAAACAGCATATGCGTATTTCTGCCTGCGGAAAGCAGGATCAGCACTCTCCCGTACGCTTCCCTCTTTGCCGCGTCAAAGGAACAGATCACGCTTTCGTCGCAGGCCAGTTCGGCATCCTGCCTGCTGAAGTGTACCGCTGCCCAGACAAGGGGATTGTACCAGTGCAGGATCAGACACAGGCTTCTGAAAAAAGCCCAGATATGGTCTTTGTGCAGATAGTGGGTGTACTCGTGTTTTAAAATATAAGGAAGATTTTCGGTATTTTGGACGTCTTCTCTTCTCAGGTATATGGACGGATGAAAGAGCCCGAACATACAGGGAGCCGGTACAACATCAGTAAAATACACCGGCAGCTTCCCTGTCTGCAGTTCTTTCGCAGGCACACGGGATTTTTTCAGCTTACGATAAAAATGCAGATTGGAACCTGACACAATACAACAGAGGATCACCATACCGGCGCCCCAGATGATGATACCGGCGTTCCGGACGATCCTCCCCATCCTCTCTGCCCGCAAAAAAAGAGTTTCATAAGAAAGGTCTGTGCCGGTTTCAGGCTGCTGCTCCTGTGCCTGCCACTGCTCTGTCTGCCCTGTAAAAACAGAGGGCGCAGGCGCTGCGTTGACATTCTCATGGGATGGTTGAGGTATCTGGGTGACAAGCTCTTCGGTGATCCATGCCCTTTCTCTGACAGAGAAAAACCGCAAAAGGCTGAACGGCGTGTCAAAAAGAGAAAACGGAATGAAAAGCCGGAGCATTACCAAAAGCCAGATGGCGTACCGTACCCTGGCTGACAGGATATTCTTAAAAAGCTGCCGGATCACCAATACGATCAAGATCAAAACACAGGAACTGCCAATCCATTCATACAGTCGCATAGACTTCTCCCCTCCAAAGCGCTTAAACACGAGCCGGCGTGTCATCACGCGTTTTATGAAAATATCAAAAACGGTTTACATTGTAGACTTAGTATAGCACGTACAGTCTACAATGTAAACTAAAAATTGGAAAATATGACAAAAAGTATTATACTACCAGAAAAGAGGCTTCTATAGTCCAGGTATTTTCCGGTGAAAGCCGCCACTCGCAGATCAGATAGCCGAAACGGTCAGAATGTCCCAAAAGGCCGGCTACATACTGTTTGGTTATCATAACGGGAGAACCGGCGTCATAATAAAAGCTGAGTCCGCTCAGGGCATCCACTCTTCCTAAGGCGCTCTCGTTTCCCTGCCGGGCATTGAGCGTATCCAGGGTTTCCTCTTCCGGAATACCATGGATGGAATTGATAAGCAGCATTTCCTCCTGAGAAAAGCTTCCCAGGCCGCTGTCGGTACTGCCGTCTTTGGTCAGATACATCTTGCTGCCGTCCCATAAAAATTCCATGGGAAAGCCCTCCGAAAAGCTGTAGGAATCCGGCATGGAAAGGGGAATCCAGCCCTGGGAAGTATGGGTATAAAGGAGCAGTCCATACCCGCCGTCCCCGCCGTTATAGCCCAAATCCGCCAGGGCGGCCAGCTCTTTTTCTCCGTCCCCGTTCAGATCTCCGCAGGCCAGGGTCATGGAAAGAAAACCACTGATGGGACAGTCATCCGTTCCTTTGAGCACCAGGCGCTCTCCGCTGCCGAAGGAAATGGTAATGGAATCCTCCTGACTGTAGATCTGTTCCTCCAATCCGTCCTCCTCTATATCCAGCCCCGACAGTTCTTCCGGATTTCCGCTGTATATCACAATATGTTCCGAAGATACAGGATCGGTTATATGATAGGAAGAGGCGTCAGTAAAGGTAGTTTCCAGCCAGGATGAATTCCGCGCGCACGTAACTTCCCATTCTTTTTTCAAGGCGTCTGTCTGGGCGGCCAGCTGGGCAGCCGCTTCAGGCCCGTTTGATACGGAATCACCCACCGGCGTATAATCGCTATGCTGTTCTATGTCCGGAGTATGCTGCACTGTGGCCGGCTCTGCGTTGCTGCTTTTTGGGGTGTCTTTACCGTTTGGAGTGGACAACAGGAAACAAACAGCCAGAACCAGGACCAGAGCCGGCAGTATGCTGCCAAGCAGGAGGGCCCTTTTGCGATAGGAAAGGATATTGTGTATTCTTTCTTTGGCGCTGCCTCCCTTAAAAAACAGAGGGGAAAGGTTCTGAGGCTTTTTCTGTGCCATGGAAAGCAGGGCCTGTGAATAGGTTTTCTTACAGGCCAGACTGTTTCCCTCCATATGGCTCAGAACGTACTCGTCGCAGGACATTTCCATATCCCGGCAGAAGCAGAAAAATCCTGCCCATACAAGGGGATTGAACCAGTGCAGACAGAGGATCAGGTATGCTGCCGATTTCCAGAGGAAATCCCGTCTGCGTATATGTGCCAGTTCATGCAGGACGATCAGATTTCCGCATTCCCTGGGCAAATGGGCCGGCAGATAGATACAGGGCCGGATCCATCCAAGTGTAAATGCCTGGGAAAGCCTGTCCGACTCATAGATGCGGAGGTATCCGTCGTAAGAAGACTTTTGCAGCTTATCCTCCTTTAAGTTTTTTACAAAGAAGCCATAGGAAAAAACACCATAGCAGATCAGGAGTATCAGGCCGAGAAGCCAGATGCAGCCGGCCAGTTCCATCAGGGAAACGGTTGTTCCGGTTACGGGTGCCGCAGCGTTGTTACCGGCGAACACTGCGCCCTCCCGCATGGCAGTTACGCCCTCCGGAACAGGCTGGGTATACAAAACGGTATTCTCCCAGATCCTCGTATTTTGTATGCTTTCCAGTCTTATTGGGAGCAGGCTGAATATTCCCGGAAAAGAAAAGGAAAACAAAAGCCTGATTCCCGCCGCTGCCCAAAGGCAGTAAGAAAATTTCTTAGGAAAGCCCTTCAACAGCAGGCGAAACAGAAAAATAAGACAGATACAGCAGGCACCGTATATGCTTTTTTCCAGAATATCCCCAAAAAGGGACATCAGCAAGGTCATAGGTTCTCCTCCTTCCTTCTACTTCTTCTTATGTTCCGGTTCCGTATAGGAATCAATATAGGCTTTCAGTTCTTCCGCTTCTCCTGCGCTCAGCTTTCTGCCGTCAAAAAAAGCGGTCAAAAACAAAGGCAGTGAGCCAGAGAAACTGTCTTCCACGTATTGCCTGCTCTGGGCCGCCAGAAATTCCTCCTTGGAAAGAAGGGATGTAACGACAGTATTTTTATTTTGGAAAATACCTCTGTCGCAGAGCTTTTTCAATACGGTATAGGTGGTGGATTTTTTCCAATTCAGCTCCTGCTCGCACAGCTTTACTAACTGGGGGGAAAAAATAGGTTCATGCTTCCAGATAATATCCGCAAATTTTGTTTCCACCTCCGCCAGATAATATTTTTCTGTTTTCTTCATTCCGCTCTTGTTCTCCTTTCTGAAATCAAAATAGGTCTATTGACAATAGATTGGCTGTAACTACAATCTATCATCAATAGACCAGTCTGTCAAGTACATTCACAAAATATAATAAAAGATATCAGATATATCAGATTTTGCCCTCAGAAAAGAAATAAGCGGCCAGCTGGGCGCGGGAACTGAATTCTTCCCGTTCCAGCAGCGCGGCTACCTCTTCCCTGGTATAGAGCGCCGGACGTATTTCCTCATTGGCCGAGGAGTGGTCGCTAAAACTGCCTTCCACTTCCACCAGCGCCAGCTGGTTCTTAATATCCGAAATGGATACGGCGGCAAACGCGGGAGGCAGTATGGTTTTGATCTTTTTCAAAGTAAGACCGGTTTCCTCGTAGAGTTCCCTGCGGATACAGTCCTCCACACTCTCACCGTCTTCCAGCATGCCCGCGCAGAGATTGTAGATACTTTTTCCCACCGCCATGCGGAATTCCTTTAGCAAGAGCATTTTTTCTCCGCAGGTAGCGGCAATGGAAATGCCGCTGGTCTTTTTTCCCAGATCCGAAGGGGCTGTCAGTTCCGCGTGGCTGACCATTTCATAGTGTTTTTCAACGCCTGCCCTGTTTAGATAGGTCAGTTCATAATGCTTCAGATATCGGCCGTTCCAGACCTTTTTGAAACTGAGAAATTTCATGAATCCTCGCTTTCATCCGCCGCGGTCCGGGCAAGAAGTTCCCGGAGGGGCTTGTTGACTCTTTTTCTGGTGATCTCCACCAGTCCCAGGGGCGTCATGTCTACCACATCCGTATGAATGGAATCCCTGGAGGTAAGTTCTCTTAAATATTCCAGCAGTTCCTGTCGGTGCGCTTCCTTTTTCATATTGATAAAATCCACCAGGATCATGCCGGAAAGGTTGCGCAGTCTGATCTGGACCGCGATCTCTTCCGCGGCTTCCCGGTTGATGCGGAAAAAAGTGTCCTCACTGCTCTTTCCGGCCTCATATTTTCCGGTATTGACATCTATAGCGGTCAGCGCTTCCGTCGGTTCAATGATCAGATAGGCGCCGCTCTTAAGGTGCACATGGCTTTCCTGCGCCTTATGCAGCAGCGTGCCGACGCTGTAGAGCTTGGCCAGAGGATATTCATCCGTATACAGCCGTATTTTTGTATGTTCAAATTGCTTTTCCTGCAGAAGGAGCTGATAGATATCGGGACAGTCCGTTACCACCTCCTGATATTCTTCCGTATTATAATTCTTCAGACCTTCTATGAACGGCTCTCTCTTCTGATAGAGGCAGGAATAACAGGTGCGGTAAGGCGCATCCTTACAGATGCCGCTCAGTCTTTGCTTTAACTCCTCCCATTCCGCCAGCAGAGGCGTAAGATCCTCCAGATTGCCGGCGTTGGTACGAACGATGAACCCGTATTGTCCTAAATGTTCCACATCCGTCTGCACGCACTCCCTCGCTGGCGTGCACAGCCCCGCCGCCGAGAGAAATTCCGTCAGTTCCTTCCGTTTTTCTTCGGAGAGCTTCACGGATATGCCCAGTCGGGTGTTGTTCCTGGAAATGACAAGATATTTTCCGGGCAGAGAAAGGCTGGTGGTCAGAGCCGGATGCTTGCCCTTGAGGCCGTCCCTCGCCACCTGCACCACGATCTCATCGCCTTCCTTCAGGCTGCCGTCATAAGGCCGGTTCAAAAGCAGGGGATTGCGGATTTCCTGAAAGGAAAGAAAGGCCGGCTGCCCCTTCATGATCTCCACAAAGGCTGCCTGGATATTTCTGGTGACATGCAGCACTTTCCCGATATAGATATTGCCGGTCAGGGAAAAAGACGTATCGCTGTATACGTCAGCGCTCAGAAGCCTGCCGTTTCTGATCAGCAGACCCAGAAGATTCTGTTTGTATCGCAAATACAGTAATTTGCCTTCATTTCCGGAACTTTTCATGATCCAATTTCTCCATCCTGATTTGATAACGCGCCGCAGATCTTTCCGACCGCATCCAGCGGAGCCAGCTGCCTGTTTTCCCCGGTACCCAGATCCAGATAGGTTTCTTCCCGGGTGATCAAAAGGGCGTTTTCTTTTAATGTTTCGCCGTGGGCTGCCAGATAGGCTTCCATTACGGCGGAAGGCTTCAGATTTCCGGCGCTGCCTGTTTTCAGGAGCATGTACAGGGCGTTTTTCTCCAGACGCAGCTCGTAGATCCCGTCCTTTAAGGACCCACATTCCTCCAGATGCCGCCGCCAGTCAAAATCCGGCTCCCTGCCTTCCCGAAAACGCACCGTATACGAGGCCGCGGCCACACTGGCCATGGCATTTTTCGCGCCCGGCGGCAGAACGCTGACGGAAAGGACCTCGATCCCTTCCACACCGCATTTGTTCAGGGCATCCGCCGTTTCGGCGCTGCCCGCGAAGCTGTTGACTTCCAGATCCAGATATTCTCCGTTGCTTTCCTGACCGAGTCCCAGCGGAGCCGCGAAAGACATGATCTGATGGGGGGAAAATCCTGTGGTATACGCCACGTCGATGCCGGCCCGGCGTACCGTTTTCTGAAAATAACGCTGTACGTCCAGGTGTCCGATAAATTTTAAATTGCCGTATTTGCGAAATTTAATCCGAATCTTCATCACGTTTTTCATAACAGATGCCGCCGCCGAAGCGAGCGGCTCCGCATCCCTGGCATTCCTTTCTGCAGTTGCTGGTGGTTTCGCCTCTGAGCGCCTTCTCCCACTCTCTTTTCAGAAAAGCTTTGGAAACGCCGCAGTCAATAAAGTCCCACGGAAGGATCTCCTCCGTGCCGCGTTCTCTGGAGGTATAAAAAGCAGGATCTATCCCGCACTCCGCAAAGGCTTCCATCCATTTTTCATTGTCAAAATATTCGCTCCACGCGTCATAGACCGCGCCCTTTTTATAAACCTTCAACAATACTTCCGCTATTCTCCTGTCACCCCTTGCCAGAACGCCCTCCAGTACGGACGTATCCGCTTCATGCCAGTTGTACTTGATGCTTTTTTGATTCAGCTGCGCCTGGATGGCCCGTTTTGTGGCATAGGCCTTGTCCAGAAATTCTTCCTTTGTGCACTGGGAAGCCCACTGAAAAGGCGTAAAAGGTTTCGGGACAAAAAAGGAAGTGCTGGCCACGATCTGTACCCTGCCGTTGGTTCTTTTTTCTTTGGGGACCAGTTCATAGAACGCCGCGGCTATTTTATTGGAAAGCTCCGCTATCCCCCGGATATCCTCTTCCGTTTCCGTGGGAAGCCCCAGCATGAAATACAGTTTGACCCTTGTCCAGCCTCCCAGGAAAGCCAGGGAAGCCCCATGGAGGATATCTTCTTCCGTCAGGCCCTTGTTAATGACGTCACGCAGCCGCTGGCTGCCGGCTTCGGGCGCAAAGGTCAGGCTTGTCTTCTTTACGTCCTGCACCTTGCTCATCACATCCAGGGAAAAAGCGTCGATCCGCAGAGAAGGCAGGGAAATGTTCACGTGCTTTTTTCTGCAGTCTTCTATCAGAAAATTGAGCAGTTCGGGCAGAGCGGTATGATCGCTGGAACTGAGGGAACTCAGGGAGATCTCTTCCTGGCCGGTATTTTTCAGGGCTTCCAGCGCGTACTGCTTCAGGACGTCCGCGTCCCGTTCCCGCACCGGGCGGTAGATCTGGCCCGCCTGACAGAACCGGCAGCCCCGCATACATCCACGCATGATCTCCAGGACTACCCGGTCCTGCGTCACCCGCATAAAGGGTACCAGGGGCTTCAGAGGATAGGGCGCGTCCGAAAGATCCATTTCCACTTCCTTTAATACGGTGGCCGGGATCCCCTCTTCCACGGGAGTAAAGGCGGAAATGGTACCGTCTTCTCCATAGGAAGTCTGATAGAACGAAGGGACGTAGATACCCGGGATCCCCGCTGCCCTCCTCAGAAATTCCTTCCTGCCCGTATGCTCTTCCCTGCACCGGCGGTAAAGGGCGATCAGCTCTCCGTAACGGGTTTCTCCCTCTCCGATATAAAAGAGATCAAAAAATTCCGCCACGGGCTCCGGATTATAGGTGCACGGGCCGCCTCCGATGACGATGGGCATGTCTTCCCCGCGCTCTTTCGCGAAAAAAGGGATGCCGGACAGATCCAGTATCTGCAGAATATTGGTATAACACATTTCATACTGGATGGTAATGGCGAGAAGATCAAAATCCAGAATGTTATCCTGGGATTCCAGCGCGAAAAGAGGGATCTTTTCTTTACGCATTAAAGCGTCCAGATCCACCCACGGGGAATATACTCTTTCACACCACACGCCGTCCATGCGGTTGAACATATCATACAGGATCTGCATCCCAAGATGGGACATGCCGATCTCATATACATCGGGAAAGCAGAAGGCGATCCGCACATCCACCTCGGCCTTGTTTTTGATTACCGCGTTGACTTCTCCGCCGATATAGCGGGCGGGCTTTTCCACCTTTAAGAGAATGTCATCCGGCAGCGCAAGTTTACTCATCATGTTCTCATTTCCTGTTTTCCGTATTCATAAAACCATTTAAAGTATACGTGATTTCTCTGATAAAAGCAAATCCATTTGAAGAGTAATTTTCCTCTATGTAAGAAAATGCTTTGGAGGAGTTGACAAAAAACCATTCCGCGTCTGTATAATCCAGTATCACATAGCCGGAAAACAGCAGGACGGCAAGCAGGCAGCGCAGCCCGAGCGTAGAAAATTTCTTTTGCTTGCGGGCTGCCGCCGGATCCGTCGTATCCTCCCCGGCGTTTATGACATAATTGTCATAAGAATATCCTCTCTTCCCGCCGTACAGAATGGACTGCTGTTGTTTTAAACTGCTGCGGTTTCTGCTGTCCGCTTCTCTGATGCTGCGGATCAGTTCCAGTTTTTTCTCAATGGAAACATCACTCATACGCCTTTCCCTTCATAAAAAGGGCAAGAAGTATACATAATTATTTTATGTAAACTCCTCGCCATACTTCTTACTTTATAGTATGAAAAAGGTGTTTGGGATATGCTTTAGCGCCTGGCCAGCTCTTCCGTGATTTCTTCCCAGCCGATCTCCTTTTCCGCCATCAGGACCATCATATGATACAGAAAATCCGCTATTTCATATTTTACCTCATGGGGATTGGGATTCTTGGCCGCGATCACGATCTCCGTAGCTTCTTCTCCCAGTTTTTTCAAGATCTTATCAAGTCCTTTATCAAACAGGTAGTTGGTATAGGAACCTTCTTTGGGATGCAGCCGGCGGTCCTTGATCACGCCGAACACTTCCTCAAAGACCTTCAGCGGATTGGTTCCGCCCTCCTGCCCTTCTTTTTTTACTACCTCGTTGAAAAAGCAGGATCTCGCTCCCGTATGGCAGGCGGCGCCCACCTGGGATACCCTGGCCAGCAGCGTATCCTTGTCGCAGTCCGCGTACAGGGATTTTACGTACTGGAAATGTCCGCTGGTTTCCCCTTTCAGCCACTGTGCCTTCCGGCTTCTGCTGTAATAGTGCATTTTACCGGTCTTCAGCGTGTCCAGGTAAGCCTCTTCATTCATATAGGCTACCATCAGCACTTCCAGCGTCAGATGGTCCTGTACTACTACCGGGAGAAGCCCGTCACCGGACAGGGTAAAATCACTCCATTGATAAGCGGCATCCAGGCATTCCACCATGATACCGTTTTCCCTGCAGATTTCCTTTAGGTTCGGAATTTCCTTTACATTGTCATTGACGGTATTGCCGGTAATGCCCGCTACATTTTCATGGGAAAACACTTCCAGCAGCTTGTTGAGCGCCAGATTGTGTATCTGCACCAGCATGGGAAGATCCGTTATCGCGGCCGTTTCTCTGATCTTGTGGGCATTCATCAGGATCAGTCCGGAAAGATATTTTTCAGCCAGTTCCTTATGTTCGGCAATGACGGCGTCATCATGATAGGAAGCCAGCAGCTTATCCTTTCCGAACTTTAAAGACACTTCCTCCGTCAGCGCTATATTTTCCGGCTTTTCATAATCCAGCACGGCCTTTTTGCAGCCCGCGTACAGCAGTTTTTTCACGTCTTCCATTCTGCGGATATTGCCGGCTCCGTAAACTTCCGTTCCCACCGATGCGCAGATATCCTGAATGATGTCCAGCGCTTCGTCATGTCCTTCGTCCCCTTCCGACATATCGAAGATCAGCAGACTGTCAATATTGTTTTCCGCGTAGTACTGCGCCAGACGCAAAGGATCGGTATCCGTGATCGTGGTATCCGTCAGGCTCTTTACCGCGTGAGCGTGATATAAATAAATACTGGCCGTAAATTTTTTGGTATGCATGTTTCCTCTCATTCCGGGCCCGTTACAGAGAACCCTTGGTACTCAAAACATCTTTTGTTCTCGGTTCCATGGAAGATGCCTGGTCCAGGGCCTTGGCAAAGGCCTTGAACATGGCTTCCGCCATATGGTGGTTATTGATTCCGGAAAGCATTTTCATATGCAGGTTCATGGCTCCCGTATAGGACACCGCGTAGAAAAATTCCCGGATCAGCTCTGTATCCAGCCCGCCCAGCCTTTCACAGGTAAACTCACATTCATACTGAAAATAAGGGCGTCCGCCCAGATCTATGACACAGTAACATAAAGCGTCATCCATGGGCAGCAGAAAAGAACCGTAGCGTTTGATCCCCTTTTTCTCTCCCAGGGCTTCCTTGATGGCGCTTCCCAGCACAATGCCCGTATCTTCCACGGTATGGTGCCCGTCCACATCCAGATCACCCTTCACGACACACTCCAGATCAAAAAAGCCGTGTCTGGAAAAGCCTTCCAGCATATGATCCAAAAAACCGATACCTGTGTTGATCTTTCCAATGCCGCTGCCGTCCAGGTTCAGTTTCAACCGGATATCCGTTTCCCCGGTGGTACGATGTATCTCACTTTGACGTGCCATGGTTCAGCTCCTTTCAAATCTTACTTTAATGGAATTGGCGTGGGCGGTCAGGCCTTCGCTTTCCGCGAACGCTTCAATATCTTCATGTACTTTCTCAAGCGCTTCCGCGGAATAGGAAATAATGCTCGTCTTTTTGATAAAATCATCCACGCTGAGCGGAGAGAAAAATTTAGCCGTGCCGTTGGTGGGCAGGATATGGTTGGGGCCCGCGAAATAGTCCCCTAGGGGCTCCGAAGAATATTCTCCCAAGAAAATGGCGCCCGCGTTCTGTATCTTCGTCATCACTTCAAAAGGATCCTTCGTCAGAATCTCCAGATGCTCGGAAGCGATCTCATTGGCCGCGTCTATGGCATCGGACATGGTTTCCGCCACCAGGATATACCCGTAATTCTCCAGGGACTTGGAGATGATCTCTTTTCTGGAAAGGGTCTGCAGAAAAGCATCTGCCTCCGCGGACACCTGCTCTGCCAGCCTGGGAGAAGTGGTGATCAGGATCGCGCTGGCCAGCTCGTCATGCTCGGCCTGGGAAAGCAGATCCGCCGCCACGTAACGGGGATTGGCGCTTTCATCCGCCAGCACCAGGATCTCGCTGGGGCCTGCTACGGAATCAATGCTGACATGGCCGTATACCGCCTTTTTCGCCAGAGCCACAAAAATATTCCCCGGTCCGGTGATCTTATCCACCCTGGGAACGGAGGCCGTCCCGAAGGCCATGGCGGCAACAGCCTGCGCGCCGCCTATCTTGTAGATCTTATCGGCTCCCGCGATATCGGCCGCCGCCAAAGTGCCCGGATTGACCCGCCCATCGCTGCCGCAGGGAGTGGTCATGATGATCTCCTTTACTCCGGCGGTCCTGGCCGGAATAATGTTCATCAATACGCTGCTGGGATACGCGGCTTTACCGCCCGGCACATAGACGCCTGCCCGGGCAATGGGCGTGATCCTCTGGCCCAGGATACTGCCGTCCGGCCTGGTGTCCAGCCAGGTGTTGCGCAGCTGTTTTTCATGAAAGGAACGGATATTGGCCGCGGATCTTTTGTATACCTCGATCAGAGCCGGATCCAGGGAAGCGTACGCCTCCCGGATCTCTTCCCGGGTCACCTGTATATTGTCCTCGTTCAGTTCAAACCGGTCAAACTTGCGGGTATACTCAAATACCGCCTGATCTCCCTCTGTCCTGACCCTTTCTACGATCTCCGCCACAACAGCTTCATAACTGCCGTAATGGGAAGGACTCCTTTTCAGCAGATCGCTCAAAAGATTCTTTTTGGTATCTTCATTCAGTGTAATGATTCTCATGATCTTCCTTTCCCCGGCCGCTCAGCTGCGGGCCAGCGCGGTCCTGAGATCCGCCAGAAGCCTGCCGATGCGCTCCTGCTTCATCTGCATGCTGACCTGATTGACGATCAGCCGTGCCGAAAGCGGACAGATCTCTTCCAGTACCTGCAGTCCGTTTTCCTTCAAAGTAGAACCGGTTTCCACAATGTCCACGATAACGTCGGAAAGCTCCACCAGCGGGCCCAGCTCTACGGAACCGTTCAGTTTGATGATATCCACAGTCTGGTGCTTTCTGTTATAAAAATAATCTTTGGCGATATTGGGATATTTGCTGGCTACGCGGATCCTTTCATGATGGAGCAGAAGTTCCCTGGCGCTTTCCGGGCCGCAGACGCACATACGGCACCTGCCGAAACCAAGGTCCAGGACTTCATAAACCCGGCGGTTTTCTTCCAGAATGGTATCCTCTCCCACCACTCCGATATCAGCGGCGCCGTATTCCACATAGGTGGGAACATCCGGACCCTTGGAGAGAAAAAACCGCATTTTTAATTCTTCATTGACAAAGATCAGTTTTCTGGAATCTTTGTCTTTCATTTCCTCACAGGTAACACCTATCTTTTCCAAAAGCTGCAGCGTCTTATCCGCCAGTCTGCCTTTGCCAAGCGCGAAAGTCAGGTATTGATCCGTATTCATGGCCGTGACTCCTTTCTGCGCATTTCCACCGGCGTGCCGCTTTTTCTTAACGCCTGGGCCTGTTTTAACACTTCGGCGTAATCGGCCTCGGTATAGGTCAGGATCGTCTTTTCCGCGGGCAGGGGGATCCTGGCTTTTTGTCTGGACAGCGCCTCTAAGATATCGTCCACTATGGCCACAAAGCCTACCGCCGGCGCATCCTTGCCAAAATGTGAGAGCAGGGAATCGTAGCGGCCGCCCTTGGCAATGGCGCCACCAATGCCGTAAGTATAGGCCTTGAAAATGATTCCCGTATAATACCGGTATTTACTTAACATGCCCAGATCAAAAGAGATATACTTTTCATTCCCGTACAGACACAGAGCCTGATAGAGAGCTTCCAGCCTGGCTACGGCGTTTTGGGCGCGTTCATTGTCCGTGGCCCTGGCGGCGCTACGGATGACGTCTATATCGCCGAACATATTGGTGATATGCAGAAGCCTGTCCCGGCAGTCTTCCCGGACGCCCGCCTCCTGCAGCAGATTTTCCGCGCCGCAGTAGTTCTTGGCGGAGATAAACTCCCGAAGACGCAGCTCCGTTTCCCCGTCCAGTCCGGCCTCTTCACAGATGCCCTTAAAATATTCCACCTGGCCGATGCTGACCTGGAAATCCTTCAGCCCGGTATGCAGCAGGGACTCTATGACCAGATTGATCATTTCCGCGTCCGCTTCCACGCTGCCGTCCCCGATCAGTTCTCCCCCGATCTGGGTGACTTCCTTCAGCTTTCCCTGCAGACTGGAGGTGTTGATGAAAGTATTTCCCCTGTAACAGCAGCGGACAACGGAAGTTTCCTCGCAAAAATATTTGGCGGCGCACCTGGCTATGGAAGGCGTGAAATCCGGCCTGAGGACCAGGGTATTTCCTTCTTTGTCGAAGAATTTGTACAGATCTTTGGAAGGCGTGGTGCCGATCTCCTTGGAAAACACGTCAAAATATTCAAAAGTAGGCGTCTGGATATCCTCATAGCCGTAAGAGATCAACTTGCCGCGAAGGCTTTCTTCCACAAAAAGCTTTCTGGCATATTCTTTTCCGTATATGTCCCTGACACCTTCCGGTGTATGCAATAATATCTGATTCATTCCTATCTCCGTTTATCGTTTTGCCGGCAGTCCACTTTGCTTTAACACTTTAACGTGGTATCTGATTAGCAAATTAGCACATGAAATTATAAGTAGTATACTGAATCGGCTGCCGTTTGTCAAGCCTATCCGGCGGAAAAGTCATGCTCCTCTGTCCTCCAGATCTCTTTTCATGATCTCCAGGTAAGGAACCAGTACGCCGCTTTGTTTTGGCAGCAGATAAGCGGGATTCAGTTCCTCATAGCGGAAGCTTTTGCGGCCGCCCTCATGGGCCCTGTCCCAAAAATACCGCAGCATTTCATAGGGCAGATAATAAAACAGGTCCCTGGCGGTGTAATAGATCAAAAAGAACGCGATCCCGCCCTGCTTTTCAAATTCTTCCATAAACTGCACCTGATGCGCGTGGATATTCTGCAGGGAAAAAGTGTCAACAGCGCATTCCTTGGCGTCAAAACAGACAGGGATCCCCTGGACAGCGCCAATGTAATCCACCGTACTCTTCTGCTCAAAATAGGCCAGCGTGATCTGATGGTGCTCTTTGTCCATTTTGATGGGCGTGATGGGGGTTGGGATCTTCTGGATCAGAGCCAGACCGCTTTCTCTGTATTTTTCGTTGGTTTTATTGATGAGTTCCTCCAGAGTGGAGCCTCTCAATCCTCTTGATTTCCATGTGGCCATAGAGCAAAACCTCCCTCATATCCGCCGGCAGAGGCGCGGACACGCTTTTCCCGGAAAGAGCCGGAAGCTCCGGCAGCGACGGAAATTCCAGACGGCAGGCATGGAGCAGCTGTCGGCGGATCCCCAATTTCTCCCGGTACTTTTGGTTAAAAGCGCTGTTTCCGTACTTGGCATCCCCCAGAACAGGATGTCCGCCAAAAGCCAGCTGCGCTCTGATCTGATGGGGTTTTCCGGTGATCAGTTCCGCCTCTAAAAGCGTCCATTCCCCGTTATCCCACAGAGGTCTGCAGACCGTCCGGATCCGGGACGCGCCGCCGGTTTCTTCCCTGTAGATCCGCACCTGATTGCTCTTTTCGTCTTTTTTCAAAAAGCCTGTTATCTCCGCCTCTTCGCGTACAACGCCTTTTACAATGGTAAGGTAATATTTCCGCACCCGCCTGTCTTTTATCAGAGCGCTGAAGAGCCGGCTCCCCGGCAGGGAGATCCCGCACAGCACCAGCCCGCTGGTATTCCGGTCCAGCCGGTTTAAAACGGAAGGATGAAACTCCTTCAGCGTGGTTTCCGTAACGATCCCCTGATCCAGCAGATACCCGATCATCCACTCATTCAGAGAAGGCTGTTTTTCGTCCGCCTTCTGTGTCAGCACACCGGCAGGTTTATTGACGATCAGAACGTTTTCGTCCTGAAAGAGAATTTCCACGCCCCGGACGGCCTGATAGGCATGCCGGTATTCCGCCGTATCTCCTGCGGTATCCGCCCCGGACAGCATACGGAAGGTATCTTCGGAAAAAAAGAAATCGACAGTATCGCCTACTGTCAGAATCTCCTTTCCTTCCGCTTTTCCGTGGTTCAGCACGATATTTTTCTTTCTCAGCATTTTATAGAGAAAGCCGCTGCCGGCGTTGGGCAGCATCCTGCGCAGGAACTTGTCCAGTCGCTGTCCGGCCTGCCCTGCCGTGATCTGAAATGACTGCATGGTGATTCTCCGCCTTATTACAGGGAAATACTCTTGAAGGTACTGCCGAGCCTTTCGCTGTATTCCCTATCCTGGTCCAGCGCCTGCAGCTGCTTCAGCCTGTCGGCGTATTTTCCGGCATCCTGAAACAGTTTGATGCTGACGTCCTTAAAATTGTCTATTTTCAGGCAGCTTTCCAGATGTTTGACGCAGTCCGCTTCCGACAGCCTGGGATCCGGCATATAGCCGGCTACGGTATTTCCGCAGATGGTCAGATGAGGGACCGGATAGGTCTTTTCCCTGGAAGTAAAGACCAGGTCATACAGACAGTAAAGGCCCTGGGAATTTGCCTCTATTATGGCCTCCGCTTCCTTTTTCAAACTGCCGTAACGGCTGTAGATCACGGCCTCCACCAGACTCTTGCTGGCGGGCAGACAGCCTAAAACAGCCACGATGGTCAGCAGGTTGTTGCGGGTGCCCACCGTCAGGATACCTGCCGCGAACAGGGAAAGCGAAATGGCGAAATAAATGACGGTACGGATCCACTCATATTTTTTCTGGGTATCCAGATAATGTTTGGTTCCTTTTACCGTTTCGGTAGTAAAAAGACGTTTCAGCTCCATATGTCCTCTCTCATCCTTTTCCCGCTATGTAACGCCGCTGACAGGAGCAAAGCCGTCGCGTATCATTTCCAGCATATATTTTACGATATCCGGGTCGAACTGCAGCCCGGCGTTTTCCGTCAGTTCCTTCTCTATGTAGTCCATGGTCATGGCTTTTCTGTAGCATCTCGCGCTGCTCATGGCATCGAACGAATCCGCCACGCAGATAATGCGGGCTACCAGCGGGATCGCGTCCGCGGAAAGTCCGCATGCGTATCCCTTGCCGTCGTATCGTTCATGATGATAAAGCGCTCCGTCCGCAATATTGGGGATGGAAGAAAAATCCTTTAAAATGCGGCCTCCGATGGTCACATGCTGATTGATGATGTTCCTTTCCTCTCCCGTCAGCGCCCCCGGTTTGTTCAGAATATTGTCGGGAATGCCTATCTTGCCAATATCATGGAGCAGGGCAATGTAATAGACGTTCAGGATCTCCTCTTCCGACAGCCCCATCCGTCTGGCGATCTCCCTGGCGTACAGAGATACCCGCAGGGAATGCCCCTTTGTGTATTCGTCTTTGGCATCGATGATGCGGGCAAAGGTCTGCAGGGACTCGTTGATGATACGCCTGTCCTGGATCTGGCGCTGTCTGTATTTCCGCAGGTGGATATAGGTCACAAACGTGACGAGATCCGCCAGCAGCACCGCCGCCAGATAAGCCATTCCTGCCCAGAAAAGCGGAAGCTGCCAGATCTTGACTTCCCGGTAAAACTCTATGGTACAGTCCGCAAAGTGAAAACTGTCCATCTGTGTCATCATGATAAAGCCGAAGGTAATGTCCTTTCCCGCCATGATCGTGCTGTTGTAGTCCAGAGGCAGCACGGAAAGCACATCGTCCACGAAGGTAAACCCGCCGCTCCAATAGCTGTCCAGCAGGCTGCCGGGCGGCGCCGTCATACGGATACGCCAGTTTTCCAGATCGCTGCCGGAATGGTTGGCAAAGGTAATATCGTACTGGGTGCCGTAAATATTTTTTCTTTCGTCCTCCAGCCACACTTTGGTCAGCGCCACGTCAAAGGAAAAATCCTCATTGCTCACATACTGCGCGGAAGGCGTTTCCTGCCGGGCCGTTACCAGCAGGTCCTCTCCCTCGCTGTTGACATTCGGACAGACGGTATACAAAAGTCTGGCCGACTGGTCTTTTACATAAAAGAGCAGACCGGCAGCCAGAACTCCTATCAGGATAAACGATATGAAATTAAAGACAAACCAGCCTTTTCTTTTGATAAACATAACTCTCTCCTTCGCATACCAGCCTATTATACCTTATTTTAACGGAAAAAGCAATGTTTAAGCCTTCAGACAGGCGGCCGCCCGGATCAGGAGTTCCTGGGGCAGGTATTTGCAGCACAGGCGGAATACTTTCATGGGAATGCCCGGTACGATAACAGACTTTTTCAAATAGGCGCCTTTCAGCGCTTCCGACACGCATTGTTCCGCGCTGATCATGGTCAGGGTTTTGTAAGCGGGCACATCCGCGTATCGTTCTGCTCTGTCATAAAATTCCGTATTGACCGGTCCGGGGCAGACGGCGCTCACAAAAATCCCGTAAGGAGCCGTTTCTTTTCCCAGCGCTCTGGAAAAGCTGAGCACATAGGATTTGCAGGCGGCATATACGGCAAAATACGGCTGGGGCAGAAAAGCCGCGCAGGAAGCTAACTGAATGATCCGGCTCCCCCTTCTCATAAAGGGCAGGGTAAGATAAGTCAGCCTGGTCAGCGCTTCGCAGTTGACCAGCAGCATTTCCAGCTGTTCGTCCAGAGAAAGCTCTTCAAACGCTCCTATCAGACCGAAACCGGCGGCGTTGACCAGAATCCTCACCACGGGATTTTCCTTTTCCAGAAGCTCCCGGAGATCGTCCATGGCGTATTCGTCCGTCACATCCATGGGAATGAGCCTGGTGGTATGTTCCATAACCCTGGCCGTTTCTTCCATGCGTTCCTTCCTGCGGGCGATCAGCCAGATTTCGTCCACACTTGGGAAAGCGGCGTCTGTCTGCAGTGCGAATTCCGCGCCGATGCCGGAGCTGGCGCCGGTAATGATGATGATACTCTTCCTTTTCTTCATAAGGTACCTCCCTCTCGCGCATTAAAGCAATTCCCGGTAGGAATCAATATAAAAATCCGCCATAGCGGCTTTTTCTTCCCTCAGATCTTCCGAATACTCGTCCGCGACCGCGCAGACCTTCATGCCTGCCGCTTTTCCTGCAGCGATCCCGGCGGGAATATCCTCAAAGACCAGACATTCTTCCGGCGCGATCCCGAGCCGGCCGGCCACGGCCAGGTAGATATCCGGGGCGGGTTTTCCTTTCCTGACTTCACAGGCCGTCATAATACAGTCCATGCGGTCCTGGAAAGACAGCGCCCCGGCGGCGATGTCCACCAGCTCCCTGGAGTTGCTGGTAGCCACTCCCAGCCGGATGTTCCGCTGTCTGCAGAGGCTTAAAAACTCTTCCGCCCCGTCCTTGTAAAATACCTCGTGTCCGTACTTATGCGCCGCCATGGCGTTCCAGTCCGCCTTGATGGTTTCCAGACTGTCCCGGAGTAAAAAACGCTTTTTAAAATAGGCAGCGGTTTCGGAAAAACTCATGCCCTCGATCTCTTTCTGCAGATCGCCGGGAAGCGGGATCCCGAAACGGGACAGATATTCTATGTCGATCTGCCGCCACATCCACATGGAATCCACCAGTGTTCCGTCCAGGTCAAACAGGATCCCTTTAAAATCCTTTAATCCCTCTTTCAGCGGGTTGGGTCCGGCACCGCCTCCGGCCCGTTTTAACCGTTCTGTTTCTTCTATGGTCAGAGGTCTGTACGCGCCTTTTTCCAGCGTATCGTCCAGAACAAGGCCTCCCATGGACAGCCGTTTTAAATACAGCACCTGATTGTCCACCGCCTCCAGCATACGTTTGATCTGATGATAGCGTCCTTCCCTGACGGTGAGAAAGATCTGTTTTTCACCCGTCACCCGCACCCGGGCGGGAAGCGTCGGCTTTTTGTCCCCGATGTCCACGCCGGCCTCCAGCCGGCTGATATCCTCCGGGGAAAGCGGGTTTTGTACGGTCACCTGATACGTTTTTTCCACGTGCCTTCTGGGAGAAAGAAGGCTGTGAGCCAGTTCCCCGTCATCCGTAAGCAGCAGAAGGCCTTCCGTATCCTTATCCAGCCTTCCTGCGGGAAACAGGCCTTTGACCGGAATGTCCCGCAGCAGATCCAGCACGGTCTTTTCCCTGGCATCCCGCGTGGCGGTCACCACTCCCGCTGGCTTGTGCAGCATATAATAACGGTGTCCGCGTAAGACCATGGGGGTTCCTCTATACACAACCTGATCCCGCTCTCCCACCTGCGCGGCAGAGTCCCTGACGGCAGTACCGTTTAACAGAACCTGCCCTTTTCTGACCGCCTGCTTCACTTCACTTCTGCTTCCCGCGCCCGCGTGGGCCAAAAATTTATCCAGACGCATGGCACTCCTTTCGTCCACCCTTAAGCATTTCTTCTTCCGCCCTTTCATACAATAAATCAAATCCATCCTGCGCTGAAAAAACGGTATGAAACTTTGGTTCTTTCTGGCACTCTTTTTTCTGATCCTGCGCTATCCCGAACTGAGTGCGCGTTACGCGGCCATGGGGCTGCATTCCTGGTTTGAATGCATGGTGCCGGCCCTGCTTCCTTTTATGATCCTTTCCGGCATTATGATCCGCCAGAACCTGACGGAACGTTTCGCCAAAGTGCTATCGCCTCTCCTGAAGCCTGTTTACCGGCTGAACGACAACTGCGTTTACGGCATCCTTCTGGGCTTTCTCTGCGGATTTCCCATGGGGGCCAGGACGGCGTCCGACCTGTATGAAAGGAAACGGATCTCCAAAAGGGAAGCCTCGCTCCTCTTGGCCTTCTGTAACAATATCGGACCGGTCTATTTTTTGAATTTCCTGCTTCCCACTATCGGTATGCGGCGTCCCCTCCAGATCCTCCTCTGCCTGTGCGGTATGTACGGCATCCCTCTTCTGTACGGAATCTTTTTACGGTACAGTGGTTTTCTGCTTCCTGAAGATACGGATCATATCAGGGAAAGAAGCCCCTCCACGGCTCCTGCGGAGCCTTTCCTGCAGAGCCTGGACGAAGCCATGCAGTCCGGTATCGCTGGCATCACCACACTGGGCGGATATATGGTCTTATTCAATCTGCTGAATCTGGTCCCGCATACGCTCCTGCCTCTTATGGGCGCCGGGGAAAACCTCACGCTCTTCGCGGGCTGCCTCTTGGAGATCACCGGAGGCGTCACCCGCTGCGGCGCGGGACTGCCGTTCCCCGTTCTGGTCCTCATGCCCATAGGCGGGCTTTCCTGCGTTGCCCAGACAGCCAGCATGATCCGAAATACGGATCTGTCCATTAAAAATTATGTGATCCATAAACTGATACAGACCGCTCTGTCATTTGGGTACTATTTTCTCTTACGTTCTTTTCTCTTCTGACGTTTTCTGCAGGACATGATGATGTTGGTGATGAACAGAGCCGTAAAAAGGATACATACAACAAAAAAACAGATCATCAGGAATCCGAAAAAGCTCCGTTTTGTTTCTTCCCTCTGAGGCTGGGACGGAGCGTGGAATCCCTCGGACGGCATGGGAACGTTTCCCGATGACACCGTATCCGTTTCCTCTTCCCTGTCCGGAGGAAGGAGTTCCTCCGCCGGCCTGACAAAAACAGGCAGGCCGTCCAGCAGATTGCTTTCCGTAAAACGGTCGTACTGATTGACCGCCTTTACTTTGATCATGGGGCTTACGCCCTCGGGAATTTCTATTTCAAACACAAAGGAATCGGGAGTTCCGGTCCCCATCACATCGGAATCCGGCCACGCCAGATAGGGGGTATAGGTGGTGCCGCCGTCTATACTGTACGCGTAATACAGCATGGGGCTGTCATAGTCGTAAGCGGTCAGGGCAATGCCTATAACTCCCCGCTCCAGATCCGTATAAGAGGTTTCTATCATGCAGATATCAGGATCGGAAGTATCCGCCTGCATATAGAGCGCCCCCGCCTCCGTATCTTCCAGAGGATATCCGCTGTAGTCCACGTCCAGGATCTCGCTCCGTAAGCCGAAGAATTTTGCCACGGAGGTCGCGTCCGCGACGCCGAACCGTATCAGATCTTCTTCGGAATCACAGAATCCCACATCGTTTTCATGATCTATGTGACAGTGCTCGATCAGCGCCGCCGGAATGTCGTACTCCTCACAAAAACGCAGAATCCCGTAATAGTCGCTGCCTCTGTCGTTGAGCCTGGTCTTGACGCCCCGCAGATAGAGGCCCATATCCTTCATGGTATCCATCTGTACGCGGCCGAAACGGTATCCCTGCCTGTTCTCTTCGCCAAAGGCCGATATCCACACCTCCGACCCAAACAGGATATTGCCCGGTGACATATTAAAATGCAGGCAGAACAGAAAATCAGCATGGACGGAATCCGCGAAATCCGCCCTATCCTGGATGGGCATATCCGTATCCGCCGAATCATGGGTCAGATAGACCGTAATGCCGTCATATTTTTCCAGTTCCTCTTTCATGGCCTTTGCCACGGTCATGTTCATCTCTTTTTCCAGAAAGCCGTTGTAATCCGCTCCCAGATTGCCGCCGCCGTGTCCGGGATCTATCACGATCACAAGCTCGCCGTCCTCATCGGGCGGATAATAAAATTCATCCGCGGACACCTGTCTGGAAAAAAACACGAAAAAATGCAGGAAAAAGCTCAGAATGAAACACCCCGCGCCGACTAAAATTTTTTTACCCATCCGCATCTCCTTTTTGCCGTTTTCAGAAAAAAACCGGTTTCGGGAAACTGGGTTCCGCAAAACCGGTTCGCTTGTCCTGTTCTATATAACGTGCAGGCCCGCCTGGGATTCTTCCATTCCCGCATCCGCCAGCTCGTCTTCCGCCGGATGCAGTTCCGCCCGGTTGCCTTGAATGATGTCGTGATAGTGATTCAGATTTCCCACCAGGGAATCGTAATTGGCGGTGGTGGTCCGAACGGCTTCCGCGGTGATATTTTCCAGGTTGGCCAGCATGTCATCCATATACTGCATGGCGGACATCCGCACGCTGTTGGCCTCCATGGTGGCGTTGTCTAGGATCTCCTGCGCCTGCCTGGTTGCCATGGAAACCACCTCATTGGCCTGCGCGTAGGCCTGCTGCATGATCTCATGCTCGCTGATCAACTGGTTGGTCTGGATCGTGGCTTCCTGGATCAGGGATTCCGCTTTTGTGCGGGCGTCATTTAAAATGGCTTCTTTATTGCTGATGATCTTCTGATAACGCTTGATCTCGTCCGGTGTCTTCATACGAAGCTCCCGCAGCAGTTCATCGATCTCATCTTTATTGACGATGATCTTGGTGCTGGAAAAGGGCTGCGGCTTGCAGTTATCAATGTATTCCTCTATATCGTCGATCAGTTGCTCGATTTTACTACTCATTGGTTATCCTCCCGCTGCTTGCTGTATCACGAACAATCCCAAATTTATCGTATACCATATCCGCCACGAAATCGGGCACACATTTGGATATATCCCCTCCGAACGAAGCGATCTCCTTGACGCTGGAGGAACTTAAGTAGGAATACTCCAGGCTGGTGGTAAAAAACATGGTATCCAGGTCTTCTTTGGACAAGACCCGATTGGTCTGCGCGATCTGAAGCTCATACTCGAAATCCGTAATGGCGCGCAGGCCCCTGATGGCAACATGGATGTCCTGACTGGCCGCGTAATCGATCAGCAGGCCGCTGAAAGAATCCACTTTCACATTGGGCAGATCCGCGGTTGCTCTCTCTAATATCTTAACACGTTCTTCCAAAGAAAACAACGGCTTCTTTTCTTTATTGTTCAGAATACTGACGATCAATTCGTCAAAAACAGACGCCGCGCGCCTGATCACGTCCAGATGTCCGTAAGTGACCGGATCGAAGCTGCCCGGATATATGGCTCGTTTCATGCCTTTTCCTCCGCTCTACGCAAAAAAACGTGTTTATTGGTCTTATATTTCTTTTCTCTGTCCAGGGAATACCCCAGTTCTCCCACATAAGAAAAATCTGTTCCGATATCCGCTTCCACCACGATCCATGTCCGGCCGGTGACAAAACCGCATTCTGCCAGCACCTGGAGCGCCTGCTTCTCCAGATCCCGATTGTAGGGCGGATCCAGAAAAACAATATCCGCTTCCTTTTCCGCGATACCGCGCAGAGCGCCCGCCGCATCCTGCTTTAACACCACCGCCCTGTCCGCCAGTCCGGTGAACTGCAGATTCTGCTTTATGCAGGCAACGGCCGGCGCCGCGTGGTCGATCAGGTAGGCCTTTCGGGCCCCCCTGCTCAGCGCCTCGATCCCGATCCCGCCGCTGCCGCTGAAAATATCAATGAAAACACTGTCCGGCACATAGGGCTGCAATATATTAAACAGCGTTTCCTTGATCCTGTCCGTGGTCGGTCTGGTATCCATGCCCGCCGGCGTTTTCAGGGGAAGGCTGCGCGCGGTTCCCGCGATGACTCTCATGGTTTATCCTCTCACTTTTACGCCTTTACCGTCCCGTTTTCCCAGTTTCACACTGTTTAAGGACAGATGTTTGCTCTTGTACTCGATCACGCTTTCTACGGCGTTCTGGGTATAATAAACGGCTTCCAGGCTGTCGCTGCCGCCCAGACGCATACCTCTGACGCCTATGGCCGCTTTTTTCTTCTCCGGTATCTCCTCGATGGGAAAACGCAGGAAAAATCCTTCTTTGGACTGCAGAACGATATTCCTCTGTTCTTTCAGGATGGTCACGCTTAAAACTTCATCGCCCTCTCCCAGCTTGGTGGAAGCCACCGTCCGCTTGCTGACGTCAAATTCTCCCCCGTCCACTACCTTCATCATGGACTGCCTGGTGACAAAAAGGATCCTGTAGAGGTTTAATTCGGTCTGACTGGCAGCGCAGAGGATCTCCTCCCTGGAGGAACTGTAATTGCTCACGTTGTCAACGGGGATCCCCTTGTCCCGGAATTTTCCGAAAGGCAGATCCGCCACTCTGAGGGTATGGAGCTGTCCCGTATTGGTGAACAGACAGATCTTTCCCGTATTTTTGCACTTTACGACATATTTGTTTTCCGTTTCCGCCGCTTCCCTGTTGCGCTCGTACGTTACCGCGTCCACCGTTTTCGCGTAACCGAAACGGTCCATCAGGAAAACAACTTCCATCTCTTCCGGCTTCTTTTCTTCATATACCGCTTCCTGCGCGTTCTCAACGGCCGTTTTCCTGGGAACGGCATATTCCCTGCGAAACGCTTCCAGTTCGTTGATAATGACCTGGGCCATGGAATCCTTTCTGGCCAGGATATCCTCGTAACGGTAAATATTGGCCATGGTTTCCTCATGGGCGTTGACCAAAGCCTCTATCTCCAGACCGATCAGTTTGTACAGACGCATATCCAGGATAGCGTCCGCCTGTCTTTCGGTAAACTGCAGCTGCGTTGCCATGATCCGGGATTCCTTGGATTTGAACCGGATCCCGTCCACCCTGCCTTCCACCAGACAGGCCTTGGCCATATTGCGGTCCTTGGAGCCCCGTAAGATCTCGATGATCAGATCAATAAGGTTGCAGGCCTTGATCAGGCCTTCCTGCACTTCCCGCTTTTCCGTTTCTTTCTGGAGCAGCGTGGTGTATTTGCGGGTCGCGATCTCAAACTGAAAATCCACATGCGCTTTCAAGATCTGTTTCAGGCCCATGGTTTCCGGCCGCCCGTCAGAGATTGCCAGCATATTCACTCCGAAAGTATCTTCCAGACGGGTTTTTTTGTACAGCATGTTGATAAAGTTGTCCACATCCGTATCTTTGCGCAGTTCAATGACGATACGGATCCCTTCCTTGGACGATTGGTTGGAGATATCCAGGATATCGGCGGTCTTTTTGGTTTCGGAAAGGGCCGCCACATCCGACAGGAACTTGGCGATATTGGCGCCTATCATGGGATAGGGAATTTCGGTGATGACCAGATTCAGCCTGCCGCCCCTGGCCTTTTCCACTTCCACCCTGCCCCGCAGCTTGATCTTTCCCGCGCCGGTTTCATAAATTTCCAGCAGTTCATCCTTGTTGATGACAATGCCGCCGGTAGGAAAGTCAGGGCCTTTGATATAGCGCATCAACTCCCTGGTAGATATATTTTCATCCTTCATATAGGCTTTGACGGCATCGATGACTTCTCCCAGATTGTGAGGCGGGATGCTGGTTGCCATTCCCACCGCGATGCCTTCCGAGCCGTTGACCAGCAGATTGGGGATCTTGACAGGCAGTACGGAAGGCTCTTTTTCCGTTTCGTCAAAATTGGGGACAAAGTCCACCACGTCCTTATCCAGATCGGCCAGAAAAGCTTCCTGAGTGATCTTCTGCAGCCGGGCCTCGGTGTAACGCATGGCCGCGGCGCCGTCCCCTTCGATATTGCCGAAATTGCCGTGCCCGTCTATCAGAGGAAGTCCTTTTTTGAAATCCTGCGCCATGACCACCAGCGCCTCATAGATGGAGCTGTCACCGTGCGGATGATACTTACCCATGGTATCTCCCACGATACGCGCACTCTTCCGATAGGGCTTGTCATAGCGTATCCCGAGCTCGTTCATATCGTAAAGAGTACGCCTCTGCACCGGCTTCAGGCCGTCCCGCACATCCGGCAGGGCCCTGGCCACAATGACGCTCATAGCGTAATCAATAAAGGATTTCTGCATTAAATCGGAGTATTCCGTCCGAATGATCCTGTTGTCATCCATTCTGTTTCTTACCTTCCAAATTCTGACTTACCGGCGTCAAAGTCCCCGCCGTTATATATCCAGTTCCGCATCGTTGGCATGCTCGTAGATAAAGGCCTTTCTGGGCGGCACATCGGTTCCCATCAACAGCCCCGTGATCTCGGAAGCCATTCTGGCGTCCTCGATCTCTATTTTTTTCAGCAGCCTGGTTTCCGGATTCAGAGTGGTTTCCCAGAGCTGGGAAGCGTCCATTTCTCCCAGACCTTTGTACCGCTGCAGGGTAAACGCGGATTTATGGCTCTTCCGGTATTTTTCCAGTGCCTTGTCATCGTAGAGGTACTCCTCCGCTCCCTTGGACGGCATGGCTTTATAGAGGGGCGGCATAGCCTGGTAGACATGTCCCTCATAGATCAGTTCCGGCATAAAACGATAAAACAAAGTCAAAAGCAGGGTGCTGATATGGGCGCCGTCCACATCCGCATCCGCCATAATGATGATCTTGTCATACCGCAGTCTGCTGATGTCAAAATCATTGCCGTAACCTTCCGAAAAGCCGCAGCCGAAAGCGTTGATCATGGTCTTGATCTCCGCGTTGGCAAGCACTTTATCGATGCTGGCCTTTTCCACGTTCAGTATTTTTCCGCGGATGGGAAGGATCGCCTGATACATACGGTTTCGGGCCATTTTGGCGCTGCCGCCCGCGGAATCGCCTTCCACGATAAAGATCTCGCACTTGGAAGGCTCCCTGGATTCGCAGTTGGCCAGCTTCCCATTGCTGTCAAAAGAAAACTTCTGCTTGGTCAGAAGGTTGGTCTTGGCCTTTTCTTCTGTTTTGCGGATCTTAGCGGCCTTTTCCGCGCAGGAGATCACATTTTTCAGGGTTTCCAGATTCCTGTCAAAGAACCGCACCACTTCCTCGCTCGTCACTTTGCTGACCACCTTGGCCGCGTCCTGATTGTCCAGCTTGGTTTTGGTCTGCCCCTCAAACCTGGGGTCGGGATGCTTGATGGATATGACCGCGGTCATGCCGTTCCTCACGTCCGCCCCGGTGAAATTAATATCCTTTTCCTTTAAGATGCCAAGCTCTCTGGCGTAGGAATTGATAATATTGGTAAAAGCGCTCTTAAAGCCGGTTAAATGGGTACCCCCTTCGGCGTTGTATATGTTGTTGCAGAATCCCAGCACCTCTTCGTGAAACTCATTGACATACTGAAACGCCACTTCCACGGAAATGCCTTCGCTCTCTCCCGAGAAATACACCACGTCCTCATGCACACATTCCTTGTTCCTGTTCATATCTTTAATAAAACCGGTGATCCCATCCGGCTCGTGATACGTGATATGCTCGGGTTCCTCCCGGCGCAGATCATGAAATAAAATGGTCAGCTCCGGATTTAAGTAAGCGGTTTCGTGCAGCCGGCTCTTGACCTCGTCTTCCTTGAAACGAGTCCTGTCAAAAATCGTATCGTCCGGCAGGAAATTTACGGCGGTACCGGTTTCCTTGGTCCTGCCGATAACGGGGAGCAGTCCGTTCTCCAGCTCCGTCACCGGTATTCCCTTTTCGTATTTGTCCTGATAGATGCGGCTCCCGTCTTTGACCGTTACGGTCAATCTGTTGGAAAGAGCATTTACCACGGAGGAGCCTACTCCGTGCAGACCGCCGCTGGTTTTGTAAGCACTGTTGTCAAATTTTCCTCCCGCGTGGAGCGTGGTAAAGACCAGCCGTTCCGCGCTGATGCCTTTTTCGTGCATCCCGACCGGGATCCCCCGGCCGTTGTCCTCCACCGTAGCCGAACCGTCCGCTTCCAGCGTTACCGAAATGGTATCGCAGAAGCCGGCCAGATGTTCGTCCACCGCGTTGTCCACGATTTCATAGATTAAATGGTTCAGGCCTTTTGTGGAAACGCTGCCGATATACATGCCCGGCCGTTTCCTGACCGCCTCCAGACCTTCCAGCACGGTGATGCTGGAAGCGCCGTATGTATTTGATCTTGCCATAGTTCCTCTCATTCCGGATCTTGTTTATATATGGATTTTTTTGCAGCAGGCAATGGCCAGCGCGCCGGGGCCGATATGACATGCCACACTTAAAGAAAGGGGATCAATGTGAATATCGTAGCCCGGAAAGACCTGGGCCAGCTCCTGCTTTAACACCTGAGCGGCTTCATCATTGTGGGTATGGGCGATCTCAAGCCAGACGCCTTTTTCTTCGGTCATACCGCCAAAACGGTTGATCACATCGTTTTTGATGGCGTTGATCATGATCATTTTGCCCTGATTCGTGGTCCTGGCCTTCGCGAAGGCATCCAGTTTCTCTCCCTGTATCTGCAGAACGGGCTTCAGTTTCAGAATGGTGCCCAGCGCCGCGGCGGCAGGGGTAATGCGTCCGCCCTTTTTCAGGTAATACAGGGTATCCAGCATGATGTAAATGCTGCTGTTGAATTTGTCTTCTTCCAGAAAATCCTTTATTTCCGCGCCACTCAGTCCTTTTTGGACCAAAAGTTTGGCATCCAGCACGGACTGTCTTTGGGTAACGGAGATCCGCTGGTTGTTCACCACATGCACCTTCCCGTTAAATTCCGGTTCCCCCGCCAGCATCATGGCGCTCTGGCAGGAACCGGAAAGGCCGCTGCTCATAGGGATGTGTACGATCTCGTCATATTCCTTCAACAGACCGCGCCAAAGTCCCATAACCGATTCCGGTGAGGGCTGGCTGGTCCCGATATCGTCCCCGCCTGCCAGCATACGGTAAAATTCTTCCTGCGTCAGATCAATATCTTCAAAATAAGTCTTTTCGTTGATCATAAACGGCATGGGCAGAACGGATACGCCGTATTCTCCTGCCTGAGCCTGCGTAATCCCGCTATTGGAATCTGTCACAATTGCTATTCTGCTCATAAACATTGGTTTCCTTTCTCAATCTTCATGCTTATTTTATCGTCAGATGGAAGTAAAGTCAACAGGATTAAACAGTCCTTTTCCCACCAGTTCCTCATAGCGAAGAAGCGTGCTCCGGCTTATTCTGTCACCGCAGGCATCCACCGCATCCGCCGCCTGTTTCAGAACAGCGGCGTCCCGATAGATATCCCCCAGACGAAACTGCATTTCGCCGCTCTGCCGGATACCGGTCAGATCCCCGGGGCCTCTAAAACGCAGGTCTTCTGAAGCGATAAAAAAGCCGTCGTTGGAATGGTTCAGTATTTCCAGCCGCTTCTCGGATTCCTCCGTACTGCCGGTATTGATAAAGATGCAGTAGCTCTGATACTCTCCGCGCCCTACCCGGCCGCGCAGCTGATGGAGCTGCGCCAGTCCGAACCGTTCCGCGTTTTCCACCAGCATGACCGTAGCGTTGGGTACGTTAATCCCCACTTCGATCACAGTGGTAGATACCAGTACATCCGTATAGCCGGCGGCAAAATCCTCCATGACGCGGTTCTTGTCGGCAGGCCTCATACGGCCGTGCAGACAGGATACCCGGACGGAGGGCGGCAGGGCGGCTTTTAACTTTTCCGCGTAGTCTTCCACGTTTTCCAGGCCTTCCATCCCGCCTTCTTCCACCATGGGACAGATACAGTAGGCCTGTCTGCCCGCCGCCACCTCTTTGGCGATAAAGGAATAGGCCGTGGAACGGAAAGCGGGCCCGACCACGCAGTTCTTCACCGGCTTCCGGCTGCCGGGCAGTTCGTCGATCACGGAGATACGCAGATCCCCATAGAGGATAATGGCCAGTGTCCTGGGAATGGGCGTGGCGCTCATGACCAGCACATGGGGCTGTTTTCCCTTGTCTTTTAAGTTTTCCCGCTGCCTGACGCCGAATCTGTGCTGTTCGTCCGTTACCACCAGAGCCAGATTGGAAAAGCGCACTTTTTCCTGGATAACGGCGTGGGTTCCCAGGACCAGATTGGCGGAACCGTCCGCGATGGCCGCGTAAGCGTCCCGTTTTTCCTTAGCCGGCTGGGAACCGGTCAAAAGCACGGGCTTAAAGGGCAGTCCGTATGTTTTGGTCAGTTCTCTGACAGTTTCAAAATGCTGCCTGGCCAGCACCTCCGTAGGCGCCATCATGGCGCCCTGATAACCATTGGAAACGCACAAAAGCAGGGCCCAGACAGCCACAATGGTCTTTCCGGAGCCCACATCCCCCTGTATCAGCCTGTTCATCACGGTTTCGCCCGTCATATCTTCCCCGATCTCCCGGATCACGGAAAGCTGGGCCCGGGTCAGCCTGTAGGGAAGCGCCTCCAGAAAGCGGCCGGCCTGCGCCGTTTCGATCATAGGATGCTCGTTTACTGCCTGCCCGGAAAGATCTTTGGCCTGCCGCAGCATAAGGATAAAAAAGAAAAATTCATTGAATACCAGCCTTTTACGGGCTTCCTGCAGCTGCGCACCGTTTTGGGGAAAATGAATGGCCATAAGCGCATCCCAATATGGCATAAGCCCTTCCTTTTCCACGATTTCCGGCGGAAGCGCCTCTTCCTTCTCAAACGCTTCCCGGATGGTGTCCACAGCCAGGACCTGCTTTACCGCTTTGGAAACGCTCTGGCTGGAAAGACCTTTGGTCAGGGAATACCGGGGCTGGATGCATCGGGTGAGATTTTGGTAATCCGCCTCTTTATAAACGCCGGGCTGTTCCATAAAGAGCGCGTGGTTGTTCTTTTCCCTCACCATTCCCCGAAAATAATAACGGGAACCCGCTTTTAAGGTGTTTTTTAAATACGGCATATTAAAAAAGGTCAGCTGCATGGCTCCCGTTTCATCTTTGACCGTAACGGTCAATATCTTCAGGTTCCGGACATGGCGCAGCGCCGGAGCGGCAGTTATCAGCCCTCGTATGGCGGCGCGCTGCCCGACGCGGACCTCCTGTATGGGAACGGGCGCCTCGAAAGTTTCATAATCTCTGGGAAAGTAAAAAAGCAGATCCCGCAGAGTATCTATATGCAGTTTATGAAAAAGAGCGGCGGATTTCTCCCCCACTCCTTTCAAGGTGGTAATTTCTGATTGTAAATCCATGGTCCTTCCGATCATTCCGCTGAGATCACGTAGTAATAAATAGGCTGTCCGCCAAACTGCAGTTCCACGTCGCAGGCGGAATATTTCTCCGCGATGACCGCCCGCACCTTCTCCGCGTCTTCTTCTTTTACATCCATGCCGTAATAGATGCTGATGAGTTCCACCTCATCGTCCATCATGGCGTCCACCATACCCAGGGTCACCGCTTCCAGGTCCGTACCGTTGGTCAGAATGCCCTTATCGCCGATACCCATATAATCTCCCTGTGTAATAGTCTTGTCATCGATGCAGGTATCCCGTACCGCATAGGTCACTTCACCGGTCCTGACACTGCCGATCTCTTCCGTCATGACCTCCGCGTTCTCCTCCGGGGACAGATCCGCCACATAATTGATCACGGCGGTGATCCCCTGGGGAACAGTCCTGGTGGGAAGGACGATGATCTTTTTGTCTTTCACCAGGTCCACGGCCTGATTGGCCGCCAGAATAACATTGGAGTTATTGGGCAGGATAAAGACGGTATCCGCATTGACCTTTTCAATAGCTTCCAGCATATCCGCCGTGGAAGGATTCATGGTCTGACCGCCCTCTATGATATAATCCACGCCAAGCCCTCGGAAGATCTCATTCATTCCGTCCCCAATGGAAACAGCTACAAAACCTACATCCTTCTTTTCCGCGGGCAGATTGGGCTCAGCCGTTTGGGCGGAGCCCTGAAGCGCCGCGTCCGTACCGGCGGGAACGCCTTCCACTGCCGCCGCCTGCGCGATGCCGCCCTGGCGTTTTTCCGATTCCTTAAAGAGCTTCTCCTGATGTTCCAGCCGCATATTGTCGATCTTGATGCTGGACAACGCGCCATACTTTAACGCCCGCTGAAGCGCAAGGCCGGGGTCGTTCGTATGTACGTGCACCTTGACCACGTCATCGTCCGTCACGCATACGATGGAATCTCCGATGGACTCCAGAAACGCCTTGAAATCCAGTTCTGCCTTGATATTAAAATTACGGCTCAGCAGAATGATAAATTCCGTGCAGTATCCGAACCGGATGTCGGCCTGCGCCTGCCCGTCCTGCTTCGGACCGCTCTCTTCCTTCGCGTCCCCGGTCAGGGTATAATCTATTTCCTTGCCAAGATAGGCGTCATAGGCGCCGCTTAACACTTCCACCAGTCCCTGGCCGCCGGAATCCACTACACCGGCCTGTTTCAGCACCGGTAAAAGCTCGGGCGTCTGGCTCAGGACATAACGGGCGTGCTCTAAGAGCGTCCCCAGAAAAATCTCCATATCCTCCGCGCCGTCACCGCACAGCTCCCTGGCCTTTTCGGCGGTGCTCCTGGCTACGGTCAGGATCGTGCCTTCCTTGGGTTTCATAACAGCCTTATACGCCGTTTCCACAGCTCTCTCAAAAGCGTCCGCGAGGGCGGGGATATCTATGGTATCCATGGTTTTGATACTGCGCGTAAAACCGCGCAGAAGCTGGGACAGGATCACGCCGGAGTTGCCCCGCGCTCCCCGCAGGGAACCGCCGGAAACCGCTTTGCAGAGAGATTCCATATCAGGGTTGTCCCCCAAGGTGATCAGTTCCTTGGCGGCGGACATGATCGTCAGCGTCATATTGGTACCCGTATCCCCGTCAGGAACCGGGAATACATTCAGTTCGTTGATCCATTCTTTTTTTGATTCCAGATTTTTAGCGCCGGCTAAGAACATCTTGGCAAGCATCTTAGCGTCTATGGTATTTGAAGCCACAATAAATCCTCCTTAATCTATCACTCTTACACCTTCCACAAAGATGTTGATTTTCTCGATTTCTATGCCGGTGAACTCTTCCACCTTGTATTTCACGCTGTCCGTCAGATTTTCAGCCACGGCCAGAATGCTGACACCGTAGGCCACGATCACATGAAAGTCCAATGTCAGCTTATTGTTGTTAAGAGAAACCGCGATCCCTCTCTTCAGACTGTCCATTTTCAAAAGCCGGGCCAGCCCGTCCCTCGCGGAATATCCGGCCATACCCACGATACCAAAGCATTCTACCGCTACTCCGCCCGCGTACTGGGCGATCACATCATTGTCAATTATGATATTTCCCATATGAGTATTGATGGAAGAACCTTTCATAAACCCTCCTTCTTGCCGGTCCCGCCGGGATCGGCATAACATATATGGTATATTATAACTGCTTTCCCACAAAAATGAAATAAAAAATTTAAAAATTCAAAAAACTTGAGTTTTTACTTGCAATCTGAAAGTTTTTCTGTTAATATATCAATGTTGCGAGTTTATCCCGCGGTAATTTGTGGATCAGAAAAACGAAGCTGCTTTTTGAGGAGGTGTCAAAATGGCTAAATGTGATATTTGCGGCAAGGGCGTTCATTTCGGCAACAACGTAAGCCATTCTCATAGAAGGTCCAACAGAATCTGGAATTCCAATATCAGAAGCGTAAAGTGCAAGGTAAACGGCGGTTCCAGGAGAATGCATGTGTGCACCCGCTGTTTAAAGTCCGGTGCCGTAGAAAGAGCCTGAGAAAACCCATAAACGGATTTCTTCAAAAAACACAGTTTCGGTTTTACCGGAAACTGTGTTTTTATTTTGTCCCGACTACTCTGCTTTCTTTCTTTTTTCATATTCCCTGTTGATCATCTGTACCAGCTCCGCATCTCCGCAGAGGTTGTCCGGATGAAATATCTTCAACAGGTCTTTATATCGCTTTCTCAACGCCAGCGGATTGGTAACGCCCCTGAACAGAACGGAAGATACCGTTTCCATATTGACGGGAACGCCCTGCTCGTCCTCCCACAGCTCCTTTTCCAGAGAAAATCTGGCCTTCTCCTTTTCCAGCCGGCTTCTGTCCGCATCTAACTGCCTGAAACCGTTCTGGAGAATCTCCATCTTCTTTTCAAAGAAAAGATTGTCATCCTTCAGCCGCTTTTTCTCCATTACGATCCGGTGGTTGAGCATATCCATTTCGGTCCGGAACTGGCTTCTTTCCTTCAACAGCCTGTCCCTGTTTTCCGCAAGCTCCTTTTTCTCGTTTTCCAGCCGGATACGCTCCTTAAACAGGAAGGTCTTCAATTCTTTCAGCGCCTCATCATCCTCCGATTTCAGCATTTCTTCAATATCCATCATGGCTCTCACTCCGTCAACCGCAGCTGTAACAGTTATAACCGATAAACAAAAGCATGGCTATCAATACGATCCCCACAAAATCATTGTGCAGAAACAGCATGATCAGCATCCCGATAGCTATAAAAAAAGCCAGTAACCCGATCAGTTTTCTCTTATCCATACCGTTCCCGAAAAATTGTTCTTATTGCAGGATATGCGGGGATACAAAAAAAGTTTCTATTCCGATTCCTTATCCGGGAAAGCGATATCCACCGCTTCCTCGTCCGGGATCATATCTTCTTTTTTGCTGGTAAATTTATTGATAACGTCCGGGATCATGTCCAGGATCTTGGTCACGGCATCCTGGTTTCTCACGTTCACCAGTTTGCTGGATCCGTCTTTTCCGATCACCAAGACCGCACTGGGAGTCATCTTTCCCCCGATGCCGCCCGCGCCGCTCTGGGATTTCTTTTCACCGTTCAGGCCGGCGCCGGCGCCCACGCCGAAAGACACGTCCACAAGAGGCAAAATGATCGTGTCCCCTATTTTCGTGGCTTCTCCTACTACCGTTTTGGTAGAAAGCACCGTATCCATTCCTTTTAATAACGCTTCCACAACTCCGTTCAACTGATTCTCTGCCATTATTTTTCCTCCCTTTTCAGTTCTTTGACAAAAATCCTAAGCTGTCTGTCCATGACCACGCACAGCGCGTGCCGCAGGATCGTACAGACAGTGATCTTCCCTTTGAGCAAAATACTGCCTTCCCACACGGTATTTTCAAAATCCGCCGCCAGTCTTACATTGTTTCCCAAAACGGGGGAAAGCATACCGTAGACGGCGCAGAGGTATCCGGTGGTATCCGGCGAACCGGTGCCTATCCGCAGATCGGCTCTGAGCACTCTGGGGCGGATACTTTTCAGTATCTTAAATACCCGTTTCCTGACCCTGATAAAAAAGCGCCGGTTGTTCCTGTCTTCCAGCCTGCCTTTGTAATACAGGACGGTTTCCTTTATCTCATCCGCTTTCCGCAGACTGCTTTTTATCTTATCACAGATTGAAACAATTGTGTGTTTTATCTTTTCAATGATTTCCCGAATGAGCGCAGCCGGGGATTTCTTTTGTTTCTGTTTCTTCTCCTTCTGTTTCTTCTGCTTCTTCTTTTTCTCTTCCCGGCCGTTTCCCGTTTCCCGCTGCAGGGAGGCGGCTTCCGTCTGGTCGGCTGTCTGCGCGGTATTTTTCTCCTCCGGCATATCCGGGGGCTTCTTCTCTTCGCCCGGTCCGCCCGATCCGGCTGTTTTCGGTGTCTCCGGCTCAGACGGTACATCCGAATCAAGCGGCGCATCCGGCTCAAGCGGCGTATCCTGTTTTGGCTCCTCCGGGTCACCGGCAGGGCTTTCCCGCTCGGCTTTCCGGTCTGTTTTACGAAAACCGTCCGCGATCTTGATGCCGCAGACCTTTATCACCGGGCTTCCCGGAACCGGATAGTCAAACCGCGCTGACAAAAGATGCAGCAGGTAAGTCACCCGCACGCTGAGAACCGTTTCTTCTCCTTTCCGGTGCCCCGTCAGCCGGTAGCGGACAGGCACGAACAGAACCAGACACAGGAGCAGAAGCAGCAGACCGAGCACACACAGCAAAACGATACCGATCACGGTCAGTATCTGCAGAATCACATGTAGCATTTCAGATACTCCTTCAGACAGCAGTCCCCTCTCGCGGCAAACGTTTCCTCGGCGATCTGCCTTACCAGCTCCACCGCTTCCTCGTAACCGGCGGCCAGTCCGACGATATAGGGCGGATTCTGACGGAAATATTTCTGCGAAAGGTATCCGGCCTGGTATATGTCAAGCTGATCCACGGGATTTCTGGAAAGCGTGATCACGTAAGCGTTTAAAAGCTTCGCGTGTTTTTTCAGCTTATGTATCACTTTGTCGGGATTACGCAGGCCGCTGCCTACATACAATCGCGGATACAGCTCCATCATTCTCTCCTCTCCCGCTTCCGCGGCCGCTCATTACGGATAAAAACAAAATTCTAAAGTTATTATATCATATTTTATCCTTTTTCCAAAGCAAAATATTGACATCTTCTCAAATTATTTCTATTATAAAGTAGAATGGTTTGTATTTTTTCACATTTTTTCAAAGGATAACTGGGGAATTCACATGAAAACAATTGCTCGAGCAGTGCTTCAGACCGGCATGGAACTGGCTGAAGACATTTTAACCGGCAGCGGGGAACTGATCGCGGCCGCTCATACCAAGGTGGACGATTCTGTCATCTCGCGTCTGGTGCGCCACGATATCATGGCTGTCAACATTATGGAAGAAATTGATTACGCCACCACACATTTTGAAAGAGTACGTCTGTCCGACGGCTACAAACATTTCGTGGAATCCTATCAAAATCTTTTTCCCTACTATAAAAGCATGATGAACGCGCTGGTGGAAAACGGTACTCCCGTGGATACCAAGGCGCTTTTGGAAATCTACCACGCTCTCACGGACAATATCACGTTCAACAGGACGCTTCTGGACTATCTGTACCTTATGCTGGCCAGCGAAGATGAGATGACACACGCGCACTGCCTGAATTCCGCTCTGATCGCGGGGGCTTTCGCCAACTGGCTGGGCATGAAGGAAGAGGAAAAGAATACACTGATCCTCTGCGGGTACTTTTATGACATCGGCAAACTGAAACTGCCTGATGACCTGCTGTGGAAGCCTGGAAAGCTGACCGATGTGGAATTTGCCCGCATCAAGACACACCCTATCCTGGGATACAATATCGTCAAGGACCAGACCAATCTGAGCCCGGCCATATTCAAAAGCATACTGATGCACCATGAGCGCTGCGACGGCCAGGGATATCCTTCCCATCTGAAAATGGAGCAGATTGATTTCTACGCGAGGCATATCTCCATTATCGATGCCTATGAAGCCATGACTTCTCCCAGAACATACCGCCCTACCATGATGCCTCTCCAGGTCCTGGAACGTTTTGAAGCCAGCGGCATGATGCAGTACGACTATTCCATCCTGCATCCTATCATGACGCGCATCGCGGATTCCCAGATAGGCATGACCGTAAAATTAAGCGATGATTCCATGTGGGAGATCTTCCTGATCAACCAGCTGCATATGTCCCGTCCCATCCTGCGGAAAAATGTCACCGAAGATCAGATCGAACTGCTGGACCTGGCGGAGCGCAGGGATCTGCAGATAACCGCTATCTATTGATAAAGTCAGTTAAAATACGCGTCCAATACCTTTCTGGCAATGGGAACCGCGGCGTCGCTGCCGCTTCCCGCACCCTCCACGATGACCGTGATACAGATCTCAGGCTCTTCTGCCGGCGCGAATCCGGTAAACCACGCGTGGCTGTCCCCCTTTACTTTTCCGTACTCCGCGGAGCCGGTCTTCCCGGCCGCGGTATAGGAGAGCCCGGACAGGCCTCTGCCGGTGCCTTCTTCCACTACCTTCCGCATAAGAGAAGTCAAGATCCCGCTTTCTTCCACGCTCATGCCCCGGCCGCAGGCAGAAGGCCGAAACTGCCGCACTACGGTTCCTTCACAGTTGACTACCCTGTCCACTACGTAGGGAGTATAAAGGATCCCGCCGTTTGCCGCCGCTGCCGTGATCATATTTAACTGCAGCGGGGACATCTGCGTTCTGCCCTGTCCTATGGCGGTCTGCAGCATTTCGTCCGCCGAAAGATCCTCCGGCGCTTCTACTCTGCCCTGCGCGGCGGGAAAGGCGGTCGGCAGTTCCCGGTTAAAATACAGTTCCTCCAGGGTATGGGCAAAATCTTCCCGCTCCAGTCTGGCGCCGATATCGGCAAAAGCAGCGTTGCAGGATCTGGCAAACGCTTCCTCAAAACCGACCTCCCCATGGCGGGAACCGTGATAACAGTTGATCCGGCTTCCGTTTTCCTCATAATATCCGTTGCAGGTGTATGTATATTCCTGCCAGGTCTGCGGATTTTCCCGGATATATTCCAGCGCGGTCAGGATCTTAAACGTGGAACCGGGCGGATACAGGCCCTGGAAGGCCCGGTTTACCAGAATGCCGGATCCTTCCTCTTCCATAAGCTCCGGCCAGATTTCCTCTATCCGGTTCGGGTCATAATCGGGCATGGATACCATGGCCAGGATCTTTCCCGTATCCACCTCCGTCACGATCACCGCTCCGCTTGAGCCTTCCAGCGCCTTATGGGCCGCTTCCTGCAGCTCCACGTCCAGGGTGGTATAGACGTTATCTCCCGGATTTTTCGCTCCGATCCTCTCATTCAGCGCCCGCAGGGAAAGCGGCGCGTTGGAATGCAGCAGATAATAGTTGGCCTGTTCTTCCACTCCCGTTTTGCCGTATGTGGAATATCCGATCACATGGGCGAAGACCTCTCCGTAAGGATAGATCCTGGTTTCCGTTCCGTCTGCCGCCGTATCCGTATAGGCCAGCACCGTCCCGTCCGCCGCGAAGATGGTCCCTCTGGTATTTTGGGACGCCAGCAGCTTCTGTCTGGAATTATAGCTGTTATTCAACAGGGCTTTTTCATTTACGGCTACAAAATATACCAGGTACCCCATCATGCAGACAAACAGCAGGGCAAAGAAAGACAATACCGGAAGCGCCCTGTTAGTTTTCCTTCCGCGTTTCTGTACGTTTCTTTTTTTCCACACGAACACGTCCTCCTTCCCGCTCTTTTATGATCAGGCTCTGTATCAGCATAAACATCAGTACGGAAGCCAGCACGGAGCTGCCGCCATAACTGATAAAAGGCAGCGTCACGCCGGTCAGGGGAATAAATTTAATCCCTCCGCCCACCGTTAAAAAGACCTGAAAAATATAGATGACTCCGTATCCCATCACCGCCAGTCCGGCGAAAGTATCCTTCAGTTCCGTTCCCGCCCGCATCATGGCCGCGAAACAGCTCAAACAGATGAGCATCAGACAGATACCGCATATCACGCCCAGTTCCTCGCAGACCGCGGAAAAGATAAAATCGGTGATCACATCCGGAATATCCTCCGGCCTGCCGTTAAAGAGCCCCGTCCCGAACCAGCTGCCGCTGCCAATGGCAAAAAGGGACTGGGTGATCTGATAACTTTGGTCATCAATATAGGTAAACGGCTCCCGGAAAGCCAGCACCCTGACGCGCACGTGGTCAAACAGGAAATAAGCGCTCACCGCGCTGATACAGCCGCCCAGTACGCCCAGCCCAAGGTACAGAAAACTTCCCGTAGCCAGAAAGACCAGAATAACAAATCCCACAAAAAAGATCAGCGCGCTTCCCAGATCCCTGGAAGCCGCCAGCACCGCCACGTGACAGGCAGCCAGGATCGCGGTAAAGAACACTCTTTTCAGAGAGATATCCTGATACAGAGCGGCCGCCAGAAAGAAAATAAACAGCAGTTTCACCGCTTCCGAAGGCTGAAAGGTCAGATTCAGAAAAGAAAGCGAAAGTTTGGAACCTCTTGTCAGTTTTCCCAGGAGCAGGACCGCGCTTAAAACGCCGATGCCAAGCAGCGCGAAGGGCAGATACCTCCGGTACTCAAATTTCAGCCTCAAAAACACGGCCGGAAGGCCCAGTCCCAGAAGAAACCCGGCAGCCGCGATCACGAACTGGCGCAGGGCCCTGGCCAGGGACAGTCTGGACAATATCACGAATCCCAGTCCCAAAAGCATACACATATTGTGTAACAGCAGCCGGTTCACCGACCGGTAGAGCAGCGGCGTCAGCACCATGACCATGATCAGAAAAAGCTGCACATACAGGTAAAAAAACAGATAATTTCTGTTCCCGCTTTTGCAGTAGAGCGTAAAAAAGCACAGGAACTGGCTTATCAGGATCAGGCAGATCTGCCTGATACAGCATGCGGACCGCTGCTTTTTCTGTCGAAGCCGGAACAGCAGAAAGCACTCAAAGGTATAGAGCGCCACTGTCAGCGTGATCAGATATCCGGATAATTCCACAAAATATTCCCGCACGTTATTCCACTCCTCTCTTTTCGTGTCCTCTGGTGTATTCCCTGTAAGGGACCGCCGGCCGTTCCCCCCGCAGCAATCCGTCAAAAAAGCCCAGTACTTCCTCGGTTTCCTGCCCGGTTTCCACGGTAAACGCCAGCCGGATATCGCAGGAGGGTCCTTCCGCCACGGTTTCATGCAGAGAAAGGGGCAGGGAATTGTAGAGCACATTACAGCAGGATCCGCAGTCTGTGATGACCGGAAAGGTCTTTCCCATCCGGTCTTTCAGCATCACGATCTGTCCCGCCGGCCTCTCCTTCCTGCCATCAGCCTTTTTACAGCGGCCAAACGTAAGCGCAGCGCAGTTGGCGCTCACCATCAGCGGCAGTCTTCCGTATACTACCTCTTCCCTTCTGGCGTATCCGGTTTTGACGCCCCGGCCGGCAGACAGACGGTTCCATTCCTTTCTGTTCAGCTCATAAGGACGGCAGATACAGGATACCCTGGGTTCCCAGAAATCCAGGGTTTTTCCGTTAAAGCAGTAAATACCTTCGTCCAGCGCCGTTTCTCCCCTGTAGGACACCCCGCGCAGCCAGGCATAAGTTTCCAGATTCCTGACCAGAACGCCGTCCGCTTCTTTTATCGCGGGGAGCAGCTTCTCCAGCCGGGGCCTGTCCTTGCTCCTGACCACATAGGGCAGCGCCAGGAAGATTCTGTATGTCTGTCCGGCGGCATCCCTCTCCTGCCGCAAAAGGCGTATCTGTTCCTTTGTTTCCGCCAGTCCGCTCTCCAGGTAAAGGATATCCGGCCGCGCCTGGGATTCCAGCAGGGCCTGCAGCTGTTCCCTGCTGCTTACCAGCACCCGCAGGAAAGATCTTTCCTGCCCGTCAAAACGGGGAGCGCCCGCCGCGGCCAAAACTTCCTTCGGACGAAACGCCGTTTTTTCCAGCGCCTTTTCCGATGCCGCCTTTTCAGAAAATGTTTTCAGCAGCGCCGCCACGCCCGCCCGCCGCAGTTCGTTCAGCGCTTTCAGAGGATAAAAAAACGCGCCGTCCGCGTACACCTCCAGATCCTCCTCACCGGCGGTAAAAGGCGTATTTCCCAGCTTCAGCAGGGCGTTTTTGATGTTGTCGGCGGAAACCGGCTGCCTGCGGGCCTCCTCTGCCAACATGCCTTCTACCCTGGCGCGGTGAAGCCTTCCCTCTCTGTCGGTGGTCTGCAGGACCAGCCAGGCGTTTTCACCCGCGGAAAAACCCGCCTGCATTGTGATCTTCTGTTTCAGCGGCGCATCCAGATACCGATGCCGTATCTGTTCTAGGAGCGTTTCATCACAGCCGTTGTAAGAAGGGGAATCCCAGGTGATCATTTCCTTCCCGTTCTGCTTAAAATAATACCCTTCCTGCATGGAAGAACGGATATAGAGAGAAGCCAGCATCTCCATATCTTCCTTCTCCACCCGGTAATGTTCCTTTCCCTTTTTCAGATACAGATCCAGATATTTTCTGTAAACGGCCGTAACGCCCGCGGCGTATTCCGGTTTCTTCATGCGCCCCTCTATCTTGAAGGAGTCAATACCCGCTTCTATCAGCGCGGGCAGCACGGAAACGGTGCACATATCCTTCATGCTCAAAGGATAACATTCGCCGCCGTTTTCCATTCGAAACGGCAGCCTGCAGGGCTGGGCGCACCGTCCTCTGTTTCCGCTTCTGCCTCCCAGTATGCTGCTGAACAGGCATTGGCCGGAATAGGAATAGCACATGGCGCCGTGTATGAAAGTTTCTATTTCCAATCCGGTTTTCTCTTTGATACGGCGGATCTCCTCCAGCGAAAGCTCTCTCGCGGGCACGATCCGCACGGCGCCCAGCTCCTTTAACAGCTCCGCCCCCGCCTCTCCCGTCAGGCTCATCTGCGTGCTGACATGCAGGGCAAGCCGCGGAAAATGTTCCCTGATGACCAGAAGCGCCCCCAGATCCTGTACAATGACGCCGTCCAGGCCCGCGGCGGCATAAGGCTCCAGGTATGCCGGCAGTTCCCGCAGTTCCTCATCCTTAAGCAGCGTATTGACTGTCAGATATACCTTTCTCCCGAATACATGCGCGTAGGAAACAGCCATGAGGATCTCTTCTTCCGTAAAATTATCCGCATAGGCCCTTGCTCCGTATTTTGTCCCCGCCAGATATACCGCATCCGCTCCGGCGGCCACCGCTCCCAGAAAACTTTCATAATTTCCTGCCGGTGCCAAAAGTTCCGGTAATCTCTTTCCCATAAATCAAATAACGCTGCCCGCAGACCGGACAGCGCCCTTTCTATTTTTTATGTTCCTTCAACTCCGTTTCCAGACGGACAATCTTCTTGGCATTTTCGTTCAGTTCAGCCTGCTGCTCCTTAACGGTTTTTTCCGTAGCTTCCTGCTTGATCTGCGTGGCTATCAGCTCATGCTTCAGATCATAAAGCTCTTTTTCCTTATTCTGCAGTTCTTCCTCTAAAATGCCGATCTGCCTTTTGGATTTAAAATAATCGTCCGCGATATTTAACTGCAGAAGCACTGACTGCATTTCATAGGACTGCCTTTTAAAAGCATCCATTTTACCATATTCATCCAGCTTATTGTTGATGTAAGAAGCCACCTTCTGCAGATATTCCTCACTCTCATAACCGCTCAAGGTGAATATCTTTCCGCCGATGATAACCTCTGTATCCGTTTTAGAAGACATAAGCTTCCCCCTTTATCGTCCTTAAGGTATTATATAACATCGCCGTGGGAGTGGCAAGCGGTTTTTGCGCGCGATACGGCCTGCCGGCCTTCACTCGTCTTTTTCGGGTACCGGATATCCCATATGCCGGTAAGCGGCTTCCGTGGCCACCCTGCCCCTGGGCGTGCGGTTAAGAAGGCCATTCTGGATCAGAAAGGGCTCGTACACATCCTCGATGGTACCGGCATCCTCTCCGATCGCCGCCGCCAGGGTGTCCAGCCCCACAGGGCCGCCCTGGAATTTCAGTATCATGGTGGAAAGCATATTGCGGTCCACATGGTCCAGGCCCAGCCTGTCCACATCCATCAGGTCCAGAGCCGTTCGCGCGATCTCCTCCGTAATGGCCCCGTCGTATTTGACCTGCGCGAAATCCCGCACCCGTTTCAGGATACGGTTGGCCAGGCGGGGCGTGCCTCTGCTCCTGCGGGCCAGCTCCAAAGCGCCTCCTTCGTCAATATCCACCTCCAGGATCCTGGCCGAATGCTTCACGATCTGCTGAAGCTCCTTCACCGTATAAAATTCCAGACGGTGGATCATGCCGAAACGATCCCGCAGGGGCGCCGTGAGCATACCAGCCCTGGTGGTGGCTCCCACCAGAGTGAATTTGGGAAGGTCCAGCCGGATACTGCGGGCGGAAGAACCCTTTCCGATCATGATATCAATGGCAAAATCCTCCATGGCCGGATACAGCACTTCCTCTACCTGCCGGTTCAGCCTGTGGATCTCATCTACAAAAAGAATATCTCCCTCGCTTAAATTGTTCAGGATAGCGGCTATCTCTCCCGGCTTTTCAATGGCCGGGCCGCTGGTGATCTTCATATTGACGCCCATTTCATTGGCGATGATGCCGGCCAGCGTGGTCTTGCCCAGCCCGGGAGGGCCGTAAAAAAGGGCGTGATCCAGAGAATCTCCCCGCTGTCTGGCCGCGTCTATGTAAACCCGCAGATTGGCCTTTATCTTCTCCTGTCCGATATATTCGGACAGATACCTGGGGCGCAGACTGCCTTCGATCTTCATATCCTCTTCGGTTATACTGGTTTCTATCGTCCTTGCCATGGCGTTTATCCTTTAAAATAAATTCTTCAGGGCGGCTTTCAGGATAGCGGAACTGTCCATGCCGTCCAAATCCTTAACGGCTCTTACCGCCTTCAGACTTTCCGCCTGTCCGTATCCCAGCGCCGTGAGAGCTTCCACCGCTTCTCTTTCCGCTCCGTCCGCGGGCGTATCTTTACCCTGTTCTCTCTCCACTTCCAGACCGATCAGCGCGTCATCATAGGATACCTTGTCCTTTAACTCCAGGATCAGTCTTTCCGCAGTTCTGGCGCCAATCCCCTGGGCTTTGGAGATCGCCTTGACATCTCCGGACAGGATCGCGTAACGCAGACTGTCCGCGTCCATGGCGGAGAGGATCGCCAGCGCTCCCTTCGGCCCGATGCCGCTTACGGTGATACATTTTTTGAAAAGCTCCAGCTCGCTTCTGCTCAGAAATCCATAGAGGGAAAACGCGTCCTCCCGCACCAGGGTATAGGTATACAACTTCACCTGTTCTCCCACCGCGGGCAGGGCCTGCGCCACTCTGGCGGAGATATTCACGTTAAATCCCACACCGGCAACCTCCACTACCACATTATCTTCCGTCAGTTCCGCGATCTCGCCCTTCACATACGCAATCATGCTTTCTTTTCCTTTCCGTTTTTACCAGCATACCATAATCGAACATATGTTTCAAGCATTCTTTTTCCGCAGCCGGGTATAAAGGATCAAAAAGCAGAAAAGATGCACCAGGACCGTCAGAACCCACGAGATCGGATAGGACAGATAGAGGGTATCCAGGGAACGATTGCTCTGAAACACGGTATAGATCCAGATGATGCGGAACAGACAGGCGCCGCTTAAGGAAACCAGCATGGGCAGCACGGAATATCCGATGCCGCGGATACAGCCTACCAGCGTATCCATGATCCCGCACAGGAAGTAAAAGCAGGAAACAAACGCCATACGGCGCAGTCCCATGGCGATCACCACCTCTTCTTCGGAATATAGACGCAGCAAAAAGCCTCCCGCCAGATACATGCCGTTCCCCATGATCAGGCCGATGGCAGTCACCAGCCCAATACACTGCAGAGAAATGGTGCCAATGCGTTTATACTGTCTTGCGCCGTAATTCTGACTGACAAAGCTGACGGCGGTCTGCTGGAGGGTATTCATGGAAGTATAGACAAAACCTTCCAGGTTGCTCGCGGCGGAATTGGCCGCCATGGCATCGGCGCCGAAAGAATTGATGGAGGACTGGATCAGGATATTGGAGATAGAAAAAACGGCTCCCTGCAGTCCGGCGGGAATGCCGACCCTTGCCATGGCAAAAAGTTTGCTTTTCACAATCCGCAGGGATTTGAGATCCAGCCGGTAGTCCTCCTGGGTATTCATCAGACAGCGCAGCACCAGCCCGGCAGAGATGATCTGGGATACGGTAGTGGCAAGCGCCACCCCGGCCACGCCCATGGAAAAAACCAGTACAAAAACCAGATTTAACACCACATTGACCACGCCGGCCGCGGACAGATAATAGAGCGGCCTTCTGGTGTCCCCCACCGCTCTCAATATGGCGGAGCCGAAATTATAAAGCATCATGGCCGGCATGGAAAAGAAATAGATGCGCAGATATAAGACCGACTGCGGCAGTACCTCATCGGGAGAGCCCATGGCCTTCAGCGCCGCGGGCGCTACGGAAATTCCCAGAAATATCAGAAAAACGCCGCAGATAAAAGCGGTAAGCAGAGCGGTATGCACCATTTCCGACAGTTCCCGCTTCTGCCCCGCTCCGTAGAATCTGGCCACCATCACATTGGCGCCCACGGAGAGCCCAAGAAAAACATTGACTAACAGATTGATCAGAGGGCCGTTGGAACCTACCGCGGCAAGCGCGTCGCTTCCCACCCATCTTCCCACCACGATCATATCCGCCGCGTTGAACAAAAGCTGCAGAATGCCGGAAAGCATCAAAGGCAGGGTAAAAAGCAGGATCTTACTGAACAGCGGGCCGCTGCACATGTCGATTTCATAGCTTTTTCCCCGGATTTTTGTATTCTGAGTCACGTGTCCTGCTCCTTTGGCGGCTATTGCCTGTTAATATAATTGATCAGCCCTTCCGCGGCGATGATCTTCTGCATAAAAGGCGGAAAAGCCTGCCCTTGAAAGGAAGTTCCTCTGGTAAGATCGGTGATGATACCGGAATCAAAATCCACTTCCACCTCATCTCCCGCCTGAATGCCTCTGGCCGCTTCGGGACACTCGATAATGGGAAGCCCGATATTGATGGCGTTGCGGTAAAAAATGCGGGCAAACGTTTCCGCTATCACGCAGCTTACTCCTGCGGCCTTAATGGCAATGGGCGCGTGTTCCCTGGAAGAACCACAGCCAAAATTTTTGTCCGCCACGATAATATCGCCTTTTTTGACTTTTTTGATAAATTCTTTGTCAATATCCTCCATACAGTGAGCCGCCAGTTCCGCCGGATCGGAGGAATTCAGATACCTTGCGGGAATGATCACGTCCGTATCCACATTGTCCCCGTATTTAAATACTGTTCCTTTTGCGTTCATCGCTCTTCCTCCTCTTCCTATAACGCTTCCGGGCCGGAAATCTTACCGGTCACGGCGCTGGCAGCGGCCACCGCGGGACTGGCCAGATAAATTTCGGAGCTGACGTGCCCCATACGGCCCACAAAATTGCGGTTGGTAGTGGATACACAGCGTTCTCCTTCGGCCAGAATACCCATATAGCCGCCCAGGCAGGGGCCGCAGGTAGGCGTGCTGACTACCGCGCCAGCCTCGATAAATATCTTTAAAAGGCCTTCTTCCATGGCATCCATGTAAATCTTCTGGGTGGCGGGAATAATGATACACCGCATCCCCTTGGCTACATGGCGCCCCTTCAATACTTCCGCGGCGGTCCTTAGATCTTCCAGCCTGCCGTTGGTGCAGGAACCGATCACCACCTGATCGATGGCGATGTCCCCCACTTCATCGATCGTGTGGGTGTTTTCCGGCAGATGGGGAAAGGCCACCGTAGATTTCAGAGAGCTCAGATCCACGGTATATTCTTCATCGTACACCGCGTCCGCATCCGCTTCATAAACGGTATAGGAACGATTGGAATGTTCTTTCATGTATGTTTTAGCGGCGTCATCCACAGGGAAGATCCCGTTCTTGGCGCCGGCCTCGATAGCCATATTGGCAATGGTAAAACGGTCATCCATGGTCAGATGGGAAATACCGTCCCCGGTAAATTCCAGAGATTTATAGAGCGCGCCGTCCACTCCTATCATACCGATGATATGTAAGATCACATCCTTTCCGGAAACCCATCTGGAAGGTTTCCCCGTCAGGACGATCCTGATCGCGGCAGGCACCTTAAACCATGCTTTGCCGGTGGCCATTCCCGCCGCCATGTCGGTGCTCCCGACGCCGGTGGAAAAAGCGCCCAGCGCGCCATAGGTACAGGTATGGGAATCCGCTCCGATGATCACATCCCCTGCCACGGTCAGTCCTTTTTCCGGCAGAAGGGCATGTTCGATTCCCATTTCTCCTACTTCAAAATAATTGGTGATCTGATTTTTTCTTGCGAATTCCCGGACACATTTACAGTGTTCCGCGGATTTGATATCCTTATTGGGTACAAAATGATCCGGTACAAGGGCGATCTTATCCTTGTCAAATACGCCCTTTTTGTTCATTTTTTCCATTTCCTTGATCGCTACCGGGCTGGTGATGTCATTGCCCAGTACCAGGTCCAGATCTGCCTCTATCAGCTGTCCCGCTTCCACAGACGCCAGATGCGCGTGAGCGGCCAGAATCTTCTGCGTCATTGTCATTCCCATAGGGGTTCTCCTCCTTCAGCTCCGTATTCCTAATCCATATTTAACTATAATCCGTAATGACGCCGATGTAAAGGACTTCTTTTATCCTGAACAGGGGAAAACCAGAAATACCTTGAACAGATCCCCGTCGTTTTCCAGCCTGAAGATCCCGCCCTGCAGTTCCGTTAAGCTCTTGGCAATGGCCAGTCCCAGACCGCTTCCTTCCGTGTTCCGGGAGGCATCTCCCCGCACAAACCGCTCCGCCAGTTCCGACGCGTCCATGGTGATCTCCGATGCGGAAATATTTTTCAGGGAAATATGGATCTGTCCTTCTTCCACCTTTCCCCGCACATAGACTCTGGTCCCTTCCAGCGCGTATTTGGCGATATTCTGAAACAGGTTTTCAAAGATCCGGTAAGTTTTCTGGCTGTCCAGGCTCACAATGACTTTTTCTTCCGGCAGTTCCAGCCTTACATCCAGCCTGGCCGCCTCCAGCTTATCCGCGATCTCCAGTCGGACCTGCTTTATCAGGCTGCAGATATCCACGTTCACGTACCGCAGGTTCATGGCTCCGCTGGTGGCCTTGGAAACCTCGAATAAATCCTCGATCAACACCTTCAGCCTCTGACATTTTTTCTCCAGGATCTCCAGATATTCCTGTTTCTGCTCCGGTGTGGCATTTTCGTCTTTCATCAGATCCACATAGGTGGTAATGGCGGTGAGCGGCGTTTTTAAGTCATGGGACACATTGGTGATCAGTTCGGATTTCATCCGCTGGCTTCTGGTTTCCGCTTCTACTGCCGCCCTGAAGCCGCCCTGGATCTTTAACAGTTCCTCCTTTAACGGATTAAAGATACCCATATCTTCTCTGATCTCCACGTTCAGATCGCCCTGGGAGATCTCCCGGATCCTGGAGAGCAGCAGACGGTATTTTTTCTGTATCCTGCTGACATAGACGCGCAGAGCCAGATATACTAACAGGCAGTACACGAGCAGCAGAGCAAATTCCGGGCTGGCCATCAGCAGGATCACTGCCGTCAGCCCGTTGATCAGGACGATCTTCAGGATCTGCCGGTGGGCCTTTCTGGTAAGGTCGAGATGTTCCAGGGAATCCGCCAGCTTTAAGAAATGTTTTTTGCAGAAAGGGAAAAAGCGGTAGATCAGACTGTATTCCCTGACATAGCCTCGTATTCCCTTTTCCCAAAGCGGCCGCGCGCACAGTCCCAGGTACCAGGCGGCCAGAAACAGCAGATACAGTATCAAAGCGTGCTTCAGAAACGCCAGATCATCCGCGTTCCTCCCGGACAGTCCAAAGAACGCCTGCAGGTTATTCGCGCTGATACCCTCCAGAAGTCTGGCGATCTCTCCCACGAATTCCTGCAGAAAAGCAGCCAGCCATACAAACAGAAACACCAGTATTTCCGCGGGCATCCGGAAGATCCTGCCGGCGAAAACGGCTGTTCCTCCCAGCTTTCGCAGCGGCAGGAGAAAGGCCAGTACAAACACGGACAGTCCGGCAATCTGAAGCCACGTGTAGATGCCGGAACTATCATAGAGCCCGAAAATGTCCATATACGTAATATACGTAGCGCTGCCGTTTTTGCTTTCCAGATACAGGTATCCACGGGAGATCTTCTCCCAGTTTTCCTTGGTAAAGCCGTAAATGATCCGGCAGTTTTCCGGCCCTTCTCCGTACTGCAGAATATCATAATTGCTGCTGTTTCCAAAAAGATCATCCCTGCTTTCTCCCAGATATCTGCTTTCCTCCAGATATCCTTCCAGAAGCTTGTTTTTGATCAGCAGACAGTCAGCGGCATTTTTGATCAGCCGGTCCGAGTTTTCCGACTGGGCATCCACCACTTCGGCAAACCCGTTTTCGTCAAACAAAATCTCCAGATAATAAAAATAATCTTCTTTGCGCAGGCTCCCTGTTACGGTATTGCTGATGGAGATCCCGGAATCCAGGTCTTCAATATAGTAGTCACAGATGCCAAGCTCTCTGACCGCGTTGTTTTCCACATTTTCCCTCATAGTGTCGTTAAAGACCTGTTCCACGCTGGAATAATAGGCCGCTTCCGTGGTTTCGGCCCCTATATACTCTAAGAGCAGATTATAAAGACTGTGGGTCAGACCCTTGATATCGGATATATACAGATCGCTGTAGCGCTGCGGTTTTCCGGTAAGTTTTTCCTGCAGATTCTTATAGAGCACGTAGTTTTCTTTTAACAGTTCCTTCAGACTGCGGCCGTACTCAAAAGGATTTTGCCGGTTGGCTCTGACATATTCCTGGACGCTGCCGTAAGTACTTATGATGATGGCTGCCGCCAGCAGCGGAACCAGCAGGGAGATCACGACAAACGGCCATTTTTTTCCTTTTACCTGCTCTTCTTTTTTGTTTCTCTCTTCCATCTGCATCCTCCGGCGCTACTGCTTTTCTATCTTATAACCCACACCCCACACCACCTTTAAATATTTGGGATTTCTGGGATCGATCTCGATCTTTTCACGGATATTTCGTACATGCACCATAATGGTATCGGTATTCACCGCCTTTTCGTTCCAGATCCGCTCATAGATCTCATCCGCTGAAAATACCCGTCCGGGATTTTTGATGAGAAGCTGTACGATCTTAAATTCCGTAGGCGTCATTTGTACCGGACTGCCGTCCACGAACACCTCCACGGTTTCCTCGTTCAGTTCCAGTCCTCCGATGGTAAAGATATGTCCGTCCGGTTCCGTCTTTGTGGCGTTTAAATATTTCGCGTATCTGCGCAGCTGGGAATGTATGCGGGCCAGCAGCTCCATGGGCGTAAACGGTTTCGTCACGTAGTCATCCGCTCCCATGTTCAGTCCCATGATCTTATCCATATCCTCGGATTTTGCGGACAGCATGATAACGGGAAAATCCAGTCCCCTTTCCCGCAGTTTCATCAACATGGTCATGCCGTCCATCACAGGCATCATGATATCCACGATGCCAAGATGTATTTCCGTTTCTTCCGCGGCTTTCAGCCCCTGCGCCCCGTTGGCCGCCTGCACTACCTCATACCCCTGGTTCTTCAGGTAGATTTCTATCCCCTCCCGGATCTCCTTATCGTCCTCCACTATCAAAATACGGTATTTATCTTCCACTCTCCACCCTCCGTTACGCGGAAATCTCCCGTTTCCGCCGCTCTTTCATTATATTGTCCCTACAGATTTTACGCAATCATCTTAACGCTGAATTTCAAATTTCAGATACAGAAAAAGCCAAAGAATTTCTAAAGAAACCCTTTGGCCTTCCGTATACCGCGAAGCGTTTCAGCTCTGTATCATCTTCATTCTGTAAAATTCGCCTTTCAAAGCCATCAGTTCTTCAAACGTACCATATTCCACGCAGTGGCCTTCCGCGATCACCGCGATCTTATCCGCGTCCCGTATGGTGGAAAGCCGGTGGGCCACAATAAAGGTAGTACGCCCCTCGGTCAGGTTCCGCAGGGCCTGCTGGATCAGTTTTTCGGAAATGCTGTCCAGCGCCGAAGTGGCCTCGTCCAGCACGATCACCCTGGGATTGCGGATCAGCGCCCTGGCAATGGCGATCCTCTGCCTCTGCCCGCCGGAAAGTTTCCCGCCGTGCTCCCCCACCTGGGTGTCAAGCCCTTCCGGCAGGGAACGGATAAATTCTTCCAGGTTGGCCGCTTTTATGATCTCCGCAAGCTGCTCCTCCGATACCTCGCCGCATCCGTAAATAATATTGTCCCGTATGGTGCCGGAAAAAAGAATGGAGGTCTGCGGCACCACCGCCAGATGCTTTCTGTAGGTACGCAGATCGATCTCCCGCAGGTCGCGGCCGTCCATGAGAACGCTTCCCTCTTCCGCTAAGTGAAACCCGATGACCAGATTGAGTATCGTGGATTTCCCCGCGCCGGACTCTCCCACCAGGGCGATGGTTTCTCCCTGCTCCACCTTCAGGTTCAGATCCTTCAATACGGGAGAATCCGTATTTTTATAGCAAAATCCCACATGCCGGAACTCAAAGCGGCCTTCCACCCCGCGCAGCTGCTCCTTGCCTTCGTTCTGTTCCACATCTTCGGACAGCAGCACCTCGCCGATGGAATTGACGGATTCAATTCCCTTGGTGATAGTGGGCAGCAGGGTGACAATGGCGGACACCTGATTCACCACCGTGGCAAAGTAGCTCTGATAAAGGGTGATGTCCCCCGCCAGTATCCTGCCTTTCCACGCCAGATACCCGGTAAAGCCCAGGCAGATGACCTGAAATATCTGGAAGACTGCCCAGCCCACGGAACCGAACAGGGCCTGCACCAGATCCAGCTTATAGCCCTTCTCCGCCACCGCGAACAGCTGTCCGCTCATTTTTTCCACTTCTTCATCTTCCAGAGCGTGGGCTCTCGTGACGGGTACCAGTTCCACCATTTCCATGACCCTGGCTGAAGTTTCTTCCATTTCTTTACGAAATTCGTTGTTTCTGAGCCTCATGGCGTTCCGGAAAGTTACCATGGTCACAGCCGCCACCGGCGCCGTGATCAGAAAGAACAAAAACACGATCAGGCTCTTGGAAACGGTTACCGCCAGCGCGATGCCGATATTCAGCACAATGTTCAGGATACTCAGAAACATCTGGGTGGAAAGATTTTCCACCGCCTCCACATCCCGCATGATCTTACTCTGGAGCCTGCCGGACTGGGTTTCCACATGGTAGGAAATAGAAAGCTGCTGCAGCTTCCGGATCAGCGCTTTCCGCAAACCCGTTTCCGCGTAGCGGGTGGCCAGGCTCTTGTAGGAAGTATACAGGTAATTCATAGGGACGTTCAGGACGATCAGCCCCGTTTCCAGAATCGCGTAAAAAAGAACGTTCCGAAGGGTATTGGGGTTTTGGGACGTAACGTCATTGATGATATTGGCAGTCAGGATCGGAAGCACCCATACACAGGCGTGCTTGATAAAAAAGCATACCACCGCCATGACAAATTTGTGATAATTCCCTTTGTAGAGAGAAATCAGAATGCGGATGGGATGCCCTTTGTGACGCCGGTAGCTCTCCAGGAACCAGCTTTCGGTATCCAGCCCCTTTTTCGGAGCTGTCTTCTTTTCAAAATCTTTCATGCTCGCCGCCTCTTTATAAAAAGAGCAGATAACCGGCGCTTCCGCACAATTACCTGCTCCTTAAGGATCCGGATTAATTGTTGATGAGCTTGTCTTCCTCGTTGTTCCAGCTGTAGAGCTTGCGGATCTCCGCGCCTACTCTTTCGGAAGGATGCTCGCTTGCCAGTTTCCTCAACGCGCGGAAATGCGCCTGACCGCCGGCCGGGGACATATCCAGCAGGAAGTCCTTGGCAAAGGTGCCGTCCTGAATATTTTTCAGGATCTGCTTCATGGCCTTCTTGGTGTCTTCCGTAATGATCTTGGGTCCGGTTATGTAATCACCGTACTCCGCGGTATTGGAGATGGAGTATCTCATGCCGGCGAAACCGCTCTGGTAGATCAGATCTACGATCAGCTTCATCTCATGGATACATTCAAAGTACGCGTTTCTCTCATCATATCCCGCTTCTACCAGCGTTTCAAAGCCTGCCTGCATCAACGCGCATACACCGCCGCAAAGGACAGCCTGCTCACCGAACAGGTCAGTTTCGGTTTCGGTTCTGAAGGTGGTTTCCAGCACACCGGCTCTCGCGCCGCCGATGGCCAGCGCGTACGCCAGAGCCATATCCTGCGCTTTTCCCGTCGCGTCCTGATGTACCGCGATCAGGCAGGGAACGCCCTTGCCGGCCTGGTATTCGCTTCTTACGGTGTGGCCAGGGCCTTTGGGCGCGATCATGGTCACATCCACATCCTTGGGAGGTACGATCTGGCCGAAATGAATATTGAAGCCATGCGCGAACATCAGCATGTTGCCGGCTTCCAGATTCGGCTCAATGTCCTTTTTATACATCGCGGCCTGCAGCTCATCGTTGATCAGAATCATAATGATGTCGGCCTTCTTCGCGGCTTCCGCGGCGGTATACACCTCAAATCCCTGCGCCTGCGCCTTGGCCCAGGACTTGGAGCCTTCGTACAGACCGATAATGACATGACAGCCCGATTCTTTCGCGTTTAACGCATGAGCATGCCCCTGGCTGCCATAGCCGATGATCGCGATCGTTTTTCCATCCAGCAAAGACAGATCGCAGTCTTCCTGATAAAAGATTTTTGCCATTTTCTTCTCCTCCATAATCTGATTCTTTATATTGACGGAAGGACAAAGCCTCCTTGTCATTCGATTTTAACGCCCGGCCCGCTACTCTGTGATATAGGTCACGTTTTCCGTGCCGCGTCCCAGGCCGGCGATACCGGTTCTGGCCAGCTCCAGGATCTCATAGCCCTCCAAAAGGCTGATAAAGGCCTCCAGCTTCGCCTGGTTGCCCGTCATCTCCACGATCAGGCTGTCCGGCGCCACGTCAATGATATTGGCGCGGAAGATTCCCGCAAGAGAAATCACGCCCTGTCTTTCGTCCGCCTTCACCCGTACCTTGATCAGGGCCAGCTCCCTGTATACGCTTTCGTCAGGCTTTAACTCCTTGATATCCCTTACATCCACCAGTTTGGCTACCTGTTTTTCGATCTGCTCCAGGATCTGGTCATCTCCGCTTGTCACAATGGTGATCCTGCTGAATCTGGGATCCGCCGTAACGCCCGCGGTAATACTTTCAATATTGTATCCACGCCTGGAAAAAAGTCCGGTGATACGGCTCAATACGCCCGATTTGTTGTCCGCCAAAAGCTGAAACACTTTTCTACGCAAAATCTTGTCCTCCACACCATTATCCTTAATTTCTTACTATAACAACACTTTTTCCGCTTGTCAACTGTCTGGCTTGTCCTGTTTGTCAGGTTCAGCCGTCGCTCTCCGCGCATTTGGTAAGCGCCAGAGTTCCCGTGCGGGCCACTTCCACTATACTGATGGAAGAAAGCATGCTCAAAAAGAGTTTTGTGCGCTCAGGCGTATCGCAGACCTGGATCATCATTTGGTTTTTGGACATATCCACGATATCCGCCTTCATCATTTCACTGATCTCCATGATCTCTCTGCGCGTATTCTTGTTGTACTTTACCTTGACCAGCATAAGTTCCCTGCTGATACTCTGCGCCTCGTCAAAAGTACGCACTTTGATCACGTCCAGCTTTTTGTTCAGCTGTTTTTCGATCTGCTCAATGGTGCGCTCGTTTCCGCTGCTGACGATCGTCATGCAGGAAACGGCGGAATCGTCGGTTTCCCCCACCGCCAGGCTGTCGATATTGAAGCATCGGCGGGAAAAGAGTCCGGCCACCTTGCACAATACGCCGGAACGGTTCTCCACCAGTACCGAATATATCTTTCTCATAATGTGTTCTTCCTTTCTATTTTACCAGGTCCATGGGATCTATCAGACACTCTAACAGCATGGTTTCGTCCTTTTTCAAAAACAGATCCAGCACCTCTTCCATCCCGTTTCCGTCCTTCAGGCGCAGAAAAGGAATATTGTACGCCGCGGACAGTTTCTCCAGATCGGGGCTGCCGGACAGATCCACCACCGAGTAATGGTCTTTATAAGTATAATGCTGATATTCTCTGACCATGCCCAGGTAATTGTTTTTCAGGACCACGATCTTAACGGGTATATGATGCTGCTGTATGGTGGCAAGCTCCATCATGGACATCTGGAAAGAACCGTCACCGCAGACCGCGATGACCTGCCGGTCCATGGCGGCCAGCTTGGCTCCCATGGCGGCCGGAATGGAATACCCCATGGTTCCCATGCCGCCTGAGGTCAGGAATCTGCCTTTTTTCACGATATGATATCCGCAGGACCAGATCTGGTTCTGTCCCACGTCCGCCACGTAGATGCCGTCATCCTTCATCTTTTCGGAGAGCCTCCTGATAAAGGCGGCCGGATCCACATAGGCCGGGTTGGGCGTCCTCTTTTTTTCCATGCTCTGCCGGTATCCGTCCAGCGTCCGGATCCATTCTTCATGCTCGCAGGAAAAATCCTGCTCCAGGAAATCCCGGAAAATGGAGCCGGCATCGCCTACCAGGGGAATGGTGGGGCCGGCGTTCTTTCCGATTTCCGCCGGATCCACATCCATATGCACCAGCACCTTGTTCTGGGTGATCAGATCGGGCTGGCTCACCGCCCGGTCCGCCACTCTGGCGCCCACCATGATCAGCAGATCGGATTCGTTCATGGCTCTGTTGGCGTAGGCTTTGCCGTTGTTGCCTACCATGCCGTAATACAGCGGATGCTCCGTGGGCATAACGCCGATGCCCATCATGGTGGAAACCACGGGGATCCTGTGCTTTTCCGCGAACCGCCGCAGTTCTTCCTGGGCATCGCTCAACAGCACGCCGCCGCCCGCGCAGATAATGGGCTTTTGGGCATGCTCCAATTCCTTTACTACTTTTTTGATCTGTACGATATGCCCCTTGACTGTAGGTTTATAAGTGCGTAAGGACACCGACTCCGGATAGGAAAAATGTCCGATGGCCGCGTTCTGGATATCAATGGGCACGTCGATCAGCACCGGCCCTTTTCTTCCCGAATTGGCAATATGGAAAGCTTCCTTAAAGATCCTGGGTATGTCCTGGACATTCTTGACCAGATAGCTGTATTTCACAAACGATTCCACCGCTCCCGTGATATCCGCTTCCTGAAACACATCACTGCCCAGCAGCTCGCTGTTTACCTGTCCCGTAATACAGATCAAGGGAATACTGTCGGCAAAGGCGGTGGCGATCCCCGTGATGACATTGGTGGCGCCGGGACCGCTGGTGACCGCGCAGACTCCCGGTCTTCCCGTTATCCTCGCCATACCGCTGGCCGCGTGGGCCGCGTTCTGCTCCGTTCTGATCAGCACGGTCCTGATCCCGGACTGCAGGATACTGTTATAAAAAGGACAGATGGCAACGCCCGGATAGCCGAAGACCACGTTGACGCCTTCCGCTTCCAGACATTTAATGATCGCATCAGCACCTATCATATTACTTCCTCCTTTGGCAAAATCACATATACACAGTATTTTAGCACAGTAAAGTCACTGGATTCAACCTGTTTTTATTTTCCTGCCCGCAAAGCCTTCTCAACGCAGCTGCCCAAGCAGACGGCCCGCCAGCCGTACCGCTTCCGCCGCGTCCTTGGAATAGCCGTCCGCTCCGATTTCCCGGGCGTACTCTTCCGTGATAACGGCGCCCCCTACCATAAATTTCGCGGTAACGCCCTGTTCCCGGGCATAGGATATCACCGCTTCCATCTGTTTCATGGTGGTGGTCATCAGCGCGGACAGGGCAATGATGGAAGCGTGATGCTCCCTGGCCGCCTGGATGATCCTTTCCTTGGGTACATCCTTTCCCAGATCCACTACCCGGAAGCCATAATTTTTCAGCATCAGCGCCACCAGATTCTTTCCGATATCATGAATGTCCCCTTCCACCGTGGCAATGACGATCACCGGCATGTCCGTTTCGGACCGTTCCGTGAGCATCAGAGGTTCCAGCACTTCAATGGAGAGTTTCATGGCTTCCGCGCCCGCTATCAGCTGGGGCAGAAAGTACCTGCCGCTGTCAAAATAGTCCCCTACGGTATTGATGGCCGGCAGAAGCACTTCATCCAGCAGTTCCTTAGGCTGCGCCCCGGCCGCCAGCGCCTCCTTTGTCAGCCTGCCGATGTCCTTTCTGTTTCCTTTTAACACAGCCTCCCGCAGCTTTCTTTTTTCAGGAGATAGGTCCGCCGTTTCCTCCGCGGCTTCCCCGTTCCTGTCCGCAGTCTTCTCCCGGGGCTTTTGTTCTTCTTTTTCCACCGCCGCTCTCTCTTTCTGAACCCGCTGCTCCCTGAGCCTGTCCGCGCAGGCAATATAGCGCGCATCCGCGTCCTCCTTGTTGAGCAAAAGGTCCGAAGCGAAGGCGCAGCCCATCAGCAGTTCCTGGGAAGGATTGGCAATGGCCATGGTCAGCCCCTCGTGAATGGCCATGGTCAGGAAGGCGGCATTCACGTAGCTTCTTTCCGGCATACCGAAAGAAATATTGGAAAGTCCGCAGACAGTGGCGAAGCCTTCCGCCCTGCAGTACCGGATCGTTTCCAGCGTGTCCACGCCGGCCCTTTTATTGGCGCCCACCGTATTGACCAGTCCGTCCACTACAATATCTTCTTTCCGAAAGCCCAGGCTTTCTGCCCGCTTCCAGATCTTTCGGATGATCTCCTTTTTTTCTTCCAGATCTGCCGGCAGACCCTGATCGGACAGAGGCAGCAGAATGAACATGGCGCCGTATTTTTTCACTACGGGAAGCAGTTTTTCCAGCTTTTCCTTCTCGCAGGAAACGGAATTGACCAGCGCCCTTCCCGGATAGCGCCGCAGGGCCTCCTCCAATACGGAAACATGGCTGGAATCCAGGGAAAGAGGAAGATTCGTCACCGACGGAAGCTCCTCGATGACCCTCAGGAGCATTTCTTTTTCGTCGATCCCGCCCATTCCCATATTGACATCCAGAATGTCCGCCCCGCAGGCCTCCTGTTCTTCGGCAAATTCCTTTACCATTTCCAGAGAGCCTTCCCGCAGCGCTTCCTGCAGTTTCTTTTTGCCGGTGGGATTGATGCGCTCTCCTATTATCATAAAGCTGCCGTCCAGGGAAAAGGAAACAGTCCGGCGTTCGGAAGTCAGATACCTGCGCTCTCCGCCTTTTCCCGCCTCTTTGCTCTCAATGACTTTTTCCGTTCCCAGCGCCGCTTTCAGACAGCGGATGTATTCCGGCGCGGTGCCGCAGCAGCCCCCCAGTATGGAAGCCCCGGCATCCGCTAAAAGCCGCATCTCCTCCGCGAAAGTTTCCGCATCCATATCATAACAGGTCCTGCCCTCCGAATCCACGTAAGGCAGTCCCGCGTTGGGCTTGGCGATCACCGGTATCCTGACAGCTTCCGTCATGGAAGCGATGATCTCCCGCATGGCCGCCGGTCCTGTGGAGCAGTTGGCGCCTATGGCATCCGCCCCCAGACTTTCCAGTACCACCGCGGCCGTCAGGGCATCCGTCCCAAACAAAGTGCGGCCGTCCGCTTCAAACGTCATCGTCACCATCACGGGCAGTTCGCAGCTTTCTTTCGCCGCGATGACCGCCGCCCTGGCTTCCTGCAGGCTCATCATGGTTTCCACGACCAGCATGTCCACGCCCGCTTTGACCAGCGCGTCGATCTGTTCCTTATATACCGCTATCAGTTCTTCAAAACGCAGAGTGCCAATGGGAACCAGCTGTTCACCGGTCATGGTGATATCACCCGCCACAAAGGCCTTTCCGCCGGCTGCCTTTTGGGAGATCTCCACCAGGTCCTTTGTCATCTCATAGAGCTTGTCCTGCAGCCCGTACTCAGCCAGTTTGATCCGGTTGGCCGTAAAAGTAGGCGCGTAAAGGATATTGCTGCCGGCCTCCACATACCGTTCCTGCAGATCTCGCAGCACTTTGGAATGCTCCAGGATCCATTTTTCGGGACAGACGCCGGCCGGCATCCCTTCCCGCATCAGATTGGAACCGGTAGCGCCGTCCAGATATACGATATTGTTTGCCGTCAGGTCAGCAAATTCCTGTTTTGTCATAAGGTACCTCCTGTAAGATCACCGTGCCTTCCACATCATAGCACGATTTTACGGATTGTGCAAATTCCCGGAAATTTCTTAGTATTTTTATTCTGATATTGAATAAAACTACAAAATATGATAAATTCTTCTCATAAGTAAACTATATCTGGAGGATAAAGAGTTGAACTCTAAAATACTGACACTCCTGTCGGCCCTTCTCCTCTGCCTGATGCTGGCAGGCTGCGGCGAAGATCCCGCAATTGTCAAATTTGAAAATGATATTGACGCTTTCTGCGCGCGGGCGGCTGAGATCGATGCCGCCATCAACGCCATCGATGCGGAATCCGAAAACGCTTCCAAAGAACTGCTGGCCTATCTGGACGAGCTGGACCAGACTTTCAAAGTACTTTCCGAAATCTCCGTTCCGGAAAAATACGCCTATATGGAACAGCTTACCTCGGAAGCCAGCAGCTATATGACCACCGCGGTTTCCGCCTATCATGAAGCCTTTGCCAATGATTCCTATAATGAAACCACCGCCGCTTATGCCCGCGAAAATTATGAAAGGGCCTGCAAACGCGTCACGGTGCTTCTGCAGCTGCTGCGCGGAGAAGAGGTTTCCGGCGCTACGGTGGAAACGGTTTCCCAGTAGATCCTCGTATCGCTTTACCTGGAGCCGGTCAGATCAGACAGCGGCCGGAACTCATATCCCATTTCTTCCCATTTTGTCAGAAGTTCATCCAGGATCTCCCCGTTGGTCTTAGAAGTGCTGTGCAAAAGCACAATGGCGCCGGGATGGATCCTCCCCAGCAGTTTTTCAAAGGCCTCTTCCTTTGTAGGCTGATCGTCCTGGTTCCAGTCCACATAGGCTAGGCTCCAGAAAAAGGTACTGTATCCCAGTTCCTGAGCCATTTTCAGATTTTCCACGCTGTATTTTCCCTGAGGCGGCCGGTAATACATAGCCAGTTCTTTCCCCGTGATCTCATGATATAACTCGGCCACGGACTCCATTTCTTTCTGAAAATCCTTTCTGTCCGAGATCTTCGACATATCGGGATGATGATATGTATGATTTCCTACGCTGTGCCCTTCTTCAGCCATTCTTTTGACGATTTCCGGCGCCGATTCCAGGAAATGTCCCACTACAAAGAAAGTGGCCGGCGCGTTATGTTTTTTCAGCGCATCCAGGATCGGTTCCGTATTGCCGTTTTCATAGCCGCAGTCAAATGTCAGATAAATGACCTTTTCCTCTCCGCTTCCTACATAATAGGCATTGTACTCCGCCAGTTCGTCAGCTGTGGCGTTTCCCGTAGGCTGCGCGCCCTCTCCGCCGGAAAAACCGAGCCCCCAGTTTTCGGAAGACAGCGTTCTTACTTCCGCGCTGGTTTCTACCACCGAAACCGCGTATCCCGCGAATCTCCCCAGAAAGAACATGGTGGCAAACACAAAAAATATCCAGAATTTTTTCATAAAAAAAGCCTCTAATATCTCTTGATAGAGTATATTAAAGACTTTTTTGGTTCATGACTTGTGAACTCATCCTATCAGATAAATCCCTTTTGCCAGAATAAAAGCGTTCTTCACAATCCAGTTTATCAATACAATGCCTATCATGATGTAAAAATAAACCGGTCTGAACAACATGGCTCTCAGCCTGCCCTTTGACAGGATGTGAAGCGTATGGGACAACGTATAGCAGACCACCAGGATCGCCGTATAAGGCACCAGCGGATGGTACAGGAAACTGCGTATCAGATCTCCGCGCAGAAGCCAGCTGACCGCTCTCGTTCCGCCGCAGCCGGGACAGTAAAGCCCCACCGTACTGTACAGCGTACAGGGCCACGGATTGATCTCCGTCAGGGAAATGTGGAACACGGACAGCAGAAGCCATCCCACGCCGCAGGCAGCACAAAGCCCCAAGCAGACATAATAACAGTTCCTAGAGAGCCGAAGCCAGTACGGGTCCCTCATGGGCTTACAGGCTTCCCAACGCACTGAAAAGCGCCGCGCCGGATACGATAACGATCACAGCCGGAACCAGACCAATGATACCGCATACCAGGCCTGCCACAGCCATACCGGTACCGCCCATCTTCTTAGCCAGAGAAACGGCGCCCAGCACTACCGCCAGCAATGCCAGTACAATAGGAAGATAAGGTACGCAGCAGGACAGTACCAGAGCCACGATACCCAGCACCATGGAAGCTACCGCAAGTCCTACAGGCTTTTTGGGCTCCTGAGGCATTCCCGGCTGCTGATATACCGGCTGCTGGTAAACGGGCTGTTGATTTTGCTGTCCGAAATTATTGTTAGAATCCATATTTTTCCTCCGTTATTCATACATTGATGAACTACACGTTCTTACGTGAAACGTTCTTGTTTTAATATAAGCTGTTCATCAGATCTGTCATCGCGTTGTTCGCGCTGTTCAGGAAAATGATGCCGATGATCCAGCTTATGATACTCCAGCCGCAGGCTACGATGGATACGATCAGCGCGGCTGTGCCGAACTTGGTCTTGTTGTTCTTATTGCCCAGTACACCCAGTACTACGCCTATAATACCAAGGATCAGGCCGAAAAGACCGCTGCAGCATCCCACTACGATACCTACGATACCCAGTACCAGGGATGCGATAGACATGCCGTTGGGCTTATCCCCCGCGGGAACAGGTGCCCCCCCTGCGGGCTGTTGGTAAACGGGCTGCTGATTGTTGAAATTCTGTCCGTCCATAATGATTACTTCCTCCTCATGATAAATTAATTGATTTATAATATTTTCTCCGGTTCCCCTTAGAAAAGATTATACAGTAAAACACTTTTATGACTGCATTATGATAAAAAACAGGAGCGCGCTTAAAACGAATCCTACAATGTTACAGATCAGTCCCCCCAGAGCCAATCCCTGCGAGGCCGGATTCTTCTTAGCCAAAGCCAAGCTGCTGAAGATCAGGCCGGGAATTGCCAGAATCCAGTCGAAGACCATAAAAATACAGGCCACAATAGAAAGGATGCCCAAGATCAGTCCCGTAACAGCGAATCCGACGCCCTTCGGCTCCGGCTGACCGTAAAATACATTCTGCGGTGATGTATAAGGCTGATAACCGTACGCGGGCTGTTGTCCGCCCATGGGATAATACGGCTGCTGATACGGCGTATGGTTTGCCGCTGGAAAACCGCTATTCATCCAGGTTTCCGTATAGGTGTAAGTATTGGTATCGGGGGCCTTCTGCCACCCGGGCGGCGCATAGGGATTACTCTCCTGCGGGTTTCCCGTATTGAGGCCGTTCGTCATGGATTGCCCGGCCACGTACGGATTCTGCCCCGCCGGCTGCTCCCCGTATGGATTTTGAAATTGATGACCGTCCATTATGCCTCCCACCGCGGAGTATTGTATTCCACGACAAAATTCACCCATATGCCACTTCTTATAATTCTACAGAAAAAACGGGTTTTGTCAAGATATTGATAAAAAAATATAAAGTAAACAATAAGAAACCATAAAGTTTTCATAAAAAACATCTATACGGCTGTGTCGGAAAAGATCCATATGGTTTCGCTTTTTTCTTTGTCCACGCCAAGTATCCGCAGATTTACCGAAACGCCGTCCACTTTTTGATAATCGAAACGGATCTCTCCTTCTTTTTCCAGTCTTTCCGCCAGCTTTTCATAATCCAGAAGCCCGTTAAATATTTCCTGATACTCTTCGCTCACAAAGCGTTGCAGATAGATCTGCATGGCGGCACTGTAACAGAAATCCGCGCTTTCCATAATTTCCTCAAAATAAGGCGGAATATAGATATTCCGGAAAGTATCCTGGCTCAGATCCACAACGTAGACGCCCTTGAACTTTTCCTCCAGGATCTTCAGGAAATATTCTCTGTCCCGCTTCTCTGTCAGCATTTTTTCCAATTCCTGGTTCATGCCCCGGTTTCTGCGCTGTCCGCCGTTTTTCTGATAATACAGCTCTTTATCCGCGCGCATGGCCAGTTCCGCGGCGCCCACGATCTTATGTACCGCCAGTTCCTTAACGCCGCTTTCCACACCGGCGGAAATCTCATAATTGTCCCTTGCCAGTTCCCTGCGCATTTCCCGCAGTATCCGCTCCGTGGTCCGCTTGGAGAGCGTTTTGCTCAACATCACAAACTCATCGCCGCCAATGCGGTAGGAACGCTCTTCCGGATAATATTTCCGCAAAGCGTCCGCCAGCGCGCAGAGCATATTGTCACCGCTCTGATGTCCCAAAAGATTGTTTCTCTCATGAAGGCCGTTCACATCCACATACAGGCAGGTCAGCCTTTCGCTTCCGCTCTTTTTTAGTTCCTCCAGATCCTCGTTAAATTTATGCCGGTTGTACAAAAAGGTCAGCGCGTCCCTGTGGTAATTGTCCACCAGCTGCCGTCTGTTCTCCTGCTCCATCAGATATTCCTCGTGAATATCCTTTACATACAGGATCAGCACCTGGTTTTCATCCGTATACTCGATACTAGGTACCAGGTCCATCTGCACCCACCGGTACGCATCGCCGATCTTTCTCCGATAACAGCAGCTCAACTTCGCGTTGTCTTCCCGGAAAGCCGCCCGCAGATATTCCAGATCCGTAAACTGACGGTATTCCTCCACATCATCCGCGTAGATATTGCCGTTTTTCTCAAAATCTCTCCACCAGTCGGAAATTCTGGACAGTCTGCTCGCGAACTGCTCCAATTCCTGTCTGTCCGCTTTGACCACCTCAAAAGTGTCGGCAGTCAGGTTGATCTTCAGGATCTTATAATAGATAACGGAAAGCGTAGACAAAGCATCCAGCATCGTGGTGGTATCCGTATCCGCCTGACGCCAGCAGAAAAGCGCCCAGGGATTTTCCGGGCTGCAGTTCTGCGGCGCCACGATACCGAACGTTACCCAGAGATAGCCGTCCTTCGTTTTCCGCTTAAAGCTCTGAACGGTTCTCCTCTCTCCCGAAAAGATGCGCTCCTGCACATATTTCGCGTCCGCGTATTTCAGATAATCTCCCGCGAACTCGGACAACACCAGTTTCTGATCCACCTGATTTCTGATATAATCATAGATATTGGATACATCCTGCGCGTATTCTTCCTGCAGAAAATCTTCTTTCTTTAAAAATTCATACTCCCCTGTGAGAATGTTCACCCTGGCCAGTTTTATAAAGCTGTCCACCAGCGTACTCTCCACAAACGCGTATACTTCATCAGACTGATCTTCTTCCAAACTCATAAATCTGCTCCTGCTTAGAATGAAATTCAATAAAGATGATTGTAGCACATTTTTTCATAAAAGTGTATGAATTTTGTGTATTTTATCAGATACATCCGGAAATATCAGGATACCTGCCGCTCGGCTTCATATGCCGCCCGGACCGCGCGCGCCAGCTGGTCCGCGCAGGAAGTCGGTCTGCGTCCGCAGAGAACGCCGGATAATTTTTCCGCGATCTGTTCCACCGTCCAGCCTTCGATCAGCAGGGGAATGGCTTTCAGATTTCCGTTGCAGCCGCCCATGAAACTGACATTATGCACCACGTCCCCGTCCAAATCCAGACTGATGAGCTGTGAGCAGGTATTCTCGGTCTTATAGTCATAATGGAACATCACAGCACCTCCTCCACCTTTGCCTTTACCTTGTCAAGGGATTCGGTGGGCTCAAAGCGCGCGGCGATCTCTCCGCTTCTGTCGATCAGAAACTTTGTAAAGTTCCATTTGATGCTGCCGTTATTTTTGTAGTCCTTGTCCATCTTCTTTACAATAGGCTTGAGGATCAATCCCATGGGACCGGAAAACCCGGCAAATGTGGTGTTTTCTGTCAGATACCGGTAGAGCGGGATCGCGTTTTCCCCGTTGACGTCAATTTTGGCAAACTGCGGAAAGGTAATGCCATACCTTCCGGTGCAGAAACCATGGATCTCCTCGTCGCTGCCCGGGGCCTGTTCCCCAAACTGGTTGCAGGGAAAATCGAGGATCTCAAGCCCGTCTTTTTGACGAAGTTCATAGAGGTCTTGAAGCTCGTCATACTGCGGCGTAAATCCGCACCCGGTTGCCGTGTTGACAATGAGAAGGACCTTCCCCCTGTAATCAGCCAGCGGCACTTCACTTCCATCCTGCGCTTTCACTTTAAAATCATAGATGTTCATATCCTTGCCTCCATTCGTTATTGCAAGATTCAATCTTGCGCTATTGATATGGTAGCACATTTTTCCTGTGACGTCAATAATCTAAATATAAGATTGTCGGTCAGATGCACTTATGACATACTATGTGACATGGGAAACCAGAGAGTCGGGCGGCTTACTCTCTGATTCAGATAGGTATATTCATTGTAGCCCTCATAGGATTGTGTTATACAGTCTTTAAGGGCAGAAAATAGCCGCCACTACTGCAATAGTGACGGCTGTTGAAATGTAACACGCCATTGCTACTAGGGGTAGCCGCTTCTCTGGCTTTCCCTTTTTCTAGCTATAATGTAGCACACGTAAAGGATAATTGCAAGCGCATTTCAACGTATTTAAAGAAATGCATTTATTATATTATAAATTCAGGGCTTCCGCTGACACGGAAGCCCTTGATATTACTGAATTTTTTTAGAATTTCCCAGCCTTCGCCGCTTCCTCAATGGAAACCGCTACCGCAACGGTGGCGCCTACCATGGGGTTGTTGCCCATACCGATCAGGCCCATCATCTCTACGTGGGCGGGAACGGAAGAAGAACCCGCGAACTGCGCGTCGGAATGCATACGGCCCAGTGTATCGGTAAAGCCGTAAGATGCGGGACCCGCGGCCATATTATCAGGATGCAGGGTACGTCCGGTACCGCCGCCGCTGGCTACGGAGAAATACTTCTTTCCTGCTTCTGTCCTCTCCTTTTTGTAGGTGCCTGCCACGGGATGCTGGAACCTGGTAGGATTGGTGGAGTTGCCGGTGATGGATACGTCCACATTCTCCTTCCACATGATCGCCACGCCTTCCGGTACGGAGTTGGCTCCATAGCAGTTCACCTTGGAACGCAGTCCGTCGGAATAAGGAATCCTCTCCACTTCGGTTACGGTATTGGTATAAGGATCATAGGAGGTTTCCACAAAGGTGAATCCGTTGATACGGGAAATGATCTTGGCCGCGTCTTTGCCCAGACCGTTCAGGATAACGCGCAGAGGCTTCTGGCGTACCTTGTTCGCTTTCTCCGCGATACCGATGGCGCCTTCCGCAGCCGCGAAGGACTCATGTCCCGCCAGGAAACAGAAGCAGTCGGTATCCTCTTCCAGAAGCATCTTGCCCAGATTGCCGTGGCCTAAACCTACCTTACGGGTATCCGCTACGGATCCGGGAATACAGAATGCCTGCAGTCCTTCTCCGATGGCCGCGGCGGCATCTGACGCTTTACGGCAGCCTTTTTTGATCGCGATAGCCGCACCTACGGTATATGCCCAGCAGGCGTTTTCAAAACAGATGGGCTGGATCTTCTTTACCTGCTCGTATACATCCAGACCGGCGTCCTTGGTAATCTTCTCCGCTTCTTCAATAGAGGAGATCCCATAGCCCTTTAACACTTCGTTGATTTTATCAATACGTCTTTCATATGATTCAAATAAAGCCATTTTTCTGTCCTCCTTCACCTATTCTTTTCTGGGATCGATAATCTTGACTGCATCGGCTACACGGCCGTACTGGCCTTTCGCTTTTTCCCATGCGGTATTGGGATCATCGCCCTTCTTGATGAAATCGGTCATTTTGCCGAGGCTGACAAACTGGTAACCGATGATCTGATCGTCCTTATCCAGCGCGATACCGGTTACATAACCTTCTGCCATTTCCAGATAACGGGGACCCTTCTTCAGAGTGCCATACATGGTACCCACCTGGCTTCTCAGACCCTTTCCAAGGTCCTCCAGGCCCGCGCCTACCGGCAGTCCTTCTTCGGAGAACGCGCTCTGGGTACGTCCGTAAACGATCTGCAGGAACAGCTCTCTCATCGCGGTATTGATAGCATCGCACACAAGATCCGTATTCAAAGCCTCCATCACGGTCAGTCCGGGAAGGATCTCAGCCGCCATAGCCGCGGAATGTGTCATACCGGAACAGCCGATGGTTTCTACCAGGGCTTCCTGAATAATGCCTTCCTTAACATTCAGGCTCAGCTTGCAGGCACCCTGCTGAGGAGCGCACCAGCCCACGCCATGGGTAAAACCGGAAATGTCTTCCACTCTCTTGGCCTGAACCCATTTCGCTTCTTCAGGAATGGGTGCGCAGCCATGATGTACGCCCTGTGCTACGGGGCACATTTCTTCAACTTCCTTTGAATAAATCATGTGAAATCTCCTTTCAAAATTAAAATCCGTAAGAAGAATATGTAACACTTCTTTTCGTATCATTTTCTCATATTTGTGTCAAAAAATCCAGCCCTTTTTCCAAAAATCAGCTATTATGACAAAATCATTCTGTCATTGGCAAATTCACTGCCGCTGACTTCTTCAAATTTATGCAGCAGATCCTCTACCGTAAGCCGTCTTTTCTCTTCTCCCGACACGTCATAAATGATCCTGCCCTCATGCATCATGACCAGACGGTTGCCGTGCGCGATAGCGTCCTTCATATTGTGCGTGATCATCAGAGTGGTCAGATTGTCCTTTTTGACGATCCTGTCCGTAGCTTCCAGCACCTTGGCGGCCGTCTTGGGATCCAGCGCCGCCGTATGCTCGTCCAAAAGCAGCAGCCTGGGCTTTTTTAACGTGGCCATCAGCAGAGTGAGCGCCTGACGCTGCCCGCCGGACAAAAGCCCCACTCCCGTGGTCAGACGGTCCTCCAGACCCAGATCCAGGATCTGAAGCTGTTCCCGATAAAAAGCCCTCTCCTTATTGTTGATCCCCGCCTTCAGGGTACGGCGCTGTCCTCTCCTGGCCGCCAGCGCCAGGTTTTCCTCTATCTGCATACTGGCAGCGGTACCCGTCATGGGATCCTGAAACACCCTGCCCAGATACTGTGCCCTTTTATGCTCGGAAAATCTGGTCACGTCCAGGTTGTCGATATGAATGCTGCCTTCGTCCACAAACCAGGTCCCCGCGATGGCGTTCAGCATGGTGGATTTGCCTGCTCCGTTTCCGCCGATGACAGTGACAAAATCTCCCTCTTCCAGGCGCAGGCTCAATCCGTTAAGAGCCGTTTTTTCATTGACGGTACCGGCATTAAACGTCTTTTTCAAATCCTTTAATTCAAGCACGGGACTCACCGCCTTTCTTGATCCTTCTGGCGAAATACCGGTTCTTCAGGTGCGGGATCGCCAGAAATACCGCCACTACCAGCGCCGAGATCAGTTTGAGATCGTTGGAGTTCAATCCGAACCACATGACCACCTGCAGCACCAGATAGTAGATGATGGCGCCTATGGACACAAACAGAAGTTTGCACGCGAAATTGGCGTGGATCCTTCCGAAGATCACCTGTCCGATAATGACGGCCGCCAGTCCGATGACAATGGCTCCCCGGCCGGCGTTGACATCCGCGAATCCCTGATACTGCGCGTACAGAGCGCTGGAAAACGCCACGATACCGTTGGATATCATCAGTCCCAGTACCTTGTTGAAATCCGTATTGATCCCCTGGGCCTTGGACATATTGGCGTTGGACCCCGTCGCTCGGATGGAACAGCCTAATTCCGTGCCGAAAAACCAGTACAGCGCCGCGATCAGGATCACGGTGATCACGGCTACCACCAGTATGGTATTACGCCAGAAAGGTACTCCCTTGATATAGCGCAGGGAGATCAGCAGGTCGTATTTGTCCACATTGATAGCCTGATTGGACTTGTTCCCCAAAATCCGCAGGTTGACGGAATACAGCCCGAGCTGCGTCAGGATTCCCGCCAGTATGGCAGGTATGCCGAAAAAGGTATGTAAAAGGCCGGTCACAAAGCCGGCCGCCATGCCGGCCAGAAAAGCCACCAGCAGCGCCGCCCATACGGGATATCCGTGCAGCATCATCATGATACATACCGCGCCTCCGGTACACATGGTCCCGTCCACTGTCAGGTCCGCCAGGTCCAGGATGCGGTAGGTCAGATAAACGCCTATTGCCATAATGCCCCAGATCAGCCCCTGGGCACAGGCGCCCGGCAGCGCATTCACCAGAACTCCGATATTCACATTAACTTCCTCCTCTAATATGTACTAGCATTCCTGCAATATTATAACAAAAAGCGGCAAAAAAGAGAAGTCTTTTCTGCCGCTTTGCTTCACAATCCTGTTATTCGGAATTATTCCTCCGCGATCGCCTCATAGCCGTCGGGAATGGTGATGTTCAATTCCTCGCAGATCGCCGCGTTATACTTCTTGGTAACCTGGGGAGCGAACTCTATGGGCATGGAAGAAACATCCGCGCCGTTTACCAGAATTTCATACGCCATTTCGCCGGTCTTATAACCTAAGTCGTAATAGTCGATCGAAAGAGTAGCCACGCCGCATCCCTTGCAGATACCCTCTTCACCGGCAATAATGGGAACGCCGGCGGGAAGACATACATTGTTGATAACCTCGGTAGCGGAAGCTGCCGTGTTGTCGGTGGGGATATAGATCACGTCGCTCTCAGCGGCCGCGGTGGTCACTACAGCGGAAATATCGTTGGAATCCGCGAAGGTATACTCCTTGCAGGTATATCCCATACCCTCCAGAGCCTCCTTTACGATACCTACCTGATACGCGGAATTAGGCTCCGCGGAACAGTAAAGCAGACCTACGTTCGCCGCATCCGGGAACAGTTCGTTCAGCATAGCCGCCTGCTCGCTCAGAGGCGCCAGGTCAGAAGTGCCGGAAATGTTCACGCCGGTCACACCGGTCCAGTCATCGATCTCCAGAGCGGTAGCATAATCGGTAATGGAAGTGCCCAGAATGGGGATCTCGTTGGTTGCCGCCGCGGAAGCCTGCAGAGGCGCCGTCGCGTTTGCCAGGATCAGATCCACATCCGCGGATACGAACTGATTCGCGATAGTCGCGCAGGTCGCGGAATCACCGGAAGCGTTCTGATAGTCAAATACCACCTTGTCACCCAGTTTCTCCGTCAGAGCATCCTGAAAGCCCTTGGTAGCCGCATCCAGCGCGTCATGCTGTACCAGCTGGCAGATACCGATATTGTAAACTTCATCTTCCGCCGCGGGATCGGTAGTTTCCGCGGGAACGGTACTCTCCTGCACATCAACTGCGGAGCTTTCCGTGGAAGCCCCCCCTGGAGCGGTTTCCTGTGTGCCGGAACCGGACTGGGAAGTGCCGTCGTTGCCGCAGCCGGCCAGCGTCATTGCCGTCATGGTAAAAGCCATGACAAGTGCTGCTAACTTTTTCATAATTTCTCCTCCTTCTTACGGATACTGTTGTACTTTAATGTACCAAAGTACCATAATACCAAAGTCAAATATACACAATGTTATGTGTTTAGTCAAGTCGTTTTTTCACAATTTCTCCCTGCTTTTTATAGATGGAGCCTTCCGGAACAAAGCCTCTGACACAGGAAACCGGATAGATATTGCTGTTTCTGCCAATGATTGTACCGGGATTGAGAACGGAGTTGCATCCTACCTCCACGCTGTCCCCCAGCATGGCACCCATTTTCTTTAATCCCGTTTCAAACATCTCTTTTCCTGCCTTTACCGTCACCAGGGTCTTGTCGCTCTTGACATTGGAGGTGATGGAGCCCGCTCCCATATGCGCCTTGTATCCCAGGATACTATCTCCCACGTAGTTATAATGGGGCACCTGGACTTTGTTGAACAGCACCACGTTCTTCAGTTCCGTGGAATTTCCCACCACTGCGCCTTTTCCTACGATGGCGCTGCCTCTGATGAAGGCGCAGTGCCTGATCTCGGCTTCTTCGTCCACGATCAGCGGTCCGTTCAGGCAGGCGGTTTCCGCTATCCTGGCGGACCTGGCTATCCAGACGTTCCCGCCTCTCTTTTCAAATTTCTCTTCCGGAAGGGTTTCTCCCAGCCTCATGATAAAATCCCGGATCCGCCCCAGTATCTCCCAGGGATACTCCGCGTCCGCGAACAATTCCGCCGCGATGGTTTCTTCCAGATCAAACAGATTCTTTATTTTCAGTTCTTCCATCTTTTTTAACCTCCCCGTTTTCTGTTTCAAAATCAAATCGTATCTGTCCCTCTTCCAGCTTCAGAAAGGCGTCGAACAGCTTTCCCGCTTTGGAGGTAAATCCCGTTATTTTCTCCCGTGTCCTTCCCGCGGTAAACAACTCCGAAAGCGCCTCATCCGAAAGAGGGACGCCGGCTACCGTATGGAAAAGCTTAAACCCGCATTCGCAGACCAGCTGCCATTTGGAGCGGAACAGCGTTTTGCCGCATTTGGGACAGGTCAGCGCGGTCTTTTCCGGTTCTTCCTTCTGAGGAAAATCAAATGCTACCCGCCCTTCTTCCGTCAGCTTTAACGCCGCGTCAAACATCAGTCCCGTTTTGGCGATAAATCCCTGTAACACCCCGGTCTTACCTTCGGTCAGCAGCTCTTTCACCGCGGCTTCCTTCAATTTCACGCCGGCCACGGAACCTATGAAAAAGCCGCAGCTTTCCGGATCCTCCTGCCTGTGGTTCACGCAGGCATAGCCGAAGGGCGTCACCGTGATCTCGCCGCCGCACAGAGGACATTTCACGCCCTTTACACGCTTCGCTTCCACATTTTCAAAGTCAAAACGGACAGACGCGGGCTTTCCTTCCTCCTTCTCCAGAACCAGGCAGGCGTCAAAACGTTTTCCCTTTCTGGACCGGAAGCCCCGTATGGTTCCCGTGCGCCCGGTCTGTAACAGTTCTTTCACCTGCGCCTCGCTCAGTTCCTTCTCCGCGATCTTCCCTATGGAAAAGGAACAGCTTCCCGATCCTTCCCGTCCTTCCCGGCTTCTGTTTCCGCAGGCGTAGCCGAAAGCCGTTTTCAGGATGGGACCCCCGCAGTCCGGGCATACCACGTCTTCCAGTTTTCTGTCCTCCACCTGCTCAAAATCAAATCGGACGGATACCTGTCCGTCTTCCTGCCGGTCCAGGACCAGACAGGCGTCAAAGCGTTTTCCCTTTTTGGATTTAAAATTCCGCAGTGTTCCCGTTCTTCCCTCCGTCAGCAGCGCTTTTACTTCTTCTTCCGAAAGGTTTCTTCCGGCAATGGCGCCTATGGAGAACCGGCAGCCCTCCCCGTTGCGATAATTGCCGCAGCCGTAACCGAAAGGGGTGGTCTGCATGGGGCCGCCGCAGACGGGACACGAAACTTCCAGATTCCTTCTGGCCGCGATGCCTCTTGCCCCGCCGCCGGTGAGGGGGCGTATGCGTTCCAGCAGCTGGTCTTTCAGATCCCTTTCCACCATGGAAAGGGTTTCCTTCCGGATAAAGGCTTCCAGTTTGGCGCGGTATTCCTCCATATCCACCGTGCCCCTGGTGATGCCGTCCAGTCCTTTTTCCCAGGAGGCCGTCATGCGGGGATTTAAAAGCTCCGGCACCGTCAGGGACACAACCTCAAAGACCATTTCCCCCAGTGCCTCCGGCATCAGCACCTGCGTCTTCCGGTTCAGGTTCAGATACCCTATCCGCACCAGCTTCCCGATGATCTCCGCCCGCGTGGCGGAGGTCCCGATACCGGAACCTTTTATCTGAGCCCGCAGTTCTTCGTCTTCGATCAGCTGGCCCGCGTTTTCCATGGCCAGAACCATGGAGCCTGAGGTATACCGTTTGGGCGGAGATGTTTTTCCTTCCCGGATCTCGTAGCCGCTGTTTTCCAGTATATCTCCCTTTTTCAGGGATCCCGCCGCCTTTACCAGATTTTCGTTCTTCTCGTCATCTTCTTTTTCATCCTGTATCTTTCCGGCGATTTCCAGAAACCCGGGCGTTTTCAGGGATCTGGCGCCCGCGAAAAAGCGCTCCCCGTCCACTTCCAGCGTCAGCTTTACCGTTTCATATACGGCAGGCGGGAAGAAAACGCTCAGAAATCTGCGGACGATCAGGTCAAATATCTGTTTTTCCAGTCCGCTTACGGATCGCAGCTCCGAGAGCTGTCCCGTGGGCACGATGGCATAATGATCGGTGATCTTGGAATCATCCGTATACGCGCTTTTTACGATGCCGCGGTGAAGTCCTTCCCCCAGGATCTTCTCCGCGTACACCCCCATATCCCCGTAATGTTTCAGTCCGCCGATATTTTTCCCGATCTCCTTCGCCACGGCCGTGGAAAGAACTCTGGCATCCGTCCTGGGGTATGTGGTAAGTTTTTTTTCGTACAGATTCTGGGCAGCCTGCAGCGTTTCGTCCGGACTGATCTTAAAGCGCTTCGCGCACTCCGCCTGCAGTTCCGCCAGATTAAAGAGAAGCGGCGCCTTCTTTTTCACCGTTCCCCGTTCCAATTCCAGGACCGACGCCGGCTTTCCCCCAAGCATCTCTAAAAAGCGTTCCGCGTCCTCTTTCTTTTGAAAGCCGTTTTCTCTGTAGAGCAGCGGTGACGCGAAATACCGGGAGCCTTCCACGGCTTTCCATTCCGCCGTGATCGCGGTTTCCTTCTCCGCCGCTTCTTTTCCCGCCGGAGAAAAGAAGCCGTTTATCCTGTAAAAAGGAGTTTCCTCAAAATCGCGGATCTCCCGTTCCCTGATCACCACCATGCCCAGTACGCAGGTCATGACCCGTCCCACGGCAATGGCGGTGTAGCTTTTGGTCCCTGCCGCGTCATTTAGCAGATTACCGTACTTGACCGACATCGCCCGGGAAAAATTGATCCCCATGGCATAGTCTTCGATCGTCCGCATAATACCGGATCTTCCCAGATTGGCATATTCCGACATGGGCTTCGCTTCCTTAAGCCCCCGCCGGATCTCTTCCTCCGTCTGGGAGTCGATCCATACCCGCAGTTCCTTCATGCCGGCCTTTACCCCGCCGAAATTGCGGATATTTTCCTCAATGGTCTGCCCTTCTTTTCCGGCGTCCCCCGCCCAGTAAACCGTGTCGATATCCTCTCTGTACAACATCCCGTGCACCACATCGTACTGCCTGCTGACCGAAGGGATCACGTTATATTTATATTCCCGCGGCAGAAAGGGTAAATCCTCCAGTTTCCACTTTTTATATTTTTCATCGTATTCTTCCGGATATACCATCTCTACCAGATGCCCGACACACCATGTGATCACGTAACTGTCATTTTCCAGGAATCCCTGATTCCGCCGAAAGGAACCAAGGATCCTGGCAAATTCCTGGGCAACGGAAGGCTTCTCCGTTATGATCAACGCTTTCCCCACGTTCTTTCTCCTATTATAGATCCGTCATGGATACCAGGCGTATATTTTTCTTCACCCGGGATTCCAGATACAGCTTCTCGTCAAACCGCCCTGCGGAATACAGAAAAATAAAATCGCCCCGAAGTCCCGCCTTAAAAGCGCGCGCCTGCAGCGCCTCATAGTCTTCATAGGTCATGACCGGCTTTTCGTAGCTGCAGAGCATCAGCATGGTGCGGGCCTCTTCATCCTGCGCTATCATGTCAATGCTGCCGTCTTTGCCCACCCATTCCCCGGCCTTGGTATACACAAAGGGCAGTTCGCCTTTTCCATTCTGCCGTTCCATGTGCTCCCTGCAGACCGCTTTAAAATATTCCGCCACATGCTTTTTCCATCCGGGTTCTATATAAGCGGCGTAAAATTCCTCCCCGGTGTTCTCTTCCAGCGCGCTCATATGAGGATACAGGAATTTATAATAAAAATGCATGTATCTGCTGCAGATACGGTAGATCCCCTTCTGCGCGTTGGTATTGTCCTCCGTCCCGTAGGAAAAAACCTTCTCCACGATCTCCAGCTCCATCAGGTTTTTCAGGTATACGCTGATCTTGGCTCTGGAAAATCCCGTATGCCGGTACAAGTCGTTCAGCTTGTGTTTCCCTGCCGCGATGGAAGCTAAAAGCGTATTGTATACGGCGGTTTCCCGCAGTTCCTCCGTCAGCCGCCTCTCCGCCTCATCATAGAGAGGCCCCGTGGGAGAAAGGATCTTTCGGGAAATATTTTCATTGACCGAAAGAGTACCGTCCAGGCAGCGCCAGAGTCCCGGAAGCCCTCCGAACAGCGCGTAGACCTCGATACACTGCTCGTCGGTGTATGCCGGGAAAAAAGCCCTGCAGTCCCTGAATTTCAGTTCCCTGAGCTTGAGAAGACCGGCCAGCTCATAGGCCGCGCTTCCCATTTTTTTCAACATACTGTTCTCCACCCAGCCTACGGAAGAACTGGCCAGGACCACCAGGATATCGGGTACGGAGCGCACAAAAGAAACCAGTTCCGCCATAAAAGTGGAACCGGTTTTAAAAAGGTTCTGAAATTCGTCTATCACCAGGATCTGTTTCTCTGTTCCTTTGTTGACCAGTGCAGTCAGGATCTCCGTATAGGAAACATACCCGGCGCGCATACGTCCCGCCGCTTCCAGTTCTCCGCTCCACTGAAAAGCCTGCTCCCGTTCGGAGAGGGAGCGGGCCAGATAATAATCCGCCGGCTTTCCTTCGCAAAACTGTTTCAGCAGCGCTGTTTTGCCTATATGTTTCTGTCCGTAAACCACTATTATCTGACTGCCTTCCCTTTCATAATAGCGGTTTAACTGATTGAATTCCCCGTCGCGACCTAACAGCATGCTTTCCCCCTGTTACAGCATTTTCCTGAACATTTCATCCACTTCTTCCGCGGGCATGGGCTTTCCCAGCAGATATCCCTGTATCACGCTGCATCCTATCTGTTTCATATAGGACAACTGTTCTTCCGTTTCCACGCCCTCCGCGATGGACTCATACCCCAGCCTGTTCACCATATTGATAATGGATTCCGTAATGATCCTGGTGGATTCGTCCGTTGTGACCTTGTCCACAAAGCTCTTGTCTACTTTCAGGGTGTCAATGGGCAGCTCGTTCAAATAGGACACGGAAGAGAATCCTGTCCCGAAATCATCCAGGGAGATCCGCACGCCATGGTCCCGCAGGATGATCAGCTTCTCCTTGACTTCCTCAAAATCTTCTATCAGGATGCTCTCCGTGATCTCGATCTCGATCTCCGAAGCCTCTATGCCGTTCTTCTCGATCAGCTCCATGATATGACTGACAAAATTGTCCTTCCTGCACTGCAGGGAAGAAATATTGATGGACATGATGAAATCCTGTCCGTATCTGCGCTTCCATTCCTGATAGCGGCGCAGGCTTTCCTCGATCACCCAGTTACCGATGGGAATAATGGCTCCGTTCTTTTCCGCGATGGGGATAAACACCATGGGACTTATCATCCGGTTGTTCTCATCTCTCCAGCGTATCAGCGCCTCCATACCGCGCAGTTTCCTGCTTTCCGCGTAATACTGGGGCTGAAAATGCAGGACAAAATTCTTGTTAAAGACGGCCTGCTTCAGTTTGTTCTCGATCTCCACCGTCTGGAGAAAATCCTGCAGCATGAACGAGTTGAAATACTGCAGCTGTGACTTGCCGGAAGCCTTGGCCTTAAACATCACGATCTCCGCGCAGTTTATCAGTTCCAGCACGGATTCCGATGCCTCCGGATATTCCGCGACTCCTACGCTGAGCGTTACATGTACCCTGGTTCCGTTGCTGAGGAGAAAACCTTCCGCGATCTTATCCTGTATGGATCTGTATATATTTTCTATGCTTCTGCTGCCGCGGGGATCGTAAACGGCCATACAGTATACGTCGCTGTTCATATGACAGACGATGATATTCCTGCTGGAAAAAGTCCCCAGGAACTGTCCGTACTGCTGTACTACCTCATCTCCTACCACCATGCCCATGCTGTCGTTGATCTTTCTGAAATCATCCAGATTGATAAAAAGCACGCTGACGATATCCTTTTCTTTTTCCGCCTGCCTGATAAAATCCGTGAGGAGCATCACAAAATAATTTCTGTTATACAGTCCCGTCAGGCCGTCATAATACGCCAGATAGCGCAGTTCCTCATTCTGGGATTTAAATTTGGTGATGTTCCTGATACAGATGATCTTATCCACGGGCCTGCCGTCTTCCCCATAGTCCACCCGCGCCTCAAACTCATACCAGGTTCTTCCGTCCTCCAGGCAGCTCTCCGCGCTGCGTTGTTCCTCCCCGCTTTTTTCCAGAAACAAAAGTTCCCGCACCGGCTCCCTGTATTCTTCTTTCAGCATATCCAGTATCAGGGAAAGGTCTTTGGCTTCCGTTACGGCAAACGAAAAGAATATGTCCCAGCTGCCGAAAGTAACGATGCTGTTCTTTTCGCAGTCATAGTAAAGAAAGGCATCGTTGGACGTGTCGCAGGCAAGACGGAACATTTTTTCCCGTCCGCTCATCTTCTGATTCATTGCTTTCAGCAGATCGATCTGATACCGCAGCTCGTCCATAACAATACCTCCTGTATCTCACTTATTTCTTGGCGATGTACCCCTGGGCTTTCAGCAGCTCCGCGCACAGGATAGCGCCGCCGGCGGCTCCCCGCACGGTATTGTGGGAAAGTCCCACAAACTTCCAGTCATACACGGAATCCTCCCGCAGACGTCCTACGCTGATCCCCATTCCTTTCTCATACTGTACATCCAGACTGACCTGGGGACGATTGTCCTCTTCCAGGTACTGGATGAACTGCTTCGGCGCCGAAGGCAGGCCCAGCCGCTGGGGCTCCCCCCTGAAGCTGACCAGTTTCTCGATCAGCTGCTCCTTCGTGGCTTTCCGCTTAAACTTAACAAATACAGCCGCGGTATGGCCGTCCAGCACCGGTACCCTGATACACTGACAGGTGATCACAGGGGACTGGGCGGGCACGATAACGCCGTCCTTTATCTCGCCCCAGATACGCAGGGGCTCCTTTTCGGATTTTTCCTCTTCTCCGGAAATAAAGGGAATGATGTTGCCCTGCATCTCCGGCCAGTCCTGGAATGTCTTGCCGGCGCCGGAGATCGCCTGATAAGTGGTAGCCACTACTTCATAAGGCTCAAATTCCTTCCACGCGGTCAGGACCGGGGCGTAACTCTGAATGGAGCAGTTGGGCTTGACGGCTATAAAGCCTCTTAAAGTACCCAGCCGCTTCCTCTGAAACTCTATCACACGCATGTGCTCCGGATTGATCTCCGGCACTACCATGGGCACATCCGGTGTCCATCTGTGCGCGCTGTTGTTGGAAACCACCGGGGTTTCCGTTCTGGCATAGGCTTCCTCGATCGCCCTGATCTCTTCCTTGCTCATATCCACGGCGCTGAACACAAAATCCACGCTGGCAGCGACCTTTTCCACCTCGTTCACGTTCATTACCACCAGATCTTTTACTCCCTCCGGCATGGGCGCGGTCATCTTCCATCTGCCGCCCACCGCTTCCTCATAAGTTTTTCCGGCGGAACGGGGACTTGCCGCGACAGTGGTCACCTCAAACCAGGGATGATCCTCCAGAAGAGAAATAAAACGCTGCCCTACCATACCGGTAGCGCCTAAGATTCCGACTTTCAATTTTTCACTCATAACGACTCCTCATTTCTTGATTGACTTTCCCTGCCGGGCATCCATTCCTCCGCCAGGTATGATTTATTGATACGGATAACCTCTTCCATCGCCTTTCTGCCGGGCGCTCCCGCCGTTAGGCGTTTTTCCACGCAGGTCTTCAGACTGACGGCCTCATAGATATCCGGTTCAAACTGACTGCTGAAACTCTTTAACTCCTCCATGCTGAGCGCTTCAATACCGGTATTCTTATCCAGGCAGTACAGGACCAGCCTGCCGATGATGCCATGCGCGTCCCTGAAAGGCACTCCCTTTTTGACCAGGTAGTCCGCGGCATCCGTGGCATTGGTAAACCCGTTTATAGCGCTCTTTTCCATAATCTCCCGATTAAACCTGGTAGTGGAGAGCATACCCGTAAACAGCTCCAGGGAATCCTCCACCGTGCGGATCGCGTCAAAGGTCAGCTCCTTGTCCTCCTGCATATCCTTGTCGTAGGCGAGGGGAATGCCCTTCATGGTGGTCAGCAGGGCCATCAGCGCCCCGTATACCCGTCCGGTCTTACCTCTGATCAGCTCCGCGATATCGGGATTCTTTTTCTGCGGCATAATACTGCTTCCCGTGGAATAAGCGTCATCCAGCTCGATAAAACGGTATTCGTTGGAATTCCAGAGGATGATCTCTTCGCAAAAACGGGACAGATGCATCATCACGGTGGACAGCGCTGCCAGAAACTCGATCAGATAGTCCCTGTCGGATACGGAATCCATACTGTTTAAAGTAGGTCCCTCAAAGCCCAGCAGCGAAGCCGTATAGTTTCTGTCCAGGGGATACGTGGTGCCTGCCAGGGCGCCCGCTCCCAGGGGACAGTAGTTCATCCTTTTATAAATATCCCTGCAGCGCAGGCGATCTCTCTTGAACATCTCAAAGTAGGCGCCCAGATGATGCGCCAGCGTCACCGGCTGGGCCTTCTGCAAATGCGTAAAGCCCGGCATATAGGTGTCCAGGTTTTCCTCCATCAGCTTCAGCAGCACCCGCAGCAGTTCTTTTAACCGCTCGTCCACGTCCAGCACATGAGCCCTGGTATACAGGCGCATATCCAGCGCCACCTGATCGTTGCGGCTGCGGCCCGTATGCAGCTTTTTGCCGGCTTCTCCGATCCGCCGGATCAGCTGCGCCTCCACAAAGCTGTGTATGTCCTCCTGGGTTTCGTCAAAAGCGAGCCTGCCGCTTTCCACGTCTTCCCGGATCCCGGTAAGGCCCTTGACAATGGCGTCCTTTTCCTCCAGCGTCAGGATGCCCTGCTTTTCCAGCATAACGGCATGGGCAACGCTGCCCTCCACATCCTGATCCAATAAGTTTTTATCAAAAGACAGCGAAGCGTTGAACGCAAAGACCTTTTTGTCGGTTTCCTTGGTAAAACGCCCGCCCCATAACTGCGCCATGGGTCATCCTCCACAAATTAAATCTGAATTTGATAGTAGCATAAAATGGATTTTATTGCAATACGGTGTCCGAAATCTTTACACCCTTCCATCATTTTTTCATAGAATACTAATAAAACAAAAAGGATATTGCACATGCCGGAATCTCTGCTGCAACTGAAAAATATCAGCTATTCCTATCACAATCTCCAGGCGGAAACGCCGGCCTTATCCCGGATATCCTTCCATATAGACGTAGGCGAATTCGTGGCCATTGTAGGTCCCAGCGGCTGTGGGAAATCCACTCTGCTTTCCATTATAGCGGGACTGCTTTCTCCTGAAGAAGGCACCATTATCTTTCACAACCCGGACGGTTCCCTCCATTATCCCAAGATCGGGTATATGCTGCAGCGGGATCATCTTTTTGAATGGCGCACAGTCTATCAGAACGCCATCCTCGGGCTGGAGATCAATCACATGCTGACGCCGGAAAATACAGAATATGTACTCTCCCTGATGCGGGACTATGACCTCTATAAATTTAAAGACCAGAGGCCGAGCGAACTCTCCGGCGGCATGAAACAGCGGGCCGCGCTGATCCGCACGCTGGCTTTAAATCCCCAGCTGCTGCTTCTGGATGAACCGTTCAGCGCTCTGGACTACCAGACCCGTCTTACGGTATCCGCGGATATCTGTCATATTATCCGTAAAAGCGGAAAAACCGCGCTTTTGATCACCCATGATCTGTCCGAGGCCATCAGCCTCGCGGACCGGGTCATCATCCTGAGCAAACGGCCCGCGACCGTAAAACGCGAATTACCCATCCGGCTCTCGCTGTCCGGCGATTCTCCTCTGGCAGCCAGAAACGCGCCGGAATTTCAGGATTATTTTAATTTGTTATGGGAGGCACTGTCCGATGAAAAAAAATAAAACACGGACGGCGGTGGAACTCAGCCGTCAGGAGGCTTATGTACAAGGCCGTAAGCGGTATAAACGCAGGATCACCTCCATGCGCGCCGTCATCTTCTTTCTGTTTTTGGCGCTCTGGCAGTCCGCCGCTTCCACCGGCCTGATCGACAGCTTTTTCTTTTCCAGTCCTGTTCAGGTCATACAATGCTTCTGGGAACTGCTGACCGAAAAATCTCTGCTCACGCACATCGGCATCACCTTGTTTGAAACGCTGGCCAGTTTTCTGCTGGTATTCTTAACGGGCATGGTCTGCGCCACCCTGCTCTGGTTCTCCTCCGGATTCTCGGAGGTGGCGGAGCCTTATCTGGTGATCCTGAACAGCCTTCCCAAATCCGCGCTGGCGCCACTCTTTATCGTCTGGCTGGGCACGGGTACCGTCACCATTATCACGGCAGGCATCTCCGTGGCGGTATTCGGCTCCATTATCAGCCTCTATACGGGATTTTCACAGGTGGAACCGGAAAAGATCACGCTGATCTACACGCTGGGCGGGACAAAGCGGGATGCCTTTCAGAAAGTTGTCCTTCCCAACTCCATCCCCGTCATCCTGAGCACCATGAAGGTCAATATCGGCCTGGCTCTGGTAGGCGTGGTCATCGGCGAATTTCTCGCCGCCAGACGGGGATTGGGATATCTGATCATTTACGGCTCTCAGGTATTCCAGATGCACATGGTCATCACGTCCATCATTCTGCTGTGCCTTATCGCCATGGGCCTGTATCTGCTGATCCAGCAGATGGAACGCCGGCTGGCCGGGCGCTTCTGATCCTCACTTCTGCTTTTTAGCAAAAAACGGGATACCTTTTACGGCTCCCGTTTCCTACATAGCATGTATCCGGCGTTTTCACGCCCTCATATCAATCCTGCATCATCACTTCTTTGTAAAATTCCGAATAATCCCTGCGGTTTTCTTTCGTAAACTGAATAGCGGTCTTGGGATGCTCGTTCAACAGTCCTGTCATAAGATACTGCAGGTCATATCCCCATACTACGCCTTCTTCCCGCAATTTCATCATATGCTTCTCAATAAACTGGATCACAGGATAAATGTTGTATTTGGGATTGCGCAAAAAGCCCAGGAGCAGCTCCATGGCGCAGTTTCCGGCTCCTCTGCCCATTCCCATGTAGGTGCCGTCCAGCCAGTCCACGCCGTCACCCACGGCTTCGATGGTATTGGCGAAGGCCAGCTGCTGGTTATTGTGCGCGTGCATTCCCAGCTTTTTGCCGTATTTTGCCGCGAAATTCATATACATATCGGAAATCCTGGCGATCTGCTCCGGATAGAGGGAGCCGTAACTGTCCACGATATAGAATACGTCCACGGGCGTCTTTCCCAGGATATCCAGCGCCACGGCCAGATCGCTTTCCTGGGCGTTGGAGATCGCCATGATATTGCAGCTGGTTTCGTACCCTTTGGCCGAAGCATCCTCGATCATATCCACCGCGGCGGGGATCGTGTTCAGATAAGTCGCTACCCGGATCAGATCAATGGGACTTTCGCTGCGGGGAAGGATGTCGTTTTTATAATCGCATCTTCCTACGTCCGCCATCACGGAAAGCTTCAGATCGCTGTGGTTATCTCCCACGATCTCTCTGATATCCTCGTCTTTGCAGAATTTCCACTTGCCGAATCTGCTCTCGTCAAATATTTCCCTGGACGCTTTGTAGCCGAACTCCATATAGTCCACGCCGGCCTTGATATTGGCCATATACAAATCCCTGACAAATTCATCGGTAAAATAAAAATCATTCACCAGACCGCCGTCCCTCAAAGTGGCATCCACCACCTTGATATCCGGCCGGTAATCCATCAGTTTGGAAAGTTCTTTCATTGGTATCCTCCTCTTTATTCTCCGGTACTGCCGGCCAGAGCCGCCACATAGGATCGGGTGAGGGGAAGTCCCACACCCGCCGGGTTGAGCATGAATCCCGCGGCTTCATCCGGTAATGCCATTTTATCCATCTTTTCTATGTCAGTCAAGATGAGTTTTGCTTTCTTTTCGCCGTTAAAATGCAGAAACTCCAGTCCGTCACTAAAAACAGGCAGCATGACCGTGCCGTTTTTTAACTTTATCATCATGATCTGAACCGCTTTTTTCCCGTCCTTTTCCGTTTCCTGCACAGGCAGGAAATACCGGGCCCTCTGCAGGTTCGCCGCCATTTCCTCTTCCATCTTCCTGCAGGCTTCACTGTCCGGTTTTTCTCCTTCCCGGCGTACTTCCTGCAGAAAATACATCATGCTTAACTGAAGGCTGGGATTCTCCGGTACCGCTTCCGCAGTCCGCGCTCCCTTTGGCAGCCTGGAAAGATCCGGACGTTTTATGAGTTCCGTCAGTTCAAACCGATACTCCTCGCCTTCCGCGCGAAAGACCAGCATATTGATGCCATAGGTGAAAAATCCGGACAGCGTCTTTAAAACGTCCTTCTTGTCCACCTTGACCGCCACCGCCGTTCTTTTATCCTCCGTCAGCGCCTTCGCTTTCTCCACTGCTTTTTCTTCTTCCGTGTAGAGAAAACATTCGTCATCAAAGGTATCCCGGTTACATTCTACATAGGGCAGATGAGTCAGCCGGGAATAGATGATGTAGAGCCTTTCCAGCTGCGGTATTTTCTTTTTAAATTCTTCCCTTTCCATATTGCCTCGCCTTCCGGCGCGCGGAAGCGCCTTTTGAAAAAACATCCCCGAAAAGCCGCCCTGGAAAAGCTTTTCGGGGATATAAGTACAGCTGAAAAAGGGACTTGAACCCTCGACCCCTTCATTACGAGTGAAGTGCTCTACCAACTGAGCTATTTCAGCAGGCGGCCATAATGGTCACAACAGTAATTATTATAAAGGGTTCCCGCGAAAAATGCAATGGGGAATTTAGAATTTTTGAGATTTTCAAAACAGGGCGGGTTCCCTACACCTGATGCACATCCAGCTGGGGAAAGGGAATGGTGATCCCCGCCCGGTCCAGCGTGTATTTCGTTTCTTCCGTCAGCCTCCACTTTACCGTCCAGTAGTCCTCTTTCTTTACCCAGAAGCGGATTCCCAGATTGACGGAGGATTCTCCCAGGCTGTCCACAAAGACCGCCATTTCTTTCTCCTTTACCACGTCTTCATCCCGGTTCAGCATATCCGTCAGTGCTTCTTTTGCCTGCCGGATATCGGAATCATAAGAGATCCCCACCAGGATATCCAGCCTGCGGAAAGGCGCCTCCGTCACATTGGTCATGCTGTTGTTGGCGAGCGTACCGTTCGGCAGTATGATCACGCGGTTGTCCGGTGTGAGCAGCTTGGTGTAGAAAAGCTGTATTTCCCACACGGTACCTTCATTGCCATTGGCGTCCTCCTTGATATAATCCCCGACCTTAAAAGGTTTTAACAGCAGGATCAGCACGCCGCCGGCAAAATTGGACAAACTCCCCTGAATGGCCAGGCCGATGGCTACGCCGGCGGAACCCAAAAGCGCCACGATGCCGGCGGCATCCACTCCAAGGCCGGAGGCCACCAGAAAGGCCAGGAGCACATAGAGCACGGCCTTGGCCAGGGAATCCAGAAACTGTATGACGCCGATATCCGCCCTGGCGCGCCGCAGAGATTTCTTTAACAGCTTCCGCAGCAGTTTGATGACCTGCACGCCGATAAAGATCGCCGCCAGCGTGAGCAATATGCGGATCCCAAGCCCCAGGGCCCTGTCGGGCAGCTCCCTGATCAATTTCTCCAGTCCGCTCAGTTCTTTTTCAATATCCAGTTGTTCCTGCGCAGTCACAGCCGCCATACACCCTCCTATTCCCGATACGCCAGGATGCTCATGGAAAGAGGCGCCAGTTTCACCTGTATGGAGTAAGGCCTGTCATCCCATTCTTTCTTCGCGGTTTTTTTGATCCTGGAATTGACGTTTCCGTTTCCTCCAAACTCTTTCCCGTCCGTGTTCAGGATTTCCTTGTATCCGCCCTCATAGGGCACTCCTATCCGCAGCTGCAGCGGAACGCCGGAAAAATTGGCCGCCGCCACCAGCGTATCCTTCTTCTGTCTGCCCTTGCGCAGATAGGTCAAAAAACCTTCGTTTCCGGCAATGCTGTTGATCCATTCAAAGCCCTCCGGCTTTCCGTCCAGCTCATACAGCGCCGGCTGTTCCCTGTAGATCCCGTTCAGGCGCTGTACCAGATTCCGGATGCCCCGGTGCTCCGGATAATCCAGTAATTCCCATTCCACCCTTCTGTTTTCGTTCCACTCGTCAAACTCTCCGATGTCCTGTCCCATAAAGAGCAGCTTCTTTCCGGGATGGCTCATAAAATAGGCGTAGGTCAGCCGCAGTCCCGCGAACTTCTGTTCCCGGTTTCCGGGCATCTTGCCTATCATGGACGCCTTACCGTGTACCACCTCATCATGGGAAAACGGCAGCAGAAAACGCTCGCTGTAGGCATAGATCATACTGAATGTCAATTCCCCGTGATGATGGCTCCTGAAATAGGGATCGTACTGGATATAACGCAGATAGTCGTTCATGAATCCCATGTTCCATTTCAGGTCAAATCCCAGTCCGCCTTCATCCAGCCTGCCGGTGATCATGGGCCACGCGGTACTTTCCTCCGCGATGCTGAGCACATCCGGATTTCGTTTCTTCAATATGGAATTGAGGTGCTTGATAAACTCAATGGCCTCCAGGTTTTCGTTTCCGCCGTACATATTGGCCACCCACTCGCCGTCTTTTTTACCGTAATCCAGATAGAGCATGGAAGCCACGGCGTCCATACGGATACCGTCCGCGTGATACTTTTCCACCCAGAACAGCGCGTTGGCGATCAGGTAATTTTTTACTTCCGGCCGCCCGTAATTGTAGAGCAGCGTACCCCAGTGGGGATGAGAGCCCTGCCTGGGATCACGATGCTCATACAGACAGGTGCCGTCAAAATTGGACAGCCCATAGGTATCCCTGGGGAAATGGGCCGGCACCCAGTCCAGTATCACGCCGATGCCCGCCTTATGCATCTCGTTCATGAAATACATAAAGTCCTCCGGCGAACCGTATCTGGCGGTGGGCGCGTAATAACCGATGGTCTGATAGCCCCAGGACGCGTCGAAAGGATGCTCCATCACCGGCATGAGTTCCACATGGGTATATCCCATCTCCCTGACATATTCTATCAGCCTGGGAGCGATCTCCCGGTAACCGGCATACTCCTTCCCTTCTTCCGGCTCTTCAAAGCTGCCCAGATACAGCTCATATACGCTCATAGGCGCATCCTCCGCCTGGATCCTTCCCCGGTTCTTCATCCACCGGGAATCTTCCCATTTGAACTTTCTCAGATCTGTGATGACGGAAGCGTTTTCCGGGCGCATCTGCGCCGCGTTTCCATACGGATCGGCCTTTAAATATGTCAGTCCCGTTTTCAATTTGAGCTCAAACTTATAATTGTCCCCCGGCTTCGCTTCCGGTACAAAAATCTCAAAAATACCGGTGGGCAGCCTGCGCATCTGGTGCACCCGCCCGTCCCAGCGGTTAAAATCCCCTACCGCGCTGACCCGCAGAGCATTGGGGGCCCATACCGCGAAATAAGTTCCCTCCTCGCCGTCCAGCGTCATGGGATGCGCGCCCAATTTCTCATACACGTTATAATAGATGCCATGGGCAAACGCGGCTTCGTCCTCCGGCGTGATCAGGGAAGCGTGTCTGTAGGCGTCCCCGCACATTTCCAGCCGTCCGTCCGCGTACGTGACGATGTAACGGTACGGCGGCAGCTTCTTTTCCGGCAGCCAAAGGGCAAAAAAACCGTCATCGTCCGCCAGTTCCATATTCTTTTCCGACATATCCGTCATAAACTGGACCTGTACTTTTTTCGCTCCCGGCCTGAACATTTGCAGCAGCGTGCCGCTCCCCGAAGCGTGAGGGCCCAGAAGCGCGTGGGGATCGGAGGCTTCTGAATAGATAACCTCCTCGATCGCGGGCCAGTTCATCAGTTTATATAATTTTTTGTTCATATATTTCCCTCTCCCCTTTTCTCTCCGTCCAGACTGTGTAAAAACAGGCCGCTGCGCAGTTTCGGTTCAAACCAGGTGGACTTTGGCGGCATCAGGCGCCCCGCGTCCGCCACCGCGAACAGCTCCTCTATGGAGGTGGGATACATGGAAAACGCCGCCTTCATATCGGTCCTTACCCGTCTTTCCAATTCCGCCAGTCCCCGTATTCCTCCCACAAAGTCGATCCGCTTATCGGTCCTGGGATCTTCTATGCCCAGGATCGGCTTCAGCACCCAGTCCTGCAGAATGGACACATCCAGATTTTTAACAGGGTCGGCGCTCTTTGTCTTGTCCCTGGCGGTAAGCAGATACCATTTTTCTTCCAGAAACAGTCCGAAAGTGCCTTTTGCCGCCGGTTTAACGGGCAGGCTTCCCTTTTCCTCCACCACAAAGACTTCCGAAAGTTTTTGTAAAAATTCTTCCCCGGAACAGCCGTTGAGGTCCTTTACCACCCGGTTATAATCCATGATCATCAGCTCGCTGTCCGGAAACAGCACGGAGAGGAAATAGTTGAATTCCTCTTCTCCCGAAAAGCCCGGATTTTCCTGTCTTCGCTTCTCACCCACTCTGACGGCTGAAGCGCAGCGGTGATGTCCGTCCGCGATATAGATGCTGTCCGTGCAAAGAAAAGCGGAACGGATATCCGCCATATCCTTTTCCTCGTCCACCCGGAATACCCGATGGGTGATCCCGTCATCGGAAACAAAATCATACAACGGCACCTTCCGCTTTACTCTCTCCACCACCTCCCGCAGGTCCTTTCTGTCCCGGTAGGCCAGAAAGATCGGTCCGGTCTGGGTATTCAGGGTATCCACATGGCGGACACGGTCCTCCTCTTTATCCGCCCTGGTATTCTCATGTTTTTTGATGACCCCGTTCCGATAGTCATCAATGGACGCGCAGCCTACGATACCGGTCTGGCTCCTGCCGTCCATCACCAGCTCATACAGATAGTAGCATGGGCGGCTCTCCTGTATAAATTCGCCTTTTTTAATCTGCTCTTCCAGCAGTTCCCTGGCTTTTCGATATACCTGCCCGTCATAGATATCCACTTCTTCCGGAAGCTGCGTTTCCGCCCTGTCTATCCGTAAAAAAGAATGGGAATCCCCCGCTACCGCCCGCCTGGCTTCCTCCCTGCTGTAAACATCATAGGGAAGCGCCGCTATGCGGTCCGCCCATCCTTCCGCCGGCCTGATCGCGCGAAAAGGTCTGATTTCTGCCATGTGAAAATCCTCGTTTCTTTCTATTCTGTCCTGCCTTATGATCCTGGCATCTTTCTTATATTCTACCAAAAATCACTATACATCACAAGTCAATGGTGATAAAATAATGAGGAAAAGAAAAGGGGTGAACAATGTGACGTCAGAAGACAGAAAGATCCTGGCCCGGATCAACAAATACGCGGAATCCGTCATGGCGGATATCGATCCTCAGAAGGTACAGGTATCTTCCCAGATAGATAAACTGAAACCTATTTTACAGGAGATCGCTGACGAACAGGGCGTGTCCCTGGAGGACTTTTTTATCCGCTATATGGACCTGCAGAGCGAATCCGCCTGCCTGGCCGACCAGAAGATGCGCGCCAGTCTGGAAGATGTCCTGGACGAGGGAGAAGACGGCACTTTTCTCTACCGCTGATCTCCCATGACGGTGATATGGCATGAAAAAGGCGCCTGCCAAA
>CANRPU010000013.1 GCA_947632555.1 uncultured Lachnospiraceae bacterium
GTTCGTTTCTCTGTTCTCTGAAAATTTCTCTCTCTCGAATTTTCAGGGCTGCATTGCTGTTTGTTTGTCAAGGTGCTGTATAACTTTCAGGTAATTTCATTGGAAGAAGTTACCTAACGGAGAAGGAGGGATTTGAACCCTCGCGCCGCTATTAACGACCTGCACCCTTTCCAGGGGTGTCCCTTCGACCTCTTGGGTACTTCTCCAAATGAGGTTGAACCTTTGTTATCCTATAAAAATCTGTCACAAAATGTGACGGGAGAGGGTATCTCCAGCGGAGAGGGTGGGATTCGAACCCACGCGCCCTTTCGGACAAACGGTTTTCAAGACCGCCTCGTTATGACCGCTTCGATACCTCTCCAAGCGTGCGCCGCTGATTCGGCGCAAAAATTATATTAACAAAAAAGGCAGAACGTGTCAACATCTTTTTTGGAATTTTACGCTGTTTTTTTAAATATTTATTTTATAGGTAAAATTCAGAAATTTGATGACCAGAGGTCCTTCTCCTCCATAGGCAAACATCCCCACCATCGCCCCTGTAAAACGCTTTCCCTTCCGCAGTCCTTCGTCACACAGATAGTATACATTTTCCAGTTCCGCGATGGTTTTCCATCCGCCTCCGTCCCGGCGAAACGAGAATCCGCGTCTGAGCTTTTCGACCTCCACGGCAAACTCCAGTACAGCGGGGACTTCTGCCAACAATCTTTTTCCGTGTACGGTATCCTGATCTCCTACATGCTCCTTCACCTGCAGATACATTCCGTCCTCTTCCCGCAAAAGACCGCAGGACACCCATGTGTTCTCGTCATAATAACAGATGAGTCCGGCTTCCTGTCCGGCCGCCCAGTCCTGCCCGGGATGATCCTTTTGGCTCTTTCCGATTTCCGGAGCATGGTTTCCGATTTCCGGAGCATGGTTCCCGGTTTCCATCCGCGCGGTCGCGGTAAAGACAAAATGCTCCTGCCTGCGCAGCAGAATGCTGCGGGCTCCCACGTCGCTCAGCGGCAGGCGGCTTCCCTTTAACAAGAGCGCTCCCCCTTCCAGCCGGATCCCGTTTCGCTCCGGCGGTCTGGGCGTCATCCATGCCAGGGAAAGATGCTCGTCCCTGCCCAGAAAATCCGGTCGTTCCTCCCCGGATTCCCCGCCGCGGGCCGCGGCGTTTTCGGCCGTGGGAACCGGGCAGGCCGGGACAGGGCGTTTCTGCAGCACGCTGGGTCCCTTGACTACAGGCCAGCCGTCCGGGGTCCACACGATAGGGTCCAGAGCCGTTTCCCGCCCCAGGATACTGTACTGGCCTTCCAGCTTCCGGCCGCAGAGATACACCATATACCAGTTTCCCTCCGGCGTCTGTACCGGTTTGCCATGCCCGCATCGCTGTATGGGTGCCGTTTCGTCCGTCTGCCGTAAGATGGGATTGTACGGGCAGGGCTCATATTCCCCGAACAGCTCCCTGGAGCGGGACACGGTGATCCGATGCCCCATTCCCGTACCGCCTTCGGCTTCAAACAAATAGTAAAATCCGTCCTTTTTTAAAAGATGCGGTCCTTCCGGCGCTCTTTTATAATCTCCGTAAAACAGCAGGCGCGCTTCTCCTATCTGTCTGTCAGCTTCTTCACTGATCTCAAAAATACGGGCGCCCCGGTTTAACAGCATATAGCGTCTGCCGTCATCGTCCGTAAAAATGGACGGATCGATCCCGTCCTCATCCAGAAACACGGGTTCGCTGTAGGGCCCTTCCGGCCTGTCCGCGGAAACTACCATCTGTTTTCTGTACACAGTCCCGGTATCGTTCAGCCGGTAGGTAGCGCAGATATAGTATTTTCCTTTATAATAAGAAATATCCGGTGCCCAGTATCCTCTTCCGCCCTCCAGTCCGTCCAGCTTCGCCCATTCCGGATTGGTGATGGCGTACCCGATGATCTCCCAGTGTACCAGATCCCTGGAATGGGAAACCGGGATGCAGGGGAAAAAGATAAAAGAAGAGTTCACCATATAGTAATCCTCCCCCACCCGCAGTATGGAGGGGTCCGGGTAGAACCCGGCGCGGACAGGATTCCGGCAGGCTTCTTCATACGCGAAGCCCGCTCTTTCCGCGAAATATGCCTCTACGCCGGCAAAATCAGCCCGGGGACAGGCGTACTTTCCATACTCCGGGTCTTTGGCCGCGGCAAAATGCGCGATGTCAAAGGGCGTGATCAGATCATTATCGCCGGAAAGAGGTGACATTCCCACCCGTTCCACCAGATAGCGGACCAGTTCCAGGCTGCCGGACAAAGCCGCGTAATGCAGGATATTCCGATGCCGCCCGTCTGTCACGTTCATGCTGGCTCTGGAATATTCCACAATATAACGCACAATGGGCAGATTTCCCGTACGGGCCGCCAGGAAGCTCATGGGTACTCCTTCCCTGTCCTGCCCGTCTATGGCCGGCGGTTCCTCCGTCAGCAGCCGCTTTACCGTTTCCAGATTTTCGTCCAGAATTGCCTGTTCTAACAACCCTCTCATAATTTCCTCCCTGTCCGTTCTTACCATTTCTCCAGGATCAGTTCCCCGTACTCGCCGCTCAGCTCTTTCAGTCCCCGCGCGATCAGGCCGGCAAAGCAGACCGCGCCTTCATATCGCAGATGGGTATTGTCTTCTTTCCCTTCCGGATACGCGGCGTATTCCGCGGGCGCCAGATGCATAAACCATTTCAGGCTTCCCTGCGGTCCCGCGTTTTCCATGGCGGCTCTGCTTTGAGTGTAGAGGTCGATCAGCGGGACATCCGCTTCCATGGCCGTCCGCTTTACCGCCGCCACATAATCGCCATGGGCTCCGGGCCCCAGACGTCCATCTTCGGTAAAGCATCTCCGCTCTAAGGGCGTGATCAGTACCGGCTTCGCTCCATGGGTCCTGGCGGTATTGATAAAAATCTTCAGATTGCCGCTATATGCGCCAAAAGGTTCCGTATATCTGGCGGGATCCTGTATTTTCTCGTCGTTATGCCCAAACTGGATAAAAAGGTAATCTCCTTCTTTGATCTGTTCTTCAATGGGTTTCAGACGTCCCTCGTCCAGAAAACTCTTTGTACTCCTGCCGTTTTTGGCGTAATTGCAGATACGGACATCTTCCTTTATATATAAGGAAAAGACCTGGCCGATACCTGTCTGGGGATAGGTGGTGATATCATTTGTCTGTACGGTGGAATCCCCCGCCCAAAATATCCTTTTCATAAAAATCTCCCTTCCAAAACATCACAAACAGCCGTTTAAAAAACAGGGGAAACTCCCGTCCAGGAGTTTCCCCGTATAAATCCTAAAATAGGTCCGGCCGCTTATTCCTTTACCGCGCCAATATTTACGCCCTTTACAAAATACTTCTGCAGGAACGGATACAGGATCATGAAAGGAATGATCGCTATCATAATGGACGCGTTCGCCAGCGTGGACGTATTGATCTCAGTGGAAGGCGGCAGGTCACCGCTGCCGATCATGCTCTTTAACTGCTGCTGGAAGGTATACAGTGAAGGCTTCATGATGTAGATATTAGCCGCGGTATAATCGTTCCACGCGCCTACCGCAAACATCAGGCCAATGGAAGCCAGCGCCGCTTTGGAAAGCGGAAGCACGATCTTGAAGAAAATACCCATGGGTGAACAGCCGTCAATACGGGCCGCCTCAAACAGACCCTGAGGGATCCCTTCAAAGAAGTTCCTCATCAGCACCAGGTTATATACATTGATACCGTGCTTTACCACAATGGCCATCAGGTTGTTGACCAGTCCCAGCTGTCTGTAAACCAGGAACTCGGGAATCATACCGCCGCTGAACACCATGGTAAACAGCAGGAAATACGCGAAGAAATTACGTCCCGGCATTTCAAACTGGATCAGCACATAGCCGCCCAGAGTGGAGAGCACCAAACCTAACAGAGTGCCCAGGATCGTGGTGATCACGGAATTTAACAGGGGCATATAGAGGTTGTTGTAGGTCAGGATCCTCTTATAACCCGCTATGGTAAATTCATAAGGCCACAGCCTCAGTGCCGCTACCGTCTTCGCGTCCAGAGAGTCTACTATGACTTTCCAGATCGGCACCAGTATCAGCAGTCCGATCAGAATGAACAGCAGATAATTGACAATAGGGAAAATCTTAATCTTTTTACGTCTTTTTACCGCAATTTTTGTATTCTCAGCCATATTCGTCCCCTCCTATACAATACCGCGGCCGCGCACTTTTTTACTTGCCCAGTTGCACACAAGCACCAGTACGCACCCTACCAGTGATTTGAAAAGTCCGACTGCTGTAGTAAAGCCGTAGTCAGAGGTTGCGCCGGCTGCAAGACCGGTACGGTAAATGTAGGTGGAAATAACGTCCGCCACATCGTTGACGCCGCGCTGCCAGAATACCAGTACGGATTCAAACAGATTCATAACCTTTGCCAGGTTCAGGATCAATACGGTAATGATGGTATTGGCCAAAGCGGGCAGCGTCACATAACGCATCTTCTGGAAACGTGTAGCGCCGTCGATCTCTGCCGCCTCATAGAGCTCGGGATTGATCCCCGCCAGTGTTGCCAGGAATATAATGGTTCCCCATCCTGTTTCCTTCCAGATATTGATCAGGTAGTACACAGGCCGCCACCATTTGGTATCGTTCAGGAAGTATATGTACTCTCCGGTCCCAAGTATCCCCCAGTTCTGCAAAGCGGTGTTCACCATACCGCTGGCGGTAGGCGCCAGGATCAGGCTGAAGATGGAAGCCGTTACGACCCAGGACATAAAGTGGGGAAGATAGATGACCGTCTGCAGGATCTTCTTGGCAAGCAGATTTGCCATTTCATTCAACAATATGGAAACCACAACCGATGTAAACGTGGTAATAATCAATTTGATGATACTTAATTCCAAAGTATTCTTAAAAGCGGTTAAAAATGCGTGCTGCTTGATAGGATCCGAAAACATGTCGTAAAAGTTTTTCAGTCCTACAAATGTCGGGGTACGTCCCACCTTGTACTCATAAAAAGCATAACGAATACCCAGCATGGGCCAATACTGCGTCAGGATAACAAAGATAAAAACAGGCAAAAACATGAGATAAAAGCCCCTGTGATTCCAGATTCTCTTACTCAGCGGCTTTTTCACGACCTGAACGGTCCCTTCAGATTTATTCTTCTTGGCCATAGAATCTATCTTCCTTTCTTAGAGCGTTCCAAAACAAGTCTTTCTTTTATAACGACTGCCCCGCCTTAACCGGCAGGGCAGCCGCTTATTTCATGTCACTGAAAATCTGTCAATGCCGCCGTATTATTCCGCGCTGTTCAGGCTGTCCAGTACTTCCTGTACCAGGGAGCCGGTCTGCTCTTCATAATACTGCATCCACTCGTCTACATCGCCGCCCTTTTCAATAACCTGGCTCATAACCTCCTGCTGTACTTCCAGAATGGAAGGATTGTTCAGGGAATAAACCTCGGAAGAAGGAGTCGCGGGCGCGGTTCTGCAGTTCGCAAGGAAGTATTCGTTACCCTTGTCGATAGAAGGATCCGCGCTGCTGAATCCGTTGGTCAGAGGTGCGATAGCCAGTGCCGGATCAATGAAGTTCTTCTTCCATGCGGTAGCGGGATCGTTGGGTGTCGGCAGCAGATGGAACTGGCCTTCCTCATAAGTAACAGGATCCTTGTCACCGATGGTAACGGTTTCCGCTGCGGTGGACCAGTGTACGCCTTCAGCGCCGTAGGTCCAGAGCGTCTGTACCACATCGCCGTCCATCATGGTTTCGATGAACAGGTCGAAGATCTGCTGCTCACGGGTATTGCTGTCATCGCCGTCGTTTAAGATAACCCATACGGGAGCGGTTCTGTCGATGTAGCCGCCTACTGCCTTTACTTCGTCAATAACAGGCAGGAATACGATCTCCTGATCGTCACCCAGGTTCTTGTGTACATTGTCAACGGTGGTCTTGGTCCAGGAACCTGCCCAGTAAGCGTACGCGCCGCAGGAAGAGGTCTGATCAGCGGACCAGAAGCCTTCACGCACGTCCTTGGTGGACATACCGGAAGTCATCGGGTTGATAACGCCGTCGTTATATGCTTTCTGCAGTCTGAGCAGAGCAGCCTTGGTAGCGTCGGTATCGAAACCATCGTACCATACGCCGTCTTCGCCCTGGGTAAACGCGGGATAAGCGTCCTGCCAGAACTCAGGCAGATACTGAATGTACGGAGTATCGTCCAGCTTAGCGAATCCTGCCGCCGCGGTACCGTAGGTATCGTTCTTGCCGTTGCCGTCAGGATCCATGGTGGTGAATCTGGTCAGCATCTCATAGTAGTCATCAAAAGTCTTGATGTCATCTACGCTCATGCCTACCGCATCCAGCCAGGACTTCTTAACATAGGTGATACAACCGTTGCCGTACGCGGGAGCGAAACCGTAAAGTCTGCCGTTGATCTTCAGCAGCTCATTGGTAGAGGTAGCGGTGATCCTGGAATAGAAATCAGCGTTCTCATAAGCCTCGGTCATATCCCAAAGATAGGAAGAACCGTCTTCATTGGTCAGAGCCGCGTAAGATTTGTACATCTCAGCGCTCATCAGCAGAATGTCAGGCTTCTCGCCCGCGGTCAGCAGACGCTGAACGGTTTCTTTGTAAGAGTTGTGATCCAGCTGATTGATCACCAGGTCAACGCCAACCGCGTCTTCCCACTGCTTCTCAAATTCAGCCTGACCGTTTTCCTGAGTTGCCGCCAGAGTACCGTCGATCCAGAATTCGATCTTGTCTACGGTAACATCTGTGTTCTCGCCGCCGGAAGCAGCTTCATTGCCGCCCGCAGGTGTTGTGCCGCCGGCGTTTCCGCCGTTGTTTCCGCCATTGTTTGCGGCATCGTCACCACCGCAGCCTGCCAGTGTAGCTACCATGGCCGTAGCGAGAAGGATTGATAAAATCTTCTTCTTCATAACTTTCCTCCTAATTTGATATAAAGGTTACGCAGGATATTCCTGCTGCAGGAGCTTTCCTGCGTGGTTTCACTATAGCATTGTATTTTTACCGCCACAAGAAACAAAACTTGCTGTCAAAGGACGATATTTGAGGTGCGTTTTTGCTAAGCCCTGCATTTACTGGATTTTTTGTAAGCGCTTACATATTGTTTTTTTTTCTTAAAACTGGTACAATTTTTCTAATACTAAAAAATTGTACGTTTTGAGGCTCCGTACAGACCTCTTCAGAAGGAGAATTGCTTTGATTTTACACAGACGATCAAACGCGCAAAATATGTTATCCGCCCCCCCTGGCGAAAGATCGCGGCACAGACTGACCGTTTCCTACGGTGTTTTTCTGACAGCCGTTCTTCTGCTGGGACTGCTGCTGTATTTCCTGGCGTTTTCCCATATGAGCGCCGCGGTGGGAGCCGCTTATCTTTTCTTCCTGGCGGCCATCGCGGCCGGCGGTATCGGCTTTCCGCGTCTGCTGTCCCGCTTCTGCGCGCAGCCGCTGATCGACATGAGGACAAAACTGGAGCAGATCAGCGAGGAAAAAGAACTGCTGCAGGCAGCGGCCGACCAGCAGAAGCCTCTGATCGTATCCTCTTATCTGAAGCAGCTTATGAGCGGTTCGGCATCTTCGCCCGACGAATTGGCGTACATCCGGGAATATTTGGAACTGCCGGAGCTCTCATCGGTATATAATGTAGTTTACGCGGTCACCTATTACAACATGGAAGAGGACCTTTCCACAGAGGAAGCGCTTTTCCCAAAGGAAGCCACCGCCTCCGGTCCCGCTTCGGATTACCGGAAATTCAACACGTTGACGGAAGACGCCATGAAACAATATTTTGGGGAACCTTTTTACTGTTATTCGCCGGAAGCGCGCACATATGCCATCCTGCTCTGGGGGCACAGCGGGGAAGAACTGCTCATGCGGGCGCAGGATACCGTGATCAAACTGCATGATTTTCTCCTGCGTAACTACGGCATCTGGCTTTTCGCCGGCATCGGGCAGGCCGCCGGCAGTCCCGCGAATATCTGGGAATGCTATGAGCAGGCCATGGAGGCCGCTGGACATTCCGATAAAAACTATATTTTTTATCCTTACGAGATCATGGAAAAAAGCTCCAACGCTTTTTATTACCCGCCGGAGCTTTCCACCAAACTGATCCACTTTATTACGGCCGGCAGCAAGGAACAGGTCACGGAGCTGTTTTCTCTGATCTATCAGGAAAACATGGTGGAGCGCAGTCTTCCTTTAAATCTTCTCCGGTATCTGCTGCAGGATATCCGGAACACGCTTTTAAAAGCCCGCTTCGCCCTTCCCGAAAACGCCGGTCCTGACACTCTGCGGCTGCTGGACAGAAAATTTGAGGAGCATCTTTCCTTCAAACTGTGCGAAGACCTGGCGCTTTCCCTGTGTGGGCTTTTCCAGAAAGAAAACAAACACCAGAGCCTGTCCGCCGCCATAGAAAAGTATATCCACACCCACTATCAGGACCCTTCCCTGGGCCTGAATAAAATATCCGACGAGTTTCAGATCTCGGAAAGCTATTTTTCCCATATGTTTAAAGAGAAAACCGGGGTGAACTTTTCCGTTTACCTGGAATCCCTGCGTATGCGGGAGGCCGCCCGTCTGGTCCGCGACGGCGGCACCAACTTAAGTGAACTGTATGTCGAAGTAGGCTACAACAATCCGGCTACCTTCCGCCGCGCGTTCAAAAAGGTCTACGGGGTAACTCCCAGCGCCATGCGGGAAAATGCCGCGAAACATTAAAATAATAGCAAACGGAGGAACGATCCATGCAGAAACCGGTAAACACTTCCATCCAGATACCCACGCCTCTTCCCCGCGCCATCCCTTCCGAAGCCGGCGTGCCCGCGGGCGCCATTCTGCGCTTTCTGGACAGACTGGACCACTACCAGGTCAATCTCCACAGCCTGCTGCTCATGCGCCACGGCAGCCTGATAGCCGAAGGATACTACGCGCCCAACAGCCCTTCCCGGCTTCACCGCATGTTTTCCGTGTGCAAAACCTTAAACGCTCTGGCCGTGGGACTGCTGGCGGAAGAAGGGCGCCTGCGCCTGGATGATAAGATCGTGGATTATTTTCCCGACAAAGTACCGGCGGACGTCCATCCCTGGATCCGTGAAATGACCATCCGCCACATGCTCATGATGCGTACCTGCCACGCTTCCACCACTTATAAATACAATATCCACAAAGAATGGGTGGAAAGTTTCTTTACCACGCCTCCCACCCACAAGCCCGGCACTGTCTTTCACTATGACACCTCGGCGGCCCATGTGCTGTGCGCTCTGGCCGAAAGGCTCTCCGGGATGCCCATGCTGGATTACTTAAAAGAAAAGGCTCTTCGGAAGATCGGCTGGTCGGAAAATTCCTATATGCTGAAAAACGAATTCGGTGATTCCCACGGAGGCAGCGGATTGATGGCAACCTCCGAAGACCTGCTGCGGCTGGGTATGCTCCTGATACAAAAAGGCAGCTGGCAGGGCGAGCAGCTCCTTCCCGCTTCGTTTGTGGAAGAAATGACCTCCTGTCTGACCCCCAACGCGTTGACCTCTGGAGTCATCAGTGAAACGCAGGGGTACGGCTATCAGATATGGCGCACCAGGCCGGACGGTTTTGCCTGCTACGGGCTGGGCGGCCAGCTTGTGGTCTGCCTGCCGAAAGAAGATCTGATCCTGGTCACTACGGCGGACACGCAGGGCTGCGGCGGCGGCAACGACTTTATCTACAACTGCCTCTACGAAGAGATCCTGCCGGCGCTGGATACCCCCCTGTCCAAAGAAGAGGAGGCGCGGACCGCTCTGCTGCGGCAAAGGCTTTCCTCCCTGCGCATGGCTCCCGTAAAAATAAGGTGCCGCGCGCTCCCTGACGGAACGTACAACACCTCATTCTTAAGCGCCGGCGCCTGCGGCGGGCGTATCAATCACAAAATTTTTAAGCTGGAAGAAAATCCCCAGGGTTTTACGGATCTGTCCCTTTCTCTTTCCGAAGAAAACGGGGTCCTTTCCTACACCCGAAACGGCGCTTCCTGCAGACTGTCTTTCGCGCTGGAACGCTGCCTGCCGGACACTTTTCCCGAATACGGCATGTACTGCGCGAACAGCGCCATGTGGCTTTCGCCCGATACCTTTTACATCAAATCCCATCTTTTGGATACCAGCGTAGGTTCCGTACAGTTTGAACTGGTCTTCGGAGAAGAGGACGTGACCGTCTTTATGAAAAAGACGGAAGAAACCCTGTTTCAGGAATACGCGGGGCATTTTTACGGCCGGTGTGGGAAGGATCAATGACTTTACGCATACAGGCCCCGCTTTTGCAGGATCTCCGCCGCCAGCGCCAGATCCTCCGGCGTGGTGATCTTCAGGTTTTCATAGGAAGCCTCCACAAGTTTTACCCTGACGCCGGAGAACTTTTCCGCCACCATGGCGTCATCCGTGGGGATCTCCCCGTCTTCCGCCGCCTCCAGCCTGGCGTAGGCTTCCAGGATCAAAGGCGCCGAGAACACCTGGGGCGTCTGCACCGCGTACAGACTGCTGCGCCGGGGCGTCCGCGCCGCGAAGCCCTCCTCGTCCGATATCTTGATCGTATCCTTGACCGGTACGGCCGCGCAGCACGCGCCAAATTGTTCCGCCGCCCGGAGCGTATCTTCTATGATCTTTTCCGTAACCAACGGCCTGGCGCCGTCATGGATGAAGATATATCCCTTTCTGTTTTCCGCAAAGGCCTCTTCTTCCCGCAGGGGATGCAACGCGCTGCACACTGAAAGATACCGCTCTACGCCTCCCTCTACGATCCGGCGTACTTTGGAAAATCCGTATTTTTCCACCAATTCCCTCCGCGCGTAGTCGATCTCGCCCGCCCCCACCGTCAGAATGATATCGTCGACCACGGGAGATGACGTAAAAGCCTGCAATCCGTACCAGATAACAGGCTTATCTCCAAGCAGCATATACTGTTTCGCCACACTGCTCCCCATACGCTTTCCGGCGCCGGAAGCCAGCAGGACTGCCGTACATTTCTTTCGCATCTTTCCTCACTTTCCGCCGCGGGAAGCGGCCCGGTCCGTTTCAGGGCTTTTCCCCCAGTTTCAGATTGGGCACCGCGTTTAGATCCAGCCCGCTTCGCGCCCCGCGCAGGTATTCATAATACCCTGCCGCGCCTATCATGGCGGCGTTGTCCGTACACAGTACGGGGGACGGATAATATAACCGGATCCCTTCCGCGGCGCAGCTTTTTTGAAACGCCGCCCGCAGCGCCGAATTGGACGCCACGCCGCCCGCAATGGCAAATTTATCATACCCGTACTGCCTGACCGCGTTCATGGAATGCTCCACCAGCACCTCCACCACCGCCTGCTGAAACGAAGCGGCCACGTCCGCGGCGCGCGCTTCCTCTCCCTTCATACGGCAGCCGTTCAGATAGTTCAGTACAGCGGATTTTAATCCGCTGAAACTGAAATCATAAGCATTTTCCTCCACTTTGGCTCTGGGAAAACGGATCGCTTCCGGATCCCCCTCCCGGGACAGTTTATCAATTTTAGGTCCGCCGGGGTATCCCAGGCCGATGGCTCTGGCCACCTTGTCAAAAGCTTCTCCCGCGGCATCGTCCCTCGTCCGGCCTATCACTTCATATTCCCCGTAATCCTTTACGATCACCAGATGAGAGTGTCCGCCGGAAGCTACCAGACAGACAAAGGGCGGCTCCAGCTCCCTGTTTTCGATATAGTTGGCGCTGATATGCCCTTCGATATGGTGCACGCCTATCAGGGGCAGTCCCGTGGCAAAGCTGATCGCTTTGGCTTCGGATACCCCGACCAGCAGCGGCCCCACCAGGCCGGGTCCGCAGGTGACGGCGATCCCGTCCAGCTCCCGCAGCGTGGTCTTCGCTTCTTCCAGCGCCTGCCGGATGATCTGATTTATTTTTTCAATATGCTTTCTGGACGCGATTTCCGGCACCACCCCGCCATAGAGCGTATGCAGGGCGATCTGGGAAGAAATCACGCTGGAAAGCACCTCTCTGCCGTTCCGTACTACCGCCGCCGCGGTTTCGTCGCAGGAACTCTCTATCGCCAGCAGCACAATATCCTTTCGCATAAAGCCTTACTCCTTTGGCTCTTCCGTATTTACATTCTCAGCCAGATCCCAGCCGTATATCCGCCAATGTCCGTTTTCGTCCTTCCGCAGCAGGTAAACCTCTTCCACGGGCTGCTTGCGGCTGCCGCTGACCAGCGTATAAGTACAATAGAGCCTGGCGAAAGAGTATCCGTCCCGTTCAAAAAAATCCACATCCGTACTCGCGGAAACACTATAACTCGCGATCCGGATGGAATTGTCTTTATAGTAGTTGATCTCATTGGTCAGGTCGATCAGATACGGTCCGTACTCATTCTCCTGCAGCAGTTCGTCATCATAGAGTGCGAAGGTCTGATCCACCAGCTGTTTCAGTTCTTCTTCCGAGTATTCCTCATTGTAAAAGCATCGGGTGATATCGCTGTAATAGCGGACCACCTCTTTGGGAGTAGGCGGATAATTGGTGGTCAGGTTGCGGGAGATCAGTTCCTGCGCCACGGATACTTCCACGTCCGCTTCCTGCTGCTGTCTGTTCCTGTTGCTCAGGTGATAATAGTAGCCCACCATCACGGCAGCTACCAACAGGATCATAATGCCGCCTTTTACCGCCCCTGCCTTTGAGCCGCTCTTTTGCTTTTTCGCCTTTACGACTGCCACGCCTCTCCCTCCTTTTCCGTTTTTTAATCTTCAAAACGCAGTTCGGCCGTTCTTCCGTCCTTTGCCGCCACTGCCGCTGGAAATATCTTCCTTACCCCGTCCATATATTCCTCCGGCTTCAATAAAGACGGGCTGTAATGGGTGAGCCACAGTTCCCGCGCATTGGCCCGTCTGGCCAGGGAAGCCGCCTCATAAAAAGTCATGTGCTTATACTCCCTGGCTTTCTCCAGTTTATCCGGTTCGCCGTACATACCCTCGCAGATAAACAGATCCGCCTCCGCGGCATGTTCCACAATGCTGTCAGTGGGTCTGGTATCCGTGGTATAAGTGACCTTGATCCCTTTTCGCTTCTCTCCCAAAACCATTTCGGGGCGAAGCGTGCGTTCGGGAAGCTCAATGACCTCCCCTTTCTGCAGGCGGCTCCAGTAGCGCTTGTCAATCCCCAGTTCCTCCGCCTTCTGAGTCTGAAACCGTCCGGCCCTTTCAATGACTATACTATACCCGTAGCATACCACATTATGACTGACCTTAAAAGCCTCCAGACGAAATCCGTCAAAAGAAAGCTCCTGAAAGCTCTCCGTCAGTTCCATGCACTGAATGGAAAAAGGAAGCTCCGGCGCGATCACCCGCAGCGCGGAAACCACCCTGCCCAGCCCTTTCGGCCCTATCAGCAGCAGAGGCTCCGTCCTTTCCGCGTTTCCCATGGTAAGGAGCATTCCCGGCAGCCCGCTGATGTGGTCGGCGTGATAATGGGTGAAGCAGATAATGTCAATGGGCTTGGGGCTCCATCCCTTTTCCTTCATGGCGATCTGCGTGCCCTCTCCACAGTCGATCAGGATACTCTTTCCGTTGTATCGCAGCATCAGGGAGGTCAGCCATCTGTACGGCAGAGGCATCATACCCCCCGTGCCCAGCAAACAAACATCTAACATAATTCCTTTTCCTCTGTTTCCTCAACCGGTACGGAAAACTCCGCCAGCAGCGCGTTATAACAGCTTTCGCACAGATCGAAACGGTGTCTTGTGCCGTCCCTTCCGCTGAAATACCCAAAAACCGTATCGGCGCTGAAGCACCCTTCTTTCAGCACGCCCTTCTCCACTTTCAGGCGCCGGCCGCATCGGTTGCAGACAACTTCGGCCAGTCTGCTTTTGTTCCGGTTCCCATAAGTTCTCAATGTACATCATCCTCTCCCTGTGCTATTCTATCATAAAACCGCTTTTGGCGATATGGTAATTTATCCATGGGATTCCTGCTTTTTCCACAGTATCAGAGCGTCTTCTTCCGGTTTTTTATAAAATTTCGGTCTGATGCCCGCCCGCTCAAAGCCCAGGCTCTCATAAAGGCGCACGGCCACCGCGCTGCTTACCCGCACCTCCAGCGTATATGCGGTAATTCCCATTTCTTCTCCCCAGGACATCAGCGTCCGCAGCAGCAGACCGCCGATCCCCTGTCCGCGCTCTTCCTTTTTGACCGATACGTTCATGATATTCCCATCTCCGCAGGCGTTCCACACGCCGCAGCAGCCCACAAGGTTTCCTTCCCGCTCCGCTACGATATAGAGCGCGTCTTCGCTGCCCAGCGCATCCAGAAAATCCTTCCGGGTCCAGGGCTGGGAAAAGGCCTCCGCCTCCAGCGCTTCCGCTCCCGGTGTATCTCTTTCTTCCATGGGCCTTATGTGTATCTCATGTCCGCTGCGCAGCGTCCGCGTTATCCGTTCCATTCTTTCCCGCCTGCTCCAATCTTTCCCGTTCCGCCTGACTTTCCCGCAAATATTCCGGCCGGTGCTCGTCCGCGCTCACCGTCCGCCCCTGGGCGTAATACAGCTCCCCCAGCGCCGCCACAGCAGCCGCCCTCTGCCTGTTGGCGTGGGCAGGCGCACTGAAGCAGGGAAAGCAGGCGCTTTTTACGATCGTTTCCCAAAAGACGGGAACCCCGTCCCCCAGAAAGACCACTTCCCGGTTCAGGCTGTTCAGTTCCGCCATCAGTTCCCCGATATCCGCCGCCCGGTCGGACAGCACGTTTTCCATTCCGCTGCCTGTTTTGGGAAAGGTATACACGCCCGTATACACCTGGCCGCGCCTGGCGTCCATCACAGGGCAGATCAGCTTGTCGCAGCCCCAGAGATTGTAGGCCAGTCCCGCCAGGGTGGATACCTCCACGATCGGCTTTTCCAGCGCCAGTCCCAGGCCCTTGACCGTGGCCGAGCCGATGCGCAGGCCGGTAAAGGACCCCGGCCCGGCCGCCACGGCGATGGCGTCTATGGTATTCAGATCCAGCTCTATCATCTCCGCTGCCGCCCGCAGCATGGGCAGCAGTGTCTGGGAATGTGTTTTTTTATGATTGACGGTGTACTCCGCCTTTAAAATGCCGTCTTCCGTTACCGCCACCGATGCGGTCAGTCCCGAACTGTCCAGTGCCAATATTTTCATAAACCCTCTCCGCGAAACGGTTTCATCTCTTCTGCCCCGTTCGCCGCTCTATCGTGATCTTCCGGTAATCAAACCCCTTTTCCGGATCCTTTTCTATGGTGATCTGAGTATAACGCTCCGGCAGGATCTCCCTCACCAGATCGGCCCATTCCACAAGGCAGACGCCTTCTCCGTAAAAGCAGTCCTCATAGCCGGTTTCTTCCATCTCCTCCGCATCCTCGATGCGATAGACGTCAAAATGATAAAAGGGCAGCCTGCCCTCCTCATATACCTGCAGGATCGTAAAAGTAGGGCTGTTCACGGCCTCCCTGACCCCCAGTCCCCTGGCAAAGCCCTGGGTGAACACGGTCTTTCCCACGCCCAGATCCCCCACAAGGGCATACACTTCTCCCGCTTCCGCCAGACGCCCCATTTTCTCGCCCAGCTCACGGGTGTCCTCTTCTCTTACGCTTTCCATCACTTCCATACCCTGCTACCCTATCCTTTGATCTTCACTTTGCCCGCGGGCAGATGCGCGCAGATGACGCGGATCACCTGTTCCGTATCATCTCCCAGACAGCGCCTCGGAAAAATACAGGCGTTTACCCTGGAGGTATAGAGGATCAGGCTCCTGCCGGTGGATACCGCCCTGACCATGTCCTCCCATTTCTGCATCTCCTCCGTGCCGCCCTGGGACACGTGCACGCCTTCTTCATCCAGTACATAGTGCAGCGGCTCCCGAAAAGCCGGGTTGGCCAGCATCTGCTGCCTGCTTTTCAAAAACAGGGTCCAGGGCAGATATAACAGCAGGATCACGCCGGCTCCCAGCAGCAGCCAGGTTCGGGTATACAGACCGCCCACCACCATCAGAGCTCCCACCAGACTGCCCAGCAGCCCGGCAAAGCTGTTATAGGTATGGCGCAGCATATAATCATATAGATCGCCGGCTTTTATCCGCACGTCAAACTCAACCATGCATTACCTCCATAAACCTTAAAAAGCACCTACGATGTAGGTGCTTTATATTACTTTTCCAATTCAGAAGTGCAGTGAGGACATCTGGTGGCGTCCACGCTGATCTCCGACTGGCAGTAAGGACACTTTTTGGTGGTCACCGGCGCCGGTTCCTCATGCTTTAACTTGTTCATGGCCTTTACGAACATAAATACCACAAAGGCCATAATGACGAAATTGATCACATTGGAAATAAACGTTCCGTAGTTAAAAGTAGCCGCTCCCGCTTCCTGCGCCGCTTCCAGCGTGGCGTAGCTGCCGCCGTCCAAGGCGATGAACAGATTGGAAAAATCCACCTTGCCGGTAAATACGCTGACCAGCGGCATGATCATGTCGTTTACCAGGGAATTGACGATACTGGTAAAGGCGCTGCCGATGATCATACCGACCGCCAGATCTATCATGTTGCCGCGTAACGCGAATTTCTTAAATTCCTTTAACATCTCTTTTTCCTCCGTTGTTTTATCAGACAAGCTGTACTTTCTCTATTATATTGATATTTGCGGGAAAAAGCAAGTGTTAAAACAGGCCCGGCTCCGGGGCCGGGCCCGCGTCCGCCGTTCCTTAAATCCCTTTCTTTAAGATCGGGCTCAGCGGTTTATAGATCACCATGGTGATCAGGGATACCACTCCGCCCTTTAACAGATTTAAAGGCCCCACCGTCAGGCATACAAAAGTAGTCAGGTTGGAAATGCCCGGATGGATGGCTTTTCCCATCTGGATAATGGTATCTATGGAATCCATATGAAACAGCTCCACAAATTTGGGCAGCAGATACACCGCGTTGAACAGCGTGCCGAAGACCGTCATGGTCAGCGTTCCCGCCACGCACCCTGCCAGAGCCCCTTTCTTGGTCTTGGTAAATTCATACACCGCGCTGGCCGGCAAGAGCAGCGTGCAGCCCACCGCGAAATTCGCCAGGTCCCCCACGAACGCGGTGCTGGTGCCCTTGATCAGCAGTTTCAGCAGTATCTTGCAGAACTCTATCATGACGCCCGCCACCGGTCCGAACGCGAACCCGCCTATCATGACGGGCAGCTCGCTGAAGTCCACCTTATAAAATTCCGGCGCCAGAAAAGGCAGCGGGAAATCAAAAATATGCAGTACCAGCGCAATGGCGGAAAACATTCCCGTCACGGCGGTCATACGGGTGGTAAACACCGGTTTTTTAACGCCCCTTTTTTTGTCCGCCGCTTTTTGGATCAGCACTGCCGCCAGAAACATCAGGGCGATCACTCCCAGAAATTCCAGCACAAAAACTACGTTTTCAGTTACATTCTTCCACAGTTCACTCATATCGCGTTCTCCCTTCAATATAAAATTGATCAGGAAATTCTTCGATAAAAAAAGCCCCGAACGGATTCGGGGCATTCCTGCGCGCGACCGGATCTTCGCGCGCCCGGGCACGCGAAATAAACGGATCTGCTCATCTTCTTTCATCCAGACTGTACTGTTGGTACCGGATTTCACCGGTTCAGCCGTACGCCATACACGCCGCGTCACATGCCGCGGGCAGGCATACGGGTCGTAGACTCGTCAAAGGCTCCTGTCCTTCGCTTCACTACCAGTAGGGAATCTCACCCAACCCCGAAGAATTTCTTTTGAAAGTATACCGCCATCCGGCGGATTTGTCAACGGTTCTGTCTTTTACCCTTTATTTTCCTTTCCGCCGTTGATCCGCATGGTAAGACTGATCCGCTTCTTCGCCGGTTCCACGGAGAGTACCTGCACCTCCACAATATCTCCCACGCTGACCGCTTCCAGCGGATGTCGGATAAAGCGGTCCGTAATCTGGGAAATGTGCACCAGCCCGTCCTGATGCACGCCAATGTCCACAAAGACGCCGAAGTCGATCACGTTGCGGACGGTTCCCTTTAAGATCATTCCGGGTTTTAAATCCTTCATGTCCAGCACGTCGCTCCGCAGAATGGGCGCCGGCATATTTTCCCTGGGATCCCGCGCCGGTTTTTCCAGCTCCTTCAGAATATCATCCAGGGTGATCTCGCCGATCCCCAGTTCTTTGGCCAGCTTATGCCTGTCCCCGACGCGCCTTCCCAGACCGCCGGCCGCCGTTGTTTCAACAGTACGCCCGCTCTCCCGGTCCATACTGCCCATGGCCAGCGCCAGCGCCTTTCCCATAGCGGTATCGGTGCCGCGGACCTGTATCCGCCTTTCCCTGTTCTTGCCGGGGTTTTCTTTCTTTTCCGGCCGTCTTTCGGCGGCTTTCTTCTGCATTTCCCGCACGTCCTCCATGGTCAGCCCCAGCTTCCGCAAAAGCTTCATGGCTGCTTCATAGGATTCCGGATGCACGCTGGTGGCGTCCAGCGGGTTATCCCCGTTCTGGATCCGCAGGAAACCGGCGCACTGCTCGTAGGCCTTCGGCCCCAGTTTCGCTACCTTCAAAAGCTGCCGCCTGTCGGTAAACCGGCCGTTGCGCTCCCTGTAGTCCACAATATTTTTGGCAATGGTCTTGCTGATGCCGGAAATATATTCCAAAAGAGATACGGAAGCCGTGTTCAGATCCACGCCCACTTTATTTACGCAGTCTTCCACCACGCCTTCCAGAGCCTCGCCCAGCTTCTTCTGGTTCATATCGTGCTGATACTGCCCCACTCCAATGGATCTGGGATCGATCTTTACCAGTTCCGCCAGAGGATCCTGCAGCCTTCTGGCAATGGAAGCCGCGCTCCGCTGCCCGACGTCAAACTTCGGAAACTCTTCCGAGGCCAGTTTGCTGGCGGAATACACGGAGGCGCCCGCCTCGTTCACGATCACGTACTGGACCGGCGTATCCAGCTCTTTTAACAGCTCCACAATGACCTGCTCCGATTCCCGGGAGGCCGTCCCGTTCCCCACGGAGATCAGGGAAACCCCGTACTTTTTAATCAGTTTTTTCACTTCCGCCTTGGCTTCTTCCACTTTGTTCTGCGGCGCCGTGGGATACACCACTTTGGTATCCAGCACCTTTCCGGTGGCATCCACCACGGCCAGTTTACAGCCGGTACGGAACGCGGGATCCCAGCCCAGCACCACTCTTCCGGCAATGGGCGGCTGCATCAGCAGCTGCTCCAGATTCCTGCCGAATACGCTTATGGCGCCGTCCTCCGCCTTTTCCGTCAGATTACCCCGCACTTCTCTCTCGATGGCCGGCGCGATCAGACGCTCATAGGCATCCGCGGCCGCCTCCTTCAGGATCGGCGCGGTATAAGGGTTGTCCGCGGTAACCACCTGTTTTTCCAGATACCGCAGGATCCGCTCCACAGGCGCGTTGACTTTTACGGTGAGTATCTTTTCGTTTTCCCCGCGGTTGAGCGCCAGTACTCTGTGTCCGGCTATCTTCTTTACCGGCTCCTCAAAATGATAATACATTTCGTAAACGCTCTGCGCCTTTTCGTCTTTTGCCGAAGAAGCGATCACGCCCTCTTCCATGGTGGCGCCGCGGATATACAGCCGGTAAGCCGCATCGTCGGAAATGTTCTCCGCCAGAATATCCTTCGCTCCCTGCAGAGCTTCTTCCGCGGTTTTTACCTGCAGGGCCTCATCCGTCCCGTCATCCGTGATATACCTGGCCGCCTCTTCCAGCACGGGCGCCTGGGCGTCCTGGCGCAGAATATACTCCGCCAAAGGCTCCAGTCCCTTTTCCTTTGCCACGCTGGCTCTGGTCCGGCGTTTCGGCCTGTACGGGCGGTACAGATCTTCTACCACCACCATGGTTTCCGCCGCCAGGATCTTCTCCCGCAGTTCTTCCGTCAGCTGTCCCTGCTCCTCTATGCCGCGCAGCACCTGTTCTTTCTTTTCTTCCAGATTCCGCAGATAAGTCAGCCTTTCATAAAGGCCGCGGAGCTGTTCGTCATTTAAAGAACCGGTAGCCTCCTTGCGGTATCGGGAGATAAAGGGAATGGTGTTTCCCTCGTCGATCAGTCCCACCGCCGCTTCCACCTGCCACTTTTGTACCCGCAGTTCTTCCGTTATCTTTTTTATGATATCCATGAATACCTGTTCCTCCCGCCTCAAAGCGGCCCGGACGGCCGCCATGTCACTGTCATTATACTGAAAACAGACCCGTTTTTCAATTCCAAAAGTTTAATTTGTAAAAACCGCCGAAAAGTGCTACACTGATATCATAAATTAAAGGAGCCGGTTTCTATGGACTATACAGAGTATCGGAGCAGGAACAATTTCGCCATGGCTTCCCTGGTACTGGGCATCTGTTCCCTCCTGTTTTTCTGCACAATCTATCTGCCGCTCCCCCTGGGAGCGCTGGGGTGCCTGTTCGTTATCCTGTCACGCCGCCGCGGGAGATCTTTATCGGGAACCGCCGTGGCGGGTCTGATCACCTCCCTGTTAGGTATGCTGGCGGGACTGGTCATGTTCGTGTTTGTGATAGTTTCCACATTCACGCTCCTGCAGCCTGAACACAGAGATCAGCTGGATTCCTTGTTCGAACAGACTTACGGCATGGATTTTGAAGAGTACCTCAAGATGTTCTACGGAGAAGATTTTGACATAGAATTTCTGGATTCCTTTTATAACGGGGATTTTCAATAAAGCCTTCCTGTGTGGGACACAGGGGCGGAAAGGCAGGGCGCGTATATGAATTTTTCTGTCAGCGGTATACAGCCGCTTTCTTACCCGGAACAGACGGCACGGGGTATCGGACCGGACGCCGGTGATCCCGCGGCAAAACTGCCCGGCGCGAAACCGGGTCAAAAACCGGACGGCACGAAACCGGGCCAAAAACCGGACGGCACGGAAGAATGCCAGACCTGTAAAAATCGTAAATACCAGGACGGCTCTGACGAGATGGTTTCTTTTAAGTCTGCGGCCCATATTTCTCCTGCCGCGGCGGCTTCCGTGGTGCGCTCGCACGAACAGGAGCATGTTTCCAACGCCTACGCAAAAGCCTCCCTCGGCAACGGCAAGGTCCTGCGCGCTTCCGTCACCCTGCACACGGCTATCTGTCCGGAATGCGGGCGTTCTTACATCTCCGGGGGCACCACCAATACCCAGATCAAGTATTATAATGAAGAAAACCCGTATCAGCAGGAATTAAAATCCGCCGACCGGGCCAGATACAGCGGCAGGCATATCGACGCTGCCGTCTAAGGGGGACTTTCATGAACACCTGCTTATCCAGCGCGCAATTGAAAGACAAGGCAAAAGGCTGTCTGGGGGGCCATTACGGATTTTTGATCGGCGCCATCCTTATCGAGAGTCTTATCTCTTATGCCGTTTCTTTTTTGAGCCCCGCCCTGACTTTCTCCGCCAGCGTCCCGAGGTTTTTGATCGGGCAGGCAGTCAGTTTCTGTCTTTCCGTTTTTACCGGTGTTTTCAACGCCGGCTTCGCGCTGATCTATCTGAAGCTGGCCTGCGGCGCCACTCCCGTTCTTTCCGATATTTTTTACGGCTATTCCCGCCGTTTCACCACTTCCCTGCAGTTGTCGCTGGTCTATAACGCTCTTTCCCTGCTGCTTCTGGCGGCTTATATCCCGGCCTTTTGGGGACTGCGCGACGGCAATACCACGCTGCTGCTCCTCGCTATTCCCGTGGCCGTCATCATGCAGGCCGTCTATATCCTGCTCTGGCTTCCTCTTTCCCAGTGCTATTATCTGATGCTGGATTTTCCGGACAAGAGCGCGGGAGAGATCCTCTCCCTGAGCTGCCGCATCACGCGCGGCCAAAAAAGACGGCTCTTTCTCATCCTCTGCGGTTTTATCCCCATCATGCTACTGGGCATCCTTTCTGTCATCGGTTTCCTGTGGGCAGGTCCCTATCTCCAGATGACAATGGCTCTCTTTTATCTGGACATCATGAAACCGGCACAGAAGAATTAATCTTCCGCGCCGGCTACCGGTTTGGCTCCTGTGCTGAGCCATTTTAAATATCCGTTGATAAAACTGTCCAGAGCGCCGTCCAGCACCGCGTCCGCGTTGCCGTTGACCACTCCTGTCCGATGATCCTTCACCATGGTGTAAGGCTGCAGAACATAGGAGCGTATCTGATTGCCCCATCCGATCTCCTTGACCTCTCCTCTGATATCGGAAAGTTTTTCCGCGTTGGCTTCCTGCTTTAACAAAAACAGCTTGGCCTTCAGCATCTGCATGGCCTTGTCTTTATTCTGGAACTGGCTGCGCTCATTCTGGCACTGTACCACCGTTCCCGTAGGAATATGGGTGATACGGATAGCGGAAGAGGTTTTATTGATATGCTGTCCGCCCGCTCCGCTGCTTCGATACGTGTCAATGCGCAGATCTTCCTCATTGATCTCCACATCCAGATCTTCTTCGATATCCGGCATGACGTCTAAAGATACAAAGGAGGTCTGGCGTTTTCCCTGCGCGTTAAAAGGGGAAATCCTCACCAGCCTGTGCACGCCTTTTTCGGATTTCAGATAGCCGTAGGCGTTTTCCCCGTTCACCTGAAAGGTGATGGATTTGATCCCCGCTTCGTCCCCGTCCAAAAAGTCCAGCACTTCCACGGTGAATCCTTTCCGTTCCGCCCAGCGGGTATACATGCGGTAGAGCATACCGCACCAGTCGCAGCTTTCCGTGCCGCCCGCTCCCGCGTTCAGCTTTAAAATGGCGTTGTTCCCGTCATATTCCCCGGAAAGCAGCGTCCGGATCCGCATGGTTTCAAACGCGTCAATAAAGCCGTCCAGTTCTTCCTGTATCTCCGGCACCAGGGAAACGTCGTTTTCCTCATCCGCCATTTCGATCAGCGTCAGAATATCCTCGTACCGCGTATGGATATCCTGATAGTCCCTGCAGGTATCCTGCAGATTTTTCAGTTCCTTCATCTGCCTGTTGGAGCGTTCCGGATTGTCCCAGAAATCCGGCGCTTCCATTTCCCGGCTCAGTTCTTCGATACGCTTTGACTTGGCAGCCAGGTCAAAGTGAATCCCTCACTTCCGCCAATGGAGTTTCGTAGGCCAGAAGCCTGGCCTTCATCTGATCTGTTTCTACCACTCTGCGTCACCCTCTTTCATAAAAATGTGGTTTCAGGCCCTTCGGCCGCAGCACTGCTTATATTTTTTACCGCTTCCGCACGGGCAGGGATCATTGGGATAAATTTTGGTATTTTCCCTCCTGGACGGCATCTTCGGTCCGCTGTCATCCTTGTTGGTACCCGTTACCTTGGCTACCTGTTCCCTCTCTACCTTCTGCTCCAGCTTTACCCGCAGCAGCAGGCGGACAGTGTCTTCCTTGATATTTTCCGTCATCTCATCGAACATCTCGTATCCGCTGAGCTTATATTCCACCAGCGGGTCCCTCTGTCCGTAGGCCTGCAGGCCGATCCCCTGGCGGAGCTGCTCCATATCGTCAATGTGGGCCATCCACTTTCTGTCGATCACCTTCAGCAGGATCACCCGCTCCACCTCGCGCATCATTTCCGCTTCCGGGAACTCGGTTTCCTTGGCTTCATAGAGCTTGACAGCCTCTTCCTTCAACTGCTGCTTCAGGCCGTTTTTCTTTCCGGCGGTAATCCTCTCCCTGGTCAGGGGTTCCAGCGGGATGATGGGAAGCAGCAGAGCGTTCAGCTCGTTCAGATCCCATTCCGCGGGATCCGCGTCATCGCCGATGGCGGTATCCACGCAGCGCTCGGTAATATCCGTGATCATCTTATAGATCACGTCCCGCATACTCTCGCCGTCCAGCACCCTGCGCCTCTCGCCGTAGATGATCTCTCTCTGCTCGCTCATCACGCGGTCATACTCCAGCAGATTCTTCCGGATGCCGTAGTTGTTGTTTTCTATCTTCTTCTGAGCGGACTCAATGGCGTTGCTCAGCATCTTGTGCTCGATCTCCTGTCCTTCCGGGATTCCCAGCGCCGTAAACATATTGATCAGCCTTTCGGAACCGAACAGGCGCATCAGATCGTCTTCCAGAGAAATATAAAATCTGGATTCGCCGGGATCTCCCTGACGTCCCGCGCGCCCGCGCAGCTGGTTGTCGATACGTCTGGACTCATGGCGTTCCGTACCGATGATCTTAAGACCTCCGGCCTGCCTTGCCGCCTCGTCCAGCTTGATATCCGTACCGCGCCCGGCCATGTTGGTGGCTATGGTCACCGCCCCGTGGATACCGGCGTCCGCTACGATCTCCGCTTCCAGTTCATGGAACTTCGCGTTCAGTACTTTATGCTCAATGCCCCGCTTTTTTAACATGGCGCTCAGCTCTTCCGAAGCCTCGATGGTAATGGTGCCCACCAGCACCGGCTGTCCCTTGGCATGAGCCTCCTCCACCGCCGCCACAATGGCGCGGAGTTTCTCTTTTCTGGTCTTATATACCGCATCCTGGCGGTCTTCCCGGATCACCGGCCTGTTGGTGGGGATCTCGATCACGTCCATGCCGTAAATATCCCGGAATTCTCTCTCCTCGGTGAGCGCGGTACCCGTCATGCCGGCTTTCTTTTCAAAGAGATTAAAGAAATTCTGAAAGGTGATGCTGGCAAGGGTTTTGCTTTCCCTCTTGACCTTCACTTTCTCCTTGGCCTCTATGGCCTGGTGCAGACCGTCGGAATAACGGCGTCCTGGCATGATACGTCCCGTAAACTCGTCCACGATCAGCACCTGGTCATCCTTTACCACGTAGTCCTTGTCCCGCGCCATCAGGTTGTGGGCCCGCAGCGCCAGGATCACGTTATGCTGGATCTCCAGATTTTCCGGGTCCGCGTAGTTGTCGATCTGAAAAAACCGCTCCACTTTTTCGATGCCCGCCGCGGTCAGGTTCACGATCTTGTCCTTTTCATTGACAATAAAATCCCCGGTTTCCTCCTGTACCACGCCCATCAGGGCATCCATCTTGGAAAGCTCCGCCATGTCCTCGCCCCTGCGCATCTGGCGGGCCAGGATATCACACATTTCATAGAGCTTGGTGGATTTGCCGCTCTGCCCGGAGATGATCAACGGCGTTCTGGCCTCGTCGATCAGCACGGAATCCACCTCGTCGATAATGGCGTAGTGCAGTCCCCGCAGAACCAGCTGTTTCTTATATACCACCATGTTGTCGCGCAGGTAGTCAAATCCCAGCTCATTGTTGGTCACATAAGTGATATCGCAGTTATAGGCCTCCCGTCTTTCATCCGGCGTCATGCTGTTTAATACCACGCCCACTTTCAGGCCCAGAAATTCATGCACCTGTCCCATCCACTCGGCATCTCTGTGCGCCAGATAGTCGTTGACGGTCACGATATGCACTCCCTTGCCCTCCAGGGCATTGAGGTAAGCAGGCAGCGTGGAAACCAGCGTCTTTCCTTCACCGGTACGCATCTCGGCAATACGCCCCTGGTGCAGGATGATGCCGCCTACCAGCTGTACCCGGTAATGTTCCATATTCAGGACACGCCTCGCGGCCTCACGCACCACCGCGTAAGCCTCAGGGAGCAGGTCATCCAGCGTTTCCCCTTCTTTCAGACGCTTTTTAAACTCGTCCGTTTTCGCCTTTAATTCTTCGTCGGATGCTTCCAGCATGGCAGGGCGCAGCGACTCGATCTTATCTACCAGAGGGTCGATCCGCTTTAATTCCCTGGCGCTGTGTGTTCCGAATATCTTTGTCACTAGATTCATATAGTTCCGTACTCCCTTCACGCACATACATGCACAAATGATATTTTAACAGATTTAACCGCCGGATTCAACCAAAAGCAGACGGAAACCATGAAAGTTTTATGAACAATCTGTGAATTTGACTTCCGGAAAAAGAAACTTTATAATAAAAACAAAAAACGAAAAGGACGTCGGGTTATGCCGGAAACCATTCATCTTTATGTCAACCATTCCGGGGGACAGCCCCGCTTTTCCTCCGTGGGAGAAGCTCTGGCTTCCCTGCCGGATATCAGATCCGCTCCTCCCTGTTTTCCCGCGCCGCCGGAACCCTCCGTGGCTCCGGTGGTCATCCACATCGGACCGGGCATCTACAGGGAACGCCTGGTGATCGAGCGCCCCTATGTGACGCTGGAGGGAGAAAACGCGGAAAATACCGTTCTGACCTATGACCTGGCCGCCAGGGACAGAATGGAGGACGGCAGTTTCCGGGGCACCTTCCGCACCGCTTCCGTCCGTATCCATACCCATGATCTTACCGCCAGAAACATCACTTTTCAAAATACGGCGGGATACGGCCATACCGTGGGACAGGCCCTCGCTCTCTATGCCGACGGGGACAGGCTTTTGTTTGAGGACTGCCGCTTCATCGCCAGCCAGGATACGCTTTTTACCGCTCCCCTTCCCCCTTCTCCCGCCAAACCGGGCGGTTTTACCGGTCCCGGCGAGCACGCTCCCCGGATCCCGGGCAGGCATCTGTACCGCCGCTGTTATTTACAGGGAGATGTGGATTTTATTTTTGGCGGCGCCACCGCCTATTTTGAAAAATGCACTGTTTTTTCCAAACAGCCCGCCGACCGCAAGCCCCCGGAGAGCCCCGCGGACGAAACCATCTACGGTTACATTACCGCCGCCTCCACCCCCGAAGGCGCGCCTTACGGCTACGTGTTCCGGGACTGCCGCCTGCTCAGTGACTGTCCGCCCCGCACCGTCTATCTGGGGCGCCCCTGGCGGGAATGGGCCAGGACCGTTTTTATACACTGTGAGATGGGTGCCCATATCCATCCCGCGGGATGGCATGACTGGCAGAAACCCCACGGCCATTTTTACTACGGCGAATACGCGTCCTACGGAGAAGGCGGAAATACGGAGCGCAGAGCAGCCTTTTCCCACATCCTGACGGAAGAAGAAGCCTCCGCCTATACGCCGGAAAATGTGCTGAACGCTCCGGACGGCTGGCGGCCCTGAGTCCGGCCAGACAGCCTAAAGACAAGTCAGATACAGAAAAACCGCCGGGAGCAGAATCGCCGCGAACAACAGGTTCACCAGGGTGAAGTACCGAAAGTACTTCCCCTTTTTTTCGGGCATTTCCCGGACTATAAATTTATAGGAGATCAAGCTGGCCATGGATGCGATCAGAGTGCCCAGACCGCCGATATCCACGCCGGCCAAAAGCGCTGCCCCGTTGTGGGTAAAACCAGCCAGGAGCGCGGCGGCAGGCACATTGCTGATAATCTGGCTGGCGCCGAAAGCCACAACCAGTTCCCTGCCCTCTAAAAGCCGTTCCAGCAGACTGCTGACCACATGGATCCTGCCCATATTTCCCACAAAGACAAAGAATCCCACAAAGGTAAGCAGCAAAGAGTAATCCACCTGTAACAGTACTGCGGGCCGCAGAAGCAGCGCGCCGAGAAGGGCCGCCGCAAAGGGAACCGCCGCGGGCAGCAGCCGCAATACCGTAAGCAGGCAGAGGCAAAAGGTCACGCCGTAAAAGATCAGCCGCGCGGCCGCCTTTCCTCCCGCCTCCCGCGCTCCGGTCCCGGCAGCGGGTACGGCAGTTTCCAGCGGTTCCTTTTTCACGCGCAGCACGCAGCAGAGCAGGAGCAGAGCGGATATCCCCGTAATGGGCGCCGTCACCTTCATAAATTCCGGCAGGCTCATGCCGAAAGCGGTGTAAAGATAAAGGTTCTGCGGATTTCCTATGGGTGTCAGCGAACTGCCCATATTGGCGGCTACGGTTTCATACACCGTAAGCGGCACCGCCAGTTCCTCTTTTCCCGCCATTTTTAAAAGCAGCAGCGTAAAAGGCACGAATGTGATCAGCGCCACATCGTTGGTAATGAGCATGGCGGAAAAAAAGCACAGAAACACCATGCTCAGGCAGAGCTTTCCTGTGGTATCCGCCTTTTTCAGCAGCACGCGCGCCGCCCTGTCAAAAACGCCCAGTTCCTTCAGTCCCGCCGTCACCACCATCAGCGCGAACAAAAGTCCCAGCACCCGAAAGTCGATATAGCCGGCATAGGCTTTATCCGGCGGCACAAAAAATGAGGAAGCGGCGCCCAAAAACAGCGCCGCGCAAAGTACCGCTTCTCTTTTTATAAATTCCGCGCATTTTTTCCCCGCTTTTTTCATCTCCATGTCCCCGTCATACCGCGCTTACCGTATTTTTTCATACAGCCCCAGGATATGGTCCCTGCACTGTATACTGTCCGCCGGCGTGGTATTCTCCAGCGTCACATGCATATAGGGCTTTCTTTCTTTTATAAATCTCAGCACCGCGGTATAATCCATTTCTCCCAGACCGGCCCCCACGGATACCAGCCCGCCTTCCCTGACCTGAAAATCCTTAAGATGGACCATGGCGATATCGCTGCCCAGCACTTCTATGGCCTCTTCCACGATTTCTTTCTGCCGTCCGCAGTTGCTGATATCCAGCAGATTCACGGGATCCAGTATGACCTGCAGGTTGGGCGATCCTATCTCGTCAAGCACCTGTCTGGCTCTGGCGGGATCATACACAATATGCTTAAAAACCGGCTCGATGGCCACGATAACGCCCATCTTTTCCGCGTACTCCACCACGGGCCGCAGATTTTCGATAAAGACGCGCAGCGCTTCCCCGCCATGGCACTCCGGCACCGGCGTATAGGTTTCATTGGGAGCTCCCGTTTCCGTTCCCACCACGCCGCAGCCTAAAAGGGACGCGAAACGGATATGCGCCATATAGCGTCTTTGTATAGCCGCCAGCTTTTCCGGATTGGGATTCGCCAGATTGAGGTAACAGCCCAGCACCGCGATATCCACATCATTTTTCGCGAACACCTTCCTGATATACATGGCCAGTCCCGGCGTCAGCGCGCCGTCATCCGTAGGAAACTCTTCTATCACCTTGGAAAGAGCCAGATGCCCGCAGGTAAATCCCAGCTCCCGCACGTCCGCGATCCTCTCTTCAAAGGGTAATTTTTTTGTATCATGCAATCTGATCCCAAGCTGCACCGTTTTCTCTCCTTACTCTGATCTTTCGATCTCATCCACGTTTTTCAGTTCCAGGGCTTCTCCCGCCTGTCCTTCTATCCGCACATTTTCCAGGCGGAGCTTTGCTACATTTCTGGCGAAAAGGCCTCTCCGGGAAGAAGGCTCCACGCCCTCCGACATGGCCGGCACGCCAGATTTCGGATTGTCGGAATAGGAAACGGAAATGTTGCGCAGCACCAGTTCTTCTATCTTGGCCTCCGGCAGCCCGTCAAAATAAGCCGCCGCCACATGGCACCCGGTACAGTCCATATTTTCAAAGACCAGTTTCTTTACCACGGGGGTCCTCTCATCTACAGGATACGCTTCCCTGCTCTGGACATACTCCGTTTTTCCGTCCGGGTCGCAGAAATAGAAGCAGTTCACCACCAAAGGCGTCATCACCTCGTTCAGCGTCAGGTTTCGGAACACGATCCCGTCCAGCACGGCATCCCGGCCCCTTCCTCTTCTGGTCTTGATACGCAGCCCTCTGTCGGTATGGCGGAAAAGGCAGTCCTCCACCGTCATATTGAGAACGCCCCCGGCCATTTCGCTTCCCACAGTCACCGCGCCGTGCCCGTTTTCCATCAGGCACTGTCTGATGCGCAGATCCTCGCAGGGACGTTTGTACTTCCTGCCCATATAGATCTTGCCGGATTTGACCGCGATGCAGTCATCTCCCAGGGAGAACCTCACTCCCAGCACCTCCACATTCCGGCAGGATTCCGGGTCCAGACCGTCTGTATTGGGAGAATCCTGGGGATTCTTCACCGTCACGCCCACGAACCGCAGATCCTCGCTGAAAAAAGGATGGATCGTCCAGGACGGGGAATTTTGGAACGTAACGCCCTGCAGCGCCACCTGCCTGCTGCCGCTCAGGAAAAACAGCCTGGGACGGAACGCGATGTTCATTACCTTGGGATCCTTCCACCAGTTGTCCCTGGAAGCGCATCCGTCGATGACGCCCTCACCGTAGAGTACCACATCCTCCACGCCCACGCCGCAGATGATGCCGGAAAACATAGGCAGCGGATTCCCTTCCCAGGTTCCCAGGATCAGCTCGCTCTCCCCGTCATAACTTTCCGTCACCGCGGGAAACACCGGGAAACGCGTTCTGTCCGTATCCGCCAGCAGCGCCGCTCCCGCCGCGAGCTCCAGTCTGAGTCCGCTCTTTAAGAAAAGGCTGGTAACACGGTAGGTTCCCGCCGGGATCAGCACCCTGCTCTTTGGCGGGCAGGCCATAATGGCCGCCTGGATAAAATGCGTGTCATCCTGCACGCCGTCACCCTTCGCGCCGAATCTTCTGACATCCAGCGTCACAAACTCCTCCTCGGTGCGCAGACAGACCTTTCCGGCTTCCCTGACGCCTTCCCTGACGGAGATCTCATAATCCGTGTCCGGTTTTAACCCGTAGATCCCTTTTATCACGGTGGAGGCTTCTCCGTAATATTCCCCGTTCACATACAGTTCGTAAACGGCTTTGGTAAAATATCTTCCTCCGTCCGCGATTTCCACTGAAGCGCTCCTCGCGGTGCGCATGACACATCTTACATCCATGAACTTTATTCTACCTCCTGCAGGCAGCGCCCCAGCGCTCCGTATTTTTCCGTGGAAAGCAGTTCGTTTTCACAGGCTCTCGCGATCGCCTTTCCCGCTCTGCGCAGGGCGGCGGTATCTTCTCCCAGCGGCCCTTCCTTGATCTCTTCCATGGGAAACCGCCGCAGGACGATCTTTTCCTTCTCCGTCAGAAGCCTCACCTGATCCTTCAACAGATCCTGTATGCTCCTGTAATGTTCATAGATCTCCGGGCTCATCACCAGGAGCGTGTCCGTCAGAAGCTCCAGAAAATCCGCGGCCTGCCCGGTCCGGTAGTCCTTCTTTAAGCGTCCTCCCAGGCAGCCAAGCTGCACCGCGATATCCGCGTATCCCGCCTTTCCGCCGTATCTGGTTTCATATTCCATATAGACGGGATAGACCAGTCTGCCCGCCTCATACACGTCCATTTCCGGCTGAAACGCCACGAAAACGCCGTCCTCATCCCTGGGCAGCATCCTGACAAATTCCCCCGCGTCCTTTATGGCCTGCTCTCCGCCCGCGCGGGCCTTTTCCAAAAATACCTTCACGTAAACCCCTTCTTTCCTTCCCACTGCAGAGAATGTCCGGCCGCAGATGAAAACAGCCTGCTGCCGGACATTCCTCTCTTACAGAGTAACACCCTGCTTAAAAATCGCCATATCATGATAGCCCGCTTCCTCGCTGCGGACTTTTCTGCCGGAGGCCACCTCCAGCACATAGTCAAAAAACCGTTTCGCGGTTTCCTCCGCATCCGCGTCCTCCACCAGTACTCCCGCGTTAAAATCGATCCAGCCGGATTTTTTACCTGCCAGCCTGGAATTGGTAGCAATCTTTACCGTGGGAACAGGGGACGCGAAGGGCGTTCCTCTGCCCGTTGTAAAGAGTACGATCTGCGCTCCCGCCGCCGCCAGCGCGGTAGCCGCCACCAGATCGTTGCCCGGAGCGCTGAGCAGGTTCAGTCCTGCCGTCCGCACCCTTTCCCCGTAAGCCAGCACGCCCCGTACGGGGGAACTGCCGGATTTCTGGGTACAGCCCAGGGATTTGTCCTCCAGCGTGGAAATACCGCCTTTCTTGTTGCCGGGGGAGGGATTTTCATAGATGGTCTGGTTATGACTGGTAAAATAATTCTTAAAGTCATTGATCAGCGCCACCGTCTTGTCAAAAAGCTCCCTGTTCTCGCAGCGGTTCATCAGCAGCGTTTCCGCCCCGAACATTTCCGGTACCTCCGTCAGGATGGTGGTGCCGCCCCTGGCCGTGAGCATATCGGAAAAGCGCCCCACCAGCGGATTGGCCGTAATGCCGGAAAGCCCGTCGCTGCCGCCGCATTTCATACCTACGATCAGCCTGCTGGTACCTGCTTTCGTGCGGGTAAAGCCTTTCGCGTAGTCGATCAGCTCCCTGCAGACCGCCACGCCGTCCGCCACTTCGTCATCGCACTCCTGCGCCGTCAGGAAACGAACTCTTTTTTCATCGTATGCTCCGATATATTCCTTTAATACCTCAATATTGCTGTTCTCGCAGCCCAGCCCCAGCACCAGCACGCCGCCCGCGTTGGGATGGTTGATCAGATCCGCCAGAATGGTGCGGGTATGTTCCTGGTCATCGCCCATCTGGGAGCAGCCGTAGGGATGGGGAAAGGCGATCACTTCCTCCACGCTTCCTTCCACATAGGCGTTCGCTTCCTTCGCGATGGCGCTCGCCACGTTGTTGACGCAGCCCACCGTAGGGATCACCCAGATCTCATTGCGCACGCCCACTTTGCCGTCCGCGCGCTCAAAGCCCATAAAATACGCTTCTTCCTCCGGTTTGACAGAAACCTCCACCGGCTCGTAGCTGTATTCCAGCACCTCTCCCAGCGCCGTCTTCACATTGTGGGTGTGAATCCACTGTCCCGCATGGATATCCTCTTTGGCATAGCCGATGCGGAATCCGTATTTGATCACTTCGCTGCCGGCGGGTATCTCCCGGATCGCCATTTTGTGCCCGGCAGGTATCTCCTCCAGCGCCGGCACCTTTATTTCCCCGTCTTTGTCCCGCACGGTCAGCACCGTTCCGGCGCAGATGGTGTTCAGCGCGACGATCACATTGTCATTTTCATGGATTTTTATAAAGTCCTGCATAACGCCGCCCTCATACCGTTTGCCTTAATGTCATCCAGATAACCGCAGACCGCATCGCAGAGTCCCGCTACCTTGGTCAGATCCTGTCCGTGGAACGCCTCGTTGGAAAGATAGCCCTCCACAAAGGTTCTGGTATCCTTACCGCTGTTTTCCTTGAAGAATTCCAATACCTGCATATCGTCCATGATCTTGTATTCCTCGCCGTTCCTGTGTCCGATCAGCGCTTTCTCCCGGATCTCGCTTCCGGTGTAGAACGCCATCAGAGCGGCAATGGAGAAGGTCAGATGTACCGGCAGCTTACCGTATTTCTCCACGTATCCCAAAAAGCTGGGCAGGCACCTCGCGCGCCACTTGGAAACGGAATTTAAGGAAATGGAGAGCAGCGCGTGTTTTACGTAAGGATTGTTGAAACGGGTGATCACGGCTTCCGCGAAATCCTTTAATTCCTTCTCCGGCAGCGTCAGCGTGGGGATCACTTCGTCAAAAATGGTCTTCATCATAAAATTGCGGATATCGTCATCCTGCATGGACTCCAGCACGATATCGTTGCCGGCCAGATAGGACGCCAGCACGAAAGAAGTATGGGCGCCGTTCAGGATACGTACCTTGCGCTGCTTGTAAGGCTTCTGGTTGTCGGTAAAGATAACGGGCAGCCCCGCATCCGGCAGAGGAAATTCCCCGCTGATATCCTTCGCGCTTTCGATCACCCAGAGTGCGAAAGGTTCGCCCGTTACCAGGATCCTGTCCTCATAGCCCAGGCTCTCCCAGATGGATTCCACCTCGTCCCTGGGATAGCCGGTAATGATCCGGTCCACCAGCGTGGAGGTAAAGACGCAGGCTTCGTCCACCCATTTTTTGAAGCCGTCCTCCAGTCCCCAGAGCTCGATCAGCTGCATCACGCATTTCTTTAACATGATGCCGTTATCGTCGATGAGCTCTACAGGCAGCATGATCAGCCCCTTGTCCATGGCGCCGTTGAAATGCGTATATCTGGTGTGCAGGAATTTGGTCAGCTTGCCGGGAAAAGTCATGGGCGGATCCAGTTCAAATTTGTCTTCGGGATTGAACACGATGCCCGCTTCCGTGGTATTGGATACCACAAAACGCAGCGTATCCAGCTTTGCCAGGTTGTTGTATTTTTCATATTCGCGATAGGTGTCCACAACGTCGGCTACGCTGGTGACCACACGGTTCAATACCTTGGGTTCGCCGTCCACGATGCCCCGCAGGGATACGGTATACTGGCAGTCCTGCTCATGGAACATATCCAGGCTGCCAAACTCAATGGGTTTGATCAGTACGATGTCACCGTTGAATTTCCCGGATTCATTGGCTATGTCGATCATATAGTCCACAAATCCGCGAAGGAAATTTCCTTCTCCAAACTGCGCTACTTTTACAGGTCTTTCCTTTTTGCCGCTTAAAGCTTTGTTCATTCGTTCCATTTTCCTTCTCCTGACCCTCTCATTCTTTCATTTTTTGTGATACGCCCGTATGCTTCCGCCGCGAGTTATTATGTAAGGGCTTACAGAAAAATTTTACCTCTTTTTTCCGCTTTCGTCAATATCCACATTTTATCCAAAAAGCCAATGCTTTTCTGTGAAAATTTGCTCTTGCTTTTATTTTTTCCTTCCAGTATAATTTCTTTAGGATTTTTCTGAAACCGCTTACATTCAGGTGCAGGGATTGACATGATGACAAATATGACGATTTACGATATTTCCGAAAAAGCCGGTGTTTCCATCGCTACGGTTTCCCGCGTTTTAAACGGCAGCAGCAGCGTCAGTGAGAAGACCAGAAAAAAAGTACTGGACGTGATGGACCGTTACGGTTATACCCCCAACGCTTTCGCGAGAGGGCTGGGGCTCAATACCATGAAAACCATCGGTATCATGTGCGCCGATTCTTCGGATCTGTATCTGGCCAAGGCGGTCTATTACATCGAGCAGCTCCTGCGCTCCAACGGCTACGACAGCCTCCTCTGCTGCACGGGCTACGACCTGAAGACCAAAGAGCAGTCCATGGACCTGCTCATCTCCAAAAAGGTGGACAGCATCATTCTGGTAGGTTCCAATTTTATTTACGAACAGGATTCCGACAACAAATATATCCGGGATGCCGCCGCCGAAGTACCGGTCATGCTTTTGAACGCGGTGCTGAAGGCGCCCAATGTATACAGTATCGTTTCCGACGATTACGCTTCCATGCGCGAGGCCGCCTCGCAGATGATCGCTTCCGGCAGGAAGGATATTCTCTACTTTTATAATTCCGCCTCCTACAGCGGCAGGCGCAAGCTGGCCGGTTACCGGGCCGCGATGCGCGAAGCCGGTCTGCTGCGGGAAAACGGTCTTCTGCAGTTTTACACCGGTTCCCACGAGGATATCCACGCCATGGCCGGACAGCTTGAAAAAGTAAAAAGCGAAGGCCTTTTTTTCAACGGCGTTATCGCCGCTGATGACAACCTGGCGCTTGGAGCCGTCAAATACGCCCAAAAGAACGGGCTGAAGATACCGGAAGAGCTCTCTGTCATCGGTTACAACAACTCGCTGCTCACCACCTGCTGCGATCCGGAGCTGACTTCCATCGACAATAAGCTGGAAACGCTCTGCCAGCATCTGACCGCCACGCTGATGGGCGTCCTGAACGGCGAAAAAATGCCTGAGGAAGCTGTTTTCTCCGGGGAGATCATCCATCGGGGCACCACGCTCCTGCAATCATAATAAAAACGGAGGTAATGCAATGAAAACTTTTATGGACAAGGATTTTCTACTGGACAATGACACCGCCAAAACCCTTTTTCACGATTACGCGGAAAAGACCCCGGTTTTGGATTACCACTGCCACATCAATCCCAGGGAGATCGCGGAAGACCGCAGATTCGACAATATCACGCAGGTCTGGCTGGGCGGCGATCATTATAAATGGCGTTTCATGCGCTCCTGCGGCGTAGACGAAAAATATATTACCGGGGACGCTTCCGACAAGGAAAAATTCCTGAAATGGGCGGAGTGCCTGGGCAAGGCCATCGGCAATCCCCTGTATCACTGGAGCCATCTGGAGCTGCAGCGGTATTTCGGCTACCACGGCACGCTGAACAAGAATACCGCGGAGGAGGTCTGGGATCTGTGCAACGCGAAGCTGGCGGAGCCGTCCATGAGCGTGCGCAGCATCATCCGCAACTCCAACGTAACCCTGATCTGCACCACCGACGATCCTGTGGACAGCCTGGAATGGCATAAAAAGATTGCGGAGGATCCTTCTTTTACCGTGAAGGTGCTTCCCGCGTGGCGTCCCGATAAGGCCATGAACATTGAAAAGCCCGATTATCTGGACTACCTGGAAAAACTGGCCGCCGTCACGGACGTACCGGAGATCGCCACCTTTGAAGCGTTAAAGGAAGCCCTGAAAAAACGTATGGCGTTTTTCGCTTCCATGGGCTGCAACGTATCCGACCACGCGCTGGAATACGTAATGTACTGTCCCGCCTCCGAAGATGACGTAGAAGCCATCTTTCTGAAAAGGCGCAACCGCATTCCTCTTACCAAAGAAGAAGAACTGAAATTCAAGACCGCCTTCATGCTCTTTGTAGGCGAGCAGTACCACGATCTGGATTGGGCTATGCAGCTGCATTACGGCTGCAAACGCGACAACAACACCCTGATGTATGAGAAATTAGGTCCCGATACCGGGTACGACTGCATCAACAACTACGCGCCCAGCTCCCAGATGGCGGACTTTTTAAACGCGTTAAACCAAAACGACAAACTGCCCCGCACGGTGATCTATTCCTTAAACCCCCACGACAACCAGGCCATCGGCACCATTCTGGGATGCTTCCAGGATTCCACGGCGGCCGCCAAGATACAGCAGGGCAGCGCGTGGTGGTTCAATGACCACAAAACCGGTATGATCGAGCAGATGACCTCCCTGGCGAACCTGGGGAACCTTTCCGGTTTCGTCGGTATGCTGACCGATTCCAGAAGCTTCCTGTCCTATACCAGGCATGAATATTTCCGCCGCATCCTCTGCAACCTGCTGGGGACCTGGGTGGAAAACGGGGAATTTCCCGCGGACATGGATACGCTCGCTGAGATCGTAACGGATATTTCCTACAATAACGCGAAACGGTACTTTAAATTTCCCCTGTAGGGAACAGTCCTTTCCGTAACATAAACATAAAGACAGCCGGCAAAGCGATGGCTCTGCCGGCTGTTTGTCTGATCTTCTCTTACAGCCTGGTCACGTTTTTCTCCCAGCTGTATTCATGGGGTTCCTTTTCCGTCCCCTTATGTCCCAGCGCTATGGCGATCTGAAATTCAAAACCTGCCGGGAACCGCAGGGCTTTGGCAAAATAATCCTTCTTTTCTCCCCGCATGGCATCCTTGATGCAGCCGATGATCAGACTGCCCAGTCCCATGCTCTCCGCGGCCAGCGCGATATTCTCCACCGCGATGCCGGCATCCAGCGGGCTCCAGAAAAAGTTCTCGTCCGCGCTTAACAAAAGCACCGTGGGCGCTTCGTAATAAAAGTTATGCGGCGGATCTTCAATTCCCCGCTCTTTGTTCTTTACGTCCTCGATCTCCCGCAGAATGGGATTGCTCCCATCCACTACGGTGATATGGATCTCCTGTTTGTTGGCCGCCGTAGGCGCCTGCAGCCCGGCCAGGATCAGCTGCTTTAGTTCTTCTTCCGTCAGTTTTTCCCCGGTATAGCCCCGGGTGGAGCTTCTTTTCGCGATACTGTTCAGCACTTCATTCATGACAGGATCCCCCTTTTCCTTCTTAATATTCTTTTACATTTTAATATTCTTTTACTTTTTCTTCTCCGTTCATCACGCGCAGAGCGCCCTGAGCCAGAGCCAGCAGCTCATCCTCTCCCGGATACACCGTAAAAGGCGCGATCCAGCCGGCTTTTTCCTTCAGGCTGGCGATCACGTCCTCCCCGTAGGCGATGCCGCCGGTAGCGATGATCTGATCCACCTTTCCTTCCAGCACGCAGGCCATGGAACCGATATCCTTGGCCACCTGATACAGAAAGGCCTCCTTTACTTCCGCCGCGTGAGCGTCACCCTCGTTGGCCATTCTGGTCACGATACGCATATCGTTGGTGCCCAGATAAGCGTTAAAGCCGCCCTTGCCCACCAGTTTGCCGTATACCTCTTTCTCCGTATATCTGCCGGAAAAACACATTTTTACCAGAGCGCCGGAAGGTACCGCGCCGGCTCTCTCGGGAGAAAACGCGCCGTCACCGTCCAGCGCGTTGAATACATCCACTACCTTTCCGTTCACATGGGCGCCTACGGACACGCCGCCGCCCATATGCACCACGATCAGACGCAGGGACTCGTAGGGTTTTCCCACCTCCCTGGCGTATCTCTTAGCCACCGCTTTCTGGTTCAGCGCGTGAAATACGCTGGTACGGGGCAGTTCCGGCACACCGGAATACCTGGCCACGTCCTGCAGCTCGTCTACCACCACGGGATCCACGATATAGGAAGGGATTCCCAGTTCGTCCCCGATCTCCTTTGCCAGGATGCCTCCCAGATTGGAAGCGTGCTGTCCCTGCCTGCCCCGGATCAGATCCTGCAGCAGTTCTTCCGTTACCGCGTAGGTCCCGCCGGGAATGGGTTTCAGCATTCCGCCCCTTCCCACCACGACGTTCAGGGACTTTAGATCAAACTGCTTTTTCTCCAGCAGCCCGGTAATGATCTGTTTACGGAAATCCTTCTGGTCCACAATGGAGGCGTAACGGGAGATCTCCTCCGTGCTGTGCCTCAAGGTTTCCTCAAACAACAGGGTTTCATCCTCAAATACGCCTATCTTGGTAGAGGTGGAACCGGGATTGATGATCAAACTCTTTACTGACATTTTCTTTTCCTCCGGACATTTATCTGTTCTTAGTTTTATTTGTTCTTATTCATCTCTTCCGCTACCACCGCGGCCAAAGCCATGGAATTGACCTTGGTTTCAAACGTGTCGGAGCGGCTGGTCAGGATAACGGGAACCTTGGTCCCGGTCAGGATACAGCCGTTCTTGACGCCGGGTACCATGTGCACAATGGCCTTATAGGTCAGATTGCCCGCGTGGATGTCGGGGAAGAGCAGAATATCCGCATCGCCCTGGATCTTCCTGCCCGTGGCTCCTTTATGCTTCGCCGCTTCCGGATCCACCGCCAGATCTAAGGACAGCGGTCCGTCGATCACGCAGCCTGTGATCTCCCCCGCTTCATTCATACGGGTGAGTTCCGCCGCGTCCAGCGTCGCGGGCATCTTGGGATTGACTACCTCCACCGCGGCCAGAGGAGCCACCTTGGGACAGTCAATGCCGCAGGCCTTAGCCACCGGCAGCGTATTTTGGATAATATGTACTTTGTCTTCCAGCGTGGGATAGGTCATGAAAGCCACGTCGGTCAGAAACAGAAGCTGGTCAATGGCGGGAATGTCAAACACGCAGACATGGGAAAGCACCCCGCCGGTGCGCAGTCCCACTTCCTTGTCCAGCACGCTCTTCAAAAAATTCTTGGTATCGATCAGGCCCTTCATATACATATCGGCCCTGCCTTCATGCGCCAGCTTTACGGCCTTTAAGGACGCCTGGATCATATCCGGCTCGTCAATGATCTCATACCCGGTCAGATCCATACCGATAGAGGAAGCGATCTCACGGATCCTGGCTTCGTCACCCACCAGAATGGCCTCCGCGATGCCTTTTCTCTTCGCTTCCGCCACCGCCTCCAGGACCGCTTCGTCCTGCGCTACGGAAACGGCTACCTTTTTCATGCCGCATTCGTTTACTTTCGCGATCAGTTCATCAAACCCTTTTTTCATATTTATACCTCCGGCGCGCCTCAGCGCGCGCACTCGTCAATATTTTCTCCATTTTGCCGCCAGAACGGCTTTTTCCTTCCCTGCTCCGCAGAGTTCCTTCATCATTCATCCACGCTGTAGTTGGGCGCTTCCTTGGTGATATGGATATCATGAGGATGGCTTTCCTTTAAGGATGCCGCGGAAATCTTGATAAAACGTCCGTTTTGCTTCAATTCCTCAATATTGGACGTACCGCAGTAACCCATGCCGGAACGCAGGCCGCCCATCAGCTGGAAGATGGTATCTTCCACGGTGCCCTTGTAAGCCACGCGGCCTTCCACGCCTTCCGGCACCAGCTTTTTGGCGTCGGACTGGAAGTATCTGTCCTTGCTGCCGTTCTCCATGGCGGCAATGGAACCCATACCGCGGTATACTTTGTATTTCCTGCCCTGGAAAAGCTCAAAGGTTCCCGGGCTCTCGTCGCAGCCCGCGAAGATGGAGCCCATCATGCACACGTTACCGCCTGCGGCGATAGCCTTGGTCATATCACCGGAATACTTGATCCCGCCGTCCGCGATAATGGGTATGCCGTATTCTTTTGCCACCGCGTAAGCATCCATGATAGCGGAGATCTGGGGTACGCCGATGCCGGCCACCACGCGGGTGGTACAGATGGAACCGGGTCCGATCCCTACCTTCACCGCATCCGCGCCTGCCTCGATCAGCGCCCTGGTGCCCTCGCCCGTAGCCACATTGCCCGCGATCACCTGCAGATCAGGATATTTCTCTTTGATCATGCGCAGACAGCGCAGTACGTTTTCGGAATGCCCGTGGGCGGAATCCAGCACCACCACATCCACCTTGGCATCCACCAGTGCGCTCACGCGCTCCAGCACATTGGCGGTAATGCCCACTCCCGCGCCGCAGAGCAGCCTCCCCTGCGCGTCCTTGGCAGCCAGCGGATACTTAATGGTCTTCTCAATATCCTTGATGGTGATCAGACCCTTTAGGTTGTAGTCCTTATCCACAATAGGAAGCTTCTCTTTTCTGGCCTTGGCCAGGATCTGCTTCGCCTCGTCCAGCGTAATGCCCTCGGGCGCGGTGATCAGCCCTTCGCTGGTCATGCATTCCTTAATCTTCTTGGAAAAATCCGTTTCAAACTTCAGGTCGCGGTTGGTGATGATCCCCACCAGTTTCCGCCCCTCCGTAACCGGTACGCCAGAAATCCTGAACTTGGCCATCAGCGCGTCCGCGTCCCCCAGCGTATGTTCAGGGGACAGAGAAAAAGGATCCGTGATCACGCCGTTTTCCGAACGCTTTACCTTGTCTACTTCTTCGGCCTGCGCCTCAATAGACATGTTTTTGTGGATAATGCCAATGCCGCCCTGACGCGCCATGGCGATCGCCATACGGTGTTCGGTAACGGTATCCATACCGGCGCTCATCATGGGGATATTCAGCTTGATCTTCTTCGTCAGCCAGGTAGTCAGGTCCACCTGATTGGGTATTACCTGCGAATAACCCGGCACCAGAAGCACATCGTCAAAAGTAATTCCTTCGCCAATAATCTGTCCCATTTTCTCCTCCTTATGCAGCTGCAATCTGTTAAGTTTTATCGAGTTTAGCAGAATCCTGCCGTTCTGTCAAGCCTGGACGGCTCCGGGTTTCTTCCCCGTCAGTCCAGAAATACCTTGCGCGGGCTCACGCTCCTGACCGCCTTGACCAGCTCCTCGCTGGGGCTTAAGATGATCTTCTGATTTCCGTCGTAATACATGACATACCGCTTATCCGGCTGCTCTTCCCTGCCAATGCTGTAATCCGTCACTTTCCCGGCGCGGTTTTTGTACTGATCCAGGTGATAGGAACGGATGGGAGCCAGTATCTCCATGCGCTCCACCTCAAAAGAAGCGACCTTCTTTCTTCTGGTCTGAGCCTTGATCTTGTCTATGGAGATCTCCTTGTCCAGATACAGATATTCATATTCAATATACGCGTTCAGATGCGCCAGGTACGCCCCCAGCCCGGTAAGCAGGGCGATCAGCAGGGGAATCCCGTAGGCGAAGCCTACCAGCCCCAGCAGTCCGAATACCGCCGTGAGCATGATCAGTACAAACTTGATCAGCCTGCCTATCAGGGAAGGTTCCTTTGTTACCAGACATTCCACATATGTTTCGCTCATGTTTTCCTCACATTCCGCCGGTCACATCCGCTCGAATACCGGCATGTACTCAATAGGCGCGGCTGCCTTTACCACAGCGCCTCCCTGCAGGATCTCCCCTGTGGAGGTCAGCTTCCACTTTCCTTCAGGCAGATACACCTCCCGCTCATACTGATCCAGATACAGGATCGGCGCCACCAGATACCTGCTGCCGAACATATACTGATCCTGCAGTTCCCAGCATTTCTCGTCTTCGGGGAACTCATAGAACATGGTCCTGATCAGAGGAGAACCGTTGGTATGCGCCTCCTCATAAAGCTCCTTGATATAGTCGCGCATGGAAAGACGGATATCCAGGTACTTCTTCATAATGGCGTAATTTTCTTCCCCGTAGCTCCAAAGTTCATTGGGCTGCCCGGTATGCAGATAACCGCCGCCCCAGTCCCTGGTGTCTAAAGGCGGAATATTGTAAGGGCCTCTGTCCCCGTGCATACGCAGCACCGCGGAATAGACGGCGAACTGATACCATCTGATCAGAAGCTGCCTGAAATCCGGGTCATTTACGTCATCCGTCATAAAGCCGCCGATATCGGTAGTCCACCAGGGGATCCCCGCGAGGCCCATGTTCAGGCCGCACTGCAGCTGATCCCGGAAAGCCTCGAAGGTGCTGGGCACATCGCCGGACCATATCACATTGCCGTATTTCTGGGAACCCGCCCACGCGCAGCGGAGCAGATTCACCACAGGGCCTTTGCCCAGCCTGCTCATTTCATCATAAAACACCCTGCTGTACATCTGGGGATATATGTTGCTGACCTCCAGAGCGGGTCCCGCGCAGTAACGGTAATTTTCAAAATCATAAACGCCGTAATCCGGCTCGGAGTTGTCCAGCCAGAAAGCGTCAATGCCATAATCATAATAATTCTTTTTGCAGACCTCCCAGACATATTTTCTGGTTTCGGGATTAAAGGGATCGATCTCCACGCAGTCACCCTGATAGTCGTAGGTCTGCGCCGCGCCTCTTTCCGTTTTGATCAGCAGTCCCCGCTCCATCATGGGGCCGAAGTTTTCGCTCTTTCTGTCCACGGAAGGCCAGATGGAAACAATGACCCTGATCCCCATGGAATGCAGTTCGTCTACCATGGCCTTGGGATCCGGCCAGTATTTTTCATCAAATTTCCAGTCACCCTGCACGGTCCAGTGGAAGAAATCAATGACTATCTGGTCGATCTTGATCCCCTCTTTCTGATACTGGCGGGCAACGCTCAGGACCTCGTCCTGCGTTCTGTAGCGCAGTTTGCACTGCCATAAGCCCATAAGGTTTTCCGGGAACATATCCGCGTGCCCGGTAACCTCGGTATAATTGGCAAGTATCTGCCGGGGGGCATCCCCGGCCGTGATCCAGTAATCCATCTCCCGGGTGGATCTTGCCACCCACTCGGTATAGTTCTTGCCGAAGGTCACATGCCCTACCGCCGGATTGTTCCATAAGAAACCGTACCCCAGGGAAGATACCGCAAAGGGAACGGAAATCTGGGAATTGCGCTGAGCCAGTTCCAGCGTACAGCCCTTAAGATCCAGATAGGGCTGCTGGTACTGCCCCATACCGAAGATTTTTTCCCCGTCATTGCTGTCAAACTTCAGTGTCAGGGCGTATTCGCTGCCGCCGATGATCCCCTTCCATTCCCGGTTGACCACTTTCAGACAGCGGCTCCCTCTGGAAAGCGTACCGTCGTAGGAACGGTAATACTCGCGCAGGATCAGCTTGTCATCTCTGTAAAAGGAAATGATCCCCTTAAAGTTCACCGTGGCCTTCAGCCGTCCGTTTTCAATGACCGCTATCTCCCTGGTGTCCACGGTCCCGTCACCAACCCAGTGCTCTTCCGTGTCTACGCGGATCTGGGGGGTACACCGCGCCGGCTCCTCCGTCAGCGCCCACCTGTTTTCCGTAAAGCTCCCCTGCATGGTGGCGCGCACCCGCAGAGAATCCTTTCCCCACGCTTCAATCCTGCCTATTTCACCCTGCTGATAAAAAACCAGGGCGCCGTTTTCAATCGAAAATTTCATGCCTTCCCTCCGTTTATGTTTTATATTTCAAAGCCTGATATCCGTTTGAAAAAAGTTTAACAAATGCCCTTTTCCTTGTCAAGGAGCCCGGTGCGATTTATAAAATATCTGTGAACAATTTCCGCTCATATTGACAACTGATTTTTCTGATTTTATGATAAGGATACAAAAAGCGCGAAGGTGGATATCGTATGCCTGTAATGGATGAGTTTAAAGAAGAACGGGCCGCTTTGAAGAACAAGCCCCTGAAAAAAAAGATCTCTTATTTCTGGACCTATTATAAATGGTATGCGCTGGGAGGCGCCATCGCCCTGATCGCGGTCATTTCCGTAGCGGTGACGATCATCACCCATAAGGAAGAGGCCCTTTTCGGCATTGTGGTCAACACCAGCACCATCGGCGAGGAAAAAGCGTTTTCTTCCGGCTTTATGGAATACGCCGGGATCGACCCGGATCAATACGAAGTCACCTTCAATTCGGCGCTGATCCTGACGGAAATGATGAGTCCGGACGCCGTCAGCACCAGAGAGCTGATCATGGTATACACGGCCTCCGGGGATATGGACGTGGCGATCATGGACACGCTGGCCTTTGAAACCTACGCCTACAGCGAGCTTTTCTTTGACCTGCGCTCCATACTGCCGGCGGACATGCTCTCCTCCCTTGACGGCAGGATCTACTACCGGGACGAAGCCATAGCCGAGCGCCTGCGGGACGAGGACAGCCCCGCGGACGGAACGGATACGGAAGAAGAGATCGTCTTCCCCGACCCGTTCTGCCCCGAGGAAATGACCGATCCGACCCCGATCGGTATCGACATCAGCGGCTCTCAGGTCCTGGAGAGTACCTATTACTATCCCCGCAAACCTGTTTTGCTGGGTATCCCGGCCACCTCCAGGCGGGTGGACACCGCGGTCCGGTTCATTGAATACCTGTTCGAAGGATCAGGAGAGTAATTCTTTTAACAGCCTGTTGACCGTTCCGGGGTCCGCTTTTCCCTGCATGGCTTTCATGGTCTGCCCCACCAGGAATCCGATAGCCTTCTCTTTGCCTCCCCTGTAGTCCTCCACGGACCGGGGATTGGCCGCTATGACTTCTTCCACCGTCTTTCGCAGAGCCCCCTCGTCCGAAACGGCCTTCAGACCGTTTTCTTCCACATAGGCGCGGGGATCCACATTTTCCAGGAACATTTTTTCAAAGACCTCTTTGGCTACATTGGTACTGACGGCCTTTTCGTCCACCAGCGCGATCAGTTTTGCCAGATTTTCCGGTGAAAACCGGATATCCTCCGCATCCGTTTCCGTTTCTTTCATCAGCCGCAGGGTTTCTCCCATCAGCCAGTTGCTGACCTTCTTGGGCTGCCCACAGATCGCGGTGGTTTCCTCAAACAGATCCGCCATACGCTTGGAATTGGTAATGATCTCAATATCGTAATCCGGGATCCCGAATTCTTCCCGGTATCTGGCCATCTTTTCGGTACGGAATTCCGGCTGCGCGGCTTTGATGCGCTCCAGCCACGCGTCATCTATCCTGACAGGCGTCAGATCCGGATCCGGAAAATAGCGATAATCCTGCGCGTCTTCCTTGGAGCGCATGGCATAGGAACACTCTTTGGCATCGTCCCATCTCCTGGTTTCCTGTACCACCTCTTTCCCGGCCTCCAGCAGTTCCGTCTGGCGTTCGGTTTCTCCCTGGATGGCCCGGGCGATAGCGCGAAAAGAATTCAGGTTCTTCATTTCCGTTCTGGTACCGAGTTTTTCCGTGCCCGCCTCCCTGACGGACAGATTGATGTCCGCCCGCATGGAGCCCTCCTGCAGCTTGCAGTCGGAAGCTCCCAGATACTGGATGATAAGACGCAGCTTTTCCAGATAAGCGATAACCTCCTCCGCATTGCGCATGTCCGGCCGGGACACGATCTCGATCAGGGGAACTCCGGAACGGTTATAGTCCACCAGGGAAACATCTTCCCAGTCATCGTGGATCAGCTTGCCCGCGTCTTCCTCCATGTGGATCTCGTGGATCCCGATCTTTTTCTTTCCCCCGGAGGTTTCCACTTCCACCCAGCCGTTTCTGCAGATGGGCAGGTAGAGCTGGGAGATCTGGTAATTCTGCGGATTGTCAGGATAAAAATAATTCTTTCTGTCAAACTTGCAGTACCGGGTGATCTCACAGTTGGCCGCCAGTCCCACCGCGATGGCATAGTCCAGCACCTGCTTGTTCAGTACGGGAAGAGAACCCGGCATACCGGTACATACCGGGCAGGTATGCGTATTGGGCTCCCCGCCGAAAGCAGTGGAGCAGCCGCAGAAGATCTTGGTCTTGGTCGCGAGCTCCACATGCACTTCCAGTCCTATGACCGTTTCATACTGTTTTCCCATCATCATGCCTCCTTTCCCGTTCCAAAGCCGCCCACGGCCTGTTCATACGCGTAAGCCGCCCGCAGCAGCTTCTTTTCCTGAAAGCAGTCTCCTATCAGCTGGAGCCCCACAGGCAGGCCCCCCGCATCCTTTCCGCAGGGCACGCTCATGGCCGGCAGTCCCGCCAGATTGGCGGAAATGGTATAAATATCGCCCAGATACATCTTCATGGGGTCCGCCAGGGATTCTCCCAGCCGGGGCGCCGTAGTGGGCGCTGTCGGCCCCAGGATCACGTCGTATTTCCGGAAGGCGTGGTCAAAAGCCTTCTTGATCAGCGCTTTTACCCGCAGCGCTTTCAGATAATAAGCATCGTAATACCCGGAGCTCAATACAAAGGAACCCAGCATAATACGCCGTTTTACCTCCGCACCGAAGCCCTGGCTCCTGGTTTTTTTGTACATGGAGTGCAGGCCCTGGCAGTCCTCTGCCCGATAGCCGTATTTTACCCCGTCGAACCGTTCCAGATTGGAACTCGCCTCCGCCGCGGCAATGGTATAGTAAGTGGGGATCGCGTATTCCACCAGGCTTAAGTCAAACTCCTCCACATCGGCGCCCGCATCCCGCAGCGTGTCCGCCGCCTTCAGTACCGCCGCTTTGACTTCCTTATCCAGGCCCTCTCCGAAATAGTCCCTGGGCACGCCGATACGCAGCCCCTCCACGTCCGTCCGCAGAGCCGAGGTAAAATCCGTATCCTCCCTTTTTATGGAAGTAGAATCCTTTTTATCGTGGGTGGCGATCAGCTCCAGCACCGCCGCGCAGTCCCGCACATCCCTGGTGAGGGGTCCGATCTGGTCCAGGGAAGAGCCGTAGGCGATCAGGCCGTAACGGGACACCGTACCGTAAGTGGGCTTCAGTCCCACCACGCCGCAGAAGGAAGCGGGCTGGCGGATGGAGCCTCCCGTATCGGATCCTATGGCAAAAAAGCACTCTCCCGCCGCCACCGCAGCGGCGGAACCGCCGGACGAGCCTCCCGGGACACGCTCCGGGTCATGCGGGTTTCTGGTCACGCCGAACGCCGATGTTTCGGTGGTGGAGCCCATGGCAAATTCGTCCATATTGGTCTTCCCCAGGATCACCGCTCCAGCGGCTTCCAGATCTTCCACCGCCCGCGCGGAAAAAGCAGGCACAAAATTGTCCAGTATCCTGGAGGAACAGGTGGTACGCATACCTGCCGTACAGAGATTGTCCTTGATCGCCACAGGCACTCCCGCCAGCGCTCCCGCCGCTTCTCCCGCCTGTATTTTTTTCTGTATTTCCTCCGCCCTTTTAAAAGCGCCTTCCCTGTCCAGGGTCACATAACAGTGCAGCAGTTCTTCCTTTTCTTCCACCCGCCGGAAAACCGCCTCCAGCGCTTCCCGCGCCGAAACTTCTCCGCCTTTTATTTTTTCGGCCAGTTCCACTGCCGTCAAATCCACTAAATTCATGGATGCCTCCTATTCCACGGTTTTCGGTACAACAAACATACCGTCCTTTTCACCCGGAGCGTTCTTCAGGATATTCTCCCTGTCATCCCCGTTTGTCACCACGTCTTCCCGGAACACATTCTCCACGGGGAACACATGGGACATGGGCTCCACTCCCGTGGTGTCCAGCTCATTCAGCTTATCAATATAGTCCAGCATATCCGCCATATCCTTTTTGGCGGCTTCCTTCTCCTGAGGCGAAAGCTCCAGCTTGGCCAGCACGCCCACATATTCTATCGTTTCGTCCGAAATGACATTTGCCATATCCGTTCCTCCCGTTCTAATCGCGCACCTTGATGTGCACTTCCCGCAGCTGCTGTTCGGTTACTTCGTTAGGCGCGCCGCACATCAGATCCTGCGCCGTTCCGCTCATGGGGAAAGCAATGACCTCCCGAATGTTCTCCTCATTGCGCAGCAGCATGATCATCCTGTCCACCCCGGGCGCCATGCCGGCATGGGGCGGCGCGCCGAACTGAAACGCGTTGTAAAGGGCGCCGAACTTGGCCTTCAGCGCTTCCTCGTCGTAACCGGCTATGGCAAAGGCCTTTATCATGATCTCCACGTCATGGTTGCGCACCGCTCCGGAGGAAAGCTCCACGCCGTTGCATACAATGTCATACTGGTAAGCCAGAATATCCAGAGGATCCTTGGTATTCAGGGCTTCCATGCCGCCCTGGGGCATGGAAAAAGGATTATGGGTAAACCCGATCTGCCTGGTTTCCGGATCCCTCTCATACATGGGGAAATCGTTCACATAGCAGAAACGGTACGCGTTCTTTTCCAGAAGTCCCAGCTTCTCTCCCAGTTCGTTGCGGATCATGCCGGCGTAATAAGCCGCCTTTTCCTCTTTATCCGCCATAAAGAAAATAGTGTCCCCGGCGCTTAACCCCGCCAGCGTCAGAAGCTCGCCCTTGTATTCTTCGGGAATAAATTTGTCGATGGGTCCTTTATAGGTCAGCTCTTCCGTTACCTCCAGATAGCCCAGTCCTCCCATGCCCAGATCCGTGGCAAATTTCAGCAGCTTCTCGTGAAAGCCCTTGGACATCTGCGCGCGTACCTTAACGGCCCTGACCGTCCTGCCTAAAAAGGGCTTAAACGAGCACTTCTGGAAAAACTCCGTCAGGTCCACGATCCTGAGCGGATTGCGCAGATCCGGTTTATCGCTGCCGAACTCCAGCATGGCCTGTTTATAGCTGATGACCGGGAAAGGCGCCTTGGTCACCTGAAACCCTTCCGGGGCAAATTTTTCAAACACCGCCGTCAGCACTTCCTCTCCTACCCGGAACACATCTTCCTGCGTAGCGAAGCTCATCTCAAAATCCAGCTGGTAAAACTCGCCGGGGGAGCGGTCCGCCCGCGCGTCCTCGTCCCTGAAACAGGGCGCGATCTGAAAATATCTGTCAAAACCGGACACCATGAGAAGCTGCTTATACTGCTGGGGCGCCTGGGGCAGCGCGTAAAATTTTCCCTTATACTTTCTGGAGGGCACGATATAGTCCCTGGCGCCTTCCGGCGAAGAGGCGCAGAGGATCGGCGTCTGGATCTCCAGAAATCCCAGCTCCGTCATCTTCTCACGCAGAAACGCGATGACCCGGGAACGGAAAATCATATTGTCCTTTACTTTCTGGTTGCGCAGATCCAGATAGCGGTACTTTAACCGGATATCCTCCCTGACCTCCCTGGACGTCATGACCTCAAAGGGAAGCATGGAATACACCTGTCCCAGTATGGTGATCTCCTCGGCCTCCAGTTCCACGGTGCCGGAGGGGATCTTCGGATTGTAGGTTTCTTCGTCCCTTTTTTCCATGCGGCCCGCAATGCTCACGCAGGCCTCCTTCTTAATGCCTTTTAAAAGCTCCGGTCTGCGCAGCACCACCTGAAGCACTCCGTACATATCCCTCAGATCCAGGAAGGACACCCCTCCGTGATCCCTGATATTCTCTACCCAGCCCGCCACTCTGAGTTCGGTTCCGATATCCTGTTCTCCGATCCCGGAAAGATTTCTGTCCCTGTAAATATTTTTCATGATCCTCCTCCTTTTGGCTAAATAAAAAAGTCCCGAAATACAGTATCTGTATTTCGGGACGAATAAGCCAGCGCAAATCCGCGGTACCACCCGCTTTGACGGACCGCCGCTTCCATCAAAGCGTCTGACCGGTCCATCCACTTTCGCATTTAACGCATGCCACGTACCGCCCTACCCAATCCGAAAACCTTCAGACGGTCTGCTCCGGAGCGTTCCCTTTGCCGATTCCCACGAACAGCGCTCTCAGTCGGTGACGCCGTATTCCTGTCGCTTTCCCTGGCAAGAGTTTCCTTCGCCGCATTTACTTTATTGTAATGAAGTCTAGCACATTTTTTTTTTGATTGCAATATATGTTTTCAAAAAGATACAAATTTTATTCGGGGAGCGTCACAGTCTTTCCGCCCTGCCACCACGCGTAGGCGGCCACACAGGCGCTGATGATCAGGAGCATATAAAAATTCAGCCCCCTGGAGATGCACATGGACACCGTAAGACTGCTGCCGGTAAAGATCCGGCCGAACACCGCCGCGTACATTAACTCCGTTATCCCCTGGGAACCGGGCAGCGGAAGCATATCCACCGCGATATAGACCACCGCCTGCAGAGCCATAACGGTAAACGGGCCCGCGCCGGACAGTCCCATTCCCCTGTAAACAAAATAGGTCAGCGCGAAGACACTGCATCTCTGCAGGAAAGTAAATCCTACCAGAAAACCGATCACGCCCATATGCCCCTTTAAAAAACGAACCGCAGCCTGATACTGATCCACCAGTCCCCGGATGCTGTCCCGCCGTTTTTCGGAAGGCTTCAGCATGTGCAGTCTGACCAGCAGTCTTTCCGCCGCGCATAAAAAACGCTCCATACCGGGGCCGTTCAGCATGATCGCCAGCAGGATCACCACCAGAGCCGCGTTCAGGAACAGTCCGAGAAAATATATGGGCAGGTACTCTCCCAGATTGGCCTTCAGTCCTCCCCACCAGAACAGCGCGATCCCCAGGCCCATTACCACCAGCACAAATTTGTACGCGGTGGCCACGCTCATCAGCACCACCGTGGAATCCGACACTTTATGCCCGTCCTTGCTCATATGATAGAGCTGCATGGGCTGTCCGCCCGTGGCGGAGGGCGTGATGCCGGAATAGAAAAATCCGGTAAAAGAATATTTCAGACAGCTGAATATACTGCATCTGTCCCCGATGACCCGCAGCAGATACCAGATCAGGATCCCTTCCGCCGACACAAAGAACAGCGCTGTCAGCATAGCCAGCGCCAGATAACCCTTTCGCATTTCCCGTACTGCCCGCAGAAGTTCTCCAAAATCCTGTTCTTTAAACACCACATAAAAAGTAATCCCGGCCAGTCCCAAAAACAACGCGGCGCTCGCGGCCTTTTTCTTACCCTTCATACAAAGCTCCTTTTGCGGGACGGTATCCTTCCTGCCCGGTTCTTCCCAGCAATTCCCGCAGCGTTCCCTCAAACAATATCCCATCCCGCTTATAGTCGTAAAAATCCGCGGGCGTGACCAGGGAAAAATGTTTTTCAAACAGGCAGATACCGTGTTCCTGCAGGAAACGCGCCAAAAAAGAAGAACAGGTATAGTGCCGTTTCTGATAAAAAGGCCTGCCCGCCAGTAAAAACGGCAGTCCCAGAACACAGTAATGATACCGGAAGCGGTCGCTGTAGAGGCGCCGCAGTTCTTCTCTCATCCGCGCCTTCTCTTCCCCGTCGCATTCCAGACTGTAGATACGGTAGCGGGCGGTGGGAAAGGCCCCCGCGATACGTTTTAAATCCTCTTTCTCAAAACCGGAAAAATAAGGAATACAGGGATTCCTCCTGCCAAAGCTGTAAGCCTCCTCCAGGTCCTTATCCAGCCCCAGCACCACATGTACGTAGCTTCGCCTGATGGTCCGCCGTATCAGGGACGCGAACAGCCCCGGCGTATCCACCAGCGCGATATAGATCCTATCCGTCATTTTAAACCTGCTCCTCTTCCTTGTACAGCGTTTTAAGCAAATCCTAAGAATTTTTTTGCCGTTCTGTAACCGGCCAGGGTCAGCATATCTCCCGCTTTCCCCGGCAGATACGTGGCGCCGCTGAGCGTGGTGAACCGCAGCCTCTTATAAAGCCTTTCATCCATGATCCGGATATCCTCCCAGAGTTTCCGGCGCTTCAGCAGGGCCTCCGGCGTTTTGGTCATGAGCAGGAATACGTCGCAGATGGCAAGCATGACGGAAAGATTCCGCAGCAGATATTCTTCCAGCCTGGGAGAAACGGCTCTGGCCTTTTCCCAGTCCGTTCCCTCCGCTACCAGTCTGGTGACTTTTATCTGCTGGTCGATCCTGCGTATATAATTTTCTTCATTGACAGACTGTCCGCTTCTTCCCAGAAAGTAGTGGTACAGATCCAGGTCCAGATACAGAATACGCCTTACTCTGGGCAGGGGTCTGCTGGCAAAAAGATTGTCCACGTAAAAGGTATGCTCGGGAAGCCTTAAATCCATTTCCCGAAGCAGGGCGGTACGGAAGATCAGAGCGTGCATGACCAGATACTGAGAGCCCCGAAACTTTCCCATGCTCCGCCAGCCGCAGATCCTCCCCTGAGGAAATACGTTGTCATACCGGACCGGACACTGCCTGTTCTCGTAAAAGTGGTCGTAGACATAGTTGCAGACCACCATATCGGGCAGCCTGCCCGACGCGGTCCGCTCCCGCAGCGCGGCCAACAGCGCGGCCAGCGCTCCTTCGTCCAGCCAGTCATCGGAATCCACCACTTTAAAGAACAGTCCCGACGCGGCGGCCAGTCCCGCGTTGACACCGGAACCGTGCCCCCCGTTTTCTTTATGGATCACCCGCACGATCCCCGGGTACTTCGCCGCGTAATCATCCGCTATTTCTCCCGTCAGATCCGTGGAGCCGTCATCCACCACAATGATCTCCCCGTCCTCTCCACAGGGCAGCAGAGAATCCAGACATTTGTTCATGTAATCCTGCGAATTGCAGCAGGGCACCACAAACGTGATATATTTCATTTCCCGTTTTGCCTCCCTTGACTTATGGTGCTCTTACCATACCGCGGAAAGGTTAAGACTTCTCTGGGAAATTTCTAAATAGTTTCTAAAAACGCAGAATGCCCAGGGCCTTAAAAACACCCCAGACATAAGGCGCGCCGAAGCAGTTTAATTTCTTAGGACCGGTGATCTGATGCTCCGTATCCTCCCGCAGCTTCAGAAACGCCTTTTCAAAAGTGGCGCGGGTAATGGATTTCTTTTTCCTCTCCGTAAAAAACTCTCCGCCCTTTATCACATAAGTAAATTCCAGATTTTTGGCTGTATAAAATGTTTCGCCCTGATGCGCGGCGATCTTCTCCCACAGATTTTCTATTGTAATGTCATCCTGCGCCTTCTCCATATGTACATTCCTTTCCGGCTCTTTTTTTCCAGTATGGCATAGTTCGGCCTAAAAATCCATAGGGTTTAGTACGAATCTTTACTATTTCGGCGCGATATCCCCTGTCAGGGTGTGAACGGTATACTCCCGGTTGACTATAACGTTCTGTCCGTCCTCGTCCCGTTCTCCCAGACGGAATATAAAAGATTCTCCGTCTTCGGAATATCCGGAAAACTCCAGGAAACCGATCCTGCCGTCATCCTCCAGATACCAGACGCAGGCGGCCGGCGTTTTCTCCCGTTCTTCTCCGTCCGATACCGGCATCTCCACCTGCAGCGCCTCTTCCACATCTTCACTGACGATCCGCTGTGCCGATTCCGGAAGCGTCCCCTCCTGCTTCAGATAATCCATCAGCAGTTCCATCGCCTCCTCCTTTTTCAAAGCTCCCTCTTCTTCCGGCCTGCCGCTGCCCGGCGAAGCGGAATCCATCATGCTGTCCGGCGAAACAAAATCCGTTTCGCTGTCTGCCTGCGCGGCCCCTGCCTGAAAAATGTCCGCGCTTTCACCGGCCGCTTCTTCCACGCCCGCGGAGATTCCCTGTACCGGGCTTTCCTGTCCGGTCAGAGCGGTTTCCGCGGAAATATTGTCGGGAACGGCCGCGTCTTTCTCCGATGAGAAACGGCCGCGCCCCATCCACAATCCGGAAGCCGCCGCCAGCAACACCACGGCCGCCGCTCCCGCGTATACCGCTTTGTTTGGGAAGGCGCGGCGTTTTTTGGGGGCAGGCAGACCGGCTTCGATCCTGTCCCACAGATCCGGCGTTTCTTCTTTCTGAAACTTTTTATACTCTTCTTCCAGATTCTTCATACCCGCACCTCCTTAATTTTTTTACCGCTTCCCTGTACCGCCACGCCACGGTTCCTAACGGCACCTGCAGCGTATCAGAAATTTCCTGAAAGGTCATCTCCGCCATGATCTTCATATGTATGACCTCCAGTTCCGGCTCCTTTAACGTCTTCAACGCCTCAGCCATGTCCAGCGCCAGGATCACCTCTTCTTCCACGCTCTTTCCGTTTTCCTTTACGGCACGTAAAATATCTCCCCGCTGTTCCCCGGAGGCGCGCTCTTCTTCTCCCCGCTCCGTATGAAAATCCACCGGCTCCTCCCTCCATTTTCTGCGCAGCAGGTCTACGGCCATATTCCGCGCGATAGCGGCCATCCAGCCTTTGTGTCCTCTGCCCGTCCGGTAGGTTCCCGCCTTTTCCCACAGGCGGATAAAGAAATCGCCGGTAATATCTTCCGCATCCTCCTTCCCGGGCAGCAGCTGTCTGACAATGCCGTAGATATAGGAGCCATATTCCTCATAGACCTCTTTGAGGCCGTTTTTATCGCCCTTTTTCATGGCGTGTATACATTTCGCGAATTTTTCCTCTGTCACGGCTTTCCTTTCCGCTCCTCTGTCTTAGATACGGTTCAATACCCTCTTTTTACGGTAAAACCCGCCTGCTTCTCAGAAACAGGCGGGCAGCAATCCTTCGGCTACTCTATGGTAATGACATAGGAAGCATGGAAGCTTTCTCCGGCATTCAAGGTATTGCCCCACTCCCGCTGGGAAAGCTCTCCCTCAAAATCCTCCCTGTCGCACCGGCCGTACCAGGGCTCGATACAGATAAAAGGCGCGTTCTTACCGGGCGGTGTCCAGAGCCCGAAAAGGGGCGCGTCAAAGCTCACGGTCAGATAGGGCTTTTTCTCTCCGTCCAGAAGCTGCACCCTTCCGGTCTGATGCTCCTCCACGATCAGCGCGTCATCCGCGAACAGCTCTTCCGTTACCGGCAGCAGTCCGCCTTTTTCCAGTTCAATATGCCGCAGCTCGTCGGTGGCAAGGCCGTTTTTCAGTCTGCGCGTGATCAGGGAATCCCTTCCCGCCAGACCGATGTAGCAGGTGTATTTTCCCTTTTCCCTGGCAGGCGCCGCGAAAGCGGGATGCCCTCCTATGGAAAAATACATGGTTTCGCCGGCCGGGTTGGTCACTCTCCAGAGCACTCTCACGCTCCTGCCCTCCAGCCTGTAACCCGCTTCCAGCGAAAACGCGAAAGGATATTGTTCCCAGGTGCCGTCTTTGTCTGTCAGACAGAACCAGATCTCCTTTTCCGTCTGCTCCGTTACCATAAAATCCATATCCCGGGCAAAACCGTGCTGGGGCATGCGGTAAACCTTCCCTTTATACCGGCTTTCCCCGCCGCGGTAAGCGCCTACCACAGGAAACAGCAGAGGGGATACCCTGCCCCAGTAGGCAGGATCCGCGCTCCACATATATTCCCGCCCCGTGTCCTTTGCCACCAGGCTCCTCAGCTCCGCGCCGTGGGATTCCACCCCGATGCGGATATGATCGTTTTCCAGCTGATACAGTGCCATAATTCCTCCTTATACCGTAGATAAGATCAGCTCCATCCTGCCGGCAAACACGGCTCTGCCGTAACCGGCGGGCAGGATGAAATGATCCCCTTTCTTTACGGAAACGCCGTCCACGCTGCCGCTGCCGTCCAGTACGCTGGCCAGCAGGAAAGGATATTTCTGCTCCGTTACCGCCTCATCCGTCACCTGCAGCTTCCAGACCGTGTAGTGATCACAGGAGATCAGTTTGTTCATGGTGTTCTCCGGAAGTCCGTCCGTATGGCTCAGGGCCTCCTCTCCCGCCCTGTCCGGCACGGTGATCACATCGATGCTCTGCTGCACATGCAGCGGTCTTTCCTTGCCGTTTACCAGCCTGCCGTAATCGTACACCCGATAAGTAATGTCGCTGCTCTGCTGGGTTTCCAGAATCGTAAAGCCGCCTTTGATGGCATGCACGGTTCCCGGCGTGATCTGCAGAAAATCTCCTTTGCGCACGGGCACGTTCTTGATCAGTTCCTCATACCGCCCTTCATGGATCATATCCGCCAGTTCCTCCCTGGTCCGGGCGTTGTGGCCGATGACCAGTTCCGCGTTGGGGGGACAGTCCATCACGTACCAGCATTCCGTCTTGCCGTAGGGGCAGTTTTCATGCTCCTTCACATACTTGTCATCGGGATGTACCTGAATGCTCAGATCCTGTTTCGCGTCGATGATCTTTACCAGCAGAGGAAACTCTTCCGCCGCGATACCGCCGAACACTTCCCTGTGCTCCCTGTAGAGCGCGGACAGGCTCATGCCCTTAAAGCGGCCGTTTATGATCTCATCGTCCCCGTTGGGATGAGCGCTGATCCCCCAGCACTCTCCCGTACTGCCGCCGGCTCCCTCGTAGCCGAATTCATCCCGCAGTTTACTGCCGCCCCATACCACGTCCTTCAGCTGGGGTTTTAAAAAAATAATCTCTCTGTCCTGTTCCATATTCCCTCTCTTCTGCCGCCCGCGCGGCGTTTGCTCTGACTCTATGATATCTGTGATAACGTTTCCCGGACCCCTGTCACGCTTCCGTCACGTGGATCAGCCTGCTCCTGAAATCTCCCCACATGTTTTCCACCAGAATACCCGCCTGCATCAGGGTACTGCCCAGACGGGCGCGCTCACAGCCGTCCACCCGGTACCGTTTATCGGGATCCAGCCCCTTTAAAAGGATCCGCCTGGAATGCACGTTGGGTCTGCCCAGCACCTGAACGAAGGTGACCAGCGCCTCGCTCTTGTCTTTTTTTACCACCATATAGCAGTCGTACATATGATTTTCCCGGTAAGAGGCAACGCGGTAATAATCTCCCATGCGCACCAGCTCGTTGTATTTGTGGTACATTTCCACCTGAGCGGGGATCAGCTTTCTGTCCTCCTCGGAAATTTTCGTCACATCCAGCTCATAGCCGAACGTACCCGCCAGGGCCACATGCCCTCTGGTTTCAAAAGGCGTCACCCTGCCTGTGGCATGATTGGGACAGTCGCTCACATGGGCTCCCATGGCGGCAAGCGGATAGATCAGCGCGGTCCCTTCCTGGATCATCAGACGCTCAATGGCATCCGTATCGTCCGAGCACCATATCTGCGGGCTGTAGTAGAGCATCCCGGCGTCAAATCTGGCGCCGCCCCCGGAACAGTTTTCCAGAAGCAGATGGGGAAAATCCGTTATCAGCCTCTCCTGCAGTCTGTACAGGCCCAGCACATAGCGGTGGAACAACTCTCCCTGGCGCTCCGGCGAAAGCGCTATGCTGCCGATATCGGACAGCGGCCTGTTCATATCCCACTTCACATACTCAATATTGGCGCTGCGCAGTACCGCCGCCATTTTTTCATAAACGTAGTCCTGGATCTCTTCCCTGGACATATCCAGCACCAGCTGGTTGCGGGCCAGTCCCGGCTCCCTTCCGGGTATGCTTATGGCCCAGTCGGGATGCGCGCGGTAAAGATCGGAATCCGGACTGATCATTTCCGGCTCGAACCAGATACCGAATTTCATGCCCAGCTTGTTGACCTCGTCCACCAGGTACTTCAGTCCGCCTTTTATCTTTTCCTCGTTGACTTCCCAGTCCCCCAGCGCCCTGTTATCGTCGCAGCGGTTTCCGAACCAGCCGTCATCCATGACCAGCATTTCGATCCCCAGCCCGGAGGCCTCCCTGGCAATAGCCAGCAGTTTCTCCGTATTGAAATCAAAATAGGTGGCCTCCCAGTTGTTGATCAGAATGGGACGCTTGTTACAGCGGTATTCCCCTCTTATCAGATGCTCCCTGTACAGGTCGTGGAAGGCGCGGCTCATACCGCCTAAGCCCTCCGCGGAGTACACCAGCACCGCTTCCGGGCTCTGAAACTCCGCGCCGGGCTCTAACTTCCAGCCAAATCCCGCGGGATTGATACCGCTCATAAAACGCACGTTGTCAAACTGCCCCTTGTCCGCCAGCGTGATACAGTTGCCGGAATAGAGCAGATTCATGCCGTATACCTCTCCTCTGTCCTGATCCGCGTTTTTCTCAAGCAGGGCCATAAAGGGCTGCTGCTGATGCCCGCTCTCCCCCCGCAGGGAAGCGGTGCTCTGTACCCCGTAGCTCAACGGCGTCCTGTCGATATGGCGTTCCCTCGCCCAGGAACCGTGCAGCACGATCTTGTCATAGTCCCTGTCATCCATGTCAATGGAAGCGGACATGACCTTCTCCAGCATCACAGGCCCGGTCCCGTTGTTGACGATCCTGACACTCCTGGCCACCGCGTCGATACCTGCAAATACGGAATAACTCAGTACCGCCTGTATCCCAAGGCTCTTATCCTCCAAAACCAGTTCCAGGGTGCGGCAGTCCTCTTCGCTCCCCCAGGTAGCCGGCAGTCCCTTCAGAGCCTTCTTCCCGTTGTAAATATGATAGTCCGCGAGCGTCAGCTGCAGCGCTCTGTGCCCGCCTTCGTCCTTCACCTCAATGGCGCTCTCCCTGAAATCCCCGATCCCCCCCGTAGGATATTCCATGGGAAAACAGTCCAGAAAAGAAAGCCTGTCCCTGCTGTTTGTTTCGGGAGTAAAGGGCGCCTCTCCCGTCCTGAGCAGATATCCCGCATCGTCCTCTAACAGCCTGCCGCCAAAATACGCGTGCCCCACAAACCGCTCCGTATCCACAATACCGATCACATAGGAAGTATGCTCCGTATCCAGTTTAAAGCATCCTGTCTTCTCATTGTAAGTAATGTTCATAATCATCCTCCGCGCCAAAAATTTGTCGATGAAAACAGCCGGGGAAACATGCTCCCCATACCTCTTTATTGTAACAGAACGGCGCCAATATATCTACAAAAAAATGCGGTTCTTCACTCGCTCAGAACAAACTGGCTGTTATAGAGTTCCGCGTAAAAGCCGTTTTCCGCAAGCAGTGCGTCATGGCTGCCCTGCTCCACGATATGCCCGTCCCGCATGACCAGAATGATATCCGAGTCCATGATCGTGGAAAGCCTGTGGGCGATCACGAAGCTGGTGCGCCCCTTCATCATGCCGGCAAAGGCTTTCTGGATCCGCATTTCCGTGCGGGTGTCAATGGAAGACGTGGCCTCATCCAGGATCAGCATGGGCGGCAGACAGAGCATTACCCTGGTGATGCACAGAAGCTGTTTCTGCCCCTGGGAGAGGCCCTCCCCGTCCTCGGAAAGCACCGTATCATAACCGTCTGGCAGACGTTTGATAAAGCTGTGGGAATGGGCCGCTTTTGCCGCCGCGACCATCTCCTCCTCCGTGGCATCCGGTTTCCCCATCAGGATATTTTCCCGCACCGTGCCGGCCTTGAGCCAGGTTTCCTGCAGCACCATGCCGTAATTCTCCCGCAGGCTCTTTCTGGTGAGGCGCCGTATATCCGTACCGTCCACCGAGATACTTCCTTTATCCACGTCGTAAAAGCGCATGAGCAGATTGATCAGGGTAGTCTTCCCGCAGCCGGTGGGCCCCACGATGGCCACCCGCTTTCCGGGCTCCACAAACAGGTTCAGATCCTCTATGAGCTTTTTCTCCGGCACGTAGGAAAAGGCCACGTCCTTTAATACCACCTCGCCCCGCGCGTTCTCCAGCACTTTGGCATCCTCCGGTTCCGGCGTCTGCGGCTCCTCCTCTATCAGGGCGAAGAGCCGCGCCGCGCAGGCCAGCGCGTTCTGAAACTCCGTAAACACGCCGGAAATCTCGTTAAAGGGTTTGGTATACTGATTGGCGTAGCTTAAAAAACAGGTCAGGGTACCCACGGTCAGCCGCCCCGCGATGGCGGACAGGGCTCCGGTGATACAGACGCCGATATAGACCAGACTGTTGACAAAACGGGTGCAGGGATTGGTCAGCGAGGAGAAAAAAGTAGCTTTCAGAGAGTATTTTCCCAGCTTTTCATTTATCACGTCAAATCTCTCCAGCGCCTTTTCCTCATAGGAAAAAGCCTGCACCACTTTCTGGTTTCCTATCATCTCATCTATCAGAGCCGTCTGCTCTCCCCGCGTTTCCGACTGGAGTTTAAACATCCTGTAGGTGCCGCGGGCGATAAAAGCCGCCACGAACAGGCTGACCGGCGTAATACATACCACCACCAGAGTGATGCCCACGTTCTCCGCGAGCATAAACAGCAGCGTGCCGAAAATCGTAAGGACCCCGGTAAAGAGCTGGGTAAAACCCATGAGCAGGCCGTCCGAAAACTGATCCGCGTCCGCGATGATCCTGCTGACCAGTTCCCCATAAGGATGCGCATCCAGATATTTCAGCGGCAGCACCTGTATTTTTTCAAAGGCGTCCCGCCGGATATCCTGTACCACATGATAGGCGATCCGGTTATTGCAGACGCTCATCACCCACTGGGCCAGAGCGGTGGCACCCGCCACAACCGCCATCACGCGCAGGATCGAGGCAATGGCCGTAAGATCCACCTTTCCCGCTTCCACAATGCAGTCAATGGCATTTCCCGTCAGAATGGGGATATAGAGCGTAAGGACCACCGTGGCAGCCGCGCAGACTATGGAACAGATCAAAAAGAACCGGTACCTGCCCACGTAACGCAGTACTTTTTTCATCACCGCGTACTGCCCGCCGGCAGTTTTCTTTCCGCCTTTGCTCATCTTGTTCGCGCCTCCTTTCCCCCGTCCGCGTACTGGAACGAATAAATTTCCCGATAGATCCCGCATTCCCGCAGCAGTTCCTGATGGGTGCCCATGCCGGCCACTTTTCCGTCATCCAGCACCAGGATCAGATCCGCGTGAAGAATGGAAGAGGCTCTCTGGGAAACGATAAAGACCGTGGGCGCGTCTTCCATGGAGCGAAGGGCCCTGCGAAGCTTTAAGTCCGTGGCGTAATCCAGCGCGGAGGCCGAATCGTCCAGGATCAGTATCCGGGGACTGCCCGCCAGCGCTCTGGCTATGGTAAGACGCTGCCTCTGCCCGCCGGAAAGATTCCGGCCGTTCTGGCTTATCATGGTTTCCAGCCCCTCCGGCTTTTCGTCCACAAATTCCCGCGACTGCGAGATCTCCAGCGCCTTCCGCAGAGTTTCCTCCTCTATGCCCGTTCTGCCCATAAGCAGATTCTCCCGGATAGTGCCTTTAAACAGCACCGCCTTCTGGGGTACCACGCCGATCCCGGCGCGCAGCGCGCGTAAATCCTGCTCCTGCACCGGAATGCCGTTGACACGTACGCTGCCGGCGGTAGCTTCATAAAAACGGGGGATCAGATTGACCAGAGAAGTCTTCCCGGAACCGGTACCGCCGATGATCCCTACAGTCTGTCCCTTCATGACCTTAAAATCAATATCCGTCAGGCTTTCCGCTCCCGCGCCGGGATAGGTCAGGCTCACATGGGAAAACTCTACCGCGGGAACGGGCATTTCCTTCGTCCCCGAAGCGGAGGCTGCCGTCCGCGGTCCCGTCAGCCCGGTCCCCCCGCGGGAAGCATCCGGCCCGTCGTTGTCCGCGGGCCGTTCCAGCACATTTTCAATCCGATGCCCGCAGGCCAGCGCCTTGTTGACGGTTATGATCAGATTGGCCAGCTTTACCAGTTCCACCAGGATCTGGGACATGTAATTGACCAGCGCCATGACCGCGCCCTGGGTCAGGATCCCTCCCTCTACCCGGAGAGCTCCCGTCCACAAGAGCCAGATGGTGCCGCCGTTGATGATCACGTAGGTAGCGGGATTCATCACCGCGGAAAGCCTGCCTACAAACATCTGCAGTTCTGTCAGGGCGCCGCTGGCTTTTTCAAATTCCCGGATCTCCTCTTCTTCCTTGTGAAAAGCCCTCAGCACTCTGACGCCCGTCAGACTGCCTCTGGCAATGCCCAGGATCTTATCCAGTCTTTCCTGCACTTTTTTATAGAGGGGGATGGTAAGCAGCATAATGCCGAAGACCGCCAGGGAGAGCAGAGGGATCACTACCGTGAAAATAAGAGCCGCCTTTACATCAATGGTAAAGGCCATGACCATAGCGCCGAATACGATAAAAGGTGAACGCAAAAACAGGCGCAGAACCATATTGACACCGTTCTGCACCTGATTGACATCGCTTGTCATACGGGTGATCATGGTAGACGTACCCATATGGTCCGCCTGCGCGTAGGAAAACCGCTGCAGATGGGAAAAAAGGGCGTGGCGCAGCTTCGTGGCGAAGCCCACGGCCGCTTTGGCGGAAAAATACTGAGCGGTAACGGAACAGGCAAGTCCTACCGCTCCCAGCAAGATCATTACCAGGCACATACGCCACACATAGGATCGGTTTCCACTGGCGATACCTATATCCACGATCCGCTTTACCACCAGGGGAACCAGCAGTTCAAAAGACGCCTCCAGCATTTTAAACAGAGGCGCCAATACCGTTTCTTTTTTATATGCTTTCAGATATACCCATAATCGTTTCATTTACTGTCCCTCTCACAGGCTTCTATCATAGCATATTTTATCCCGTTTGCAAACGGGATATTTCAGATTTTCTCACTCTTTACGGCGCCGTCCGCCAGCTCGATCACCCTGGGCATGCTCCCGGCGATCCCCGCGTCGTGGGTAACAATAATGACCGCCGTCTTAAACTCTTCGTTGATACGCGTCAGCAGTTCGATCACTTCGCCTCCGGATCTGGCATCCAGATTACCGGTGGGTTCATCGCAGAGCAGCGCCTTGGGACGGTTCATCATAGCTCTGGCAATCGCGAAACGCTGCTGCTGCCCGCCGCTCATCTGACCTGGCAGGTGTTTTAACCTGTCTTCGATCCCCAGCGTTTTCACAATCTCATGAAACCAGTCTTTGTCCGGCTTTCTGTTGTCCAGTCTGCAGGGCAGGATAATATTTTCCTCTCCCGTCATATCCGGGATCAGGTGAAAGCTCTGAAAGATCACGCTCACATGATTTCTCCGGTACGCCGCCAGTTCTTTTTCTTTCAAGCGGTATAGATCCTGGTCCTGAAACCAGACCTTTCCTTCCTCCGGAACCAGCAGCCCGCCCAGCAGATGCAGCAGCGTAGTCTTGCCGCTGCCGGATTTGCCGGTAATGGCCGTCCTTTCCCCTTCCTCAAATTCCAGGGAAATGTCCTTGACCGCGAATACCGTATTTTCCTTATTGCCGTATTTCTTTGTCACATGCTCCGTTTTCAGCAGCATTTTCTGTCCCCCTCTCCTACCACTTTGTTTTTGATTCCGGAGCGTTTCACTCCGTTCCCAACTCTTCCGGGATATCTCTACGTAAAAGCGCCGTCAGGCGTTTTACCGCGAAAAGCAGCAGCGCCGCCGCTATCAGCGCGGTGACCCCGATCAGGAACCGGTGCAAAGGATAACGCCAGAAATACTGTATGGGGAAATGCCAGTACCATTCGGGAGGATACTGTCCGTTCGCATTCAGCAAATGGGTTTCCTCTATCAAATACTGGGCATACCAGGCGATCCCCGTATAACCGTAGAGCAAAAGGGCGCCGATCCCGCCGGCAAGCAGCGGATAACACAGCAGCCGTTTCAGGATCATACCCCGTATCCGGCCGGCCGAACCTCCTGCCGCCCTTACAATGGCTGTTTTTTTCCGTCCGTTATAGAGCATGACCGTTATCAGGTTGCAGATGCTGACGCTCCCGATGAGGAGCAGCAGTATAAACAGACTGTAAAATATCATCATGGAAGAACGGGAAACCGCACCCATATCCCGCTTTATATCCCCCAGGCAGTATCCGTTCATCAGATCGGAAGCGGCCAGCAGAGAATACCATTTGCCCTCAAATGCTGCCCTGTCCCCATCCTTTTTCAGATTGACGTAAAAATTGGTGTAATTGTGGTCCGGCAGACCGAAAGCTTCCAGCGCGCTGAGCGTACTCGCGATCCGCACGCCGCTGTCCGGTACAGGCAGAGAGGAATAAAATATCTTCTGCCCTGCTTCGTCCGGCACCGCGATGGCGCCCACGCGGGACGGAAAGTCCTTTCGGCTCCCGAATTCATATATCGGCTCCGTTCCCTGATAAAAGGCGGGCAGCGCTCCTTCCGGCACTATCCCTGCCTGAAAGTCGGTATCTTCATCAATCTCCTTGTCGTATACCACATCAGCCAGAGGCAGCATCTCCCCCACAGTGAAGTAATCGCATACCGCCTCCTCCTTCGCCAGCAGGATCACTTCCTCACCGGATGCCAGTTTATCCGGATGGATCTCCCCCCGGACCACATAGGGCGCAAGCAGGGAAAGATTCTCCTGCGCCAGAGCGATAGTGGGAGCCTGATAAACCTCCTGATCTGCGGGAAATCCCATATATTCCCAGCACATCCGATGCCTTTCTACGTAATACGTATCATCCGGATTCCAATAATCGTTTGAGCCGCCGGACAAAAAGGCGTCTTTCTCCCCGTTTCTCTCATAGACCAGACGGGAGGAAATGTTCTCCGCGCTGAGGAAATAATCTTCCACATCCCCGCTCTCTGCCAGCGCCATGGCCGCTGCCGCGTCCAGTCCGGCTTCATGCATGGTCTGGTCATAGTAGCCGGCTGTAGTATTGCCTATGGAAATCCTCGCGTAATAGTCATAAGTATTTTCTTCGTCCGCCTTCAGTCCCAGCAGCGTAAGGCTGCTCTGCACATCGTCCGCTTCCTTCTGTGCCTGGCATCGGCAGCTGAAGTACCCGAAGCTCACCGCTCCCGTCATGAGGGTCAGCAGGAACAGCAGCCCTGCGTGCCAGCCTCCCATAAGGGAGGCTCCCAGGCCGCGCCCCCGCGATCTTCTCTTTATCCGCGCCTTTCCCCGCCCGATCATGTCCAGCGGCCTGTCGTTGATATGCCCCGCGAAATAAAAAGACATTACCGCCGCCACCGTAAGCGCCGTCACCATCCACGGCAGCCGGGCCGGGCTGTACGTCACCATTTTGATGTACCTGCCCCAGAAACTGTCCAGGAAAAAGGCGTAGAATACCTTCTGCCCGAACAACACTTCCTGCAGCTTCAGACTGAGCGTGTAGATGCCGGCTCCAAAGAGATACCCGGCCGCCACGCCGCTTACGAGGAACAGGAATGCCTCCAGGATGAGCATGGCAGCCACCTGCCCCATACTCATCCCCACGGCCCGCAGCGTTCCCAGCTGCACGCTCCTTTTTTGCAGCATCAGGTGCAGGACGGAATATACGGAGCAGACGGTGAGCAGGATCAAAAGTACCGTGAAACAGGGAATCAGAAAAGCGTTGTAAAAATTCAGCGTGCGGTATTTTTCGTCCGTGGTCACCGATTCATACCATTTGGAAGACAGCTTTCCGCCGCTTGGCCCGTTGTCCCTGGTCACAAGAAGCTGACCCGTGGCAAATCGTCCATCCACGCCCCCAAAGTAAATTTCCTCGCCAAAATTTTTCTGGAGATCCGTGAGTATATCATAATAATCATAGTCCCCATTCAAATCTATATCGGCCAGAAAAATATAAGGACTTTCCGCTGTCCCCGCAAGCTGCTCCCCCTCGTTTTTTGAGAGGTAAAACAAAGGCGGAAGCACCACATCGTCCAGTTTCCACCAGTTAGCGGTGCAGCTTCGCTGCACATACGTTCTGTAACCGTTTGTGTCCTGTATTTTCAGAATGCCGGTGAGCAGATATTCCCTCTCTTCCACAAAACTGCCGCTTTCATCATACAGACAGAGGCTTATCTTCTCTCCGGTCCTGGCCGCGTATCCCCAGCTCTGGAGCGCCCTCTTATCCGCGCAGAGCTCTCCCTCCCTTTCCGGGTATCTTCCCTCCAGCAGAGGCAGATGAAACATATCTATGGCCAGTTCATTTTCAAAATATCCCACTCCCGCCGAAAGATCCTTTTTCCCTGCGGGGGATACGCTTCCTGTACGGTACACTTTTGAGGATTCCGTAAAGCGTGTATCCGCTTCCAGATAGGCCGCCATTTCTTTATCCGGATAATATACTCCTACATCACAGTTCCCGCTGTCATCCAGCATCGCTTCCAGCTCCGCCAGGATACTGCTGCGGCCGTAAAGGCAGGCGCAGAAAAGCCCGGCCGTAGCCAGTACGACCACGGTATAGAGCTGCAGCAGCAGGAGCTTATTGCCCAGCCAGTATTTTCTGCTGATGAAAAGAAGCGTCTTCATAAAAATCTCCCCCTGAATGAGAAGTGCGCAGCAACATTCCCTTTCCTTTACTCCAATTATAACTAGTAAACCGCATGTAGCGTTCCGGAAACGGTCATATCCAGATAAGTGGTGACATACACATAATAGGTTTTGCCTGCAGGCAGATCAAATTCAGCGGCCGGCACTTTCATATTACCTGGAAAAGACTGTACCGCAACTGCCGTACCGGTATCTGTCCAAGGATTTCTTATCGCAGTAGGATAAATCGCCACACGTGCCACACCGTTTCCCTGTTCGGGTTGCGTATCTACCGATACATGATATGTAGACTGCGCAGAAGCATTATAGTAACTTCCTTCGCTGAAAGTGGTTGCCGTAACGCTGTAGGGTATATCCGAAAAAGCAGTTGCCAACACCGTCATGGAAAACAGTGTCATCACACTTACGGCGCAAATTAACATGGATATTCTTCGGAACATTTTCATTTGATTTTCCCCCTATTCTTAAGATAGATTACGATTCCGTTTGACTGCCGGATAAACGGCTGTGGAATCAGAAATATTGGTTACGACTTCAATGTATCATCTGCAGGTTTGCCTGTCAATTAATGTTAGGAATTTGTAAGGTTTTTTTAAGATTTTCGGAGCGTATCACTCCGTTCCCAACTCTTCCGGGATATCTCTACGTAAAAGCGCCGTCAGGCGTTTTACCGCGAAAAGCAGCAGCGCCGCCGCTATCAGCGCGGTGACCCCGATCAGGAACCGGTGCAAAGGATAACGCCAGAAATACTGTATGGGGAAATGCCAGTACCATTCGGGAGGATACTGTCCGTTCGCATTCAGCAAATGGGTTTCCTCTATCAAATACTGGGCATACCAGGCGATCCCCGTATAACCGTAGAGCAAAAGGGCGCCGATCCCGCCGGCAAGCAGCGGATAACACAGCAGCCGTTTCAGGATCATACCCCGTATCCGGCCGGCCGAACCTCCTGCCGCCCTTACAATGGCTGTTTTTTTCCGTCCGTTATAGAGCATGACCGTTATCAGGTTGCAGATGCTGACGCTCCCGATGAGGAGCAGCAGTATAAACAGACTGTAAAATATCATCATGGAAGAACGGGAAACCGCACCCATATCCCGCTTTATATCCCCCAGGCAGTATCCGTTCATCAGATCGGAAGCGGCCAGCAGAGAATACCATTTGCCCTCAAATGCTGCCCTGTCCCCATCCTTTTTCAGATTGACGTAAAAATTGGTGTAATTGTGGTCCGGCAGACCGAAAGCTTCCAGCGCGCTGAGCGTACTCGCGATCCGCACGCCGCTGTCCGGTACAGGCAGAGAGGAATAAAATATCTTCTGCCCTGCTTCGTCCGGCACCGCGATGGCGCCCACGCGGGACGGAAAGTCCTTTCGGCTCCCGAATTCATATATCGGCTCCGTTCCCTGATAAAAGGCGGGCAGCGCTCCTTCCGGCACTATCCCTGCCTGAAAGTCGGTATCTTCATCAATCTCCTTGTCGTATACCACATCAGCCAGAGGCAGCATCTCCCCCACAGTGAAGTAATCGCATACCGCCTCCTCCTTCGCCAGCAGGATCACTTCCTCACCGGATGCCAGTTTATCCGGATGGATCTCCCCCCGGACCACATAGGGTGCGAGCAGGGAAAGATTCTCCTGCGCCAAAGCGATGGTGGGAACCTGGTAAATACCGGCCGGATCCGAAAATCCCCTGTATTGCCAGGTCAAACGCATCCGCTCCGCCCTGTAATCGTCTACAGGTATACCTTCCGTTTTCGTATAATCCACAGAACCGCCTGCCAGGAAAGCATCTTTTTTGCCGCCGGGCTCATAGACCAGCTTGGAAGACGCGTTGACAGCGCACAAAAGATATGTTTCCACTGCCCCGTCATCCGCAAGCGTCTGGGCCCGCGCGGCATCCAATCCATTTTCATGCAGCATCTGCTCGTATCCGAACAGGGTTTCCTGTACTCCCATTGACGCCACATATTCATACGTATCCACCTTGACCTGCTTCAAAAGATCATTCCAGGAATCTGCCTCTTTTGCCGCCTGGCACCGGCAGCTGAAGTACCCGAAACTCACCGCTCCCGTCATGAGGGTCAGCAGGAACAGCAGCCCCGCGTGCCAGCCTCCCATAAGGGAAGATCCCAGACCGCGCCCCCGCGATCTTCTCTTTATCCGCGCCTTTCCCCGCCCGATCATGTCCAGCGGCCTGTCGTTGATATGCCCCGCGAAATAAAAAGACATTACCGCCGCCACCGTAAGCGCCGTCACCATCCACGGCAGCCGGGCCGGGCTGTACGTCACCATTTTGATGTACCTGCCCCAGAAACTGTCCAGGAAAAAGGCGTAGAATACCTTCTGCCCGAACAACACTTCCTGCAGCTTCAGACTGAGCGTGTAGATGCCGGCTCCAAAGAGATACCCGGCCGCCACGCCGCTTACGAGGAACAGGAATGCCTCCAGGATGAGCATGGCAGCCACCTGCCCCATACTCATCCCCACGGCCCGCAGCGTTCCCAGCTGCACGCTCCTTTTTTGCAGCATCAGGTGCAGGACGGAATATACGGAGCAGACGGTGAGCAGGATCAAAAGTACCGTGAAACAGGGAATCAGAAAAGCGTTGTAGAAGTTTCCCCGCAGGTATTCCCCGCTGGCAATCAGTTTTTCATACAAATTAAACCCGGGAGAAAAAGACCCGCTCGTGACCGCGGCACCCCTGGTCAGGAGCTTAAACGCCGCTCCGCTGCGATGTCCGCCGATATGCGCATTCAGATATACCCCTTTAAATTTATCCAGCAACTCCATCTTAATGTCGGTTTCGTCATTCTCATCCGCGTAGTCGATATTTCCGAGAAAAATAAAATCCGCGCCGGATACGCCGGCAGATTTTTCTCCCTCCTCCCTTGAAAGATAACACATCGGAGGAATATAGCTCTCCGCTTCAAACTGTCCATCCCGGTAGTGTGTCCTTCTTGTCCAGTCCCCGGTTATCCCATTGGCGGTCACCTCCAGAACGCCGGTGAGCAGATATTCCCTCTCCTCCACAAAACTGCCGCTTTCATCATACAGACAGAGGCTTATAGTCTGTCCCGCCCTGGCCGCGTATCCCCAGCTCTGGAGCGTCCTCTTATCCGCGCAGAGCTCCCCCTCTCTTTTCGGGTATCTTCCCTCCAGCAGAGGCAGATGAAACATATCTATGGCCAGTTCGTTCTCAAAATATCCCAGTCCCGCCGAAAGATCCTTTTTCCCTGTGGGAGATACGCTTCCCGTACGGTACACTTTTGAGGATTCTGTAAATCGCGTATCCGCTTCCAGATACGCCGCGATTTCCGCATTGGGATAGGCCACGGATATGTCATAGTTCCCGCTGTCATCCAGTATCGTTTCCAGCTCCGCCAGAGTGCTGCTGCGGCCGTAAAGGCAGGCGCAGAAAAGCCCGGCCGTGGCCAGTACGATCACGGCGTAGAGCTGCAGCAGCAAGGGCTTATTGCCCAGCCAGTATTTTCTGCTGATGAAAAGAAGCGTCTTCATAAAAATCCCCCCTGCTCGGCTTCCGGACAAAAAGGCTGTAACTCGAAATATCGGTTACAGCCTTAATGTATCATCGGCAGATTTTTCCTGTCAATTCCCGCTATGGATTTGTAAGGTTTTTTTAAGATTTGGCGTATTGTTGAATTATGTTGTAAAACCAGACGTGTTTCGATATCATGAAAATGCTTATCGTTCATTCAGGTACAGCTGCACCCGGTTCTGCAGTATCTTGGCGGCCTGTTCCGCGCTTTGCCCGCCCTGGAAAAATCCGCTCAGTTCTTCCGCGAAGACGTCCGCCAGATCTCCCGGCAGAGCAGGGTAAGGAACACTTTCTTCATAGAGGGAGAGCAGCGTTTCCTTTACCGCTTCCCGGTCCACCTTTATCGTCAGTTCTTCCCCGTCCACCTGATATTTCACCTCGCTCTCCACATCAGCGAGCCGGCTTTCAAACACATCCTTTCTGACGCTGAACACATCGGCGCCGTCCGCCATTTTCTCCTGCGCCTCCCTGCTAAGGAGAAATTCCAGAAAAAGGAAAGCTCCCTGCTTTTGTTCCTCGGAGGCAGAGGCCCGTATGGTCAGTATCTGATTGGGCAGAATATAATGGTGCGGGCCATCCTTGCCCGGAAAGCCGATATAATTGATATTTTCTCCCAGCATGGCGTCATAATACGCAATGGATTCCTCTGCCAGAAGATAAACCGCCTCTCCCAGGCAGCGTCCCTCGCGCATCATGGCGATGGCCTCCGAGCGGGTGGCCGGTACGTTTCTTTCCGAAGCATACTTTCGCGCCAGTTCCAGCACCTGAAGAAACTCAGGACTGTCAAGATCCGCTCTGCCCTCTTCCCAATCCGCGAAAATGCTGTTTTTCAGATCCTGTACAAAAAATTCCTCTACAAACTCTACCGGATCCTGTTCCCGGTGGATCAGCGCCAGTTCAGGATGCGCCGCCACATAATCCAGAAACTCTTTCTGATCCCAGCCGTCCATTCCGCAGGATGCGCTGGCAAAAGTATACATATGCCAGCCGATGACAATACCGTACTGTTCTTCCTCGATCTGTCCCGCGGCCATAACTTTATCCAGCAGCGCATCGGAAAGTCCCGCCTGGGAAAGCCTGTCATCCAGATCCTCCCACAGCGTCTGATGTTCCTCAAAGGAAAGCGCCGCCGTATCCAGGAGCACAGGTCCGCTTCCCGCGTTCAGCTCTGTCAGGAGCGCGGTTTCGTCCGGATATTCCGTCATGGTCAGTATATATTGCGGATATGTTTTGTTAAATTCAGCCACGGCATTCTGATACATATTCTGATTCCACTCGGGAACCACAAAGGGAATTTCTATGATCTCTTCCGCCGCATCTCCGCAGGGCTTTAGGTACAGATAAAAATCTTTCTGGCTGTCGGAACAGATACAGGCGATCCCGCCCTCCGGCAGCGCCATCAGCTCTTGAATCCCTTCTATACTGAACCCATGACTGGACCAGCGGTAAAGCAGTTCCGCGTTCTCAAACTCTAAAGTGCTGCGGTAAATTCCCTGTTTATCCGCGTAAAGAAGCGTTTCTCCCTCGTCAAACAACCCCAGAAACAGCAGGTCGTTCTTTGCATCCGCTTTGGCTATCAGCCTTTCTCCACCGTTTGTAAGATCAGGGCAAAGCAGGGAAGATTCACCTGCTTTGCCGCCTTCCCCGGACTTTGTCAGGGTATACAGTCCCAGAGAACCGTCCGGCAGAACGATCCAGTTTACCTGCCGGTAATCCTCCACAGCATACTGCTTTTCCCAAAGAGTTTCTCCGTCCGCGTTCACTACCTTGTATACAGGGGGTAAGTTTTCGTCTTCCGGTTCAAAACGGAAGGCTATGTTTCCAAAGCGATCTCTCTGCAGGTCAAAATATCCCGTCCCCGGCTGCTCCAGGCTGCCCGTAAGCCGCATTTCCTCATCCAGAAGCAGGATCTGAACTTTCTTTTCCTCGTCCGCGCTCTTAAAACCGTAAGCCGACAGACAGTATCCTCTTCCCGGCGCTCCGCCTCCCATAACGAGCCCCATACCGGGCGCTCCGTAATCGTGGGCATCCAGTTCCTGAACATCATAGCTGCCGTCCGGCCCCGCCAGATAAACCCAGGTCTTGCGCTTATCCGCATCATCGGAGAACCATTTGTCAAAATATCCTCCCACGCCGCCGGCAAGGAAAAAATTCCCGGATCTGCCGGTAAGTCCTTCCGGTTCCTGCAGTGTTATCTCCGTCTTCACCGCCGCGTAATAAACATCTGCGTTATTGTCTTTCCATACGGATACGGTTTCATCGTCTTTTTCTCCGGGTCCTCTTTCCGCGGCCGTTTCCGGCGCGGACGTATCGGGAACCGTCGATTCCAAAGCCGCTGACTCCTTTTGTGCCGGCTCCTGACCGCAGCCGGAGGCAAACAAGCCAAGGCACACGCCTGCTGTGGCGTAAAACAAGAAGTACTTTTTCCGTATCCAGTCCATATCATATCCCCCTCGTATAATATCTTTTAGATACAGTAAATGTACCTTGATAACTTAATAAATCTTTGTTCAATAGGCTTAGTAAAGCCCATGATATAATTGTCCTTAGTGTCAATCAGGTAATAGTTCTTTTTCCCCCTGTTGAACCAGTAATGGCTGCTTCAGAGATAGTCTGTTCCCCTGACACGGAAGTTAGCTTCAAACCGGCTGGCTGTTTGCTTAAGTGCATGGACGACCATCTTGCAGTGTGGTTCCGCATCTGTCCATCTTAAGCCGGATTCTTATATGCGAGGGTGTCGATGCTCCGTGATCATGGGTTTTTCCAAGCCGATTGAACACTCATATCCAACATAGAAAGAAGGTGATATCATGAACCCACTTTACGTCGGTATTGATGTCAGCAGCAGATCCAATGTCGTATACCTGATGCTTCCTAACGGAGATAAGCACAGTAACTTTGAATTAAAAAACTCACATGATGGCTCCTCTCAGCTTGTGAAAAGAATTCTTTCTGCCATGACTTCTCATTCCCTTGACACGGTTCTGATCGGTCTCGAAGCAACCTCTGTTTATGGAGACAATCTCGTGTACTTTCTAAGGGAAGATGCCACTCTGGCACCATTTAACAGAAAGATTCATGTCCTCAATCCTAAGCAGGTAAATAAGTTCAAAGAATCTTATAATGACCTGCCTAAGAATGATTATGTGGACTCTTTTGTCATTGCTGACTGCCTGCGTTTCGGTAGAATCAACAAAGAGGTATATATCGGGGACTATCGTTACAAAGCCCTCCAGAACCTTACAAGGGCACGTTTCTTCGCCGTCCAGAACCTCATCAGGGAAAAACAGCGTTTCATCAATGTCCTGTTCAAGAAGTATTCTACGATGACGCAGGAGAAGGTATTTACTGATACCTTCAGCACTACAGCCTTAGCCGTCTACGAAGAGTTTGAATCCGCAGAAGCATTGGCCTCGATGGACTTACAAGAACTTACGGACTTCATTGTGGAAAAAGGGAAGAACCGCTTCCCTGATCCGGATGCCGTAGCCAAAGCCATCCAGAAAGCTGCCAGAAGTTCCTACCGTTTGCCTAAGACGGTAAATGACTCCGTTAATCAGGTGCTTTCTATATCCATAACCTCAATAAAGGCATTGGATGCTCAGATCAAAGAGTTCGATAAAGCAATCGCTGCCCAAATGGAACTCTTACCAAACGTATTGATATCTATTCCAGGCATTGGTCCTGTATTCTCAGCCGGTATCATGGCTGAAATCGGCGATATCAATCGTTTCGGGAACCATGCCCAGCTTGCTAAATATGCAGGTCTTGCATGGAAACAACATCAGTCCGGAAGTTTTGAAGCCCAGACAACAAGGCTTATAAATTCCGGTAACCGCTTTTTAAAGTATTATCTGTGTGAAGCAGCTTTCTCCCTTGTAAGATGCGACAAGGAATACAGCGACTTCTACCACCTCAAATACAAAGAGGTGAACAGATATCAACATAAACGTGCACTCGCATTAACTGCCCGTAAATTTGTGCGGTTAGTCTTTCGACTGCTGAAAGACAATCGACTATATCGAGCAGCGGAATAGTTATCTATTCCTGCTGATGAATGCCCTGCTCAAAAAGCAGATAACGCAGGGTTTGTTAAAGTTACCCTTTTTTCAGCAAATGATATGAAAACAACTCAAAAACAATTTCAATTTACTCTTGACATATCACCGCTGGACTATTCCTATCATAATGAACTATTGTCCGCATATATGCCCATGCTGACCGGCATAAACTGTTACTGTTTTTCCCGAGTTTAAATTTCAAAAATAGTCATGAACTTGTCCGATCCCGCGCTTCCCGACAGTATCTCAAGAACGAAAATCATGGACCTTCCCCTGATATTCCTCTTTACGCAGGCTGTCCACATCCACGTAATAATCGGCCGGATCGTCGGGATTCACGTAGACCGCCACCTGCTGCCCCACATAGGGGTAAGTGTCCCCGAAAATGTTGCGGCTGCTGTAGAGAAATACGTCCCCGGTAAATTCGTCCGTATAACGGCACTCCAGCCTATTGGGGTGCCTGCCGTTGACGGCCACCTGATAAACTATCTGGCTGCCCGTTACTTCCGCGTAGATCTTTTTCCCATGCTGCAGCAGCCGGTTTTTCTTTTTGTCCATTACCTTTACGGCTATGACAAATCCCAGTCCCACCATGAAAAAGGGAATCCCCACGGACGCCAGCACCACGGGGGCCACCCATACCGGCTCCTCTGTAACAGTAATCCGGGTCACTACCAGCCAGGCGCCCAAAGCCGCCAGCGTCATCAGGGCCCCCAATATCAGAAAGAGAATGCCCAGCAGCCTTTCTCCCAGATTTTCCGTTTTCTCAACGTTTCTTTCTCTGTTCCTCATTCGTCCACCTTTCCTTCCAGCAGCTTCTCCAGGCTGATCTCGCCGTCAAACACATGAGTGGCCGGTCCGGTCATATATATCAGATCCGCTTCCCTGTCCCAGAAGATCTCCAGTTCCCCGCCGTTTAACTTTACCGTTACCCGCTCTTTGGTCAGGCCGTTCAATACGCAGGCCACTGCCGTGGCGCAGGAACCCGTACCGCAGGCCAGGGTTTCGCCCGTTCCTCTTTCCCATACCCGCATCCGCACGGTATCCTGATCCAGCACCTTGACAAATTCCGCGTTCACCCGCCTGGGAAAAAGGGGATGATGCTCAAAGGCCGGCCCTATGGTTTCTATGGGTAGATCTTCCACATCGTCCATAAAGACCACCGCGTGAGGATTCCCCATGGACACGCAGGTCACGCGATATTCTTTTCCCAGCACTTCAATGGGAATATTGACGGCCCGTTCCCCCTGCGCCAATACGGGAATCTGAGCCGGAACCAGCTGAGGCGCGCCCATATTGACTTTTACCGCGGACACCTTTTGGTTTTCCGTAACCAGCTCCATCTGCCGGATCTGGCCGGCGCTGATAATGCTGAAACGCTCTTTTTTTATCATGCCTCTGTCATAAACATACTTCGCCACACAGCGGATGCCGTTGCCGCACATCTCCGACCTGCTGCCGTCCGCATTGTACATTTCCATCTCAAAATCGGCCTCGTGGGAAGGGTTGATAAAGATCACGCCGTCCCCGCCGACCCCAAAATGCCGGTCGCTCAGCTTTCTTACGATTTCCGGCTTATCCTCCGGCCTCAGCTTTTCTTTCGCGCCGTCCACATAGATATAGTCGTTGCCGCAGCCTTCCATTTTGGTAAACTTCATCTGCCCTTTCCCCCTTTACAGCTTCATCATGGACAATACCATCCGCGCGGTTTCCACCATATTGGTGCCGGAATCCATACTGCATTTCTGCAGATAGCGATGCGCTTCCTCCTCCGTCATGCGGTTGCGCTCCATCAGGATACTTTTCGCCTCTTTCAGCAGTTCCTTTTCCTCCTGACTGCGTTCCCTGGGGCGCAGACGCTCTTTTTTTCTGCGGCGCTCCTGGTTTTCCGCCATCATGCCAAGGGTACTGAGCAGATCCGGTACCTTAAGGGGCATTGATAAGTATATTATATCATGCTCTTCGCATTCACTCAAGTATTGGGGGGACGCCAGCATAAGCATCTCGAACCCCTGGGGTAAGTATTCGTGCAACTGGGAATACAGCATATCCACCATCTTATAGCCGCATATCACGATACCGCCGTTTAAACCGTCTGTCTGGCTGACAGCCTGTGTTCCGGTGGTACATACTCCAACCACATGAAATCCGTTTCTGGCCAACAGGTTTCTAATGCTTTTCGCGTCATCAATCTTCGGAAAAACGACAATAATATTCGTCACACGCACACCTCCTTCCTGTGGGATTTCATGGCACACGGGTGCCAAGCGCCATTGATACATTCAGGAAAGCGCGCGTTAAAACCTGTTCAGATACTCCCGGATCTCCCAATCCGTCACCTGGGAACGATAGCGGTGCCATTCCGCCTTTTTGGCAGCGATATAACGCCGGGAAACATGTTTGCCCAGAACTTCCTGCACAAAAGTATCCTTTTCCATTTCCGCGATGGCCTCTATCAGGGTACCGGGAAGTTCCTCGATCCCCAGCGCCTTTCTCTCTTCTTCCTTCATCTCGGAAATATTTCCGTCCACACTGGCGGGAGGCTCTATTTTGTTTTGGATGCCGTCCAGCCCCGCCATCAGGCACAGCGCCAGCGTCAGGTAGGGATTGGCGGAAGGATCCGGGCTGCGCAGCTCAATACGGGTGTCCTCACCATAGGAAGCGGGGATCCGGATCAGAGGGCTGCGGCTCTTGTCGCTCCACGCCACGTAGACCGGCGCCTCATAGCCCGGCACCAGCCGTTTATAGGAATTGACCAGCGGATTGGTGACCGCCGCCATTCCTTTTACGTGCTTCATCAGCCCGCCGATAAACCAGTAGGCTTCTCTGCTCAAGCCCCTGGCATCCGAGCCGTCGCTGAAGACATTCCTGTCCCCCTGAAAGAGCGACATATTGATATGCATACCGGAGCCGCTGACATCTTTCTGCGGTTTCGGCATGAAGGTGGCATGAAGGCCGTGTCTTCTGGCAATGGTCTTCACCGCCAGCTTAAAGGTCATGATATTGTCGGCCGTTGCCAGCGCCTCGTCATATTTAAAATCAATTTCATGCTGGGCCGGCGCGCTTTCATGATGGGATCCCTCTATCTCAAAGCCCATGCTCTCCAGCGTCATGATCATGTCCCTGCGGGCGTTTTCCCCGAAGTCCATGGGGCTCATGTCAAAATAGCCGGCCTGCTCGTAGGTGATGGTGGTAGGCATGGCGTTCTCGTCCGTATGGAACAGGAAAAATTCACATTCCGGCCCCACATTAAAGGTATAGCCCATCCGCGCGGCTTCCGCCACCGCGCGTTTCAGCACATAGCGGGGATCTCCTTCAAAGGGCTCTCCACCGGGTCTGTGCACGTCGCAGATCAGCCTCGCCACTTTGCCCTGCTGCGGCCTCCAGGGGAAGATCTCCATGGTGGAAAGGTTGGGATATAAATACATATCGGAATCTTCGATCCCCACAAATCCTTCTATGGACGAACCGTCAAACCTGCATTTGTTATCTAACGCTTTCTCCAGCTGACCCGATGTAATGGCCACATTTTTCAGATTGCCGAATATGTCGGTAAACTGCAGGCGGATAAACTCCACGTCTTCCTCTTTTACCAGTCTTATGATATCTTCCTTCGTATAATGCTTCATATGCTCACGATTCCTTTCTTTTAAAAAAGGGCGTTCTTATACCGCATAAGAACGCCTTTGTTCTGTTCCATAATAGCAATCTCCCCACCGCCTTGTCAATACAATTATGTGCTAAGAAAGGCGCGGGCCGCATATGGTATAGAAAAGAAAAAATACAGGGACCTTTTATGAGCGCCAAAACAAAAATCGTGGTACTCCACGTGAAAGAATTGATCTACGCGGGCATTATCGCCGCTTTCGGGATTCTGTTTCTGGTACTGCTGATCATCATGTTTCTTCCGAAACACGACAGCAGCCCGGAGGATGCGCCCAGTCCCGGTCAGGAGATAAATTCGGAATCTCTTCCTGACCCGGAACACGCATCCGGTACGGAATCTCTTCCGGATCCGGAATCTCCGCGGCCGTCCGGATCCGTATCGGGAAACGCCGCGGGAAACGGGGAAACTTCCTACATACCCGGCGTTTACACCACATCCCTGGTGCTGAATGAACAGGCCGTGGATATTGAGGTCATCGTGGATAAAGACTCCATAACCTCCGTCCGTATGGTGAACCTGGACGATGCCATTGCCACCATGTATCCTTTAGTACAGCCTTCCCTGGAGTCCCTTGCCGCGCAGATATGCGAAAAACAATCCCTGGATGACCTTTCCTATCCTATGGAAAGCCGGTACACTTCCCTGGTGCTGATAGACGCCATTGACACCGCTCTGCAGAAAGCCGTTGTCAATCCCGGGGAAGAAGAGTTCCTTCCTTAACGGATTTTCCTGACGAGGGACTTTCTCTGAAAACATATGGGAAAGAAACATAAGAAAAAGGGCTGCCCCGCTTATCCGGTCTTCCGGTAATCGGTTCAGCCCTTTTCCGCGTCCGCGCCTCTCAGGACAATTCTTCCACCTGCTTTAACCAGATCTCGGCATCGGCGTCGGAAGGCATGCGCAGATCCCCTCTCGGAGATACCGCCACGCTTCCTACCTTGGGCCCGTCCGGCAGGCAGGAACGTTTAAACTGCTGGGCGAAGAAACGTCTGTAAAACAGCTTCATCCATTTTAAGATCTCTTCGCCGGTATATTCTCCCGCGAAAGCCAGTCCGGCCAGCCTGTACACTTTGGCAGGCTCAAAACCGCAGCGCAGCATGTAATACAGGAAAAAATCATGCAGTTCATACGGTCCCACCAGTTCCTCCGTTTTCTGGGAGATCACGCCGTCCACCGGAGGGAGCAGTTCGGGGCTGACCGGCGTATCCAGCACGTCCGAAAGCACCTTCCGCAGTTCTTCCGTTTCACAGGTATCCGCGTAAAACCGTACCAGATGGCGCACCAGCGTTTTGGGAACGCCCGCGTTGACGCCGTACATGGACATATGGTCCCCGTTGTAGGTGGCGAACCCCAGCGCCAGTTCCGACATGTCCCCCGTTCCGATCACAAGCGCGTTTTCCTTGTTGGCGATATCCATCAGAATCTGCGTGCGCTCCCTGGCCTGTCCGTTTTCATAGACAACATCGTGGACTTCCATGGACTGACCGATATCCGCGAAATGTACCGTTACCGCTTCTTTGATATTGATCTCCAGCAGAGAGGCCCGCAGGGTCCGCGCCAGCCTGCATGCGTTCTCATAGGTTCTGTCCGTAGTGCCGAAGCAGGGCATGGTAACGGCCAGAATGTTTTCCCTGGGCAGCCCCAGCATATCGAAAGTCCGCACTGTAACTAACAGCGCCAGCGTAGAATCCAGTCCGCCGGAAACGCCTATCACCGCCTTCTTGCACCCTGTATGCTCATACCGCTTTTTCAGGCCGTAAGACTGGATAGAGAGGATCTCCTCACAGCGCCTGTTCCGTTCCGTATTGTCAGAGGGTACGAAGGGCATGGGCGCGAAGGTCCGAGTCAGCCGGGTTTCCTCCTTTTTCAGGGAAAAGGACACCGTCAGATAGCCGTCCCCGTTTCCGGGCATAAAGGTGCTCATGCGCCGGCGTTCCGCCCGCAGCCTGTGAATGTCGATATCCCCATAGACGGTTTCATTGCGAAACCGCTTGGCCTGCGCCAGCACGGTACCGTTCTCCGCGATCATGTTGTGTCCGCCGAATACCAGATCCTGCGTGGATTCTCCCTCTCCCGCTCCCGCGTAGACATAGCCTGCCACCAGTCTGGCGCTGGCGGATTTCACCAGCATTTCCCGATAGGCATCCTTGCCGATGGTTTCATTGGAGGCGGAAAGATTGACAATGATCGTGGCGCCTGCCAGCGCGTGGGCCGTTGCCGGCGGTTCGGGCACCCACAGATCCTCGCAGATCTCACAGGCTACCTTAAGCCCCTTGATAGCGTCACAGGCAAAAAGCAGTCTGCCGCCAAAGGGAACCTGTTCGCTCCCGATCGCCGTATAGCAGACTTCTTCCGCTCCCGGCGTGAAATGTCTTCCCTCGTAAAATTCCGCGTAAGCGGGAATATATCTTTTGGGCACTAGTCCCAGGATCCTGCCGCCGCTCAGAGCGGCCGCCACATTGTAGAGCTTGCCGTCCTTCTCAAACGGCAGTCCCACAAACACCAGCGCATCCAGGCCGCCGGTAAACTCCGCCAGCTCCCGCAGCGCTCTCAGCGCCTCCTCCAGCAGGAGTTCCTGCAAAAACAGATCCCCGCAGGTATATCCTGTCAGGCACAGTTCCGGGAACACGATGATCTTCGCTCCCCTGCCGCAGGCCTCCGTCAAACATAATTTTATCTGCTCTTCATTATAGGGCACATCCGCCACTTTGATCCTGGGCGTGACCGCCGCCGTTTTTATGAATCCCTGTTTCATGCCGCCCTCCTACCGCGATGCCTTCTGACACATTTTCTTCAGTTCTTCCGGAGAAAAAACATATCGTCTGCCGCAAAACTGGCAGCTCACCTCTGTTTCCCTGCCGTCCGCTATCATATCCTCCAGTTCCGCCCTGCCTATACTGATCAGCGCCCTTTCCACCCTTTCCCTGCCGCAGCCGCAGAAAAAGGACAGGGGCATGGTATCCGCGCACACCGGATCCAGGCCGTCCAGCAGGAGCATCAGCAGATCCTCCGGCGTGCTTCCCTGGTCTAAAAGGGAGGTGACGGAACTTACTCCGCTTAAATTCTTTTCCAGTCTTGCGATCACCTGCTCTTCCGCGAAAGGCATCACCTGAATAATAAATCCTCCCGCCCGGCGCACCGTATTTTCCCTGTTCATCAAAACGCCCAGTCCCACGGAAGAAGGAACCTGCTCCGACAGGGCGAAATAAGCGGTCAGATCTTCCGCGATCTCTCCCGTCTGTAAATCAGTCTGCCCAACATAGGGCTCTTTCAGTCCCATATCTTTGACAACCCGCAGGATCCCCTTCCCCACAGCGCCGCCCACGTCCAGTTTCCCCTTGGCGTTGGCGGGAAGGATCACATCCGGCTGGTTTACATAACCTTTTACATGCCCGGCGGCGTCCGCCGTCACGGTCAGTCCGCCCAGAGGCCCGTCCCCGCTGATCTGCAGCGTCAGAAGATCGTTCTCACCTTTCAGCATACTTCCCATCATGCAGCCCGCCGTCAACAGCCTGCCCAGCGCCGCGGAAGCCACCGGACTGGTATTGTGTATGCTCCGGGCTTTTTCCGTCAGCCCGCCTGTCGTGCAGGCGAAGGCTCTGATCTGCGCCTGCGCCGCCGTTCCTCTTACCAAATAGTCCGTCATTTCAATCCCGATGCCTTCCCTTTCTTCCTTCGTTTCCTTTTCCCTGCTCCCTGGCAAGGATATAGATCCTTTCGCTGGTTTCCGTCACGGCTTCCCGCGTATCCGCGTCCAGCATCAGTTCCACCTTCATGCCGCTCTCCCGCACCAGACGCGCCATCTGCTCCGCCGTATAGCCTCTCTGATAGTGGGTTTCCGTAAATCTGCGGTAGTACTGCTCCTTTTCCCGTACAAAAACCGTCACGTCATATTCATTGATCTCTTCCCGGGAATGATAATAATTTTCCCAGATAAAGCTGCATTCATCCCTGTTTTCCGCGATGGTGGCGTCACCGATGACCTCCGCGTATTTGTAGACCGTATTAAAATCAAAGATAAAGATACCGCCGGGAAAAAGATAGTTGTTTACCAGGGCGAACACCTTCCGCAGCTCGTCCTCTTCCAGAATGTAATTCAGCGCGTCACAGACGCAGAACACGGTGCCCACCGTTCCGTAAAGGGAAAGCTCCCTCATATCCTGCCGCAGATAGAGGGTTCCGCTTCCGGAATGTTCCGCCTTTTCCAGCGCTTTCCGCAGCATATCCTCCGAAACATCCACGCCTATCATATCATAGCCGGCCCCCGCGAACATCTCCGTGAGCGTACCGGTCCCGCAGCCCAGATCCAGCACGAGGTTGCGCTCCGTTTCCAGATTCCCCAGCGCTTCGGGATCTTCCCCGGCTTCGGGATTTCCCCCTGCTTCCGGGTTTCCCCCGGCTTCGGGATTTTCCCGCGCTTCGGGATCTTCTCCTGCTTCCGGTTTTGCTTTGACGGGTTTTGAGATCCCGTATTCTTCTATGAGCTTTTTCAGAAAGTCGAACCACTCCTCATAGGGAGTATCGTCCATAAAGGTATCGTAGACATCGGCAAAATCCGTATATGCTTCCAATGCTCATTCTCCCAGTTTCCATGCCATGAAAAAGCCCAGAGGCAGCGTTACTACTCCGGCAACGGCCGCGGGCACGGTTGTCTGCGCGAAACTTCCCAGGTTCATCAGCACAATGGCCACCGGCGATGCCAGGATCAGGCCTATGATCGCCCAGAACGCGTAAAGGGGAAATTTCGCGAAAATGATCTCGATCAGCTTGGCTATGGCAAAAATACCTGCCACCACCCCGATGCCGAAGGGCACCAGCACGCCGCATCCCTGCAGGATGCCGTCCACATCCAGAGAAGTCAGCGCCCTGATAAACGCGTTGATATTCTCGATAATGGGGTGATAGTATCCCAAAAGCAGCAGGATCATGGATCCGCTGACGCCGGGAACGACCATGGTGGCGGAAGCGATCACGCCCACCAGGAAAAGCAGGATCACATTCAGAAAGGAAAAACGCAGATCCACCTGCGCGCCTTCTCTTTCTCCCACTGCCGCCAGCGCGGTCACCATCCCGAAGAACGCCAGAAACGCCACGATATGTCCTGCCCGGATCCGGCTGCCCTTTACTTTTTTATACATGGCAGGCAGGCCGCCCAGGATCAGCCCCACAAAAAGCAGATTGACCGGTACGGGATAATGATCAAAAAGATATTCCAGTCCAAAGGAACTGGCGATCAGCGCCACGCCCGCTCCGATCACGATGGGGATCAGAAATCCCACACTCTTTTTAAACTCCTGAAACAGATGGGTGATACAATGGATCAGCCTGTCGTAGATCCCCATGGAAACTGCCATGGTCCCGCCGCTGACGCCGGGAATGATATTGGCCAGTCCGATCACCGCGCCTTTACAGATACTTTTTAAAAATTCCATGATTTGTCCTCCGGTTATATACTGTGATATACTGCGCTGAATACGCTGTCCCGCCACTGTCCCGCGTTTGCCGTATTCCGCGGTTTTCCATATTATTATCCACAGGAAGCCAGGATCTCCCTCAGAGCCTCCAGCAGCCTGTCCATCTGTTCCTCCGTTCCTATGGTGATCCTGATGTGATCCGCGATACGCGGCTTTTCCCAATGTCTGACAAAAATACCTCTTTCCTTCAGTTCCGCAAAAAGCCGGGCCCCCGGTACGCGCTTATGAGCGGCAAAGATAAAATTGGCCCGGGAATCCATAAAAGTAAAATCCAGTTTTAACAGCTCTTTTTTAATTCTTTCACGGGTTTCCACGATCCTGGCATTACAATTTTTAAAATAGGCATCGTCTTTTACCGCTTCCACGCCCAGAGCCAGCGCCGTCCTGTTCATGGTATATGAGTTAAATGAAAATTTAACATTTTTCAGATATGTGATCAGCTTCTCTCCGCCCATGGCAAAGCCGATACGCATACCTGCCAGGGAGCGGGATTTGGAAAAGGTCTGCACCACCAGCAGATTATCGTATTTTTCCAGAAGAGGCAGGCAGCTCACCCCGCCGAAGTCAATATACGCTTCGTCCACGATGACCACCACGCCGGGATTGGCGCGCAGGATCTCTTCCACTTTCTCCAAAGGCTCCAGGATGCCGGTGGGCGCATTGGGATTGGGAAAGATGATACCGCCGTTTTCCTGCAGGTAATCCTCCGTCCTCAGCCTGAAATCCCCGTCCAGCGGACATTCCCGGTACGGTATCTGAAAAAGCCCGGCCCATACATCGTAAAAGGAGTATGTGATGTCCGGGAACAAGATAGGCCTGCCCGAGTGAAAAAAGGTCAGGAACGCCATCGCCAGCACATCGTCGGAGCCTACTCCCACAAAGATCTGGGCGGGCCGCAGCCCATAATACTTCGCCAGCGTTTCTGTCAGTTCCCGCGCATCCGGATCGGGATAGAGCCGCAGGGAATCGCTGTCCATCTCCCGCAGCAGCTTTTCCACGCCCGGCGCCGGGGGATAAGGATTTTCGTTGGTATTCAGCTTTATGATCCCCTTGCCCTGAGGCTGTTCGCCCGGCGTATAAGGCACCGCGCGCCTGATATTATCTTCCCAGTTCATATCCGCTTTCCCTTTCGTTTTCAGATGCCCGGCCCGCCCGAAGCGGGCCGGGTACCCTAAATGTCAGTGTGAAACACGCTGTCACAAGCGCAGGATTATTTTACCATGCCTAAAGCACAAAGTCCACACATTCTTCCAGCGGCTGGCGCAGTTTATAGTCTTCTCCCCGCACCACCAGATCCTTGCCCTCATGTTTTTTCACCAGGCCGCGCTTCAGCATCAGACGATATCTGGGCATTCCGCGGGCTTCCAGGAGTTCCTCCGGCAGATACAGCTCCAGCTCCTGTTTTTTCTTTCTTAAGCGCAGAAAACCGATCCGCCTGTATTCCTCTCCGCCGTTATAGCAGTAGAGCGCCGCGCTGTACAGCCAGGAGATCCTGCAGAGCATTCCCAGCCCCAGCAGGAAAAGTCCGCCGCCCGCAAGGGACCGCAGACGCGCCGCGGACCGTCTGGTATCGGACAGGGAATTGCCCGCGGTATTTTCAGCCAGAGCCTTCTCCGTTTCCGGAGCGGTATTTTTCAGCATTTCCCCGCCTTCCTGCTTTTTGGCTCCCGATGCGGCATCCCTGGCATCCCCGGTGCCCGCGGCCCCTCCTGCGCCCGCAGTGCCCGCAATGCCGGCCGCTCCCGCCGCTCCCGCGCCGCCGTTCGCGGCCGTTTGCGCCGTCCGCGCTTCCGGGCGGATTTCCTCTTTCTTCTGAGCGGCGTTACTTTCCCGGGCCGCGTCTTCTTCCTTTCCGCCGTCCTTCCGCTGGTTTTCCGTATCTGTTTTTGTTTCTGTTTTTGTTTCTGTTTTCGCGTCTGTCTTCGCTTCTCCGCTCTTTCCACTCTTTCCCGTATCCTGCCGGGATGCGGATTCGGATCTGCACTGCTGTTCTCCCGCGTCCGGCTCCGTGTTCTTCCACTCGTCACCGCTTTCCGTCCCCGTCCCAAAACTGCCCGTGGGAGAACCGGCCTGTCCGGTCCCGCCTGCCGGTCCTGAAGGTGCCGCGGTGCCGGAGCCCGCCTTGTCCGCCGGCGCGGAAACGGAAGGAACAGAAGGCTGGGGCTGCTCGGAAGGCGTAGGGGAAGGAGAAGGTTCCGGCGGATAAGGATAGTCACCGCGTTTTAAGGTCCTGGAGGCCGTATTTCCCGCCTTATCCCGCACAACCAGCTGTACCTCTTTTCCTTCTTCCAGATAACAGACCGCCGCGGCGCCCCAGCTCTGTCCCTCGTCAAAGGAATACGCCGTTTCATGCAGGCCGCTTTCTTCGTCCCGCGCGCTTACGCTCACGGAAATGCCTGTCCTGCTCATGCTGCCCGTATCGCCCTCCACGCTTTCAATAACAGGCGCATTTTTATCAATGCAGGAAACTTCCGCCGAGGCGCTGATACTCCTTCCCGATCCATCCGACGCCGTGACGGAATAAACGCCGTTTTCCGTTACATAAAGATTTCCGTCCTCCCATGAAAGCGTAACATCTTGCAGGGTTAAATCCTGTTTTAATATGTTCAGACTGGCATGAAGGGTAACGCCGCTGTTGGTCCAGCCGCTGTCGGCAGAAACAGAAAGCGTGGCTGTAGCTTCTCCCTCCTCGATCCCGCAGACCTGTTTTCTTTCCTGATAGCTGTGGCTCCCGATATCCCCCGACCATCGGGAGGTAACGGTCCCGCAGACCGTACACTGGGTATAGCCGTTCATTTCCCAGGACTGCCTTAACATGGGGCAGTAATACCTGTCCAGTTCCACCTTTTGCGGCCTCTGCGCGCCGCACTGCGTACAGTGGAAAGTTTCGGTTCCCGAAGAGTGCGTGACGCTGTGGCCGGTACACGGCACATCCCGCACCGTATAGCAGGCCGTACCATGGGTATGGGTAAAGGCCGCCTCCCGCGCCCCCGCCCGCAGGGTAAAGGCGAAGAAAAACGCCACGGCCGCGGCCATGATCATATTGTATAAAAGTATTGTTCTGATCTTCTGCATAAAAAAACCTCCTGAATAGAATGATGGCAGTCCGGTTCCCCGAACTGCGGGCTGTTTCATTCAATTCAACAGGTGTATAGGTATGGTAACACGATTTTGTATTTTTGCCTAGTGGCTTTTTTTCACAAGTTTGACCCCCGTGTTTCTGGCAGATTGACCAAAACTTTACCGCGCCGCGATTTTTTCGTTGCAGAAGGCCAGCTTTTGAAGCGTTTCTTCTCCGGCGGCTTTCAGCGCCAGAGCAGGTTCCGTTTCATAACATGCGTTATAATACCAGATCGCCGCTTCCTCAAAGTCCTCTTTTTCCAAATAAAAATCTCCCAGTTCACGGCACAGCTCGCTGCAGCCTCCTGCCGCCAGTACTTTCATGCCGTATTTAAAGAACCCCGTTTCATCTCCTCTCCGCTTCGCAGCGGCCGCCGCTACCAGGCACGCCTCTTTTACCGTATCCTCATCCCGTTCCGTATCCCGCGCGGCATTCTCGAAAAGAGCCGCCGCATCCAGGAAATCTTTGTCTTCTCCGGCTAAAAACAACTCCCTGGCATACATGTTCAAAAGCCGCCCGGACAGCCGTTCTCCCCGCTCTGCCGCCCGCAGAAAGACCTTGAAATCCCGTCCCGCGTGGGAAGCCTGCGGCATATGCGTGATCACGATATCGCTGTCGTATACCACGGGAGAAAGCCTCACCGTTTCATGAACCGGTTCCTGCCAGACAAACTCCCTCAGCCGCTTAAACAGCTTGGGCCGGTATTCTTCATCAAAGTTATACACCGTTCCGAACTGCAGCTGATTCCCATATTTCATCTGCACGATCTCCACTTCCGGAAGCATGGCCTTCTTTAAAAGCAGAAAGCGCTCTCTGTTGACCTCGTCCAGCACTTCGTCCGCATCCGCGGAATAAATATAATCCATGGTGGCCTTGGAAAAAGCGAAATTCCTGGCAGCGGAAAAATCATCCACCCATGTAAAATCATAGAGGCGGACTTTGGGGTAAGCCGCCGCGACCGCTTTTGTGCCGTCCGTGGAACCCGTATCCACGATGATCAGCTCTTCCACCAAATCCGCCACCGAATCCAGACATCTCTTCAATACTTTTTCTTCATTTTTTACGATCATGCAAAGACTAATGGTGATCATAACTTCTCTTTTTCCGCGGTCTACTGAAACTGCCCTTCGATATGCTGCGCCAGCTCCTCCTTGTCCACGCCCAGTACCAGCGCCAGCTCCCCGCAGAGTTTTTCCTCCGCCAGTTTATAATACCTGCTGTCCAGGGCCGTTACCTTATGCCCCTTTTCCAGCCGGCTCTTTCTGCGGAAATACAGTGTCTTCCACAGCTTTATCCACTCTCCACAGCTGTTGGACCGCATACACTCCCGATATTGATTCTCTATGGTTTTTTCATCCCGGATCACCAGCATCTGCGTCTGGGGAATGGAATCCAGAAGGCTGTCCGCCTCTGTTTTGGAAAGGATCCTGCGCATAGCCGTCTGTCCGTTGTCCACAGGAAGGTAGACTGTGGAAGTTTCCGCGTACACAGGCTTTAACACATAATATTTCCTTCCTTTATCCGCGCCGCTGATATTCAGAGCGGTAATATCCTGCACCCGGCAGACACCGTTGTTTCCGTAAACTACATACTCGCCGATCTCAAACATACTGATATTTCCTCCTTCTACTATCATTTTAGCAGAAAAATCCGAAAAATATCAGCGTTTTTTGACGATGAAACAAAAAATTGTGAATTTTGCTGACAACAGTCCCGTCTGTTATTGTGCAATTTATCCATATCAGCCGTTATTGCAGAAGCCGGAAAAAATCCTCCATGGGCATGGGCTTATAATAGTAGAAGCCCTGCGCCCGCTTACAGCCGCACTCTACCAGAAAGTCCTGCTGCTCCTTGTCCTCCACGCCTTCCACGATCACTTCCACATTCAGTTCCCTGAGCATATTGATCGTATTGCTGACCACGATCCTGCTCTTGGGATTGTTCATATCGTCAATAAAGCCCTTATCAATCTTGATCTCGTCTACCGGCTGCGTCCGCAGCATGGCCATGCTGGAATACCCTGTTCCGAAGTCATCCATGGAAAGAAGGAACCCATGCTTTTTCAGATCCTTGATGTTTTGATACATCAGATCCGCCGTTTTCACAAAGCCGCTCTCCGTCAGTTCCAGAGGCACATAGCAGGGCGGCACATGATATTCGTCCTTTAACCGTACCAGGCACTCTTTAAAAGAATCGTCATACACGTGGAGCCTGGAAATATTAATGGAGATGGGTACCACCTTCTCGCCCTTTTCCAGCCGCTCCCCGATGTACCGGAATACCTCGGTCCACACATAAACATCCACGTTGATGATAAAACCGTTTTTTTCCAGTACAGGGATAAATTCATTCGGCCCGATCACGCCCTTTTCGGGATGGTACCAGCGGACCAGCGCTTCTCCGTCAATGATCTCGCCCGTTTCCATATTGACCTTGGGCTGAATGTATACACGAAACTGCCCCGTTTCCAGAGCCTCCACAATGTCGTTTTCTATCTGCTTCTCCAACAGCATCTGCTTTCGCATATTATCATCAAAAAACGCGTAATTGCAGTAAAATTTCCCTTTGATGGTATTCATGGCCAGAGAAGCGTAATCTCTCATATAGCTGACCGGCATAAAGGGATCCGTGGCGATACAGATGCCGAAAGCCGGCAGCACCTTGCAGGCGATCTTGAAATCAGCGATCTTCTTACTGATCTGCTTCACGATCGCCACCAGCTCCTCCTCTTTTTCAAAGGGAGTAAGCATGGCGAAGATATCGGCCCTGAAGTGGGATACCACTACCAGTTCCCGCTCATAGGAGCGGAACGCCGACGCTATCCACTTTAAAAGCTCGTCCCCGGCGGATCTGCCGCAGAACTCATTCACTGTTTTAAAATTCGCCAGATCCATCAGTATCATGGCGTATTTCAGGTCGGGGTTCTCCCGCATGACCTCCGCTCCCTTGTACTGAAAGGCGCGCAGATTGTACAAACCGGTCATAAAAGTGCGGTTGCTCTCCACATTGTGCTCGGCCATCTTCCGCAGCGAATAAAGATACAGTTCCATATTTCTCCCGTCCTTATCCTGCGGCGCCGCGCTCTGAGCATTCGGAATATTCAGCTTTTCTTCATCCATAAAGATCCCCTGCCTTCCGTCCCTTGAATAATGTCATTATACTCTATATTTGAATTTTTTTCCACTTTTATTTGTGTATACATGGATTATTCAAAATTTTTCCAATTTATGTCTGAAATATTCAAATAACGCCGGCGCGTTTTAGCGGACAGCCTATTGTAGTTTTGTCCGAAAACGTTTATAATAAAAGAAAAACACAAGGAGTACGCTATGGAACTGATACTGTTGGGCGGCGGCCTGCTGATCATTTTGTTCGCGGTAATCGTATCTGTTATTTCTTCAGTGGTTTCCGCCGTTGCGGCCGATCAGGATATCGAAGATTAAATATGTCCGATCTGATCCCCTATACCTATCATCATCTGCCGATCCCGGGCGGAGGCTATGTAACCGGATTTCTTTTTTCCAAAAGACACGCCGGCATCCTTTACGCGCGCACCGATATCGGCGGCACCTATCGCTATGATCCCGCCTCCGGCCGGTGGCAGGATCTGATCTCTCATGTTTCCATGCAGGATTTAAGCGAAACCTATCCGGCGGCCATCGCTCTGGACGAAACGCGGCCGGACAGGCTTTTGATCGTCTGCGGTACTCCCCACAGTCCCCACGGTACGCTCTGTATCTCCGAGGACAGGGGCGATACCTTTCTTTATAAATCCGTTCCCACTCCCGTACACGGCAACTGGCCCGGCAGAGGCACCGGCAGCCGTCTTCTGACAGATGAAAATGACGGAAATATCCTTTACTACGCCAGTCAGAAGGGAGGTCTTTTACGCAGTAAGGACCTGGGGGACACCTGGGAAACCCTTGACGTGAACGGGGAACGGGAAATGACCTTTGTCTGGCTTTCTCCGGACGGCAATACCGTAGTAACCGGCACGGCGGGACTGGCCGGCGGGCGCTTCACAAACGCCCCCATGAGGGGACACAGCCTCTATGTATCCTATGACAAAGGCCGCCATTTCTCACCCATGCCCATGCCGCGCCCCGAACCGTTTCCCGATTCTCCGCTGTCCGGGCTTGTGGGACTGCGCTGTGAATACGACGGCGTGTATCTGTACATATCCTGCTCCGTGACCGGAAAACACGCCCAGAACGCGGCCTCCGGCTACAGCTGTGACTGCGGTTCCGTGGCCGGCGGACGGCTCCTGCGCTATTCCTTTGGCGCGGACGGACGGATTGACGGCTATCAGGATATCACCCCTTACGCGGGCAATGTTCTCACCGAAAATCTTTCCCTGCCCGTGGAACAGAACCTGCTGGATTACGGGCTTTCCGGGATCACTTCCTCTTATTCTCCTGTTTCCTGCCAAAAGCCCGGCCTGGTGGCCTGCTCCACTATCTGCAGAGCCGGCGGCGATATGATCTTTCTTTCTTCCGACCGCGGGGAAACCTGGGAGTGCAAGCTCCATGACCTCTCCGTCGGTAAAATGGAATTTCACACCCCATACATGCGCCCCTGCTGTAACGGCGGGCACAATCTGATCCACTGGCTCAGCGATATCAAATGCAACCCCTTCTGTCCGGATGAACTGTGGTTCAACACGGGAACCGGTATCTTTGTCACACGCAATCTTACCGCTCCTGTTGCCGTGTTTTCCGACTGCTGCGAAGGTCTGGAAGAAACCGTGCACCTGAATATTTACAGTCCTCCCGCGGGAGAGGTAAAAGTGATCGACATTCTGGGGGATCTGGGCGGCTTTGCCTTTACGGACCTCAATTCACCCTGCGGCAATTCCTTCGCGGACGCGGACGGCAACCGGTACATCACCTGCATCAACGCGGATTTTTCGGATGCGCATCCGGAAACCGTTATCGTTACTCCAAGAGGGAACTGGTCCGGCCTGACCAAAGGCGGCCTGATCCTCAGCCACGACCAGTGCCGGACCTTTGAGCGCCTGTCCATGCCGTACGGGCTCTCGCCCCGTATCGACAGACTTCTGGCCCGCATAGAGCGCCCCAATGTAAACCCCGGCTGGGCAGCGCTTTCCGCGGACTGCTCCCATATCGTCTGGTCCCTCGCGGAACGGCAGCGGCTGCCCGCGGACGCGGTTGTTTCCAGCGACAACGGCGGCCTCACTTTTACACAAACCCGCATTTCGGGCATTGAAGGAGCCTGTCCCACCTTCAAGGTCTACTCCGACCGCGTCGATCCTTCCCTGATGTACGGTTTCGGAAATAATTCCCAGTTTTTTATCAGCAGCAACGGCGGCATGTCCTTCCACCGTCACCCGCTTCCGGCCGATTTTCCCAGCGTTGACTTCGGTCTGATCGACTGCGCCAACAAAATCGAGATCCGCGCGGAATCCGGCAGGGAAGGCGTACTCTACCTGGCTTTAAACCGATTTGGCCTCTACCGCTTACAATACCATAAAAACGACGCTTCCCTGGAAGTAACAAAGCTGACCAGGGAAGGTGACGCCGTATTCCGCTTCGGTATGGGGCTGCTGCGCGAAGGGGGCAGCTATCTCAACGAAGACAAAGCCTTTTATATCTGCGGCAGTATTGACGGGCGCTACGGTTTTTACCGTTCACTGGACCAGGGACGCTCCTGGCAGCGCCTGAATACCGAAAAGCAGATGTTTGGGGATATCAACAGCATTGACGGTGACTGCCGCGTCTTCGGCCGTTTCTATATCGCCACCGGCTCTCTCGGCGCCCTTTACGGTGACATGGCGCCGCGTCACGGCAGCCGCTGAATCTTTCGTTACTCCATCGCCGCGTAAGCCGTCATGCGCAGCTTTCTGGCCTCGGCCGTTGTCCCCGCGCCGCAGCGCTGGATAAAATACAGCAGCGCCATATCCTCCGTGGGGCTCATGGTGATATAATTGCCGGTCCAGCCGTCCCAGCCAAACTCGCCTCTGTCCGCGTTGCTTCCCCATTCTCCCGGATTTTCCAATACCCTGACCAGACATCCGTAGCCATGCCCTTTCATACTGTCCCAGTCGCAGGAAGCGCGCTGCGCCGGACTTAAATGATTGCTGCGCATAAATTCCACCGTTCTCCTGCCCAGGATACGCGTTCCGTTCAGGCTGCCGCCCTGCAGGAGCATATGGGCAAACCGGCTGTAATCTTCGATGGTGGATACCAGCCCCGCTCCGCCGGACTCAAACCGCAGTCCTTCCTCATAGTCATCCAGTCCCAGCGTGCTCCCAAGAAAAGGCTCCAGACGGCCGCTTTCTTCTTTCCACTCATAATTTACCGCGAAACGGTTCCTCTTCTCACGCGGCACCGTAAAACCGGTATCCCGCATACCCAAAGGCGCGAAAATCTCTTTTTCCAGGAACTTTCCGTAACGGGTTCCTGAGGCCGTTTCCACAACTCCCCCCAAAATATCCGCCGAAAAGCCGTAACGCCACTGTTGCCCCGGTTCAAAGCAAAGCGGCACCTCAGCCATCCTGCGGCAATATTCCAGTGTGTCCGCCGGGCGCCCCATCTTCTTCTCTTCTTCCAGCTCTGCCATCAGCGCCCCCATCCTTCTCGCCGGCTCACAGTCCATATCCCCGTAGGGTATGCCGGAAGTCATAGTCAGCAGATCCATGATCCGGATCTCCCGTTCCGCCTCTTTCAGGCTTCCGTCCGCGCCCATCACCTGCATATGGGCAAACGCGGGAATATAGCGGGAAAGATTGTCCCACAGATCCAGTTTCCCCCGCTCCGCCAGGATCAGAACAGCCGCCGCGGTAATGGGTTTGGTCATGGAAAACATTCTGAAGATCGTATCCCGCTCCATAGGTATTCCCGCTTCCCTGTCCGCGTACCCCAGACTGAAACCGCAGAGTTCTCTGCCGTGCCGCGTCAAAAGTACATTCGCTCCCGCAATCTCCCCTTTCCGGATCGCTTCCCCCACAATTTCTTCCATGATCTTCTTACAGGCAAACATGATCTCCTCCCTGACAAACCTATTTTTCAGACATAAAAAAACCGACGCCAAACGACGCCGGTTTTTCAGCTTGATCTTAATATCCAAATTCCTGCGCGAAATACAGCTTGTTGCCCACCTCATATACCGCGATGCTGCAGACTGTAAACTCGGGGCTCAAAATATTTGCCGCGTGGGTAGGAGAATTTAACCAGCCGCTTACCAGACTGGAAGCATCCTTATAACCCTTCGCCAGGTTCTCACCCCACATCAGATCGCTGTTTACGGTGTACCAGTCGGAACCGTCCGGTCTGGTATGGGAAAAGCTGACCGCCGCTTCACTTGCGCGAACCTGCGCGCATACCTCCAGGGAATCATCCCATGTCAACTCCGGCAGTCCTGCCGCGATCCTGCTGGCGTTTACCAGGTCAAAGGCTTCCACTGCCATTGCCCGCAGCTCCGCTGCTCTGGCGATCTCAGCCTCTGACATACCCTCGCTTGCCAGGGATCCCGCAAGAGCTACGGCTTCGTCATCAATATAAATCCTGCCGTCATCCGCTTCAGGCCCCCTCACAGCCGCAGAGAGGTTTGCGCTTCCGCATGCCGCCAAAGACAGCGCCATGATTCCCGCCAACATCAAAGCCATTACTCTTCTTTTCATTGTTATCCTCTCCTTTACTTCTATGCCGTATCAGGTATTTATGATCTCTTCTTTCCTGCCAGCAGCCATGCCGTCAAGCCGGACAGTGATGCCAGGAAGGCAACTGCCCACATATCGCTTTCGTCACTGGTCTGCGGGCGTCTGTCGGAGCCAAGTACCGCTCCGTCTGCCAAAGGTGTTGCTTCATCATCAATGCTTACAATACGAGGCCTCTTACGTCCCAATACCTGAGGCGGCTCTTCCGGGATTGAGATCGGTGTGATCTCAGGCGTCGTGCTCGGCGTCATCTCCGGTGTTGTACTCGGCGTCGGCGTTGACTCGGAAGTCGGTGTCGGCGTTGATACAGGACTGGGGCTGGGACTAGGCTCCTCACTCGGGCTGGGGCTAGGGCTAGGCTCTTCGCTCGGGCTGGGACTAGGACTAGGTTCCTCACTGGGACTAGGGCTAGGCTCCTCGCTCGGGCTGGGGCTAGGCTCCTCGCTCGGGCTGGGACTAGGACTAGGCTCCTCACTCGGGCTGGGGCTAGGCTCTTCGCTCGGGCTGGGGCTAGGACTAGGTTCCTCACTGGGACTAGGGCTAGGCTCTTCGCTCGGGCTGGGGCTAGGACTAGGTTCCTCGTTGGGACTAGGGCTAGGCTCCTCACTCGGGCTGGGGCTAGGACTAGGTCCTTCACTAGGACTAGGGCTAGGCTCCTCACTCGGGCTGGGGCTAGGACTAGGTTCTTCACTGGGACTAGGGCTAGGCTCCTCGCTCGGGCTGGGGCTAGGACTAGGTTC